>NZ_AKJW01000015.1 GCF_000282135.1 Herbaspirillum sp. CF444
GGCGGGCCGCCGCAACCGGATCAACAGCGCAATAGTGCAATAGCGCGGCGGCCCGCCATTCGGATTCAATTTTTATCGCAGGTATTTACGGCGCGTAAATATCGTTAAGGGGAAATTTATGACTTGGGAAATTTTGGTGCAGACCCTGGCGTCCGGTTTGTTGATCGGACTGATTTATGCGCTCGTAGCGATTGGTCTGACGTTGATCTTCGGCGTCATGGACATCGTCAATTTCGCGCACGGCGAATTTCTGATGTTCGGCATGTACTCCAGCTTCTGGCTGTTCGCGCTGTATGCGCTGGATCCTATTTTCACCTTGCCGCTGACAGCCTTGTTCCTGTTCGCGCTGGGCACCGTGTTGTACAAGCTGGTGATCCGCAAGATCACCAATGCGCCGATGGTGTCGCAGATATTCACCACCTTCGGGCTGATGATCCTGTTCCGCGGCATCGCGCAGTTTTTCTGGAAGGCCGATTTCCGCACCGTCGAAAACTCGATGGTCGCCGGCCACGTCTCGATCGGCGGCATCCAGATCGGTTCGCCGCAGCTGACCGCCGGCCTCGGCGCGATCATCGTGACCGCCGTGATCTACCTGTTCCTGACGCGCACCAAGCTTGGCGCCGCGCTCGAAGCGACCGCGGCCGACAAGGAAGCGGCGCAGCTCATGGGCATCGATTCGCAAAAAATGTTCGCGCTGGCCTGGGGTGTCGGCGCCGCTTGTGCCGGCGTGGCGGGCGCGTTGCTGTCGACCTTCTTCCCGATCTTTCCGGAAGTCGGCGCCAACTTCATTCTGATCGCTTTCGTCGTGGTTAACCTGGGCGGCTTCGGCAGCGTGGTCGGCGCCTTGATTGCCGGCGTGCTGGTGGGCGTGATCGAAGTGATGGGCGGTCTCTTTCTGGGACCGCAATACAAGATGGCGATCGTGCTGGTGCTGTTCCTGACGGTGCTGATGTTCCGTCCGCAGGGATTGATGGGCAAGGCCTGAGCCTGACCACGATATTTATTCAGAGAGGATTCCATGCTCAAAACAACTTCCAGCCTGCCGCTGACGCCGGGCGCGTCAACCGGCGGCTTTAACAAGATCCACGCCTTGCTGGTCGCGCTGCTCGTACTGGCGCTGGCCTTGCCGCTCTATATCACCAGCCCGTCGCATCAGAACCTGGCGATCCTGATTCTGATGGCCGCGCAGATCGGCGTGGCCTGGAACATCGTCGGCGGCTATGCCGGCCAGGTGTCGCTCGGCCATGTCGCGTTCTACGGCATCGGCGCTTACACCTCGGCGATTTTGTTTTCGATCTACGGTATCAATCCATGGATCGCCATGATCGTCGGTGGCGTCATCGCCGCGCTGGTCAGCCTGGTGATCGGGTGGTCCTGCTTCCGCCTCAAGGGCCACTACTTTGCGATGGCCACGATTGCGGTGGCGGAAATCATCCAGATCGTCTTCACCAACTGGGACTTCGCCGGCGCAGCCGTCGGCCTGACGATACCGATGGGAGAGGGCGGCTGGGCCAGCATGATCTTTGCCGGCAAGGAGCCGTACTACTACATCGCGCTGGGTCTGCTGCTGCTCACGCTGCTGGCCAATTTCATCATTGAGCGCAGCTTCCTCGGTTATTACTTCCGCGCCATCAAGGATGAGCCGGATGCAGCGCGCAGCCTCGGTGTAAGCCTCAGCAAGTACAAGCAGATCGCGTTCGCCGTCAGCAGTTTCTTCACGGCGATGGGCGGCAGCCTGTATGCACAGAAGGAGCTGTACATCGATCCGGCCTCGGTGCTCGGCACCGGCATGTCGATCAAGATGGCGCTGGTCTCCATCCTCGGCGGCATCGGCACCCTGTTCGGCCCGCTGGTCGGCGCCGGCCTGCTGACCGCCATTGAAGAAGGCACGCGCACCATGTTCGGCGGCTCCGGCCGCGGCACCGACCTGATCATTTACGCCGCGCTGATCATCGTCATCGCGGTGTATTACCCGAACGGCATCCTCGGCTACATCAAGAGCACGTTCGCACGCCGCAAAGCGGTCAAGGCGCAAGCTGAAAAAGCGGCAAAGGAGGAGTCCAAATGAGTCTGCTACGCGTTGAAAACGTCTACAAGAAGTTCGGCGGCCTGACCGCCAACCAGGATATCTCCTTCACGGTCCAGGCTGGTGAAATCGTCGGCCTGATCGGCCCCAACGGCGCCGGCAAGACCACCATGTTCAACTGCATCGCCGGTTACTCGCCGCCGACCACCGGCGACATCTGGCTGGAGGACATGAAGATTTCCGGCATGACGCCGGAGCAGTGCGCCCGCGTCGGCATCGGCCGCACCTTCCAGGTGGCGCGCACCTTCACCAGCATGACCGCGCTGGAAAACGTCATGGTCGGCGTTTTCCTCAACGAGCGTGGCGTGGGCGCCGCACGTCGCACCGCGCAAGCGCTGCTGGACTTCGTCAACCTCGGCCGCTTCGCCGACAAGCCGGCCGGCAGCATGACCATCAGCGAACAGCGTCGCCTGGCAGTGGCGCGCGCGCTGGCGGTCAAGCCGAAGCTGTTGCTGATGGACGAAGTCATGGCCGGTCTCAATCCGACCGAAGTGCGCGAGACCGTCGACGTGGTGCTGAAAATCCGCGACCAGGGTATTTCCTGCCTGATCGTCGAACACGTGCTGGAAGGCATCATGCCGATCGCCAACCAGATCGTGGTGCTCGATTACGGCAAGAAGATTGCCGACGGTTCGCCGCAGGACGTATCCAACGATCCGCATGTGATCGCCGCCTATTTGGGAGATGAATGATGCTACAGGTGAGAAATCTGCGAGCCAGCTACGACGGCGTGCTGGCCCTGTCCAAAGTCGATATCGACGTCAAGCCGGGCAGCCTGGTGGCGCTGGTGGGCGGCAACGGCAACGGCAAGTCGACCACGCTGCGCGCGATTGCCGGCCTCAATAAAGTCGACGACGGCAGCATCGTGTTCGACAACACCGATATCGGCAAGGTGCCGGCTTTCGACCGTGTCGGCCTCGGCCTGTCGCTGGTGCCGGAAGGCCGCCGCCTGTTCGGTCGCCTGACCGTGCAGCGCAACCTGGAGCTGGGCGCCTATACGCGCAGCGACAAGCACGAGATCGCCGAGTCGATCGAAGACATGTACGCCACCTTCCCCATCATCAAGGAGCGTCGTCACCAGCTGGCCGGCACCATGAGCGGCGGCGAGCAGCAGATGCTGGCGATCGCGCGCGGCCTCATGGCCAAGCCGCGCCTGCTGCTGCTGGACGAACCGTCGTGGGGCATCGCGCCCAAGTTCGTGACCAAGGTGCTCGACACCATCCAGCAGGTCAACGCCAAAGGCGTGTCGATCCTGCTGGTGGAGCAGAACCTGCACAAGGCGCTGGCGATTGCGCATTACGGCTACGTGATCCAGACCGGCCGCATCGTGATGCAAGGTACCGGCGACGAGCTGCTGCACAACGAAGACATCAAGAAGGCCTACCTCGGAGGACTGTGAGATGAAGATGAACATGGCAATTTTCGACGATGCCCTGTCCGCCGCCGACCTGCGCGCGCTATGCCGTAGCGGCGAATTCGACGGACCGACCGCAGGCTACGCCGACAATCACGTGCAGGCCAACCTGATGATCGTGCCGAAGGAGTATGCCTTCGACTTCCTGCTGTTCTGCCAGCGCAATCCCAAGCCTTGCCCGCTGGTGGAAGTGCTGGAGGCCGGCGCGGTCGAGCCGCGTACGGCGCCCGGTGCGGATTTGCGCAGCGACCTGCCGGGCTATCGCATCTTTGAGAACGGGGTGATGACCAGGGAAGTCGCCGACATCAGCGAATATTGGCGCGACGATTTGGTGAGCTTTCTGATCGGCTGCAGTTTCTCTTTCGAGAGCGCGCTGATCGAGGGCGGGATTCCCCTGCGTCACATCGAGCAGCAGCGCAACGTCGCCATGTACAAGACCAACATGCCATGCGTGCCGGCCGGGCGCTTCACCGGTAACGCGGTGGTCAGCATGCGTCCGGTCAAGAGCCGCGACGTCTCACGCGCGGTGGAAATCACAGCACGCCTGCCGCAGGTGCACGGTGCGCCGGTGCACATCGGCAATCCGCACGCCATCGGCATCGCCGATCTGAGGCATCCCGATTTCGGCGACGCGGTCGAGATCATGGACGACGAGTTGCCAGTGTTCTGGGCCTGCGGCGTGACGCCGCAATACGTCGCCGAACTGAGCAAGCTGCCGTTCTGCATCACACATGCTCCCGGCAAGATGTTCGTTACCGACCGACTCAACGAATAGCCATGTAAACACTACCGAAGCGGCGACCGCGATCGTGGCCGCTGCAGATCCCCAAGCGACGGGAATGTCCGTCATGAACCAAGGAATTTTATGTTGACGCATAAATCCCTGTTGGAAGCGTACGTCCATGCAAAAGACAAATGCTGTCCTTCACTGATCCACGACATCTACGAGCCGAATGCCGTGCTCAGCATCTCCACCTCCGCCAATGCGGTGGCTTTTCCGCCGCTGGTGGTGGGCGCCGAAGGCATCGCACAGACGCTGGTGACGGATTTCGCGACGCGCTTTACGCATTGCCGCACGTACTACGTCTGCGACGACCTGAAGGTGGACGGCGAGCGCATCGAGCAACTGCCGTGGCTGGTGCTGATGCGGGAAGAAGAGACGGCGTCGCTGCGCATCGGCCGCGGCTATTACAACTGGCAGACGACGCATCACCCGGAACAGTTGTGGCGCGTCAGCGAAATGCACATCCGCATCGATCACATGATGCTGATCGCGGATGTCGCCGGCGATCTTCTGACGACCTTGCATTCCTTCCTGCCGTATCCGTGGCTGCCGCCGCGGGTGCTGGATTCATCGTTCGGCTTCATTGCCGAGAGCAGTCCCGATTTCGCCTTCCTGCGTGAATTCAGGAGCAACAAATTCGACTTGCCGCGCGAGCGGCTGATGCCTTGCACCTCTCACGCCTGAGGGCGTACTCGGAGCAAGGGCATCCACAGAATGGCGGCGCGCAGCGCAAGAAAAGCGTTGCACGTCCGGCAGTTCTCTTTGACAGCGGCAGGGCAAAAGGCCAATTGCCTTGCCGTTGCCGAAGAGCAGGCGCGTACCGGCAAGGGGCAGGGCGCGCACAAGCTTTGACCGGTACGCGGTTTTTCGTTTTCATTCAATTGGGGAATCACAATGAAACATAAAGTCTTGGCTGCGGCAGCTCTTGCCGCCGCCGGCATGTACGGAGCACCGGCGCTGGCGCAGTCTTCCGTAACCATCTACGGGCTGATCGATACCGGCCTCGTGGTCGAAAGCGGCGGTTCTGCAGGCCACGTCACCAAGCTGACCAGCGGCATCAGCGGCGGTTCGCGCATCGGCTTCAAGGGCACCGAAGATCTGGGCGGCGGCATGTCGGCGCTGTTCCTGCTCGAAAGCGGCTTCCAGAACGACACCGGCGCATTGGGACAGGGCGGCTTGCTGTTCGGCCGTCAAAGCTATGTCGGCCTGGGCGGCGGCTTCGGTACGGTGACCGCCGGTCGCCAGTACACGCCGCAATACCTGGTGCTGTCGGCCGTCGATCCTTTCGGCACCGGCTACGCCGGCGATGCTGCAAACCTGATGCCGAATACCGGCAACGGCGCCAGCCGCATGGACAACACCGTCAAGTACGCCACGCCGAATTTCGGCGGCGTGACGGCTGAACTGGCTTACGGCTTCGGCGAAACCGCAGGAAGCACCAAAGCCTCGAGCCAGATCGGTGCAGCGGTCGGCTATGCCAACGGTCCGTTGAATGTTCGCCTGGGTTTCCACGGTCGCAACAACGATACGACAACCACCGAGACGGGTACGGGCCGCAGCACCTTGCTGGGCGCAACCTATAACTTTGGTCCGGTCAAGTTGCATGCCGCCTACGGCATCAACAAAGGCCTCAACAGTTCGCCGCTGCGCAATACGGTCAATCAGTACGGTACCGGTGCTGTCGTTGCTTCCACCGACAGCGCGGACATGCTGGTCGGCGTGACCGTTCCGTTTGGCGCGCAACATACCTTCCTGGCGTCTTACATCCACAAGAACGACAAGACCGCATTGAACCAGGATGCAAATCAGTATGCGCTGGGCTACCGCTATGCCCTGTCCAAGCGTACTGACCTGTATGCGATGTATGCGCACATCACGAACAAGAACGGCGCGAATTACACCGTGGGCAGTTCGATTGAAGCAGGTAGCGGCAACAGTGCCTGGAACGCTGGCATTCGCCATACGTTCTAAGCGTCCTTCCGGCGACGGGGCGCGGGCCGGGTGGCTCCTGGAAAAACACCCGGCTTGCGGCCTTGTTCTCCGGGCCTGATTGCCGGCGGCTTTGAGATTTGTCGATTGTGGTCGGGCCGGTATCCCGATGGCAGTCGACGGATTCTTTCTTGAGGGAAGCCGCCGGCCAGGCAGCCGGATTGCGGGCATTGCAACGCGCAGGACTCTGCAAATAAAAATTTGCGAATCGAAGGGAGTGGCAAATGAAGAAACTGACTCGCCTCAATATTGGACAACGCCTCGGTCTCGGCTTCGGCGTGGTCATCTTGCTGATGCTGGCGCTGACCGTGATCGGCGTATACCGCCTGAACCAGATCAACGGCAACATCCGCAGCATCGCCAACGATTCTTATCCGCGCACCGTGATGGCGAACACCGTCAAGGGCGCGCTCGACGAAACGGCGCGCAGCATGCGCAACCTGCTGTTCATGAGCACCGTCGACGAGATCAAGGGCGAGCTGGACGCCATTGCACGCGCCGGCGGCGTCATCGACGAGACGCTCAAACGCCTCGCCGGGGACACGACTTCCGCGGAAGGAAAACGCATGCTCGATGCGGTCAATGCCGCGCGAGCGCAGTACACCCCCGTGCTGAATAATTTCCTGGCGGCGGTCAAGGACGGTCAGGTGGAGCAGGCGCGCGACCTCATCCTGCCGGAGATCGCCCCTTATCAGGCCGCCTACTTCAAGGCGCTGGACAATCTGATCGCTTTTCAAGGCCGTGGCATGGAGCAGGCCGGGCAAGAGGCGGAGCATGTCTCCGGCGCCGCCAGCGTGCTGATGATCGCCATGGCGATCATCGCCACCTTGCTGGCGGTGCTGGTCGGTTATTCGGTCATGCGCAGCATCACGCGTCCGCTCAACGCCGCCATCAACATCGCAGAGCGCGTCGCCGGCGGCGATCTGTCGGTGCGCGTCGAAAGAACGGCGCAAGACGAAACCGGCAAACTGCTGGCCGCGCTGCAGGACATGCGCGACGGCCTGGTCAGTGCGGTGACGCAGGTGCGCGACGGCTCCGATGCGATTTCCGTCGCTGCGCGCGAGATCGCCGACGGCAATGCGAATCTGTCGGCGCGCACCGAACTGCAGGCCAGCACGCTGGAGGAAACCGCCAGTTCGATGCTGGAGCTGACCGACGCCGTGAACCACAATGCCGACAATGCGCGCCAGGCCAACCAACTGGTGCTCAACGCTTCGCAGGTGGCAATGCAGGGCGGCGAAGTGGTGACCCAGGTGGTCAGCACCATGAAGGAAATCAAGGACAGCTCGCGCCAGATCGTCGAGATCATCGGAGTGATCGACGGCATCGCCTTCCAGACCAACATCCTGGCGCTGAATGCCGCCGTGGAAGCGGCACGCGCCGGCGAGCAGGGCCGCGGCTTTGCGGTGGTGGCGGCGGAAGTGCGCGGACTGGCGCAACGCAGCGCCTCGGCGGCGAAGGAAATCGCCGGCCTGATCCAGAATTCGGTCAGGAAAGTCGATGCGGGCAGCGAGCTGGTGGACGCCGCCGGCAACACCATGCAGGACATCGTGCGCAGCGTGAAACACGTGGCCGACATCATGGTCGAGATTTCGGCCGCCAGCGAAGAGCAGAGCGCCGGCATCCGCCAGATCAACGACGCCATCGAACAGATCGACGACATGACGCAGCAAAACTCGGCGCTGGTGGAGCAGGCCGCCGCCGCGACGCAAAGCATGCACGACCAGTCGGTGGCGCTGGGACGGGCGGTGGCGATTTTCAAGATCGATCCGCGCAGCGAGTTGGCGGAGGACGGCAAGGCGCCGGTGGAATTGAAGACGCTGGAGGTCCCGGAAGGCGACAAGCGTGGATTGCTGCGTATGGCGTCGACGCGTCGCCTGCGCGGCTAATGCCTGCACAGCCGGCGGAACGGGACGCCATGTGCGCAGTATCGACAATCCATTTTTTAAAAATGCAGATTCAACATCAACTATGCCTACCGACAAAAAAAGCGTGAAGGCCGGCGTGAAGGCCAATTTTGCCCAGCCAGGCAGTACCCGCAAGGTGCCCATCGTGTCTTCATTGCACCTGGCCTCGGGCAGAAGCAAGGAATTGAGCGAATTCGAATTCGGCATGATCATCGCGAGCAATGCCTTCAACCGCTGGATAGTGCGTTGCATTTCCGCCGCCGGCATGAAGGACATGACCGCCACCGACGTGCTGGTGCTGCATCACATCAATCACCGTGCGCGTGAAAAGAAGCTGGCCGACATCGCTTTCATCCTCAACATCGAAGATGCGCACATCGTCAACTACTCGCTCAAGAAGTTGCACGCGCAAGGTCTCGTCAACACAGAACGGCGCGGCAAGGAAGTGTTGTATTCGACCAATGAGGCAGGACAGGATCTGTGCAAGCGCTACTACGAAATCCGCGAGCGATTGCTGGTGTCGGGGCTGACCGGCGACGATGCAGAAAGCTTCGAACTGGCGGAACTGGCGCGCTTCCTCCGGATTCTCTCGGGCCTGTATGAACAGGCCGCGCGTTCGGCGACGTCGATGTAGGCAAGCGACGCCGATGCCGGCGTCGCGGTCAGGCTTCGAGGAGTTTCAGGATGCGTCGTCCCAGCGCCTCCATGGTTGCGGCGCTGTCGATATTGGTGAAGCTCAGCAGCAGCGCCGGCGGCGTCTGATAGCGGACGGCGCGCTGCGACAAGGCATGCACGAACATGCCGTCCTTACGCATGGCTGCCGCCAGCGCCTTGTCCGAGCGCCTGCCGCGCACGCGCAGGATCAGGTGCATGCCGCCGGGTTGCGGGTCGACGCGCAGGTATGTGCCGAGCAGGCCGTCCAGTCCGTCGGCGGCGATCTTGCGCCGCTCGCCATAGAGCTTGCGCATGCGCTGCACGTGGCGCGCGAAATGTCCTTCCGCGATGAAATCGCTGACGATGTTTTGCGTCAGCACCGGGCTGCCGCTGAACATGGTCCGGCCGGCGGCGGCGAAGCGTTCGATTTGCGACTCCGGTACGACCAGGTAGGCCAGGCGGATGCCGGGAAACAGCACCTTGCTGAACGTACCGGCATACAGCACGCGACCGTCGCGATCTAGGCTCTTGAGCGCCGGCAGGGGGCGGCCGACGTAGCGGTATTCGCCGTCATAGTCGTCTTCCACGATCCAGGCGTTGGCGCGCGCGGCCCAGTCGAGCAAGGCAAAGCGGCGTTGCAACGACAGCGATACGCACAGCGGACTTTGGTGCGCCGGCGTGACGATGGCGGCGCGCGCACGCGGCGCTTCCTGCATTCCCAGCGCAACCTGCAGGCCTTCGCCGTCGACCGGTACCGGCACCGGCGTCATGCCGGCCTGGATCAGGACTTGTCCGGTCGGCTGGTAGCCGGGATCTTCGGTCCAGACTTTGTCGCCCGGTTTGAGCAGCGGGCCGGTAATCAGCTGCAGCGTCTCGCGATAGCCGGAGGTGACGAACACCTGCTCCGGCGTGCAGGCGACGCCGCGCGACAACTGCAGATAGGTGGCGATCTCCCGGCGCAGCGCCGCCACGCCTGCCTGAGGCGGGTAGATCATGTCGCCCGGCGCGGTGGCGCGTATCGAGCGCGCCGCCAGCCGCGACCAGATTTTGCGCGGGAAGGCGTCCAGCGCCGGCAAGCCCATCTGAAACGGCATCGGCATGGATATCGGTGCCGGCGAGTCGGCTGTGGGCGCTGCAACGGTGCGATGGCGCATCGTCGGCGTGGCATGCACGCCGGGTTTCAGTCCCAGCGTCACGATCGTGCCGGCTTGCCCGCGCGTCTCGACATAGCCTTCCGCAGTGAGCAGCGAATAGGCGGCTTCAACGGTGCCGCGGGCGACGCCGAGTTCTTCGGCCAGCGCCCGCGCCGAGGGAATGCGGGCGCCGGGCTTGAGCAAGCGGTCGGCGATGGCGTTGCGGAACCGGGTGTAAATCTGCCGGTAAAAAGCTTCGCCGACCGATGAATCCAGCGCCAGCAAATCCGGCGGCAATGACGCGCGCAGGGAAGGTTTTATCATGGACTAGTCCATATGTCGTTTCTTGGATCTGTGCATTATGCCATCGGCTAACTAAGATGCAGGTTCGATCAGCTTTATGGAAAGGAACATTTATGCAACAGAACCGGCAGGCCATGGAACAGGGCGACGCCGCCTTGCGTCACGCCGACACGCAGGAGACCTTGCGTTCCTGCTACGCGGTGATGAAGCAGCTGCGACCGCACTTGCAGGGCGAGGAAGATTTTCTCGACCGCATCGCGCGCATGCAGACGCAGAGCTATCGCCTGCTGGCGGCGTGGGACGACGACGGCCAGGCGGTGGCGCTGGCGGGTTATCGTTTCCAGGAAAATCTGGTCTACGGCAAGTTCCTCTATGTCGACGACCTGGTCACGGCCGAGACCGCGCGCGGCAGCCGCTGGGGCGCGCGCCTGCTGGATGCGCTGACGGCGGTCGCGGAACACGCCGGTTGCGTGCGGCTGGTGCTGGACACCGGACTGGCCAATGCACTGGCGCAGCGTTTTTATTTCCGACAGGGATTGCTGACCAGCTCGATGCGCTTCGGCAAGCCGATTACTCCCGCGACGGCAACAGCCTGAGAGCGGTCTCCATCAATATTGCGAAGAAGGAAGTTTCATGAAACTGTTTCACGTCGACGCCAGCGCCAAGCGCGAATGGTCCAATTCGCGCGCGCTGTCGCGTCACTTCATCGACTTGTTGAAGGCGCACAAGCCTGAGCTGGAAGTCGACTATCTCGACGTCAGCGTCGACACGCCGGCGCACGTCGACGAACTCTTCACCATCGCCACCTACACGCCCGAAGCGCAGCGCACGCCGGCCATGCAGCAGGCGCTGGAAGCATCCGATGCACTGTGCGCGCGGCTGCTGGCGGCGGACGCCTATGTGTTCGCCATGCCGATGTACAACTTTTCGATGCCGTCGTCCTTCAAGGCCTTCATCGACAACATCGTGCGCACTAATCTGACGTACAAGATCGGCGAGGACGGCAGCTACGTCGGGAAGATGGCGGACAAGGCGCTGTTCATCACCACGCGCGGCGCCGATCTGCGACCGGGCAAACCATTGGGCGGGATGGATGCGCTGACGCCGGCATTGCGCGCGGCGTTCGGTTTCCTCGGCGTGGCCGCGCCGACCTTCGTCGATGCGCAGCCGTTGACGTTCAGCGCCGCGGAAGAGCGCGAAGCGGCGCTGGTGCGAGCAAAAACTGAGCTGGCGGCGATCGCCGGCCGGTGGGTCGGCACCTGAGGAAGTCGGCGGATGTCCCGGTCTTGAGCCATCGAGGTCGGTTTGCGTCTTTTCAAAGAGCAAGTTCGCCAAGGAGGTTGCAAGTCCAGCAACAACATCCGGCCGCGACTTTCATATTTACAATAAAATTTTGGTCTGGGAGAAAATGACGCCATAATTCGCCTGATAGCCTGATTAATTGCAGAAAAATGAGCCGCCTGAAAAAAATAAAAGTCGAACAACTTGAACTGGGAATGTACTTCTGCGGTTTCGAAGCTTCCTGGATCGACCATCCTTTTTGGAGAAATCGTTTCCTCCTGAAAGATGCGGCTCATTTGCAGCAGGCGCGCGCCAGCGGGATTTCGCATTGCTGGATCGATATCGACCAGGGCAAGGATATCGTCGAAGAGGCGGTTGAGGACGAAGAAACCGCGCCCTCGACCGAGGTGGAAGTGGCGAATGCGGCAGAAGAGGCGGCGCCGGTCGTCGTTGAGGCAGATCCTTTTTTTGCCGAGCTGGAGCAGGCGCGCATGCTGTGCGAAAGCGCCAAGGACACCACCAAGGCCATGTTCAGCGATGTCCGTCTGGGCAAGGTTCTCGACATGGACCGCTGCCTGCACCTGGTCGCCCAGGTCACGGCATCGATCTTGCGCGACAGCAGCGCACTGACAAGCATCGTGCGCCTGAAGATCGCCGACGATTACACCTACATGCATTCCGTCGCCGTCTGCACGCTGATGGTGGCGCTGGGACGCACGCTGGGAATGGACGAGGTCGCCTGCAAGGAGGCCGGGCTGGCGGGGTTGTTGCATGACGTCGGCAAGGCCTTCATCCCGGTGGAGATTTTGCACAAGCCGGGCGGCCTGACGCCGGCGGAGTTCGAGGTCGTCAAGCGCCACACCGTTCTCGGCTACGACCATCTGGTCAAGAACTCCAACATCCCTGACTACGCCACCGACGTGTGCAGGCACCACCACGAAAAAGTGGACGGCAGCGGTTATCCGGACGGCCTGAGCGGAGCCGGGATTGCACTGCTCGCGCGCATGACCAGTATTTGCGACGTCTACGACGCGGTAACGTCGGAAAGGCCCTACAAAAAAGGCTGGGATCCTGCCGAGACGCTCACCCGAATGGCGACGTGGACCGGCCACTTCGACAAGACCATTCTCTCTGCCTTCGTCAAGATGCTCGGCATTTATCCGATCGGTTCTTTGCTGAAAATGGAGTCTGGACGACTGGGTCTGGTAATCCGGCAGAGTTCGGTGGCGTTGACCAAGCCGGTCGTGAAGGCGTTCCGCTATACCAGCGAGGGCGAGATCACCGACACCGAGGTGATCGATCTTTCCAGTCCCGACGCGACGGACAGCATCCGTCAGCGCGGCGGCGAAGAGTGGCTTAAATACAATGGGCTGGACAAACTGTGGATGCAGAGGACGCCGCAGCCTCAACCTCAATAACGACGACCGGGAAATCCGGACGCAAGTTTAGTCAATCAACACTTTCACGACATACAGACATTACTCCGGCAGAGCGTGGACTCGGGGAGTGATGTCGACTGTACGTCGAGACGTTGGAAAAGCTTGCGTCGATTCTGCAATGCCGCGGCTATCGAGTTTGAAGACGCTGACTACTTCCGTTAATCTGCCTGCCTGATGCTGCAAAGACTGGGCTGCCGCTGCAGCTTCTTCAACCAAGGCCGCGTTTTGCTGTGTGACCTCGTCCATTTGCGTGATGGCTTTATTGATTTGTTCAATGCCATCACTTTGTTCCTGGCTTGCGGAGCTGATCTCTCCGACGATATCCGTAACACGTTTGACGCTGTTGACGACGTCGCTCATTGTATTGCCGGCCTCTTCGACCAACTTGCTGCCGAGGTCGACCTGCGCCACCGAACTGTCGATAAGAGCCTTGATTTCCTTTGCCGCCGCCGCCGAACGTTGTGCCAGGTTGCGCACTTCTGAAGCAACCACCGCAAAGCCTCGCCCTTGTTCGCCGGCACGGGCAGCTTCCACTGCTGCGTTCAAGGCAAGGATATTGGTTTGGAATGCAATGCCGTCAATGACGCTGATAATGTCCGCGATCTGCCGGGAAGAGCCGTTGATTGAGCCCATGGTGTCGACGACCTTGCCGACCACAATACCGCCGGCGATGGCGACTTCAGAGGCAGAGACAGCCAGCTGATTGGCTTGACGCGCATTATCCGCATTTTGTTTCACGGTTGACGTCAATTCCTCCATGGCGGATGCGGTTTCTTCCAGCGATCCGGCCTGTTGCTCGGTACGGCTGGAAAGATCCAGATTCCCGGAAGCTATCTCGCCGGAAGCCGTGGAAATGGTTTCCGTGCCTGTTCGCACTTGACTGACGATATTGAGCAAGCTGTCGTTCATCTCTTTCAGTGACCGCATCAACTCGCCGGTCTCATCTCGACTGCCGGGTCGAATTTGTGCAGTCAGATCACCCGCAGCGACTTGCTTTGCCACGCCAACGGCTACCGTCAAAGGCGTCGCAATGGCGCGGGCAACGAATACGGCAAGCATGAATCCTGCCGCCAGCGCTCCGATTAATATTCCAACGATCCATATTCTCGCGTTGAGGAAGGTCGCGTTGGCATCGCGTAACGAGGTATCGCTACCGTCGGCGTTGACTTTGGTCAGCTTATCGAAATCGCGCAGCAGTTCAAAATAGACGTTGTTTGATGCACCTAAAAATATCTTCTTGGCGTCATCAACTTTTTTTGCATAAATCAGGTTGACGATCTTTCCATGTTCTGCAAGAAGAACCGCCATCCTTTTTTGCACCTCGGGATAAAGCGCGCGCTCTTCAGGTTCGGATATCTGGGTTTCGTACAGCTTGAGGGCTGCGTTGAGGTCCTTCACAACTTCTTCGGTCCTTTTGCCCAGCGTATCGATGGCAGCCTGATCTTCATCGTATAGCGCCATTTGCGATTCGTTGCTGCGCAAGCGTGCAAGGAGGAGCTTGATGTCGCCAAGCGTCTTGATGCTGGGAAGCCAATTGGTCGCCATTTCCGTCGAGGCGTCGTTGACTTTTTGAAGTTGCACGATGGAAAAAATCCCCAGGATTGCTGTTAATAGCAACACGCAGCTAAACGACAGCAACAGCTTTTTTGCGATCTTGAGATTAAAGAACCACTTCATTATTTCTCCCTGTGAAGATCATCGATCACTGTAAAAACTTGCAGCACCCCAAACATCTGAGCGAACCATATCTGTTCGCAGGAAACTTGGCGTAACAAGAAGTTTCGTTTTTTAACGACTTTTATTGCTAACCACATCCCTGTCAAACGCGCTCAGGGCGAAGCCAACGTACAGAGTTGTCGAGATGGGGCAGGAGTTGTTCGAGTGCTACACTAACGTCGTTAGTTAAAACTTCAACGAGAAAATCTTATGGGAATCCAGCGTGATCAAGTCATTGCCACCGCGTTGTCCCTGCTGGAAAAAGACGGTCTTGAAGGCCTGAGCATGCGCAAGTTGGCTCAGGCTTTGCAGATTCAGGCGCCGTCACTGTACTGGCATTTCGACAGCAAGCAGGCCCTGATCGATGGCATGGCAGATGCGCTGGTTCAAGATGTCGCGCGGGACATCGCGTCCACCCAGGACTGGGATGCGACCCTTCGGCAAGTGGCCGGCGAGCTTCGTCAGGCCTTGCGGGCGCACAGGGACGGGGCGCGTGTTTTTGCCGGGACCTATGTGGTGACGGACAATGTGATGCGCACGGGCGAGGCCATGATTGGTGCTTGCGTCCAGGCCGGCGCGGACACGGCCCTGGCCACTACCACGGCTTTCAGCGTGCTGTACTACGTCCTGGGCTTGGTGATGGAAGAACAGGCGCTCGGCCCGGAAGGGGGCATTGACATCGCCGCGCGGAAAGCCGCTTTCGTGACGCTGGCCAAGGAAAAGTATCCGCAGAGTCTGGCGGCGCGTGACGTGATGTTCGATACCGACTTCGACGCGAGATTTGCGACGGGACTGGAATTGCTCGTGGCCGGACTGAAGTCGAAGTTGCGTGGAGCTGGGTAGTCTGCCCGGCTGGACCCGGCCGATGATGGCGATATCGCTGCGTCGTCCTCCGGCGCGAGCGCATCAGTCGAGTCCCTTCCGGCCAGGCGCCCAATGCACCTTGGCGACGATCCGGTTCGAGAGTACGTTGAGCGTCTTCAGTTGGCGTCGCATGCGTTGGATGAATGCACTGCGACCGGTGAGGACAAACGCGCAGTCTTGTGCCGCCCACGCACGCAGGTGCGAGTCCGCCTGGACCAGGTGGGCATCGTCGGGTGCGCGCGACAGCAATGCAACGGCCTCCAATCCGAGCGCTTGCAGGACCTGTTCGGCTTCTTCGACCGAGGCGACCTCGAACACATGGCGAGGCGCCACAGCACCTCCTGCATGCAGCGCCGCCTCCCGCAAGGAAACCGCCTGGCCGAACGAGGTCTCATCGCCCAGCAACACCAGCGGTGCGGGCAAGGAGGCCAGCGTCAAGGCGTTGCGTGGGCCGAACACCTGACACGTATCGCCGGAGGCCACCGTGTCGCCCCACCTGCCGCCAGGGCCGGCATCGTCGTGCGTATAGACGAGAATCGACGCGGTGCCGCGTGACTGGTCCCAGCGAACAGGGGTGTAGGTGCGGGAGGTCAGGCCCTGGCCCACCAGAATCTGGAGCTTCTGGCCGCATGTGAAAGCGGCTGTCTTGAAGGCATCGCTGTGCAGTTCGAGCAAGCGAAAGCGATGGGACAGCGGTTGTACCGACGTGACGGTAGCGCTGTGCATGAACCAACGGATCAGCGTTCTGGCAACCGGACCTGCCGTCACGGCCGACGCAGTGCGCCGGCTCGCCGACACAAGGTCATCGATATCGACATCACGTTCATGCATGGGAGTAGGCTCCGATCGAGAATTCAACGTCAGGCTGCCATGTTCTGGGCGGCGCAGGATACTTCCTCCCACTGCTTCCAGACAGCCACCCGGTCGGCATAGGTGCGTGCCGCGATGTCGACGGCATTGGCCCCGAGCAGGATGCGCAACGGCGGTTCCTTCGCATCAACCACCTCCAGAATGGCCCCGGCAGTGGCCGCGGGATCGCCCAAGGTCCGATTGCCCATCGCAGCGGCAAGTTGGGTACGCAGACCGGCATAGGCTTCCAGCTTGCTGGTGTGTTGCGCGGAACTGCCGCGCCAGTCGGTGTCGTAGCCGGCGGGTTCGATCAGCGTCACCTTGATGCCGAAATCCGCGACCTCTTTGGACAGCGTCTCGCATAATCCTTCGAGCGCCCATTTGGACGCGCAGTACACACTGGCGGTCGGGAAGGTCGTGATGGCGCCGATGCTGGATACCGTCAGGATGTGCCCCGCGCCTTGTGCACGCAAGATCGGCAACGCCGCCTGCATTCCCCAAAGGGCGCCGAAGAAGTTCGTTTCCAGTTGCGCGCGCGCCTGCGCCTCCGTGGTTTCTTCCAGCGTGCCGACCAGCCCGTAACCGGCATTGTTAATCACTACGTCCAACCGGCCGAAATGGCGATGCGCTTGGGCGACAGCGGCAAAGACGGCATCACGATCCGTCACGTCCAGCGCCAGGGTCAGCACGCGATCGCCGTAAGTCGCGCCAAGGTCGCGCAGATTGTCCAGGGTTCGCGCGGTTGCGACGACCTTGTCGCCACGCTGTAACGCGGCTTGCGCCCAGGTGCGGCCAAAGCCGCGTGAAGCACCGGTGATGAACCAAATTTTTGCAGTCATGGGTATTCGAGCCTTGTACGGGCCGACTGGGTCGGCAGGTTGATAAGCCAGTGATCGGGAGAAGACGGTTGCTGACAATGACGCGGTATTTGAAAGTCAAACCTAACACTGGTAGTCTTTTGCGAATTATAGACTTACAGTGTTAGGTGTCAAGACCTCGCTGCGGGAGCTTGGGCCCTGGCGCCCCCGATCCGCGTGGTGAGCGCAGGTCATTGTTGCTTCCCGAGCATCGTTGACAGCAAAATAAATTCCTGGATAAGTATTGACTTAGTAATTTCTAAGATATATCTTATAAAACGTCTTAACCAAGAAAGGAACATCATGTTCGGACGTTTTATCGGTGGCCACCACGGCCCCACGCATCATCGCCATGAACGAGCGCATCACGGCGGCGGATTGTTTGACGAAGGCGGCCGCGGTCGCGGCGGCAGGGAAGGCGGACGCGGTCCGCGCATGTTCGAGCAGGGCAGCCTGCGTCTGGTGATTCTGCATTTGCTGCAGGACAAGCCTCGTCACGGCTATGAAGTCATCAAAGCCATCGAGGTGCTGGTCGGCGGCGATTACAGCCCGAGCCCGGGTGTGATCTACCCGACGCTGACGTTGCTGGAAGAACTGGGATATGCCGCGGTGGAAGCGGAAAACGGCGGCAAGAAGCTGTATCGCGTGACTGCGGAAGGCGTGGATTTTCTGGACCAGAACAAGGAAGCGCTGGACGTCGTGCTGCAGCGTCTGGAAATCAAGCAGCGCGCCAGCGGCACCGACGCGCCGGAACTGCGCCGCGCTATCCAGAATTTCAAAATGGCATTGCACACGCGACTGGGCAAGGGCGAACTCGACCAGCAGCAATTGCACGCGATCATCGACATCATCGACCGCGCCGCCGTCGCCATCGAACGCGCCTGATCCATTCATTGACGAAACGAAAGGAGCAGCAATGAGAGAACATCGTTATCGCATCACCATGGAACATCTGGCCACGACCTCGGAAAGCCAGACGCAGCATGCGCCGCTGCAATTTGAAACCGGCAATCACGACGATATTTTCCACATCGTCGACAGGCTCGCGAGCAAGAATCAGTTTGACGCCGACACCAGCGCCTCGCTGGCGGTAGGGCTCAAACTGTTCGCCGAAGTCATGCTGAAAAACCGCAAGCATCCCTTGTTTGAAGACATCCAACTGCCGTTGCGCGACTTCATCGGCAAACTCAAAGCGCTGCCGGCGACAGGCGACGCATCGTCGCAATAAACCGACGCCATGTCGTTACAGAGGACACACCCAGTCATGCAGCCAGGCCGTGTTCTGTCGTCGAATACGTCCGATCAGGACCGTTCCGGCGCAATCATTTCTGCATAGTCATACAGCGCGCCGAGGATTTCCTCGCCGCGCTCATCCACGCTTTCGGACAACTGGTCGATCTGTTCGAACAGCGCGTCCAGAGTGCGCGCCCCGCCTTCGCCGTCGAACAGGCGCGCGGCGCGATGGGCTTCCCAGCGTTGCGTTTCTTCTGCCGACAGCGTGTCGGGGAAGTTGCGCGCGCGATAGCGGAACAGCAATTCTTCCAGCCTGACATCGTCGAACGTGATGCGCGTCTGCGCCGCTTGTGCCAATTGTTGCGGCGACAGCGCGCGCAATTGCGTCAGCTGGCGGCGGTCGTTGTTGCCGACGAAGCCGCCGTACAAATCTTCGTCCACGTCCGGCGCGGCTTCCTTGGGACGCTGGAACACCTTGGCCCAGACCGCGCCCATTTCGGGCAAGGCTGCCGCGGCGGCAGCGTTTTGCAACGCGGCGTCGATGTCGAGACCGAACTCGGCGGCGCGCGCCGCAGTGAGCGTTTTCAGGCTGGAGATCACCATCGGCGACTTGTTCAGGTGGATGGTCTTGACCGGCAGGCGCGAGACGCCTTCGGGCAGGTCGTCGGTCTTGCTGAACATGCGCGTGCGGATCGTGTCGACGTCCAGTCCGGTCAGTTCGCCGGGATCGCGGCTCAGGTCCCAGGCGATGATTTCGTTCTTGTTGGTCGGATGCGTGCCCAGCGGCCACATCACGGCGAGGCAACCCTGCGCGGCGGGGAACATGCCGGACACATGCAGGAAGGGCTTGGGTGTCGGCAAACCGATTTCGGCGGCGACGCGGTCTTTCTTGTGCAGGGCCAGACAGAAGTCGAACAGGCGCGGCTGCTTTTCCTTGATCAGGCGCGCAAAGGCGATGGTCGCTCGCACATCGGACAATGCATCGTGGGCTGCTTCGTGGGCAATGCCGTTTTGCTTGGTCAGATGTTCGAGTTTGAAGCTGGGCGTGACGCCGTCTTCCTTCTTCGGCCACGCGATGCCTTCGGGACGCAAGGCATAGGTGGTGCGCACCACGTCCAGCAGATCCCAGCGGCCGCAATTGTTTTGCCACTCGCGCGCATACGGATCGATCAGGTTGCGCCAGAACATGAAGCGCGTGATCTCGTCGTCGAAGCGGATTGTGTTGTAGCCGACGCCGATGGTGCCGGGTTCTGACATGGCCTGTTCGATCTGCGCGGCGAACTGGTATTCGGGGATGCCGCGTTCAAGACAGTCTTGCGGCGTGATGTGGGTGATCAGGCAGGACTGCGGATCGGGCACGAAATCCGGCGCCGGTTTGCAGTAGATCATGATCGGGTCGCCGATCTCGTTGAGTTCGGCATCGGTGCGGATCGCGGCGAACTGCGCCGGGCGATCGCGGCGCGCCTGGGCGCCGAAGGTTTCGTAGTCATGCCAGAGGAAGGTGTGATTGGACATCGTGACAGTGAAGAGTCGGTGATTGCTGAGCAATGGGTGATGAGCGGCGAGGCGCGGCCGAAGCCGGCCGGGACACCGCGATTTTAACCGACGATCGCCGTCACGCGAAGATTGCTGCCGATCGCGTGGCGATTCTGGATGATGAGTTCTACTGAACGATGCGTCGTTCGTTCTTGCTGAGGATCGCCTGCAGGTTCTTTTGCAGGTCGCCCTGATGCATGCCGCTGTTGGCGCTGCCGCCGCCGTATTCGATGTTGTCGATGACCCAGCCGCGCGCATCGCGTGCGAGCACGACGCGGTCGACCGACTTGAACGGCGATTGCAGTTTGGCGTCGCTGTAGATCACTTCGACCGAGCAGGTGCTGTTGTTTTCCTTGACCTCGCAGCCGAGCACGCGATAGGTCGAGGCGCCTTTGGGATGCGTGGTGAACAGGTCGCCGTCGACCAGCGGCGGGGCCTGATTATCGGTCTGCGCCAGATGCGCTTCTTCGGCCACCGAGACGTCCTTGAGCAGGTCGAACAAGGGTACCGACAAGAAGTGGCGGAAGGTGATCAGCTCTTTGAGCGATAGCGCGCCGACAGGGCGGTTGGATTGATGGGTCTGGTAGAAACTGTTGACCAGGTCCTTGGCCTCTTGTTCGCGGCTGGCGCTGCAGCCTGCAATCAGCAGGCTTGCTGCAAGGATCAGAATATTGCCGAATTGCTTCACGATCTTTTTCTCCCCGGCCTGGTCGTCTTCGTCGTTGGCGGCGGCGTTGCCGTGATGACCGACGACGCGGATGTCTGTCCGGATAACCAGGTCCATTGTTTGCTTGTTTTATTGTCGTATTGTCATGGTGTCGATGTCTTCGGATTGCAGATTGCCATGAGGAAATACATCCGACATGATAAATCAACCGCGATCAAACTGCTCTGGTCATCGCGCGCCCGGATTGCAGCGTCCGTCTGTTGCGGTATCTATCCTACCTCAGCGCGTCGGCGCTGCCGACAGGGAGATTATCGGAAGAAGTTGCGGATTTCTTCAACGCATTTCTCCAATATGTTCAGCTGTGTCTTCGCTGAGGGAACGCGATGTATCGTCGCCGGCCGCGAAGGCGGTCCGGCGATCGGGAGTCAGTTGTAGTCCTGCACGATGCTGCCCAGCGTGTCGGTCAGGTATTCGCGTTGAGAAGACTGGCCGCTGCCAAGAAACTCGATGTCGTCGATGCGCCATTGATTGTTCTCCTTGATCAGCAACAACTTGTCCTTCCAGTTTTCGTCGCCGCCGCCATTAGCGCCGGCGTGGCGGAATTTCACCTGGCAGGAGGCGCGGTTGTCTTCGCTCTCGCAACTATCCACCTTGAACGAGGTGGCGCCTTCGAACAGCGACGTGAACAGGTCGCCGTCCACCAGCGGTGGCACCGGTTGTTCGGCGGCGGCGTGATATTTGACTTCGGTTTCCGACGCCTTGCTCAGCAAGGCGAACAGCGCCTGCGAGAGGAAGGGTTGCAGTTGCTTGAGTTCGTCGGCATTGGGAATGCCGGGCGTGTGCGTCTTCAGGTGCTGTTGGTAAAACCCGGAAATCACCTGCTCCTGCAAGTGCGTATCGTCCGGCGGCTCGCTGCAGGCCGTCGCACAGGCGACGATGAACAACGCGGCGATGCGGGTAAAAATCTTCATGCAATAAGGTCCGGGTAAATCAGTGATGAGAGTTCGCGATGATGTACATGCCGGGATGCGTCAATGGCAACTGCAACGCCGGGTCATGTCAGAGTAGCCCACGCATAATGCGTTCCCGCATGTTGCCGTATGGGATCGTCATTGCGGCAGGATGATGACCTGCTGCAATGACGGGATTGTGACAACAGCAAATGCGGCGCCGGAGCGGTTGCGCTCTATCGATCGAGTGCAACCAGACGGCGATATTCTCTCGATCTTGCTGCTATTTTTATGTCGATTCGGTCAACAGGGCAAAGTGTTCGACATGCGGCGCGCTGGCGAAGAAGGGGCCGACGATGCCGCGCCATTCGGTGAAGGCCGGCGATTCGCGGAAATCGACGGTGTGGTTTTCCAGCGTCGCCCAGTACACCATCAACAGATAACGTTCCGGCGCTTCCACGCCTTTTTGCACCTTGTGACCGAGATAACCCTTGGCCTTGGAAATGGTCTGCGCGATGCCGCGCTGGATGGCTTCGTCGAATTCAGCTTGTTTGCCTGGTTGAATGCGGATGTCGGCAAGTTCCAGAATCATTGTTGTCTCCGTAGGGATGGAAAAGCGGGTCTCGATTATTGCATTTTCCCGCCGGCATTGCGTGACTCGTCCCGCCCCGTCGCGCATGCCGCATGAAAAGCCTTCAAGCCGGACCTGTACTTTATTGTGCAAATGACTATGCTGAAAGCAGAGGGGCCTGCACCGCCGGTCCTGGCTTTCCCATGTCGCGGCGGTTGGTGGCGCCTTGCTCAAGGAGGCGATCATGTTAGGCAGACAAAGGCTGTACTTCATGCTGCCGGATATTTCCAGTGCGCGCAGCATGCTCGATGAACTCTTGCTGGCGCGCATCGAAATCCGGCGCATTCATTTCTGGGCGCGCGACGGCGACTTGCCGGACGACATGCCCGATGCGACTTTCTTCCACAAGACCGACCTCACGCACGGCGCCGAAATGGGACTGCTGGCCGGCGGCCTGATGGGCCTGGCGGGCGGTTTGTGGCTGGTGTTGTTTCCGCCCGAGTGGGTGCAGCTCAACATGTTTGCCGTGCTGGTCACCACCGTCGTCGGTGCGGTGCTGGGCAGTTGGATGTCGGGCATGGCGGCGGCTGCGATTCCCAATTCGCGGCTGAAAAACTTTCATGCGGATATTGCAGCCGGCAAGGTGTTGTTGCTGGTCGACGTGCCGTTCAAGCGCATTGAGGCGATTGAGGAGCTGATTGCCAGCCGCCATCCCGAAGCCAGCTTCAAGGGTATCGAGCCGCATATTCCGGTTTTCCCCTGACAGAGGTTCACGTCAGCCGGCGCACCGCTTTGCCGGTGCGCTTTTTTTTATCGCTGATCGGATGCCGGTGCGCGCCGATGGCGATTGTCGGCGCATGCCAAATTGGGGCAGGCGATGCCCCATGCCGGCAAATCTGCACCGCGAAAAAGCAGCGCCGGCGGTATCCGTAAATTTTTTATCCATTTCGGTCGTTTCCACCTTGCAGGCAATTGTTATTTTTGCCGCCTCTCAATACACTAGCTCCCGGTCATCCAATAACAAGGCGTGCCGCCGTCTATTCGATTCATGAGATTTGTCAGGCGGCGCGTTCCAATAACATCCGGAAGGAAACTCATGGCAGGTTCTTATTTTCCACAGTGGCGCGTACGCAGCAGCACCTCCGACGGACAAGGTCAGGTCATCGCAACCGATGAACGCTTGCCGATGCCGCAGACCGTCGCCATGGGTGTGCAGCATGTGGTGGCGATGTTCGGTTCGACCGTGCTGGCGCCGTTGCTGATGGGTTTCGATCCCAATCTGGCGATCCTGATGTCGGGTGTCGGCACCTTGTTGTTCTTCCTGCTGGTGGGCGGCCGCGTGCCGAGCTACCTGGGTTCCAGTTTCGCCTTCATCGGTCTGGTGATTGCCGTCACCGGCTATGCGGGACATGGCCCCAACATCAATCTCGGCGTCGCGCTGGGCGGCATCGTCGCGTGCGGGGTGGTGTACACGCTGATCGGTTTCCTCGTCGGCGCCATCGGCACGCGCTGGATCGAGAGCCTGATGCCGCCGGTGGTCACCGGCTCGGTGGTCGCGGTGATCGGCCTGAATCTGGCGCCGATCGCGGTCAAGGGCGTGACCGGCAATAACTTCGATGCATGGATGGCGCTGGGCACGGTGTTGTGCGTCGGCCTGGTGGCGGTGTTCACGCGCGGCATGGTGCAGCGCCTGCTGATCCTGATCGGCTTGCTGCTGGCCTATGTGATTTACGCGATCCTGACCAACGGCGCCGGCCTGGGCAAACCGATTGATTTCAGCAGCGTCGCCAATGCCGCCTGGTTCGGCATTCCGACGTTTGCGACGCCGGTGTTCAAGATGGAGGCGATGGCCTTGCTGGCGCCGGTCGCCGTCATCCTGGTGGCGGAGAATCTCGGCCACATCAAGGCGGTCAGCGCCATGACCGGCCAGAATCTCGACAAGTACATGGGACGCGCCTTCATCGGCGACGGCCTGGCGACGATATTGTCGGGCAGCGTCGGCGGCACGGGCGTGACGACTTATGCGGAAAACATCGGTGTCATGGCGGTCACCAAGATCTACTCGACGCTGGTGTTCGTGGTGGCGGCGGTGATTGCGATCGTGCTGGGCTTTTCGCCCAAGTTCGGCGCGGTGATCCTGACGATTCCCGGCGCGGTGCTGGGCGGCGTGTCGATCGTGGTGTTCGGCCTGATCACCGTGTCCGGCGCGCGCATCTGGGTGGAGAACAAGGTCGACTTTTCCAACAACACCAACCTGATCGTGGCGGCGGTGACGCTGGTGCTGGGCGCGGGCGACTTCACGCTGAAGCTGGGCGGTTTCGCCCTGGGCGGCATCGGTACCGCCACCTTCGGCGCGATCATTTTGTACGCGTTGTTGAAAAAGCGGGGCTGATGACATCCTGTGGTCATAAAAACGCGGCCTAATGGTCGCGTTTTCATGTTATTCATGTTGCTCAAGGGAATTTTGTCAGATTTCCATTGAGCAATTTTTATCGACTTACTATACTCATGCGTTGCAGTCGCATTGCATCTGATCGGACCCGGGAAGGGGACTGGCGATGCGTAGTGGCGATTGCGGCAATGTCGGCCGCCATTACTCAAAAAACAGGAATACGCCGTATGAATACCGTTCTCAAACACTCCCTCGCACTGCTGTGTATCGCCGCGCCGTTGCTGTCCGGCTGCGACGCCTTTGCCGGCAAGAAGGACTACGCCTATTTCCGCCAGCATATCGATGAGGCCAAGTCGGTTTCCGACCAGTGCCAGATGAACGGCACCTCCGGCATGGAGAAGGATCAGATTGCACAATGCGGTGCGGCACGCGACGCCTACGCCAATCGCAACTACAATTATTGATGCTGTTGTGACATCGGAAACCGGCAGGCGGTCTGCAGGTGACGGTCGGTCTGCAGGCGATTTGTCACAAAATTGTCAAAGTCGATCGGTAAAATCCGGCGTTTCCTTGTGGAGTACGCTGCGCCATGCATAATCCCCCAGAAACGCCTCAAGCCTTACATCTGCTCTACGAGCCTGCGGGGTTTATCTGTGCATTTCGTTTCGACGAAGGACGCGCCACGCCTTTGAAATGGCATGAAATCCTGGCCAACAAGGTCGCTTCTCCCGCGTTCAGTTGGCTGCACGTCAAGACCGCCGACGTCAAGGTGCGCCACTGGATGGAAAACAGCGACGAGATTCCCGAGCATATCGCGGAATTTCTTGTGAGCAGCGATACCCATCCCTGCCTGCACACCACCGCCAACGGCGCCTACGGCACGCTGGCCGATCTCAAGATGGAAATCGGCGACACCGGCACCGAAAAGGGCGCGCTGCATTTTTTCCTCGACGGCAACCGCCTGCTGACCTTGCGCACGCAACCGCTGTGTTCGACCAACATGCTGCGCCAGAAGGTGCTCGACGGCGCGCTGTTCGACAACCCGATGGAATTGTTCGCCGAGTTGCTGCGCTGCCTGGCGGACGGCTTCGATGCGCGCGTCGCCTCGCTCAACGACAAGGTGGACGACATCGAAGAGTCGGTGCTGTCCGATCGTCGACCGGAAGACCGTGCCGAGCTTAGTGCAATCCGTCGTCAGTTGGCGGAATTGCGACGCCACATCACGCCGGAGCGGCGCCTGCTGAGCCAGCTCAATCGCCTGCGTCCGGCCTGGGTGCCGACCGCCGCGCTGGAGGAACTCAACCACGCGCTCGATGAACTCAATGAGTTGCACCTGACCCTGGAAGCGCTGTACGAACGCGCCAAACTGCTGCAGGAAGAAATCGCTTCGCAGATGTCGGAGCAGATGAACCGCAACCTGATGGCCTTGTCGATTCTGACCGCGTTGCTGATGCCTGCCACGCTGGTGTCGGGTATCTTCGGGATGAACGTAGCCGGCTTGCCGGGGTTGCATGACGAAGCCTCGTTCACCATGGTGATGTGGGTGATGATCGGCCTCGGCGCAGCCACGGTCGGTTTGCTGAAGTGGCTGAAGATCTGGTGATCACCAGTCGTTTCTAGGAGTCATACTGACGCCACGTCGGAGAGGCGCACAAAGCGTTGTGGCGCGCTTTGTGCAGTCGTCAGACGACAGGTTGTCGGTCGACGATACCCGGATCAGCAATTTCCCTTTTTCGCCTGCCCCGGTGGGCAATGATAGCGCGGTCCGTCGTCACGATCGTCGTTGTCATGTTCGCGATGTCGTTCTTCACCCCGGCGCCAGCCACCGCGATGCAGTTCCCATCCACGTGGCCCTTCACGCCATTCGGGGCGGTCGTATTCATAGCCGCGGCGCATGCGTTCCCAGTGTCCCTGCACCCATACATGGCGATACCCATCCCAGTTCCAGTATCCGGGTGCCCATATATAACCACCGCGTGGCGGAGGAGGGGCTTCATAGCGTGGCGCAGGTGGAGGTACGCCGATATTGATGGCGACGCTGACTTGTGCCGCAACCGGGCCGGACAAGAGTGCCGTGAGGCAGCCGAGGACGAGTGCGGAAGCGTAGAAAAAGCGTTTCATCTGGTGACCTTTTTTCGATTCTGGGAGAGTCGCACTATACAGAGAATTTTTCGTTCGCCAACGGATGATGCATTTGATTACATTTGAAATTGCTTCTTCCTCAAGCAGATTTTGCTGAGGCATCAGCGGAAACAAGCATGCTCATTTTAGCTCCGGAGCAGGTCCACCCATCAAAAAAAATCCTTCCGCAAATAATGACGGAAGGATTCTCGATATTCCACACTCCATTCGAAGGCCCGACGTAAACAGCGGGCGCTTTCTGCTGAAAGATCAGTACGTGCCGATGTAATCGCCCTTGCCGATTTCCACGCCGTTGTGGCGGAAGATGTCGTAAGCGGTGGTGACGTGGAAGAAGAAATGTTGCACGCCGTAGTGCAGCAGGTAGGCTTCGCCGGTGAAACGCTTTTCTTTCGGCGTACCGGGACGCAGCACGATCTCGCGGCCTGCGGCGCCTTCGAATTGTTCCGGCTTGAGGCCGTCGATGAAGGCGATGGTCTTGTCCAGGCGCGCCTGGAGGTCGGCGAAGCTGGCTTCGTTGTCTTCGTACGGCGGCACTTCCACATTGGCCAGACGCGCAGGCACGCCCTTGGCGAAGTCGGCGGCGATTTGCACCTGACGGGTCAGGTTCAGCATGTCCGGGAACAGGCGGGCCTTGAGGAAAACATCGGCGTCGATGCTTTTGGCGGTGGCGTGCGCTTCCGCCTTTTTGAGGATGTCCTTGAGCGCGTTCAGTGCTTGCTTGAAAACGGGGACGGACGCAGCGTAGTAAGAGATGGTCATGATTTTCCTTTGGTGTATTTCCGGTATGCGCGTGGCGCGCGTACGCAGGTGAGGCAGTCGTGCTTTGAATTATGAATATTTCTGGAATTCGCTTTTTTGAAATTCAATTTCTAGCGGTCGGAATTTGGAGTACAGCCACAGGCCGCAGGCGAACAGCGTGCCGAGGAAGCCGGTGAAGATCAGCGCCAGCATGATGCCGACGAAAGGCGAGGCGATCAGTCCCATCAGACCGGTCAGATGCTGGCCGTTCCAGACGATGGTTTCGGCGCCGAAGAAGGCGAACAGGCCCATCAGGATGGAGATCGGCACCATCGAGAAACCCGAGGCGATCGCCAGGATCTTGTAGACCGTGCCGAAGGAGAAGCGCTTGATTTCCATTGTTTCAAACATCATTGACCCGCATAAAAATGCCGGCGCTGTATATGCAGTGATGCAGTGCCGGCGTGAAGAACATGGATGGAAGTATTACTTTGCGACCCAACTGTCTTTCAGCGTCACCGCACGATTGAATACCGGTTTGCCCGCCACTGAATCGACGCGGTCGGCAACGAAGTAGCCATGGCGTTCGAACTGATAGATCGCGCCGGCTTCGGCGGTCTTCAGCGTCGGTTCCAGGTAGGCGGTGATGATTTCCTTCGAGTTCGGATTCAGGGCCAGCTTGAAATCCTTGCCGCCGGCGTCCGGATGCGCGTCGGTGAAGAGGCGGTCGTACAGGCGCACTTCAGCCTCCAGCGCATGGTCGGCGCTGACCCAGTGCAGGTTGCCCTTGACCTTGTAGTTGGCGCTGCCCGGCGTGCCGCTCTTGCTGTCCTCGAAGTAGTTGCAATGCACGGCGATGACGTTGCCGTCCGCATCCTTGTCGCAACCGGTGCATTCGACCACATAGCCGTAACGCAGGCGCACCTTGTTGCCCGGGAACAGGCGGAAATAACCCTTGGTCGGCACTTCCATGAAGTCTTCCTGTTCGATCCACAAATCTTTGGTGATCGGGAACAGGCGGTGCTCGCTGTCATGCAGCGGGTGGGCGGGAGGATAGACCGGCGCGCTGCATTCGACGCTTTGGCCTGCGGGGAAATTGTCGATGATCAGCTTCAGCGGACGCAGTACGGCGACGGCGCGCGGCGCCTTCGGGTCGAGGTCGTCGCGCAGCGCGCCTTCGAGGATGCTGTAGTCGATCCAGCTGTTGTTCTTGGAGGCGCCGGTACGGTCGCACATCAGGCGGATCGCTTCCGGCGTGTAGCCGCGGCGGCGCAGGCCGACGATGGTGGGCATGCGCGGATCGTCCCAGCCGCTGACGATTTTTTCATCGACCAGTTGTTTCAGCTTGCGCTTGCTGGTGATGATGTAGGTCAGGTTCAGGCGCGCGAATTCGTATTGATGCGGCAGCGGCTTCTTGAAGAAACCTTCTTCGGCCAGGCGCTCCAGCACCCAGTCGTAGAACGGGCGCTGGTCTTCGAACTCCAGCGTGCAGATCGAGTGGCTGATGTTTTCCAGCGCGTCTTCGATCGGGTGCGCGTAGCTGTACATCGGATACACGCACCACTTGTCGCCGGTATTGTGGTGGGTGGCGTGGCGGATGCGGTAGATGGCCGGATCGCGCAAATTCATGTTGGGGCTGGCCATGTCTATCCTGGCGCGCAGGATCAGCGTGCCGTCGGCATGTTTGCCGTCGCGCATTTCTTCGAACAGGCGCAGCGATTCGTCGGCCGGGCGGTTGCGCCACGGCGAATCGGTGCCGGGTTCGGTCAGCGTGCCGCGGGTTTCGCGCATCTGGTCGGCGTTTTGTTCATCGACGTAGGCCAGGCCCTTGCGGATCAGCGCCTGCGCGCCGGCGTACATGACGTCGAAGTAATTGCTGGCGTAGTACAGGTGCGGCTGGCCGTTGTGGTCCCAGTCGAAGCCCAGCCATTTGACCGAGTCGATGATGGTGTCGACGTATTCCTGGTCTTCCTTCTCCGGATTGGTGTCGTCGAAGCGCAGGTGGCAGCGGCCGTTATAGTCGCGCGCCAGTCCGAAATTGAGGCAGATCGACTTGGCGTGGCCGATGTGCAGGTAGCCGTTGGGTTCGGGCGGAAAGCGGGTCACGACCTGCGGCAGGGCCTGGCCCTGCTTGTCGCTGCGATCGGCATAGGCGCCGGAAACGAGGTCGGCTTCGATGATGCCGCGCAGGAAATTGGTGGATGGTGCCGGGGTGTGACCGTTTTTCAGTTCGTTGCTCATGGATGCTTTGTGGGAGGCATATTTTATATAGACGGACATTTTACCGCAGCGCGCCAACATTGAATGGGTTTCCCGGCGGCTATGGAGGCAGGCGGCGGGACGATTCGTCCAAATTGCAGTGGAAATAATTGATTACACCTGATACGGATGGGAATTACCTCGTCTTTCGCTTTGCGCGCAAGCTGTGCTTCATCGTCAGATTTTGACAAATCCAGGGAGAACGTCATGAAGAAACTCATCAAACTCGCCATCGCCGGCGTGCTTGTCGCCACCACCTTGTCTGCCTGCATTGTCGTGCCGGTCGGACCGCCGCATGGCGGCTATTATCGCCATGATCCCTACTATGGACGTTAACCGCAACGCTACGGCATGGAAGTAATACAGCAAGTTATTCACAAGGGAGTCCATAATGAAAACGAACATGAAAAAAATACTCACGGCGCTAGCCATCACTACATCGGCGTTTGCCGCTGTTGCGGCGCATGCCGACGAACCCGGTCGCCATCCTTTCTATGCGCATGCCAAGGCAGATCTGGATCAGGCCCGATGGCTGATCGATCATCGTCCCGGCGATAACTGGCAAATGGGGCGCAGCGAGCAGGCTGCCCTGCGCGAAATCGATCTGGCTGAGCGTGATGTAATGTAACTGGGCCTGGACGTGGGCAAGGACATGTTCCGCCCTGAACGCGCCGATGTGCATCCTGACCGCCGCGGCCGCCTGCACGATGCTGTGGCGACGCTGGAGAAGGCGCATCAGGATCTGGCGCATGAAGAAGACGATCCACGCGTGCGCGGCTTGCAGCGCGATGCCTTGCGTCATGTCGACGTTGCCTTGCACGCGACCAGAGAGGCCATTCGCGACGCCGGTTACTAAGCGTTCGCTGTGAAGATGCCCGCCGGTTGATGATTGACTATCGGCCGGCGGGCATTTTTCTTTTCCGAACATCGCCTCTGAACGGCATTTCGTCCTGAACCCGGAGCGTTTCGTCGCATTCCGCTTGGTGTGTAGAGCGGGACCGGCGACACTGGCCTCCTGTTTTCATCCGGAGGATAGTCATGTCACCCAGTCTGCTCAAGACCTTGCACCTGCTCGGCGTTGTTCTCTTTCTCGGCAACATCATCGTCACCGCATTTTGGAAAATCATGGCCGATCGCACGCGCGATCTGGCCGTGATCCGTTTCGCCGTGCGCACGACCAACTGGGCCGACGTGGTGTTTACATTCGGCGGCATCTTGGTGTTGGGGGCTGCGGGCCATGCGATGGTGGCGTTGGAAGACGGCTTGACGCCATCCGGCTGGCTGCGCTGGGCCTATGGCCTGTTCGCCGTCACCGGTTTGCTGTGGGTTGGCATCCTGATTCCGGTGCAAAGGGCGCAGGCGCGTTTGCTGCATCCCTTGCCGCGCGAAGCGGAGATCCCGGCGCGTTATTGGCGGCTGGCGGCGATCTGGGCCGTGGCCGGCTCGGTGGCGACTTTGTTGCCGCTGGCGATTCTGTATCTGATGACGGTCAAGCCGATATGACCTCCATGCCTACATTTGTTTGAACAAATGCGTGAAGAGGCGGCTGACGGCCAGCGTTTCCGGACGCGAGCGCAGCCGCAGCGACAATTTTCCGGCTTCGTCGCGCTGCGCCGATTGCACCTGCGCGATACGCACGATGGTGCCGCGATGGATTTGCCAGAAGACGTCGGGATCCAGCTGCGGAATCAGCTCCTTGAGGCTGGTGCGGATCAGCGATTCGCTGTCGGCGGTGACGACGTTGACGTACTTGTCGGTGGCCTCGAAATAAATCACTTCTTCGATCGGAATCAGCTTGATCTGATTGCCGACGGCTGCGCGTATCATGCGCAGTCGCTCCTGCGCTGCGGGCGCCGGCGCGAGGGTTGGTGCGATGCCGCGCAACTGTTGCAGCACGCGTTCCAGTTCGCTCCCGGGGTTGCCGGACTTGCCGCTTCGGTCCAGCCGGGCTTGCAGGCGTTCCACGGTTTTCGCCAGCCGTTCGTCGTTGGCGGGCTTGAGTACATAATCGATGGCGGCGTGTTCGAAAGCTTGCACGGCGTAGTCGTCGTAAGCCGTGACGAACACCAGCAGCGGAAACGGACGCTGTTCCGGCCATTCTTCCGCCAGTTCGCGCGCCGCTTCCAATCCGCTTTTACCGGGCATTTTGATGTCGAGGAAAACGACGTCCGGTTGCGTCGCCAGCGCATGCTCCACCGCTTCGATGCCGTTGGCGGCGAAGCCGACGATCTCCAGTTCTGGCCACAGGCGTTGCAGGCTGGCGGACAAGGCCGTCGCCAGCAGGACTTCGTCTTCGGCAATCAGGGCGCGGGCTGGGAGTGAGGTCATCGCGGATGGTCTTGATTATCGGGTTGGATCGGGATACAGCGCAGCCATGGGAATGGTGATCTGCGCTACGGCGCCTTCGGGGATATTGTGCGTGAGCGTCAATTCCGCCAGCGGGCCGTACAGGGCGTCGAGGCGGGCGCGGATATTTTCCAGGCCGAGATGGGTGCTGTCGGGTTTGTTGTAGCTGGTGGAGGTATTGAGTCCCATGCCGGTGTCGAACACGCTCACGATCAGCATGCCGTCATGGACGGTCACGCGCACGGTGCAGTCGCCGCCTTCCACCTTGGGTTCGAGACCGTGGCGAATGGCGTTCTCGACCAGCGGTTGCAGCAGCATCGGCGCGATCGGCGTGGGCCTGAGTTCATCCGGCAGCTGCAGGCTGTAGGTCAGGCGCAGCCCCATGCGCAGCGACATCAGGCCGAGATAGGCCTTGGTCAGTTCGAACTCCTGCCCCATCGTGGTCTGGGCGCTGCGCGAGGTCGACAACGTGGCGCGCAGGTAGTGGATCAGTTGGTCCAGCATTTGCTGGGCGCGGATGGGTTCGGTGGAAATCAGGGTTTGCAGCGTCGCCAGCGTGTTGAACAGCATGTGTGGTTCGATCTGCGCCTGCAGCATTTGCAGCTGCGCCTGGACGGCTTGTTTTTCGATGACGACGTTGCGGGCTTCCAGCGCCGCCATTTTTTCGCGATTCCAGTAAAACAGCGTGGCGCCGACGCAGACCAGCAGGATCAGGACGATGACGCCGATGGTGTTGTTGGCCTGGCCCAGCGCGAGTAATTCAACCGGTCGTCCGATCAGGGTGCCGGCGATCACGTTGCCGATGAAAAAGGACAACGGCGCGAAAATCAACAGCATGAGGAAGAAGCCGGGCTTGTTCGGTTCATCCTTGCCCCATAACAAAATACGGCCGCAGTCGATCAGCATCATGGCGGTGGTGCCGATGCACATCGAGAACACCAGATTCTCCACAAAGCCGGCACCGATGCGCATGAGGTAAGTGACCACCACTGCGCACAACAGGTTGATGACCATGGTCGGCACCAGGCTGCGTAGCAGTTCCGGTGCGATGAGGGGTAAGCGTGAAGCGATGGTTGTTGCGTTCGTGGTCATTGCCGGTGATTTTTCAATTCCTGTTCGATCATGCGTTGTTTCCATGCCGGAGGTACCTGCATGAATACTTTCAAGCCGTGAAATAGTAACCCGATTCCCCATCCCAGTAACGGCGCCGCCGCCCAGAACGGCTTGTGCGTCTGCAGCAGGTTCAGTGTGATCAGGCCGGCGTTGACGATGAGGTAGACGCCGAGATGGGAGAAGAAACGAAGCTTGCGCTCGATGCGCCGGGTGGCGTTGAGCAGGGCCGAATCGGACGATGGCAGGGAAGTGGACATGACGGTTTCCTCGTTGCGGGTATGGCGGCATGATGTATCACCCGCTTTGGCGGCGACAGCAGTTTGCGACGAAGCGTCAACATCGGCGGACGAAGTGCTGCCAAGTTGTGCGCCTCGGCATAGAATGGCGGCAATAAATTTTTTGTCCGGAGAAAAACATGTGGCCTTACCCGAAAGTTGCAGCACATCGCGGCGGCGGCACGCTGGCGCCGGAAAATACGCTGGCGGCGTTTCGCTGCGGCATGGAATACGGTTTCAGGGCGGTCGAATTCGACGTCATGCTGACCAGCGACGAGCAGGCCATCCTGATGCACGACGCCTCGTTCGGCCGCACCTTGCCGGGCGAGGGCAAGATCGCGGAGCACACGCTGCAGGATTTGCAGAAACTCGACGCCGGTGGTTGGCACAGCCCGAAATATGCCGGCGAGCCGGTCTGCACGTTGGCGCAGGTGCTGGAGTTCTGCCGCGGCAACGGCATCTGGATGAATATCGAAATCAAGCCTGCCGGCGACGCCTATGCGGTGCGCACCGGCGAAGTTGCCGGAGAAGCAGTCGCGCGTTTCTTTGCCGACGAAATCGCCGCGCATGTGCCGGGGCGGAACGACCGCAGCCTGCCGCTGTTTTCGTCGTTCTCTTTCGATGCGCTGATGGCGGCCAAACGGAGCGCGCCGGGGATTCCGCGCGGCTTCCTGGTCGACCGGATTCCCGTTGACTGGGAACAGCGTTTGCAGGCGCTGGATGCGGTGGCGCTGCATACCAGCCACAAGAATTTGACGCCGGAACTGGCGCAGGCGGTCAAACAGGCGGGATATGGTTTATTCTGCTACACCGTCAACGAACCGGCGCGCGCGGAAGAAATTCTGGGCTGGGGCGTGGACGGATTTTGTACCGACCGTATCGACCTGATCGGCCCGGCATAAAAAAGAAAAACGGTAAAAACGAAAAACAGAGGGAAGCAAGGAATCATGAAAATCAAGGGCATGCTCCGCATGCTGGCGGCCACGGCGGCCATCGCCATTGCGATCACCGGCAACGCCGGCGCACAGCAGGGAAATCAGGGAAGCGGCCAGCAAAAATACACCGATGACGCCATCGTCCGTGATCTGAAGGCCGGCAAGCTGACCGTGCGCGAAGCGCAAATCCTGCAGGACAGGCGTGATCGCGCGGAGGCAAAAACAACGCCCAAGGCGACTGCTCCCGCAGATGCCTCGAAATCGATCGCAAAGAAGGCGCATGCCGCCAAACCGGTAAAACCGGGTAAAGCCGTCAAGAAAAAAAGCAAGGCGCCCGTCAAGCATCTGACCAGCCCGCATGCTAAACATGGTCAGCATGCGCCGAAAGGCAAGGCGGCTGCCAAGCCGCATCACGCGGCAGCGGTGAAGGAAGAACCGGGTAAGGCAAGCGGGCCGGCAAAGAAGAAAGACAAGACTGCCACCAAGAAGCCGGAGCCAGTCCGCAAAACTGCGGTGAAATACATCAGGTAATTCCTGAATAGACGGAGCCTGCGCAACGCTTAAAATGTGTCAACGCGAATCGAAAGCACAGCGTTAAACACGCACAGGTGGTCGTATGTCAGAACGGATTCGCCGAAATGACGTGGCGAATTCTGGATAACAAATCGTCAGCGCACTTGTGATGAACCAACTTAAGAGGAAAAAGATGAAACTGAATAAATTACTGGCAGCAGTCCTGGTCGCCGCTTTCGCAATGCCTGTCCTGGCTCAGAACGTTCCTGCAGCAGCCCCGGCGGCTCCGGCTGCAAGCGCACCGGCAGCAGCGCCGGCAGCAAAGCCTGCCAAGCACAAGAAACACGCCAAAAAGCACAAAAAGCACAAGAAACACGCCAAGAAGAGCAAGAACGGCAAGCTGTATCAAGGCGCCTGATTTACCGGAGGGGGTTTTAGCCACGCAAGCCGTGATGGGGCCAGGTCGGAAAGCAACGAGACCGGTCTGATTCAGATTGCAGGTTGACATCACCATTAACCCGTTTGGAGCGATCCGAACGGGTTTTTTTGCGTCCGTATTTGCGTTTGCACATGGAGACATGCGGCAGGCGCGCCGCAGACCATGATTGTGATAGGGCTTATCACGTATAATCATCGGTTCGCAACATCTTTCTTGCACCGTTTTCTTTACAGTCCTCGAACATGAACTCAGCCGAAATCCGCGACAAGTTTTTGAAATTCTTTGAATCCAAGGGACATACCGTCGTCCGTTCGTCCAGCCTGGTGCCGGGCAACGACCCGACCTTGTTATTTACCAATTCCGGTATGGTGCAGTTCAAGGATGTGTTCCTCGGCACCGACAAGCGCAATTACGTGCGCGCCACTTCGGTGCAGCGCTGCCTGCGCGCCGGCGGCAAGCACAATGACCTTGAAAACGTCGGTTATACCGCGCGTCACCACACTTTCTTCGAAATGCTGGGCAACTGGTCTTTCGGCGACTATTTCAAGCACGATTCGCTGGTCTGGGCCTGGGAGCTGCTGACCAAGGTCTACGGCCTGCCGGCTGAAAAGCTGTGGGCGACCGTCTATGAAACCGACGACGAAGCCTACGACATCTGGCACAAGGTGATCGGCCTGCCGAAAGAGCGCATCGTGCGCATCGGCGACAACAAGGGCGCGCCTTACGCCTCCGACAACTTCTGGCAGATGGCCGACACCGGTCCGTGCGGTCCTTGTTCGGAAATTTTCTACGACCATGGTCCCGACGTCTGGGGCGGTCCTCCGGGCAGCCCGGAGCAGGACGGCGACCGCTACATCGAAATCTGGAACAACGTGTTCATGCAGTTCGACCGCCAGATCGATCCCAAGACCGGCGAAGCCACGCTGACGCCGCTGCCGGCGCCTTGCGTCGACACCGGCATGGGGCTGGAGCGTCTGGCTGCGATCCTGCAGCACGTGCACAGCAATTACGAGATCGACCTGTTCCAGCGCCTGATCAAGGCTGCGGCACGCGAAACCAACGTCACCGATCTGGAAAACAATTCGCTGAAGGTCATCGCCGACCACATCCGCGCGACGTCCTTCCTGATCGTCGACGGCGTGATTCCCGGCAACGAAGGTCGCGGCTATGTGCTGCGCCGTATCATCCGTCGCGCGCTGCGTCATGGCCACAAGCTGGGCCAGACCCAGCCGTTCTTCTACAAGCTGGTCAAGGATCTGGTCGCCGAAATGGGCGCCGCTTATCCGGAACTGCCGGAAGCCGCCTCGCGCGTCGAACAAGTCCTCAAGCAGGAAGAAGAACGTTTCGGCGAAACGCTGGAACACGGCATGAAGATCCTCGAAGCAGCACTGGCCAAGAACGCCGCCAAGCTCGACGGCGAAACCGCCTTCACGCTGTACGACACCTACGGCTTTCCGCTGGACCTGACTGCCGACATCTGCCGCGAGCGCAATGTCGAACTGGACGAAGCCGGTTTTGCCACCGCCATGGAACGCCAGAAATCGACGGCCCGCGCCGCCGGTAAATTCAAGATGGCTGCCGGTATCGAATACAGCGGCGACAAGACCAAGTTCGTCGGTTACGACGCGCTGGCGCAGCAATCCAAGGTGGTTGCCTTGTACGTCGACGGCAGCGCCGTCACCAAGATCGACGCCGGCCAGGACGCCATCGTCGTGCTCGACACGACGCCGTTCTACGCCGAGTCCGGCGGCCAGGCAGGTGATGCCGGGGTGCTGGAATCGTCGGGCGCATTGTTTGCCGTGGCCGACACGCAAAAGATCCAGCCGGAAGTGTTCGGCCATCACGGCAACCTGATCAGGGGTTCGCTGTCGGTGGGCGATGCCGTGGAAGCCAAGGTCGATGCGGAGCAACGCGCGCAAACGATGCGCAACCATTCGGCGACCCACCTGATGCACAAGGCGTTGCGCGAAGTGCTGGGCAGCCACGTGGCGCAAAAGGGTTCGCTGGTCGACGCCGACAAGACGCGTTTCGACTTCAGCCACAATGCACCGGTCACCGCTGAAGAAATCCGCCGCGTCGAAGAAATCGTCAATCGCGAAATCCTCGCCAACGCCGCTACCGAAGCCAGATTGATGGGCTTCGACGATGCCGTCGGCGCAGGCGCGATGGCCCTGTTCGGCGAGAAGTATGGCGACGAAGTGCGTGTGTTGTCGATCGGCTCTTCGCGTGAACTGTGCGGCGGTACGCACGTGTCGCGCACCGGCGATATCGGCCTGTTCAAGATCGTGGCCGAAGGCGGCGTGGCGGCAGGTATCCGTCGCGTTGAAGCCGTCACCGGCGAAAACGCGCTGGCCCTGGTGCAGTCGCTCAGCAACCGCGTCAACGAAGCTGCGGCGGCATTGAAAGCGCAGCCGGAAGAATTGATTGCGCGTATTGCTCAAGTGCAAGATCACGTCAAGTCGCTGGAAAAGGAATTGACTGCACTGAAATCGAAACTGGCGTCCAATCAAGGCGACGAGTTGCTGACGCAAGCGGTCGACGTCAACGGCATCAAGGTGCTGGCTGCTACGCTGGAAGGCGCCGACGTCACCGCGCTGCGCGAAACCATGGACAAGCTGAAAGACAAGCTCAAGACCGCCGCTATCGTGCTGGCTTCGGTCAAGGACGGCAAGGTCAGCCTGATTGCGGGCGTGACTGCCGATGCAACGGCCAAGGTCAAGGCCGGCGAACTGGTCAACTTTGTCGCGCAACAGGTCGGCGGCAAGGGTGGCGGACGTCCCGACATGGCGCAAGCCGGCGGCACCGATCCCAGCGGCTTGCCGAAGGCGCTCGCAGGCGTCGCGGCCTGGGTCGGCGACAAAGCTTAACCGACCAGGCAGCATCCGTGAGCGACTTCAAGTTCTGTCCCGTCTGCGCCGCATCGCTGGTCATGCGGGCGGACGAACAAGAGGCGGGCAAGCTGCGGCTTGCCTGTCCCGACGGTCACTGGACGCATTGGGACAACCCTCTGCCAGTGCTGGCGGGCCTGGTCGAGATCGACGGCAGGATGTTGCTGGCGCGCAATGCGGCGTGGGCGGAAGGCCGGTTTGCCTTGATCACCGGCTTCATGGAGCGGGACGAAACGCCGGAGCAAGGCATCGCGCGAGAAATCAAAGAAGAAACCAATCTCGATGCCAACCAAATCACCCTGATCGGCGTTTACGAGTTCATGCGCAAGAATGAATTGATCATTGCGTATCACGTCAAGGCGACGGGCGAGATCAAGCTGTCTCCGGAATTGCTGGAGTACCGCCTGGTGGCGCCGCCGGACTTGCGACCCTGGCCTGCAGGGACGGGATACGCGGTGGCGGACTGGATGCGGCGTCATGATTTGCCGGTGCAGTTTGTCGAATTTGCAGGTTCATCCACTCCGCTAGTTTCCCCTGCACAACATTAGTGCACGAAATACAACAGAGTATGTTGCGACGCACCAACGCGGTTCATGTTGGGGTAGAATTCTCGAACGATCACTAGGAATTTTTGATTCACAGTATGGTTATTGAATTTCACAGAGAGTTGGATGCGCGGGGCCTGAATTGTCCGCTGCCGATACTGAAAACCAAGAAGGCATTGGCGGATATGTCGAGCGGCCAGGTATTGCGCGTGACGGCCACGGACACCGGTTCGGTGCGGGACTTCCAGGCTTTTGCCAAGCAGACGGGCAACGATTTGCTGTCGCAATCGCAAGAGAATCAGGAATTCATTTTCTTCATGAAGCGTAAATGATTTACGCATTTTTCATGACCTGCTTCTGATCTGTTCCTGATCAGTTTGTACGCAAGGACCCGGATATAAAAAAACGCCCGCTGATGCGGGCGTTTTATATTGGTGCGTCCCTTGTCTCTCGTTGTTTCCATTCGATGCATGAACATCCGCGCATCGCATATCTTGTTCAATGAAAGCGGCTGCCGATTTCCGGATGGAAACTCTCGGCGCGCGCGATCGGCCAATATTTTTCGTAGACCTGATAGCGGTAATTGCCGGTGATCAGGTCGCCGGGTTCCAGATACTTGAGCATCTCCGACAGCAACTGAATTTCGTGATCGTTGATGCGATGGACGATGTGGAAAGCGCGCAGCGCCGAGGTATGCGGCAAGCCGGCAGCCTGCACCAGTTCCTGCAATGCATGCAGCGTGCTTCGATGGAAGCGGTATACGCGCTCCGCCTTGTCAGGCACCACCAGTGCGCGGGCGCGCGTGGCATTTTGTGTCGCCACGCCGGTCGGGCAGCGATCGGTGTGGCAGCTTTGCGATTGTATGCAGCCCAGCGCAAACATGAAGCCGCGCGCCGAGTTGCACCAGTCGGCGCCGATGGCCAGCGTGCGTGCAACGTCGAAGGCGGTGATGATCTTGCCGCTGGCGCCGATCTTGACGCGATCGCGCATGCCGATGCCGGTCAGCGTGTTGTGCACCATCAGCAAACCTTCCTGCAGCGGCATGCCGACGTGGTCGACGAACTCCAGCGGCGCTGCGCCGGTACCGCCTTCGGAGCCGTCGACGGTGATGAAGTCGGGCACGATATTGGTTTCCAGCATGGCCTTGGCGATGCCGAAAAATTCCCATGGATGGCCGACGCAGAGTTTGATGCCGGTGGGTTTGCCACCGGACAGCGTGCGCAGCTTCTCGATGAATTGCAGCAAGCCGATCGGCGTCGAGAACGATGAATGCACCGCCGGCGAAATGCAATCGATGCCCATCGGGATGCCGCGCGTGGCGGAAATTTCGGGCGTGATCTTGGCCGCCGGCAGCACGCCGCCATGGCCCGGCTTGGCGCCTTGCGACAGCTTTACTTCAATCATCTTCACTTGCGGCGCATTGGCTTGCACGGCAAATTTCTCTTCGTCGAAGCTGCCGTCCGGATGGCGGCAACCGAAGTAACCCGAGGCGATCTGCCACACCAGATCGCCGCCGAATTCGCGGTGGTAGGCGGAGATCGATCCTTCGCCGGTGTCGTGTGCGAAGTTGCCTTTCTTGGCGCCCTGGTTGAGCGCGCGGATGGCGTTGGCCGACAGCGAACCGAAGCTCATCGCCGAGACGTTGAAGACCGACATCGAGTAAGGCTGGGCGCGGCCTTCGCCGACGACGACACGGAAGTCGTGGCTGGCAATTTTGGTCGGCGACAGCGAGTGGCCGATCCATTCGTAGCCGGCGACTTTGACATCCAGTTCGGTGCCGAAAGGGCGGCTGTCGACGTCGGCCTTGGCGCGTTGATAGACCACGCTGCGCTTTTTGCGCGTGAACGGCGCGCCGTCGTTTTCGCCCTCAAAAAAGTATTGGCGGATTTCCGGACGTATCGATTCGAACATGAAGCGGAAATGGCCCATCAGCGGGTAATTGCGCAAGACCGCGTGACGTCGCTGGACGACGTCGCGTATGCCGATGATGCTGAACGCCAGCGGTACGACGGCCCACCACCAGCTCACCATATGTCCCGACGCGAGGATAGTCAGCACCAGCGTCAGAAAAATCACGAACCACAAAACCAGGTAACGAGTTGCCCACATACCAGCATCCTTTTTGTTGTTTGTCAGGCGGTGTTGCGATTCTACTGCTGCCGTTGTCCGGCGATAGGGCGAAAAGAGTGGTTTTTATTTTAATTGCAGGGGATTCAAATGTGCACTGAATTGGTGCGATGAGAGGGCCTGAATGGCTTCTTCGCTACCAGCGTTGCGCACCAGCTGCAATAAAAGAAATCACCACAAAATAGCACTCGCACCGTGTTAGCCCGCCTGCGGCAATTCCTTCTGCGAATCGCATTTGATAACGGCGCTCCTTAAATACGGTTTCTCCTCTGGCAGGCCATCCTCGTTGAGATTCTGGATAAGTGGCATGGCTTGTGCTTATACAAAGTCAATTGTTCAACAATTATTTACTTATTGTTGAACAATGTGTATTGTTCGTTCCAACACGTGATTCGCATGCGTGGTTAGAACAGACTGCCAGGCAGTACACATGAGTTTGTCGTATCTACCCTTAACGTATTGGAGACCGAAATGAATGCAATCCCCAACGTAACACCGGCAACATCGTTCATCCGGAATAGTGTGGTGACGCTCTTGCGTAATATTGTGCTGGCGGCGATCGTCGCAAGTGTCGGCGTCCAGACATCCACAGCGTCTGCAGCAACAGCCGCGCCTATTATTACCCCTGGCGTATTGACTGTTGGTGCCGATTTGACCTACCCACCCTATGACTATTTTCAGGGGGATCAGCCAGTTGGCTTTGACCCTGCATTCATGAAGCGTCTTGCGGGTCACCTTGGTTTGACGGTTCGGTTTTTGGACACGCGTTTTGCAAATCTGATCTTGGGCGTGAATGCGCGGCGTTTCGACGTGATTGCTTCTGCGCTTTATGTCACCCCCGAGCGTGCCAAGCAACTTGACTACCTTCCGTACCTGAAAACGGGCGGCTCTTTGATGACGTTGCAAGACAGCGACTTCAAGCCACAGACGCCGGAAGATCTATGCGGTAAAAAAATCAGTTCCATCAAAGGAGCCTCATGGATCCCGCGTCTGCGCGAGGTCTCGCAACAATATTGCATACCGGGCGGCAAGGCTGCGATTGACGTTCGCGAGTTTGAAACTTCTCCAGGTGCGGCCCAGGCAGTGCTTGCACACGCCGTCGACGCGCAGTTCGAAGACTCTGCCGTAGCAAAAATGACAGTTAACAAGATGGCCGATCGCTTGCGTATCAGTTCTACCGAGCCTCTGTATCCGGTGGTGATCGGCTTGGGCGTCGTCAAAGGCAACAAAGAATTGCTGACGATTTTGCAAACTGCTTTCGAATCGATGCAAAAGTCGGGGGAATATAAAGCTTTGCTGAACGAATACAACGTCAAGGAACCTAGCGCGCAAGACATCTCGCGAGCGCTTGGCAACACCGCGAAATAATGTCCGATAAAGAGTGATGCAGGGCGCCGCCGGGCTGATCGGTGATCAGTCCGCACGCTTCGGATATCACTGGCTGGTATGTATGTGCAGCAAGGGATCGATATGATATTTGACTGGCAATACGCGGCGTCGCTGCTGATCGATGCGGCCTTCTGGAAGGCTGTTTTAGTAGTCATCGAGCTTAGTCTTGCAACCTGGCTAATCGGCATCGTGCTGGGATTTTTTCTGGCGCTGGGTAAGCAATCTCAACTGGGCCCGGTGCGTGTTGCATGCACCACCTACATCTGGTTTTTCAGAAGCCTGCCGTTACTGGTGCTTTTGATTTTTGTCTATAACTTGCCGCAGGTGTATCCGGCTTCAAGTGTTGCGCTATCGGATCCTTTCTGGGCTGGACTGTTGGCGCTGTCGCTCAGCGAATCTGCTTATATTGCGGAAATCCACCGCGGTGGATTGCTGTCGATTCCCAAGGGGCAGATAGAAGCCGGCAAGGCGCTCGGCATTCAGTACGCGGGTCTGCAACGATTGATCGTGATGCCGCAGGCGTTCCGGATTGCCTTGCCGTCCTTGGCAAACGAATATGTCACCATCGTCAAGTTGACGTCGCTTGTGTCGGTGATTTCCTTGGCAGAAATTCTTCTGGTCGGGGAGCGTCTCTATACGCAGAATTTTTTGGTCCTTGAAACCATGCTGGCGGTGGCTTTCTATTACATCTTGATTGTTACTGTTTTCGGCTATGGCTTGAAAGCTATTGAACGACGCCTTGACGTAACTTTGCGTACCGTCGCCGCGTTGCTTCCTGCGACGGAGAGGAGCCCGTCTCCGGTCGCATCAGTCGCGAACGCCGCAGCAAAGTTCGCGCCGGAAATCATCCTGGAAGCGACCGGTGTCAAAAAGCGCTATGGCAGTCATGAAGTATTGAAGGGAATCGATCTGGCGGTGCACGCCGGCGAAGTCGTAGCGATCATTGGTCCCTCGGGTTCCGGCAAGACTTCGCTGATACGGACCGTCAATGGCATGGAAACGCTGGATGATGGGGAGATAAGGGTCCGAGGGCACAGTTTTCTCTGGGCGCCTACTGGTCCAAAGGGAAAGGTTTCGCACCGATTGCATATGCAGGGCATCCTCGATATCGGCATGGTATTTCAGAATTTCAACTTGTTTCCACACCAAACCGTACTCCAGAACATCGTGCTTGCACCACGCTATCACCGGCGTGCAAAGCGCGCTGAGCTGGTCCAGGCCGGGATGGAAATGTTGCAGAAGGTAGGTCTTGCCGAACATGCGAATAAATACCCGCATCAACTTTCCGGCGGCCAGCAGCAACGGGTTGCAATTGCTCGGGCTTTGGCGATGAAACCGTCCATTATGCTGTTTGATGAGCCGACTTCGGCTCTCGACCCGGAATTGGTCAGTGAAGTACTAAAAGTGATCGAAGCGCTTGCCGAAGAGGGCATGACGATGGTGATCGTCACCCATGAAATCAACTTCGCGTTTCGCATATCCGATCGCATCGTCTTCATGGAAAATGGTGTGATCGCATGTGAAGGTCCGCCGCAGGACGTCATGGCCAAGGCGGCAGGATCGCGCATAGAAGGCTTTATCAAAGATGCGCGCATGTAGTGATGACGTAGTATTTGAACCCGTATTTTTGTGAATGAAAAATGGAAATCAACGAAATCGAGCTCTCCGCCACAGATAAAATCGCCGCGCAAATCCGCGACGATATCATGCAGGGCAAGCTAGTCCCCGGTGTGGCATTGATCGAAGCCGAACTGACCCTCGCCTACAGCGTCTCGCGCAATACATTGCGAGAAGCAATGCGCCAAGTGTGCCGCGAAGGGTTGGCGCTGCACATCCGCCATCGCGGGGTTGTGGTGCGTACTTTATCGCGCCAGGACGTACGCGATATTTACCGAGTTCGCAGGACGCTTGAATTGCAAGCCCTGTCAGGAGGAGAACTTATCTCGGCGGCCTCCTTGGATGCCATGCAAGGTTCGGTGAGTGCATCAGAGGCGGCTGCGGCGCGGCAAGACTGGCGCAGCGTCGGCACGCATAGTCTCTTGTTTCATCAGCACATCGTGCATTTGCTCGGCAGCCCCTCGTTCGATGCGTTTTTCAAGACCATTCTGGCGCAATTGCGGTTGATATTTGCCTCCGCGCCGGATGAGGAGCGCTTTCAACAGCCCTGGATCGCCATGGATCGTGCAATTTTGCAATTGCTGGAGCAAGGGAGGCAGGCACAGGCGCAGGCGGCTTTAGCTGATTATTTGAGAGCATCGGAGCAAGCGATGCTCGACTATGTTTGAGTTCCCTCGATTTTCCTTCAGCATTTTTCACTTCCCGAAGAACGCATCAGGCTCGCGGTCAACCACCGCGGTGGGTCATTGGCGTCGAAGTTCAACGGGAATAACCAATGAGGAGTTTAAGCAGCATGTCAAATTATCCAGCCGCCTACCAGGTAACGAAAGGGTCGGTACTCAACGTCGATAAAGATTTTTACGGCAAGATCGCCGCGGACCAGGGACGGCGCACTTTGGTTGACGCTATTGTGATCCCGATTCGCTCAGGAAAAGCCTGGACCGTACCCGCCGGCCATGTGTTCCGGATCGTCGCAATCGACGGACCGCAAGTAGCGGATTTCAATATGTGGAACTTGCACAACCCACGCGAACGGATGTGGGCTTCCCGCACCCGCCAGTTACAGCAAGCGCATGTCAGCACGTTTGACCGAATCTGGTCGACTCTCCCCTATCTGCGTCCCATGGTCACGATCACGGACGACAGTTTGGCCGATTACGGCATCGATGAAGATGGCGGCCGGGTTCACGATTTATTGGGTACCCGTTGCGACCCGTATGTGAATCGCATGCTCACCGGTGAGGATTTTCATTTTCATTGCCACTCGAATCTGACTCGGGCGGTGGCGCCATATGGCTTGACGGAGTTCGATGTACACGATGTGCTGAATGTGTTTCAAGTTACCGGTCTGAACGATGACGACCAGTACTTCATGAAAGCATGCCCGGCAAAGCAGGGTGATTATCTGGAATTTTTTGCTGAAATTGATTTGCTGTGCGCATTATCGACCTGCCCGGGCGGCGACTTGTCCTTGCCGATGTGGGGGCCGGATGCGCAGGACCCTCTGGAAGTATGCAGGCCGTTGGGAGTGGAAATTTATAAGCTCGATCCGGCGTTGCTGGAGCAATGGCGTTCACCGGAGGTCGCTGCTTACAAGGGCGGGCATGGCATGACGCTTGAACAACCTCATTGGTACAGAGGTGAGTAGCAAATCTTGGGCGGGAGTAAATCGGTTTCACCTCTCATTAGGCATGCCTCGTTTCCCGGGCCATGATTTTCGCCTATTGGCATGTTTTCAGCTTGAAGTGCCAGAAAATCAATTTCTGGCACGATTCGTGCTAATTCTCGTTGGCAAGCTTTGGCTTTTCACGGTCTAAAGCGGACCCGCCAAATCAGGCGTTATTGTCGCCCGTTCTTCTTCCTTTTATTTTCCTGGTTGTTGCCGTCAGGCATAGATTGCGTAAGCCCCGTTTATATGAAGATTGTCGCTTCCTCGATTCCGCCTGACCATGCCGCCGCAATTACTTCCATCGCCAGGCCGCCGCGTCTGCTGGAGACACTGCTGGCGAATCTGGACGGCATGGTTTATCGCTGCCGCGACGATCAGGAATGGACGATGGAATTCGTCAGCGAAGGCTGTCTGGAGCTGACCGGCTACCAGCCGCAGGACTTGCTGTTCAATCACCGGGTTTCTTACGACAGCATTACCCATCCCGAAGACCGCGACGCGGTGCGGAAAACCATACAAACCTGCCTGCTCGCGAAAAAGCGTTTTGAAATGGAGTACCGCATCATCCGCGCCGACGGTGAAGTGCGCTGGGTGTGGGAGCGCGGCGTCGGGATTTACACCGCCGCCGGGGCGCTGGATGCGCTGGAAGGCTATGTGCAGGACGTGACGGCGCGCAAAGAGGCCGATCAGGCTTTGCTGGAAGCGGAGCGGCGCTATCGCAGCATCTTCGAAAACGCCATCGAAGGCGTGTTCCAATCGACGCCGGACGGCAGCTATATTGCGGTCAATCCGGCGCTGGCACGCATTTACGGCTACAAGTCGCCGGAAGACCTCATCGTCAGCCTGCGCGACATCAAGCATCAGCTCTACGTCGAGCCGGAGCGCCGCACCGAATTCATGAAGATGATGGAACAGTTCAACTCGGTGTCGAATTTCGAATCGCGCGTGTATCGCCGCGACGGCGAGATCATCTGGATTTCGGAAAACGCCCGCGCCGTGCATGACGACGCCGGCACGCTGATGTTTTATGAAGGCACGGTGGAGGCCATCACCGAGCGCAAATTGTACGAGGCCGAAATTCGCCATCAGGCCACGCATGACGCGCTGACCGGTTTGCCCAACCGCACGATGCTACACAACCATCTGCAGCGCGCGGTGCAGAATTCCCGACAGAAAGGCTCGCTGACGGCCGTGGTGTTCGTCGACCTCGATCAGTTCAAGTTCATCAACGATAGCCTCGGTCATCAGGTCGGCGACGAATTGCTCAAGACGGTGGCGCAGCGCCTGGTGTCGTGCGTGCGCGAAACCGACATGGTGGCGCGGCAAGGCGGCGACGAGTTCGTGCTGGTGCTGCAGAACCAGCCCGACGAAAGCAACATCACCGAAGTCCTGCAGCGCATCCTGACCGCGGTGGCGCGACCGTGGGTGGTGGGGGATCGCGAATTCCACATTACCTGCAGCATCGGCGTGAGCCGTTGCCCGACCGACGGCCGCGATGTCGAAACCCTGCTCAAGAACGCCGATTCGGCCATGTACAAAGCCAAGGAACTGGGGCGCAACAACTTCCAGTACTTCGCCGGCTGGATGGATGCGCAGGTCAGCAACCGGCTGGAGATGCTGGTGAGCCTGCGGCGCGCGCTCGACCGCGATGAATTCAAGCTGCATTACCAACCCAAGATCAGCCTGGCCAGCGGACGCATCATCGGTGCCGAGGCGTTGATCCGGTGGGTCACGCCCGATCAGGGCATGGTGTCGCCGGATCGTTTCATTCCCTTTGCCGAAGAAGCCGGCCTGATTGTGCCGATCGGCGAATGGGTGTTGCGCACGGCTTGCGCGCAAAACAAGATCTGGCAGGATGCCGGACTGGCGCCGATTCCGGTGGCGGTGAATTTGTCGCCGCGGCAACTCGATCAGAACCTGCCGGAATTCGTGCGCCAGGTGTTGCTCGAAAGCGGTCTCGCCGCCGCCTGGCTGGAGTTGGAGATTACCGAAAACGTGGTCATGCGCGACGCCGAAAAGACCGTTGCCACCCTGAATGCGCTCAAGCGCCTGGGTTTGCAGGTCTCGGTGGACGACTTCGGCACCGGTTACTCCAGCCTGAGCTACCTGCGCCGTTTTCCGGTGGATGCTTTGAAGATCGACAAGTCCTTCGTGCGCGATATCGCACGCGATGCGGACAGCGCCGCGATCGTCAAGGCGGTGATTTCGCTCGGTCACATCCTGAACCTGCGCGTGATCGCCGAAGGCGTGGAAGATCAGGAGCAATACGACTTCCTGCTGGAAAACGGCTGCGACGAAGTGCAGGGTTACCTGCTTGGCAAGCCGATGCCGGTGGAAGACTTCACCCGCCGTCTCGAGCTGGAAAAGCAGGATATGTCGTGATGCGGCCGTGATGCGGCCGTGATGCAGCCGGGCTGTCCACCGGCCAAGAATGCCCGTGGGCGTGTCTGGCAGGCGACAGCGTGTAAATAATGTATGACGCTTGCAACGAAGCGACATTCCTCCGGGGCTTTGTGCTAAACTCCGCGCAGTATATTTTGCATTTTGCCTGCGGACACCCGAAAACTCAGCTCGGCGCCGCTTGCAAGGTCGAAAGTTGAAATGGTGCGAGAATCTGGGAACTCAAGATTCTGTGTTCGCAACCAAGCCTTATTTTCCCGCTCATCTTCAACCTCCTATAAACGAGCGCCGGGAAGCAGCACCAACAGCATCAAAGCAGTATTCAGGCTCAAGAGCCTGACAGCACCGTTGGCGCTGTGATGAAACTCAACCCGTGCAGCCAGGCTTCGCTTCGTATTGGTCAAGCCTCTAAACTTTTGTTAAACAGTCGCACAAGAGTCGTACATGAATACTATTGAGGCCAAGAAAGTCCTCGAAACAGCATTGCTATGTGCTCACGAGCCATTATCAATCAACGATTTGAAGAAGCTTTATGTATCCGGTGAGGATGTCGAAAGCGAAATAACGTCGGATGTCATCCGGCAGATGCTGGAAGAGTTGCGCGAAGACTGGATTGACAAGGGTGTTGAAGTTGTCAGTTTGTCGACAGGCTGGCGCTTCCAGAGTCGGGCCGAGATGAAGGTGTATCTGGATCGTCTGAATCCGGAAAAGCCGCCGAAGTACACCCGTGCAACCCTGGAAACACTTGCCATCATCGCGTATCGCCAGCCGGTAACGCGCGGCGACATCGAAGAAATTCGCGGTGTCACCGTCAGTTCGCAAACCGTGCGCCTGCTGGAAGATCGCGGCTGGATCGAGGCCATCGGCCATCGAGACGTACCGGGGCGTCCGGCTCTGTTTGCCACGACCAAGCGTTTCCTGGACGACCTCGGGTTGACCTCGCTGGATCAGTTGCCGCCGCTGCGCACGGTCACCAAGGAAGGCGTCGTCGATCCGGGCGCATTGCTTGAGTTGCAAGCGCTGGAAGCAGGGATGCAGGCCAGTCTGATTGCCGAAGGCGAGGCCGCTGAAAGCGATGCTGCCGAGCCGGGTGCAGACGGGCAAGCTGCTGAAAATACGGAGTCCGTTGAACTTGCCGGCGCCGAAAGCGCCATAGCAACAATCGACGGCGATGTTGACGGCGCAGTTGCCGTCAGCACGGAAACAAATACGGAAGAAATTCCCGGGGAAGACATCGAGAACAACGTGGATGCGATTGCACCAAGCGTTGCCAACTACGAAGAAGTGCAGGCCGAAAGCCCTGCTGCTGAAGAAATTCACACCAAGGACCCTGCCTCCGGCCATGCAAGTGATGCCGCGCCCGGTCTGAATAACCACGATTCAAATAATGAAACCATCTAGTTCCAACGATGAGAAGCAGGTAGACCTTTTCGGTGCTGCCGCCGACAACGCCGATACAGCTGCAGCCAAGCCGGCTGCACGCAAGCGGGCCAAAAAGCTGGTGGCTGAAGAGCCGGTTGCCGAAGCTGCGCCGGTCAAGAAGGCTGCCGTCAAAAAGACGGTGACGAAAAAGGCTGCTGCCGAGAAGGCTGTGGCCGATGTTGCTGCGCCAGTGGCGGTTGCGGCTGATGCCGCACCGGCAAGCGAAGCCGTTGCGCCGAAGAAACGTGCCACCCGCGTCAAGAAACCGGCGGCCGACGCTGCGGTTGAATCGGCGCCGGCGGCTGTCGTTGCTGCTGCGCCGGAGGCGCCGAAAGTCATCGTCACCATCGGCGAAGAAGTCACTGCCGCCCCCGTTTTGCTGGACGCTCCCGCCGACAATGCGCGCACCAAGCCGGCTCGCCGTGGCGTACGCGGTCCGCGCGCCTTGCGTAACAACCGCGCAGCGCAACGCGCGGCGGAAAGCGGCGAAGCTGCTCCGGTCAATACGCCTGCTGCCGATGCGGTTGCGTCTCATGGTGCCGGCGACGCCAATGCACCGATTCCCGTCGCCGATCAGGCGATGGCGGAATCGCGCCGTGACGGTCAGGGCCAGGATCGCAATCGTCAGCAAAAGGGCAAGAAGCCTTTCGCCAAGGGCGGCAAGCCGAAGGCGCCGCAATTGGGTTTGCGCGCGCATGACGCCGGCGATGACATTTTTTCGTTCGTCACTTCCGATGCCTATGACAAGGAAGACGGCGCCAAGGGCGGCGCCCGCAACGGACATCAGCTGCGCGGCAAGAATGGTCGCCGCGATCTGACCTCCGAAGACGACGCGCCCAAACTGCATAAAGTACTGGCCGATTCCGGTCTCGGTTCGCGCCGCGACATGGAAGAGCTGATCGTGGCCGGCCGCGTGTCGGTCAACGGCGAGCCTGCGCACATCGGTCAGCGTATTCTGCCGACCGATCAAGTGCGCATCAACGGCAAGTTGCTGCAACGCAAAGTCAGCAAGAAGCCGCCGCGCGTGCTGGTCTATCACAAGCCGGCCGGTGAAATCGTCAGTCATAACGATCCGGAAGGCCGTCCGTCCGTGTTTGACCGCCTGCCGAACATGAAGGCGGCGAAATGGCTGGCCGTCGGCCGTCTCGACTTCAATACCGAAGGTCTGTTGTTGTTTACGACCTCCGGCGACCTCGCCAACCGCCTGATGCATCCGCGCTACAACATCGAGCGTGAATACGCCGTGCGTACGTTGGGCGAACTGGAGCAGGGCATGCGCCAGAAGCTGTTGCACGGAGTCGAGCTGGATGACGGCATGGCGCAATTCTCCAAGATTGCCGACGGCGGCGGCGAAGGCGTCAACAAATGGTATCGCGTGACGATCGGCGAAGGCCGCAATCGTGAAGTGCGCCGCATGTTTGAAGCGATCGGTCTGACCGTGTCGCGTCTGATCCGTACCCGCTACGGCATGATGATGTTGCCGCAAGGTCTCAAGCGCGGTCGCTGGGAAGAATTGGAAGAAAACGCCGTGCGCGGCATGCTGGCCGCTTGCGGCCTGGAAAAGGTCGGCGGCGATGCCCCGGCCGGCAACGGCAAGGGGCGCGGCAACGGCAATGCGAATGGCAATAATGGCAACAGCAACGGCCAGCCGCGCAGCAACGCCAACGCCAATCCCATGCAGCAGAAAGGTCCGCGTCGCGAGCCGTGGCAAGGGCAGGGTCAGGGACCGCGCCAGGGTCATGGGCAAGGCCAAGGCCAGGGCGGTCGTGGGCAGCCGAACAAGCCGCGTCAGCCGGATCCTTTGCAGACCGCATTGGGCTTCCCGGACGCCGGTCAGCGTCGCCACAACCGTCCGCAACGCAGCGGCGGCATGGCCGGGCAGGGCATGGGCGCAGGCGGCATGCCGCGTCGTCGGCGCGGGTAAGTCTTTGATTGCTCGGGAATTTCTTTTGTGAAACATCGGGCGGTCTGGGGTATGTCCGGCAATCTTGAATTGCCGGACATACCGTAATCGGTTATAATGCGCAAGTTAACGGGGTAATTCACGGCAAATAATGCATCGTGAAACTGCTTGCAGTTGAATAAACGATAAGAACGATGGGCAGATGCCCATTTTTTTTTTGCTGAACAAATTGACGTGACTACGTCAAAAGAAAAGAAGCGCGGAGAGATTTCCTTGCAATTGCTGGATTTGATTGAAACCACCCTGTCGGGGATGGGTTACGAACTGGTCGACCTCGAGAAGGCGGCGCGCGGACTGGTGCGCGTGTTTATCGACTTCCCGTTCGAAGACGCCGACAAGGGGCCGATCACAGTCGAGGATTGCGAGAAGGTCACGCATCAGTTGCTGCACGTCTTTACGGTAGAGAACGTCGATTACGAACGGCTGGAAGTGTCGTCGCCGGGATTGGATCGTCCGCTCAAGAAGCTGAGCGACTATGTGCGCTTCGCCGATCAGGAGGCAATCATCAAGTTGCGCATGCCGATGGCAAGTGCAGCCAATCGCAAGTCGTTTCAAGGCATCCTGCGTGCCCCTGAAGGCGAAAACTTAAAACTGGAATTTGAAGCAAACGATGGGTCGGCAGCGGTGTTGGATTTCACACTCGCCGATGTGGATAAGGCACGCCTGGTGCCGAAAGTGGATTTTAGGAGTCGCAAAGCATGAGTCGCGAAGTTTTGTTATTGGTCGATGCGCTGGCGCGCGAAAAGAACGTCGATAAAGATGTGGTCTTCGGAGCACTGGAGCATGCGCTCGCGCAAGCTACCAAGAAGCGCTACGAAGGCGAAGTCGACATCCGTGTGTCGATCGACCGCGAAAGCGGCGAATTTGAATCGTTCCGTCGCTGGCACGTGGTGCCTGACGAAGCCGGTCTGCAACTGCCTGACCAGGAAGTGTTGCATTTCGAAGCCAAAGAACAGATTCCCGATATCGCCGTCGATGAATACATCGAAGAGCCGATTGAATCGGTCGAGTTTGGCCGCCGTTTCGCGCAAGACACCAAGCAAGTCGTCCTGCAGCGCATCCGCGATGCCGAGCGCGAACAGATTCTGGCTGACTTCCTGGAGCGCGGCGATTCGCTGGTGACCGGCACGATCAAGCGCATGGAGCGCGGCGATGCGATCGTCGAATCCGGCAAGATCGAAGCACGCCTGCCGCGCGACCAGACGATTCCAAAAGAAAATCTGCGTATCGGCGACCGCGTCCGCGCTTACATCCTGCGTATCGACCGCAACGCACGCGGTCCGCAAGTGATCCTGTCGCGTACGGCTCCCGAATTCATCATGAAGCTGTTCGAACTGGAAGTGCCGGAAATCGAACAAGGCTCGCTGGAAATCAAGTCGGCGGCACGTGATCCGGGCGTGCGCGCCAAGATCGCCGTCTTTACCGGCGACAAGCGCATCGATCCTATCGGCACCTGTGTCGGCATGCGCGGTTCGCGCGTGCAGGCCGTGACCGGCGAGTTGGGCGGCGAGCGCGTCGACATCGTGCTGTGGTCGGAAGATCCGGCGCAATTCGTGATCGGTGCACTGGCGCCGGCCAACGTTTCGTCGATCGTCGTGGATGAAGAAAAGCATGCCATGGATGTCGTCGTCGACGAAGAAAACCTGGCGATCGCCATCGGTCGCGGCGGTCAGAACGTGCGTCTGGCGGCAGAGCTGACCAACTGGCAGATCAACATCATGACGGCGGAAGAATCGGCCGACAAGTCGGCGCAGGAAACTGCAGCGATTCGCATCCTGTTCATGGAAAAACTGGACGTCGATCAGGAAGTCGCCGACATCCTGGTGGAAGAAGGTTTCGCCAGCCTGGAAGAAATCGCCTACGTGCCGATCAACGAAATGCTCGAGATCGAATCCTTCGACGAAGACACCGTCAACGAACTGCGCAACCGCGCACGCGATGCACTGGTGACAGAAGCGATCGCATCCGAAGAAGGCCTGGAAGGCATGGACGAAGCGCTGATCAATTTCGAAGGAATGGATCGCGTCGTCGCCGGCAAGCTCGGCCTGGCCGGCGTCAAGACCGTGCCTGCCTTCGCTGCGCTGGCCTACGACGAATTCGGCGCCATCCTGGCGCTGTCGGCCGAGCGTGCGCGCCAATTGATTGAAAATGAATTTGAAGATGTGACCGACGATGAAATGAAGCTCATCGATGCGAAATACGACGAGCGTGCCAAGGCATTGCAAGCCAAAGCATGGAGTACCGCGGAAGCGAAGCAATAAGCTTCCGCGTACCCACATCATCTGCCGAGCCACATAGAAAAGAGGACTGAATGGCAAGTAACAACGTAGCCCAATTTGCCACCGAGCTGAAAATGCCGGCGGATTTGCTACTGACCCAGCTGCGATCTGCCGGAGTTGAAAAAAGCTCCGAGTCCGATCCTTTGTCAAAAGAAGACAAGGACCGCCTGCTGGAGCACTTGCGCCGCGTGCGCGGAGCAGCTCCGGAAGGCGAAAAGAAGAAAATCACGCTGACCCGTAAAGAAACGACTGAAATCAAGCAAGCCGATTCCACCGGCAAGTCGCGCACGATTCAAGTGGAAGTGCGCAAGAAGCGCACCTTCATCAAGCGCGATGAACCTGCTGCGGAAGAAGTCGCGGCTGCTCCGGCCGTTGCCCCTGCAACCGATCCGGCGGAAGTCGAGCGTCGTGCTGAAGAAGCGCGTCGTCACGCTGAGCTGATCGCCCGTCAGGAAGCCGACTTGCGTGAAAAGCAAGAACGTCTGGCGCAACTCGAGGCTGAAAAGATCCAGCAAGCCAAGGCGGCAGAACTGGAAGCGCAAAAAGCCGAACAGGAAGCCAAACAAGCTGCTGAAGAAGAAGCACGTCAGGCTGCTGCGGAAGCGGCTGAAAAAGCCAAGACCAGCGCCGGTACGCCTGCGCCTGCCAAGGCTGCGGAAGATACTGCCGCGGAAGAGAAGAAGCGCGCTGCCGCCGAAGAAGCCAAGAAGAAGGTTGCTCAGGTCGCCAAGGAAGCCACTGAACGTGCTGCCGCTGCCGAGCGTGCCCGCAAGGCGGTGGAGGACGAAGTTGCACAGATCAAGGCCATGATGAATGCGCCGCGCCGCGTGGTGAAGGCTCCCGAGCCCGCGCCGGCGCCTGCTGCGACCAAGACATCCGAAGGCACCTTGCACAAGCCGGCCGATAAAAAGCCTGGCGAGAAGAAGGACGACAAGAAGGCGCCGGTCGCCGTCGACAAGAAGTCGATCAAGTCGGCCAACGTTTCATCGACCTGGCAAGACGACGCCGCCAAGAAGCGCGGCACCGGCATGAAGACGCGCGGCAACACCGGTACCGGTGGCCGCGACGGCTGGCGTGCAGGTCCGAAGGGCCGCCGCAATTCGCATCACGACGACCACGAAAGCAATTTCCAGGCGCCGACCGAAGCGGTCATCAAGGACGTGCACGTTCCGGAAACCATCACTGTCGCCGAAATCGCGCACAAGATGTCAGTCAAGGCTTCCGAAGTCATCAAGCATCTGATGAAGCTGGGCCAGATGGTCACCATCAACCAGGTGCTGGATCAGGAAACCGCCATGATCGTGGTGGAAGAAATGGGCCACCGCGCGCATCCCGCCAAGCTGGACGATCCTGAGGCATTGCTGGAAGAGGGCGCCGAACATCCTGACGCCGAACTGTTGCCGCGCGCACCGGTCGTGACCGTCATGGGTCACGTCGACCACGGTAAAACCTCGCTGCTGGATTACATCCGCCGCGCCAAGGTTGCCTCCGGCGAAGCCGGCGGCATTACCCAGCATATCGGCGCATACCACGTGGAAACACCGCGCGGCATGATCACTTTCCTCGACACCCCGGGCCACGAAGCGTTTACCGCGATGCGTGCCCGCGGCGCCAAGGCGACCGACATCGTTATTCTGGTGGTGGCGGCCGACGACGGCGTGATGCCGCAGACCAAGGAAGCGATCGCTCACGCGAAGGCCGGCGGCGTGCCGCTGGTCGTGGCGATCAACAAGATCGACAAGCAGGGCGCCAATCTGGATCGCGTCAAGCAGGAACTGGTTGCCGAAGGCGTCGTGCCGGAAGAATACGGCGGCGAGTCGCCATTCATCTCCGTGTCTGCCAAGACCGGCGAGGGCATCGACTCCCTGCTGGAAAACGTCTTGCTGCAAGCCGAAGTGCTGGAACTGAAAGCCGCCATCGACGTCCCGGCCAAGGGCCTGGTCATCGAAGCCAAGCTCGACAAGGGGCGCGGTCCGGTGGCAACGATTCTGGTGCAGTCCGGTACCCTGAAGCGCGGCGACGTCGTGCTGGCCGGTTCGGCCTACGGTCGCGTTCGCGCGATGCTGGACGAAAGCGGCAAGAGCATTACCGAAGCCGGTCCGTCCATCCCTGTTGAAATCCAGGGCTTGACCGAAGTGCCGAGCGCCGGTGAAGAAGTACTGGTCATGACGGATGAGCGCAAGGCGCGCGAAATCGGTCTGTTCCGCCAAGGCAAGTTCCGCGACGTCAAGCTGGCCAAGCAGCAGGCCGCGAAGCTGGAAAACATGTTCGAACAGATGGCCGAAGGCGAGGTCAAGAACCTGCCGATGATCATCAAGACCGACGTGCAAGGTTCGCAAGAAGCGCTGGTGCAATCGCTGCAAAAACTGTCCAACGCCGAAGTGCGTGTTCAGGTGGTGCATGCGGCGGTCGGTGGTATTTCCGAGAACGACGTCAACCTCGCGGTGGCATCGAAGGCGGTCATCATCGGCTTCAACACCCGTGCCGACGCATCCGCCCGCAAGCTGGCCGAAGCCAACGGCGTCGACATCCGTTACTACAACATCATTTACGATGCGGTGGACGAAGTGAAGGCGGCGATGTCGGGCATGCTGGCGCCGGAGAAGCGCGAACAGGCCCTGGGTCTGGTCGAGATTCGCCAGGTGTTCGTGGTCAGCAAGGTCGGTTCGATCGCCGGTTGCTACGTGCTCGAAGGTCTGGTCAAGCGCGGTTCCTCGGTGCGCCTGTTGCGCAACAACGTGGTGCTGTGGACCGGCGAACTGGATTCGCTCAAGCGCTTCAAGGACGACGTCAAGGAAGTCAAATCGGGCTTCGAGTGCGGTCTGTCGTTGAAGAACTACAACGATATCCAGGAAGGCGATCAACTGGAGATTTTCGAAGTACAGGAAGTCGCGCGTACTTTGTAATTCTCTCAGTCGTCACGAGGGCGGGTGTCTGCGCTGCAAACACCCGCCTTGTTTCATTCAATAGCATCACAGAATTTTTATGCCGTCCCGCTTGGGCGAGACGGCCGAGGTCAGTTTCCCAGCATGGCAAAACACAGCAAATCCATTCCAGGGCGCGGTCTGCGCGTCGCCGATCAGATTCAGCGCGATCTGTCGGAAATCATCGCATTCGAGTTGAAAGACCCGCGTGTGGGGATGGTCACGATCACCGAAGTGCAAGTGACGCCGGACTATGCGCATGCCAAGATTTTCTTCACGACGCTGAAGGACGACAAACAGGCCATCCAGGACACGCTGACCGGTTTGTCCAAGGCGTCGGGTTTCCTGCGCGGCCAGCTGGGCCGTCGTCTGACGATCCATACGCTGCCTGATTTACATTTTGTGCACGATAACTCGACCGTGCGCGGCATTGAAATGTCGCGCCTGATCGACGAGGCCAATGCCACGCGCGCCAAGGATGCCGACGAAAACTGAGTTTTCCACGATGGCCTGATGCTTCAGATTTGAGGCATGCCATCGCCGCATCGATTGACGATTTCTCCGGATTTGACACTCATGGCGCATTCTTCGCCTTCGCAACCCCGCCCTCCCAAAATTCCGCGCGTGCCCGTACACGGCGTGCTGCTGCTGGACAAACCGGTGGGCTGGTCGAGCAACGACGCATTGATCAAGGCCAAGCGGCTGCTCAACGCGCTCAAGGCCGGACATACGGGTACGCTTGATCCGTTTGCGACCGGTTTGCTGCCGCTGTGTTTCGGCGAGGCCACCAAGTTTTCGCAGGATTTGCTGGAAGCGGACAAGACGTACGAAGCCGTTGTCCATCTCGGCATCGTTACCAATACCGGCGACACCGAAGGTGAGGTGCTGAGTACCAAACCGGTTGATGTCAGCCTGGCGCAGATCGAATCGGCGTTGCAACAGTTTCGCGGCGAGATTTCACAAGTGCCGCCCATGCATTCCGCGCTCAAGCGCGACGGCAAGCCCTTGTACGAATATGCGCGCGCCGGCATCACGTTGGAACGCGAAGCGCGCAAGGTAAGGATTCATCAGTTGGAACTGCTGGGCTACGAAGCGCCGTTCTTGCGAATTCGCGTGATGTGCAGTAAGGGCACCTATATCCGCGTGCTTGGCGAAGATATCGGCGCATTGCTCGGTTGCGGCGCCCATCTGAATCAGTTGCGGCGCACCGGTGTCGGCGCGTTGACCCTGGAGGGCAGCGTGACGCTCGACCAGTTCATCGCGCTGGAAGACGGCCAGCGCACGCAAGCCTTGCTGCCGGTGGACGGTTTGCTGACGACTTTTCCGGCGGTGATGCTGACGGATGTGCTGACCGAGCGTTTTTTGCACGGGCAGCGTCTGGCGCTTGGCAAGGAAGGTATCGCATTGCCCGCAGAATCAGGCCGGGCACGGGTTTATCAGGAAAGCAGCGGGCGCCTTCTGGGCACCGGGCTGATGCAGGAATTCGGCATCCTGGCGCCGGAACGGCTGATTTCGACGGTGTCGAACTAGCGGTTTGTAGCAGCAGTAATTGCGGTACTCGCCAGTTGGAATGAAAGTACAGCAACTCTTTGAAATTATTAGGCTTTTTAAGTTCGTGCGTCGCAACATGCTATAATGCGCGCCTCTCAGGATTCGGCAGACCAAACTAACTCAATCATGTCAAACAATAAACGCGCTATTCGCAACATCGCCATCATCGCCCACGTTGACCATGGCAAAACCACCCTCGTCGACCAACTGCTGCGTCAGTCGGGTACTTTCCGCGAGAACCAGCAGGTTGATGCCCGCGTGATGGATTCGAACGATATCGAAAAAGAACGCGGCATCACCATTCTGTCGAAGAACTGTGCCGTGGAATACAAGGGCACCCACATCAACATCGTCGATACCCCGGGCCACGCCGACTTCGGTGGTGAAGTGGAGCGCGTGCTGTCGATGGTCGACAGCGTGCTGTTGCTGGTGGATGCGCAAGAAGGTCCGATGCCGCAAACGCGTTTCGTGACGCGCAAGGCGCTGGCACTGGGTCTGAAGCCTATCGTCGTGGTCAACAAGATCGACCGCGAAAACGCCGATCCGCAAAAGGCCGTCAACGCCACCTTCGAACTGTTCGACAAGCTCGGCGCAACCGACGAGCAACTGGATTTCCCAATCGTCTACGCCTCGGGTTTCAAGGGTTACGCCGGTCTGGAAGACACCGTCCGCGACGGCAACATGGAGCCGCTGTTCGACGCGATCCTGGAACACGTTCCTGCGCGTGAAGATGACCCGGACGGTCCGCTGCAACTGCAAATCACTTCGCTGGAATATTCGTCCTACGTCGGCAAGATCGGCGTCGGCCGTATCCTGCGCGGTCGCGTGCGCGGCCTGCAAGACGTGGTCTGGATGAACGGTCCCGACGACAAGCCGACCAAGGCGCGCATCAACCAGGTGTTGACCTTCCGCGGCCTGGAACGCGTGCAGGTTGAAGAAGCGCTGGCCGGCGACATCGTCCTGATCAACGGCATCGAAGAAATCAGCATCGGTTCCACCATCTGTGCACCGGACGCGCCTGAAGGCCTGCCGATGCTCAAGATCGACGAACCGACCCTGACCATGAACTTCATGGTCAACAGCTCGCCGCTGGCCGGCCGCGAAGGCAAGTTCGTGACTACGCGTCAGATCCGCGACCGTCTGGATCGCGAACTGAAGTCCAACATGGCGCTACGCGTCGTGCAGGCGGAAAACGACGACTCGACCTACGAAGTGTCGGGCCGCGGCGAATTGCATCTGACCATTCTGATCGAAAACATGCGTCGCGAAGGCTACGAGCTGGCCGTGTCGCGTCCACGCGTGGTGTTCAAGATGGTTGATGGCGTGCGCCACGAGCCGTATGAAAACCTGACCGTCGACGTCGAAGAAACCAGCCAGGGCGGCGTCATGGAAGAACTCGGTCGCCGTCGCGGCGATCTGCAAAACATGGAACCGGACGGCAAGGGTCGCGTCCGTCTGGAATACCGTATTCCTGCTCGCGGCCTGATCGGCTTCCAGGGCGAATTCATGACGCTGACGCGCGGCACCGGCTTGATGAGCCACGTGTTCGACGACTACGCGCCGGTGGACAACAGCAAGGGTGAACTCGGCGGCCGTCGCAACGGCGTGCTGATTTCGCAAGACGACGGCGCTGCCGTTGCTTACGCGATCTGGAAACTGCAAGACCGCGGCCGCATGTTCGTGAGCCACAACGATCCGGTCTACGAAGGCATGATCATCGGTATCCACTCGCGCGACAACGATCTGGTCGTCAACCCGATCAAGGGCAAGCAGTTGACCAACGTCCGTTCGTCGGGTACCGACGAAGCCGTGCGCCTGGTGCCGCCGATCGAAATGTCGCTGGAATACGCGGTTGAATTCATCGACGACGACGAACTGGTTGAAGTCACGCCGAAGAGCATTCGCCTGCGCAAGCGTTTCCTGAAGGAGCATGAGCGTAAAAAGGCATCCCGCGACGCGTAAGATAAGCGGCGTGGCAGTCTGGGCGCAGTTTGCTGCAGCCTGGCCTAGGCTGGAAGGGCGGAGAGAGGGCATCTGGGCAGTTTGCGAAGTGCTGATATTTGTTTTGTGAATACCTGATATCAGCACAAAAAAGCAGACATTCATGATGCAGTGCCATATAGTTGCACCTGTCTCCTCCAATTTCCTCCTAAAGAATTGGATTTAAGCCCGCAACCGCAAGGTGAGCGGGTTTTTTTTTGCCTCGATGGTTTTTATGGCAATCTCTTGCGGGCAGGCGCTTACGGCGCCATTCTCGAATTGCTGTTGTAGAAAAGTGATGTCATTTGCCTACAGTTTCTGCCGGATTTTTATCCGAGCACCGAAATTGTGCGATGCGAAATGACTAATGCTGGTTTGTGGTGCAGAATCACCCCCGCAGTATAAAAATCCTATCTCTCAAGAGGATAGAGGGGACACCAGCCCGCAACGTGCAAGCGTTGCGGGCTTTCTATTTGTAACTCGCCTGCAGGCCTCTCGCTAGGGGCCTCAAGCAAGTTCGACAATGAATATGGTGTGTAGCTTCCCGGCATGATGCTGGGATCTCATTAGGAAAAGTGCATGTCTTACGGACCGAGAACAATCAGCGTAGCGCCTATGACGGACTGGACTGAATTAGCTCTGTAATCCTTTTAAAATAAGATTTTTTAGATGTGATTGTCCATTTTTTGTCCAATTCTCTCTGCGCTATTGTCTGTTAGCTGAGGTCAAAGCCCTCTGCTTCGCTGCGATCGAGGGAGGCCGGTAGGGTAAAATCTCCATAGTCAAATAACTAAGAATGTTGGGGAACAGTGCGCCAATCGGAGAGTCAAAATTTAGAAGCCGCGAGGGTGAAATATGCTGCGATCAGGGCGACTACACAAACTTACGTTGAGGAAGAGTGGTTAGCGGAGCAACGTGAACGCATAGTGGTGACAGCTTTAAATTCTGACGCTCAGTCCCATTTTGATAGGTACTGGCGCAATCATCCCCAGCGCTTGGTTTCTTTTGATTGGTTCGGGAGCATTAAGAAGACTTTGGACAATAGCCATCCGCGTCGCTTAGAGTTTGCTTTCTGGAAGAATAAGATTTTGTGCGGTCTGGTTGTTGGTCGTATATCCAAAGGCGGTCAGTGGCTCTCTGTGACGCATATTGAAGGATATCCGGATGCATCGCACCCACTCAAAGGAAAAATTATTGCTTTAGCACTATTTGCTGCTGACGTTTATTCCGTAGCAACAAAAAGTGAGGCTAGAGGATTCCAGCCACGTGTTCGCCTGTTGGATCCGGTGCCACAGGTCATAGCGGCGTATCAGAATCTAGGTTATAGTGACGTCGTCGTTACAAAAAAGCTTCGTTACATGACGAAGCCTTATATCGCAGGAGTTCATCATGAAGACACAACACGCAAAAGTTGATAGCGGTCCTCGCAAGCTCGCAGGTAATCCTACGACCGCAGCTGTGGAAGAACTGCGCCGTCGATTCGAGCAAGCAAAAGGTGTCTCTTCATTGAAAGATTTGCTCACGGTAAAGTACGACGGTCCGGAAGTTTCGGGTAAAAATTAAACGATAATAGTATTAAAAAAAGAGCCTCGATTTTCGAGGCTTTTTTATTTCCTGCTCTTTCAACGGAGTCAAGGTCTGGGCGGTTTGTGAAGCGCTCTAGCTCGTTCCCGTTGCATGTCAAGGTACTCCCCTACATCCCTAACGTCGGCGACACGGTTGCGCCCCTCTTTGCGAGTTGGTATGGGGAATGCCCCTGCCGATAGAAGATTGTGTGCGGTTCCGCGCACGACGCCAATCTCGTCACATACTTCTTCGCGCTTCATCGTCAGTCGCTCGTACTTCATTGCGAGGAAAACCGCTGCTTTCATATATTTTCGCCACACTCGACGCAGTCACGTTCAAAGCCCTGATGAAGAAATTCATCGGGGCTTTTTTATACCCGTTCGTATGTTAAGGGCTTGCTATATTGGATGCCCTTCAACAAGAACAAGGTGGGTATATGGATCCAAATGAAATAGGGCAGGCGGTTAGCTTCTTAAATGCTGTCAAAGAAGTCACGGCGATTGCGGCACGTTTCAAAGCGCTGTTGGAGACAGCTCCTAAGGCGGAGGCCAACGGCACTGCCAATCGTTTTGAGAGTTTTCAGCTCACGAACGGTACGTTCGCCACGGATTTCTTGCTGCAAACAGAGTTCGGCAAGATTGCCGCAGCGTTTGGGCTGGTGAACCATGACAAGGAAATTTACGGTGCATATCAGTTCTCGTTGGCCGTACTCCCGGATGCGACTGCACCTGAGGAGATAAAATGGGTCAAACTTTCAACGTTGTTCTTTGATAAATTTGGGAACACCGCAAGACCAGCGCCGTGCGATAGCATCGCGCTCGGCGAGGACGATCCGTCAACCTTCAAGCGCCATTTCTTTGGTAGCTTGATATTGGCTGCTTCGGAAGCTCTGCCAGTTGCTTGACGCTTCTAAGAATCAGACGGTGTAAATGACTGCACCGTCACATTCTTGTGCGTGTCATCTGAAAGCCCTGTGCCAGTAATGGCCAGGGCTTTTTTGTTTACTTCCTGGTTTCCATGATGGCGGGATACCTCACATCGCCGGAACTGATGCGTATGGCGGCAATTCACGATCGCAGTGTGGCGTCACTGATCGCTGCGACGTTGGTGGTGACGATCCTGAATAAGGGGATTGACTGGGCCGGCAACATGAATTTTGCCGATTTCATTATCAACCTCGGCTCGATGCTGAGCCGGATGAAAGGAACCAAGAAAGATGAATGAGCTTATCCATCCGTACATCGACCTGCAGCGCGTGCTGCTGATCGCTCAGCTGGTCATTTCGCTGCTTGTGGTCGGCCGGCTGATGTTCTATCGCAAGAAACACGCACGGCATAAGGTCCATATGTCGGTCGTCGCGTACTTGCTTCTGGTGGCCTATGGCTGGACGGCCATTCGTATCTTGACGGGCGAATATCTTTCGCCCGTTGACTGGTCCGATTTGGCAGTCAATGCCGCCGTGCTGTTGGCAGTCTTCTATGCCAAGGGCAATATCGCCCGCTTCCTCATGACGGCGCCCGGCGCGCGGTACAAGGTGAGGGTCTCCGGGCAGTTCCCGCCGCAACGCAATCCAAGTGTTTCAAAGGAGACGAAACTATGAACGTGCAGCAACTGCAAGCCATCATGCCCGCCGCCAAGCGGGCATTGTTGTTTTTGGAGCCGTTGAACGCCGCCATGCAGGAGTTCGGCATTCTGGCGCCGCTTCACCAGGCGATGTTCATTCCGCAGATCGCGGTGGAAACAAGCCAACTGGCCAGGCTCGATGAAAACCTCAGCTACAGCGCGGACGGCCTGGCCAACACATGGCCGAGTCGCTACGCGCAAAAGGATGGTGCCGGCAACTACGTCAAGGTCACGCCGCCGGCTGCAGCGTCCGACCTGCCAACGCGGCCGTGCAATGCTCCCAACGACCTAGCTAAATGCCTCGACCGTAACGCAGTAGCGATCGCCAACAATGTCTACGCCAATCGCGGCGGCAATGGGGACGAGGCCAGCGGCGACGGCTGGATGTTCCGTGGCGCCGGCGGCTTCATGTGCACATTTCATGATGGCCATGCGCAATGTGCTGCTTACTTCGGAATTCCGCTGCACCAGGTTGGCGACTGGTTGCGCACGCCTGAGGGCGCGATGCGGTCTGCAGGTTGGTACTGGAACGTGAACGGCATGGCTAAGTTTGCCGACGCTGGCGATTTCGACGGCGTCTGCGATGTCCTCAATATCGGCCGCAAAACTCAGAAGGTCGGCGATGCCATCGGTTATGCGGCTCGCCTCACACATTACAACCTCGCTCGTCAAGCTCTGTTGTAACGCTGTGCAGACGTCTGCACATTCTCATATCGAAAAGGAACAGCAATGATCAGTTATCTCGATCCGCGTCTCTGGCTACTGTTGATCGCACTGGCTGGAGCATCGTACTGGTGCGGCGACTACCGGCGCGGGAAGGTCGACGCAGTCGCGTGCAACGGCCGTATGGACAAGGCCGACAATGACGCGTTGAAAAAGCTCAATGCTGCTAACGAGCGCTACCGTGAAGCAGAGCGTGCAGGGCAGGCGACGTTCAACAACTTAACTCAGGCTAATCTGAAGGAGAAAAACGATGCGAAAACTCAACTGGATATTTTGCGCGGCAAGTTGCGCGACGGCGCTGAGCGGCTGTCAATCCGCGTTGCCCCCGACACGAACAGTGGAAGCTCAGCCGGTGCAGTTACCGACGCTGGGAATCAACAAGCGCGAGCCTACCTTTTGCCAGCGGACGCTGAAGCTGTTCTCGACATCGCAGCAGACGCGGACGACGTCGTGCGCGACCTCAATTCCTGCGTCGACAAGTACAGCGCTGCCATGATTTTTACAGACTATTCCTCCGGAAGTTCTTCGATCTCTCTGAAGTTGCCAATCAGACCGCCCGCTGGTGTTATCGCCACGCCATAATCAAGTGTGACACCCTGCGGCTTAATATGAGTTTTAAGAGCAGTGAGGTATTTTTTATTTGGACGGGGAGGAATTAGTTTTAATAGTTCCTCCCCGGCCTGAGTGGTTCGATATGCGCCGAAATTCAATACAGTGGCGGTTTGATGCCTCAGTCTCAACCAAATGTCGTTGAAACGTAAAATGCCTACTCGCTCAGCTTCGCTCCTTTGATCTAGTTGAATTGGAAGCGACAGGTCAGCCGCGTGTATCAGATTCGCATGCTGTAGCTGGATGATGTGTTCGAAATTCAAATCGCCATCACTTTGAACAATATCTGTTTCGAAATCGAAATCAAGCGTATGCGGGTTGATTGGCACAAGGATTTTAAGAGCAAACCGCCCGAAGACAAGTAAGCGGGAAAACCTCTCGAATAGTTGAGCCTCTGTCGCAGATAGGTTGCTTAGAATTTCTAACGTTCGCAGGCTAAAAGTGCCTGGTTTTGAAACTTCCTTGGATAATATTTTCCCCCAAATTTCTTGTAGTTCCTCCAATGACACGTCTTCTGCGTGCTGGAAAAATCTATCGCGCCACTGAGGGTTAACGTCAGTCTCTGGTACTTCCAACGGCGCGTGGGCTAAAGCATAATCGGCGATAGCTTCTAAGTTCGCTTGCCGCTTCACCTCTCGATGCAAAAGCCGTTGTTTCGCACGCTCTGCAAGTGCAAGCATCTCAGGCGTCATGGCTTGGTCTGTTAGCATTAGCATTTGTGCCTCGGCTTTTCGTTCTTCGAGGGCATTCTTCCTGTTGGCCTCGCCGATTTTCAGTATTTCATACGCTTTGGCGTCCGCTTCCTTGCGCATCGCGCGAGGACGATACAGCGTCCCTATCCCTGCGCTTACGACTTCAATGATTTTTTCCGCAGGCTTGCTGAGCCCCAAGAGATCGTCCATATGTCTTGATTTCCTTTTTTTGATCATGAAATTTAACATGACAATTTGAGTTATTGGGCAGGTATGGCACTTCGGACCCTGACAAACTGAGCTGGTGCCGAACTTTGCATAAACTAATATATACAGTTATTTTGTACAGTGGTATTGGCGTTATGACCTCCGCGTCTTTTCCTCTGTTATTGCCGCGACTGAAAGCGTTGGCAAAAAGCAATCCCTCTTCGGAAGTCTTAGAGCTACTCTGGGAAGTAAGACGGTTGCGCACCTTGCTCCGGATGGATCGGCTTGAAATTGAGGCCATATTGCCGGTGGCGCTGGTGGTCGGCGGTGGCATTCATGCTGGCATCGAGAAGATGCACGTTCGATTGAAAAATGAGTCGGCAGCGGAATGATCAGGGTGCGCCATGACTGATAAATCGACTCATCCCGCTGCCGGTAACTTCATGGGCAAGTATCCAGGGGGCCGCAAGACTCTGCGCAGCCCAGCGAAGCCGGAATACTGGTGGACGTTTTCGTTCTCTACCGCGACGGTACCCGGCCTGAAGGGCTACGGCGGGAAGCAATAGCAAGGGGCAGGCTGTCCGGGGAAGAATTGAGGGTATTGATTTGAGTGGCCGCATATGACACGCGGCTCTCGAATACCCTGCGTTATCCGGTCTTTTGGTTCAAGTCTAACGACTTACTGCGCCGCGTACTCGGCATGAAATTCGTTTTTTACGAATTTCATTGCAGCCAATCCATTGTCAACGCATAGAATCAACTGGTCCATTACTGATAGCACTGATTGGAGACGACCTTCCAGCTCGCTACTTTTGACAGATGATCCGACGCGTAGGGGATTAGTCCGCCCGTGGGCAACTTGATTGCGCTTTTCGACAACTTCACTCACCGCAAGTAAATCGGTCTGCACAAATTCATGCTGCGTGATGCAGAGATAGTTAAGAATTTCTATTAGCCTCGTCGGCGAGACGTTTTGCAATTGATCAGCAAATATGTCGTCCTTTATTTTGCAAACGTCGAGCGACTGCATCGATTGCACGAATTTTACTCGTTGTCCCCATTTAGCATCTGATGTAGGACTTTGTAGAGATTGAAATGTTTGTGCTAACGACACCGGTAGGAAATCCAAAGCCGCATGACCGTGTTTTATATTCATCGAGGCGATTTCGCGGAGAGCATGTATCACCACTTCATTCACTGATTTTTCAAAGGCTCCATATAAGTGCACATAAAACAAGCCTCTAATTATCTTCACATCATCGCTATCTACAGGCGGAGTTGCAGTAGATTCCTGAGTTTTGATAAAGGACAGTAGTGTGCGCACTTCTAACATCCGCACATCAATCTCAGTACGGGAGATTGTCGAGGTCATGTGGTGAGGTTCTTGATGACATGGTCGATTCGGCCAGATAGCATCTTGTTGCTATTGGTCGCTCCAGTTGTCAGTGTTTTTAGTCTTGCGTCCGCAACTAATAACGGCAGTTTTTCATGTTTGACGCGCTTGCCTGAACGGAGCGCTTCTGCGAGGCCAATCGATAGTGCTTCAAACAGCACCGCTGATGTAGTGCTGGCTTGTCCTCGAGTGATCCCATTTGGGAATGCAGTTGCCAACAACGACATGGTATTTTTAAATAACTTCACATTCGTTGGAGCAATTTTCTGCCTAGCGTTTCCTTTCATATAGTCGTTGAGGAAACCCTTTACGCTATGTTGAAATTTTTGACGGTCATCGAGATAGGCAAAGAATCGCAGAACATACTCCTGTGCCGTACCATTGCGAGTATCGGAGTCTTTCAGTCTAACCGCAGTTCGGAAGTGTGTATCGGTCGCGAGTTTCTTTAACTGTTCGTTAAAGGGGCCTCGGAAAATACAGTTTCGGATTTCCTGATTCGAGAGAAGGACACCTCCTGTGTTGAGGCGTTCAAACAAGTCGAAACGAACACTCAAATCACTTTTGTCATTGAGAACCGTTACTCTGATCGGTCGTGTTTGAAAAAGTAACTGCAGTGACTTCGGAAGATCGGAATATCGTTTCCCATTTAATTCAGTGACCTTTTCAAGGCCGTCGATTGTTAGTTCAGCCTCGCGATTGATGCGTTCCAACAGCTCAATTTTGGCGCCTGCCATAAAATGAATGAGAGTTGACATACGCTGTACGCCGTCAACGATCTCCCAAGTGGCATCTGAGTTTGTCGCCATAAACAGGCTTGGTACAGGGATACCAAGGAAAATTGACTCAATTAGTTGCGACGACCTTGCTGGATCCCAAACAAATTGTCGTTGATATTCTGGCGGAACAAAAATCGCGTCTTCGACGAACATCTCGAAGATTTGGCGTACCGTCATGTCGTAGCTATCAAAAGACACCATTCGTCGTTCTAGGTCTAACTGCGCCTGAAGCAAGTTTAGGTCCGTTGGCGGGACGGCCTTTGCCGCACGGGCTGTTTGTATTAGCATTCGCAACCTCTCTTGTTTTTCCTTATTGAGACGATGGCATGATAATTCATTCTGGACATTCTCAGGGGTTATGCGATTGATCGATTTACGTGCAGTGCGCCGTCTAGATTATTGTCGCCTAACCCTGTCACTGACGAAGAGACGACCATTTTCGTTCCAAGAGCCGGTCTAGGCCAACTCACGAGCATGTTGATGAATGGTAGTAGGACGACTTAACTTCGATGAAGATCCTTCGCTCGAATCTGAGTGTATCGAGCCAGCATCTTCCAATCCTTGTGGCCCGAGACTAGCGCGACTTGGTGTATTTGGTATCCCTGTTCAAAGAGTCGGGAGACACCTTCGTGACGTAGATCGTGAAACCGTACATCTTCGATTTTCAGCTCCTTGCAGGCTCTCGGAAAGATGCTGCTGACAGTTCCTTCTGTGACGGGGAATATCCTCGGTTCCTTCTCGTTGCGCGGCTGGCGCTTCACAATGTCAAAGGTGTCGCCCAAGAGTGGCACCTCCTGATCATTCCCCTTTTTCGCTCTGGGGTGCTTGCGGTCGCGGATGATGATGGTGCGGTCGACCTCGTTCAGATCGGCCCACTTAAGGTTGATGATCTCGTCCAGGCGCATGGCGGTGCCGATGGCGAAAGGGATCAGATCCCACATCGGCACGACCTGGCGTTGTTTGATCTTGAAATAGGTGCAGAGATTTTCTATCTCTAATAGAGAGGGGCGGCGCGTGCGTTCCTCTGACTTTGTCGAAATGCCAACGTGCTTCAGATACTGCCGCGCTTGGTCGATGCAGGTCAGGTCGACGGGGTAGCGCCACATTTCCTTCGTCACCTTCAGCACGGTCTTGAGATAGGTAAGGTCAATGGCGATGGTGACGCCGCCGGCAGCGGCTTTGGTCTCGCTGCCGGCCAGGCGCACTTTGACGAACTCGATGAGGCGGTCGCCAGTGAGATAGGGCAGCAGGACGTCGCCCAGGGCGAGCTTCAGATTCTGTAGGACAGCGGCTTTGTTTTTGCCGAAAGGCTTGGCCGTGCCGAACTCCTCGACGTATTTGCCGATCAGGAAGTCCAAAGTCTTGTCAGCTATAATGCGGGGGGCCTGAAATTTGCGCGCCTTCATATCGGCTTCTTGCTCGGTGGCCCAGCTCGTGGCCTGCGCCTTCGTATCGAATATCTCGCTGATGGCGGGAAAGCCAGTCATCCGAACTCTTGCCCGTCACCGCTTGCCGATTTTCTGAATAGTTGCTATTGGTCAAAATTAATTCTAGTTTTTGTCCAAATTTTGTCCAGTGGCGAATGATAAACCATTAATTAACGTTAGTTTTTGTGAGTTCTCAAAATATCTCGATCCCCGTAGAAAGCCGCTTTCAGAGCGGTTTAGCGCCGAAATACGGGCCTCGCAGGATATCTGTCGCCCCGATGATGGATTGGACCGACCGGCACTGCCGCGTCTTCCATCGCCAGATCACGCGCCATACCTGGCTGTACACCGAGATGGTCACGACCGGCGCGCTGTTGTACGGCGATGTCGGGCGCCATCTCAATTTCAATGAAGAAGAACATCCCGTCGCCCTGCAACTCGGCGGCAGCGAGCCGGTCGATCTGGCCAAAAGCGCGAAGCTGGGCGAGCAATGGGGTTACGACGAGATCAACCTGAATTGCGGCTGCCCGTCCGAACGCGTGCAGAAGGGCGCTTTCGGCGCCTGCCTGATGGCCGAGCCCACGCTGGTCGCCGATTGCGTGAAAGCCATGCGCGACGCCGTTTCCATCGACGTTACCGTGAAGCACCGCATCGGCATCGACGACGTCGAGTCCTACGATTTCGTGCGCGACTTTGTCGGCAAGATCGCCGAAGCCGGCAGCAAGACCTTCATCGTCCATGCCCGCAACGCCGTCCTGAAAGGCCTGAGCCCCAAGGAAAACCGTGAAATCCCACCGCTCAAATATGACTACGCCTATCGCCTCAAGCGCGATTTCCCCGAGCTGGAAATCCTGATCAATGGCGGCATCAAGACCGTGGCGGAGATCGACGAGCATCTCAAGCACGTCGACGGCGTCATGCTGGGGCGCGAGGCGTATCACAATCCTTTCCTGATGGCCGGTTTCGACGCGCGCTATTACGCTGAACTCGACGGCGGCGTCCAGGCCAACCGCAGCGAAGTGATCGAAGCGATGATGGCCTATGCGAGCGCGCAACTGGCGCTGCACGGCGACGGCGGCAAAGGCCTGCGCCTCAACAGCATCACGCGCCACATGCTCGGCCTGATGGCAGGCATGCCCGGCGCGCGCGCCTTCCGCCAGACCTTGTCGGACTCCAAGCGGCTGGCGCTGGGCGATCCGGCCTTGCTGATGGAAGCGTTGTCGCATACGCAACTGGTCACGCTGGAATAAGTCATCCGCCTGCAGATGAGGCATGAATGAAGCGGTAGGCCGACCGCAAATCCTTTAAAATACGGGGCTACTGAGGGAATTCTTTATGCCTATCGCAACAACAGAAGAAATCGTCGCCGAACTGCGCGCCGGACGCATGGTCATCCTGGTCGACGAAGAAGATCGTGAAAATGAAGGCGACCTGGTGCTGGCCACCGATTTCGTCACGCCGGAAGCCATCAACTTCATGGTCAAGTACGCGCGTGGCCTGGTGTGCCTGACGTTGACCGAAGAACATTGCGACCGTCTCGACCTGTCGATGATGTCGACCCGCAACGGCACCCAGTTCGGCACCAATTTTACCGTCTCGATCGAAGCCGCCGAAGGCGTTACTACCGGCATCTCCGCCGCCGACCGCGCACGCACGATCCAGGTTGCAGCCGCCAAGAACGCGACGCCGGCCGACATCGTGCAGCCTGGCCATATTTTTCCGCTGCGCGCGCAAAAGGGCGGCGTACTCATGCGTGCCGGCCATACCGAAGCCGGTTGCGACCTGACTCAGATGGCAGGTTTGACGCCGGCGGCCGTGATTTGCGAAATCCTCAAGGACGACGGCACCATGGCGCGCCTGCCGGACTTGCTGGAATTCGCCGAAGAGCACAAACTGAAGATCGGCACCATCGCCGACCTGATCCACTATCGCAGCCAGCACGAAAGCATCATCGAGCGCGTGGCCGAGCGCGAGATGCATACCGTGCATGGCAGCTTCAAGGCCATCGCCTATCGCGACACGCCAAGCGGCGGCGCTCATCTGGCGCTGGTGCATGGCGACATCCGTCCCGGCGAAGAAACCCTGGTGCGCGTGCATCAGCCGGTATCGATCCTGGATCTGCTGGAGACCGAAGCGACCACGCACTCGTGGAACATGGCTTCGGCCATGGCGGCCATCAAGGCGGCGCCGAGCGGTGTGGTCGTGCTGCTCAATTGCGAAGAATCGGCGGACCAGATGTTTGCCCAGTTCGCAGCCTTGAACAACACGCATGCCGTCAAGCCCACGCGCGCCGAACGCATGGACTTGCGCACCTACGGCATCGGCGCCCAGATTCTGAAAGATTTGGGCGTCTGCAAAATGAAGCTGCTGGCCAGTCCGCGCAAGATGCCGTCGATGACCGGTTTCAATCTGGAAGTCACGGGGTATCGCGCCAAGCCGGAAGCCTGACCAGCGCAGATCTTTGCTCTATCGGATGCATTGCCGCAACATCGGTCGCCGCAACACTATTCACCATCAACAGAAGCGCAAGTTTGCGTATAAGGAAAAGCCATGACTATAGGTACTTACGAATCGGATCTGAATGGCGACGGCTTGCGTATCGGCATCGTACAGGCGCGTTTCAATGAAGACGTCTGCCACGGCCTGCTGGCGGCTTGCCTGGCGGAACTCAAGCACCTGGGCGTGCAGGACGAAGACGTCCTGCACGTGAGCGTGCCGGGCGCGCTGGAGATTCCGCTGGCGTTGCAAAAGATGGCCGAGACCGACCAGTTCGACGCCTTGATCGCGCTGGGCGCCGTCATTCGCGGCGAGACCTATCACTTCGAACTGGTGTCCAACGAATCCGGCGCGGGCATCACGCGCGTCGGCCTCGATGCCGGCATCCCGATCGCCAACGCGGTCCTGACCACGGAAAACGACGAGCAGGCTGAAGCGCGCATGGAAGTCAAGGGTGCAGACGCGGCCCGCGTCGCCGTCGAGATGGCCAACCTGGCGCTGGCGCTGGACGAGCTGGCGCAGGTGACGGAAGAAGAATAAGCACCCTCGGAAAAGGCGCTCGCACCATGGCAGGCAATGCCTGAGCCGATGACGATGCATCTTTTCATTTTTGTATCCAGTATCGAACCGGTTTTACCCTATTCATCATGACCAATAAAAATCAACACGCCAACCCGAGCAAGAATCGCACGCCGCGTCACCGCGCCCGCGAATTCGCGCTGCAGGGCCTGTATCAATGGCTGCTCAACAACGAGGACGCCGGCGCCATCGAAGCGCACATCCGCGAAGCACATGGTTTCGACAAGGCCGATGCCGAACACTTCGACGTGCTGCTGTACGGTGCGATCAAGCAGGTCGCCGATTTGCGCGCCGGTCTCGCGCCGCTGATCGATCGTCCCATCACCGAACTGTCGCCGGTGGAACATGCCGCACTGTTGATCGGTGCTTTCGAGTTGAAGAACAACATCGAGATCCCGTACAAGGTCGTCATCAACGAAGCCGTTGAACTGACCAAATCCTTCGGCGGTATCGACGGCCACAAGTACGTCAACGGCGTGCTCGACCGTTTCGCCGCCAAAGTGCGCGAAACCGAAATAGGCGCCGGGGGG
>NZ_AKJW01000016.1 GCF_000282135.1 Herbaspirillum sp. CF444
GCTGCAGCGGCGGCTGCCGGAGCTGCTGCCGGCGCAGCTGCGGCGCCGGCGCCTTCGGCGTCAACGATCACGACCACCGAGCCTTCGGCAACCTTGTCGCCGAGCTTGACGCGAATTTCTTTGACCACGCCGGCGTGGCTGGATGGGATTTCCATGCTGGCCTTGTCGGATTCGACAGTCAGCAGGGATTGTTCGACTTTGATGGTATCGCCTACCTTGACCAGGACTTCAATGACCTCGACTTCTTTGAAATCGCCGATATCCGGTACTTTTACTTCGATTTGACTCATCTCTTGCGCTCCGTTTGTTCTGGATCCAGTTCGCCGCATGGGGGATACGCGGCGTCGAATTTATGTCCACTCATGTTGAAGGCGGCTTGCCGATATTACATGACAAGCCGCCTTACGGATGATTCAGGCCCAGCAGATTTCCAACATTATTGGGTCACTGGATTTGGTTTTTCCGGATTGATGCCGTACTTGGCGATCGCTTCGGCAACCACGGAAGGCTTGATCTTGCCTTCGTCGGCCAGCGACTTCAGCGCAGCCACGGTCACATAGTGACGGTCGACTTCGAAGAACTCGCGCAGCTTGGCGCGGGTGTCGGAACGGCCGTAACCGTCGGTGCCCAGCACCTTGTAAGTACGGCCCTTCGGTACGAAGGCGCGGACTTGTTCGGCGTAGGTGCGCATGTAGTCGGTCGAGACCACGATCGGGCCTTCGGTGCCTTCCATCGATTGCTCGAAGTGGCCCTTGCGCGCGGTGTCGGCCGGATGCAGCATGTTCCAGCGTTCGATGTCCTGGCCGTCGCGCGCCAGCAGCGTGAACGATGGTGCGGACCAGACGTCGGCGTCGACCTTCCAGTCGTCGCGCAGCAGATCGGCGGCGGCGATGACTTCGCGCAGGATGGTGCCGGAGCCTAGCAGTTGCACGCGCAGCTTGTTCTTCTTGCCGCTTTCGTTCAACAGGTACAGGCCCTTGATGATGCCCTCTTCCTGACCCGGCTTGATGCCTGGATGGCCGTAGTTCTCGTTCATCACGGTGATGTAATAGAACACGTCTTCCTGGTTGCCGACCATGCGGCGCAGGCCGTCATGGATGATCACGGCGACTTCGTGGGCGAAGGTCGGATCGTAAGGCACGCAGTTCGGGATCGCGGAAGCGAACACGTGGCTGTGGCCGTCTTCGTGCTGCAGGCCTTCGCCGTTCAGCGTGGTGCGGCCGGCGGTGCCGCCGATCAGGAAGCCGCGGGCGCGCATGTCGCCGGCAGCCCAGGCCAGATCGCCGATACGTTGCAGGCCGAACATCGAGTAATACGTGTAGAACGGAATCATGATGCGGTTGTTGGTCGAGTACGAGGTCGCCGCAGCGATCCACGAGCTCATGCCGCCTGCTTCATTGATGCCTTCCTGCAGAATCTGGCCGGCCTTGTCTTCGCGGTAGTACATGACCTGGTCTTTGTCGACCGGTTCGTACAACTGGCCGACCTGGCTGAAAATACCGATCTGGCGGAACAGGCCTTCCATACCGAAAGTACGCGATTCGTCGACCATGATCGGCACCACGCGCTGACCCAGGCTGCCGTCGCGCAACAGCGCCGTCAGCACGCGCGAGTACGCCGCGGTGGTCGAGATTTCACGGCCTTCGGCGGTCGGCTCCAGCATGACCTGGAATGCCGACAGTTCCGGCACGACCAGTTTTTCGTCGGCTTGCGGACGGCGTTGCGGCAGGTAACCGCCCAAGGCTTTGCGGCGCTCGTGCAGGTATTGCATTTCCGGCGTGTCTTCGGACGGCTTGAAGAACGGGATGTCCGGCAGCTCGGCGTCGGAGATCGGCAGTTGGAAGCGGTCGCGCATGGCCTTGATGGCTTCGTCGTCCAGCTTCTTGGTGTTGTGTGCGGTGTTGCGCGCTTCGCCGGACTTGCCGAAGCCATAGCCCTTGATGGACTTGGCCAGGATGACGGTCGGCTGGTCCTTGCTGTCCTGCGCAACCTTGAACGCCGCGTAGATCTTGTGCGGATCGTGGCCGCCGCGGGTCAGGCGCCAGATGTCGTCGTCGGACATCTTGCTGACCATTTCCAGCAGCTTCGGATGCTTGCCGAAGAAGTGCTTGCGCACGAAGGCGCCGTCCTTGGCCTTGTAGTTCTGATATTCGCCGTCGACGGTTTCCATCATCACTTTTTGCAGGATGCCTTCCTTGTCCTTGGCCAGCAGCTCGTCCCAGCCGCTGCCCCAGATGACCTTGACGACGTTCCAGCCGGCGCCGCGGAAATCGGATTCCAGTTCCTGGATGATCTTGCCGTTGCCGCGCACCGGACCGTCCAGGCGTTGCAGGTTGCAGTTGACCACGATGACCAGGTTGTTCAGTTTTTCGCGGCCGGCCATGCCGATGGCGCCCATCGATTCCGGCTCGTCCATTTCACCATCGCCGCAGAAGGCCCAGACCTTGCGGTTGTCGGTCTTGGCGATGCCGCGTGCGTGCAGGTACTTCAGGAAACGCGCCTGGTAGATCGCCATCAGCGGGCCCAGGCCCATCGACACGGTCGGGAACTGCCAGAATTCAGGCATCAGCTTCGGATGCGGATACGACGACAGACCGTGGCCGTCGGCTTCGCGGCGGAAATGGATCAGTTGGTCTTCGGTCAGGCGGCCTTCCAGGAACGCGCGGGCATAAATGCCTGGCGAGGAGTGACCTTGGATATACAACAGGTCGCCGCCGTGGTCTTCGGTCGGGGCGTGCCAGAAGTGGTTGAAACCGATGCCCAGCATGTTTGCCAGCGAGGCAAACGAGGACAAGTGGCCGCCGAGGTCGCCGTCGACGCGGTTGGCCTTGACGACCATCGCCATGGCGTTCCAGCGCATCCACGAGCGCAGGCGCTCTTCGTATTCCAGATTGCCCGGACAGTGTTCGCCCTGATCGGCGGGAATCGTGTTGACGTAAGCGGTATTGCTGGAAAACGGGATGTGGGCGCCGCGACGGCGGGCCAGATCGACCATGCGTTCCATCAGGTAATGTGCGCGTTGCGGGCCTTCTGCCTCGATCACGGCTTCGAGGGCGTCGAGCCACTCTTGCGTTTCAATCACGTCGGGATCGTTGGCGGCTTGCGCCAGGACTTGGTCGATTTGGGCTGACATGTACGTCTCCTGAGTTGATGGGGATCGGCGGGGAAGCCGGATCGTTAAGCTGTAATACGTTGCAATACGCCGTCACACGATTCTTTTTGCCAATACTTTACGGTCTTTGTGCCGCGTGGACGAGGCATTTTAACAGGGCTTTTTGCATTTTCAAATAGCGATATTTGATTTCATATTGTGGTAAATTGCTGCAAAGCGGTATAAACAGGCGCTCTCCTGCCAGGCGTTTTTTGACTCCCTCTATTAAAATCGTGCTGCGACGCTTTATTGCAGCGCACCGAAACTGCCCGCAAAGCCCGATTCCATCTTTTTTGTTTGCATGAGAAAAATGCATTCGAACATCAGTATTAATCGTTTTGTAAGCCGCAAAGAGCGCCTTAAGATGCCTCCATCTCATCAAGGAAGGCCAGCAGACGACCATGACTACCCCTGCCCGCGACAGCAATCTGCATCTCCTGCTAACTTCGGCATATCAAAACAACAACACCGTCCAGCGCCTGTTCGACCTGCTCGAGGTGCCGGCATCGACCTTGCTCCCCGTGTCGGTCAGCGTCACGCGGCTCGAACTGGCGCAGGCGCTGAACATGTTGCTGTTCGACAAACTGTTGCAGGAAGTCCCGGCCGGACGCGACTACGTCGCCGATGCGGCGGCGGCCGGCACCAGGATCTGCTTCGACCATGGCGCGGTGCGCACCGTGTTGCGCGGCAAGGGCAAGGCATCGTCCTTCCCCGACGGCGAAGCCTTGTTCACGCGCATGCTGCTGCCGCTGGGCTACCAATTGGCCGGCCTGTATCCGCTGCCGCGCATCAACATGACCGGCCACGTCTACAGCCACATCGACGATCCGGAAAACATTGCCCAATTCTTCGTCAGCGAACTGCATCCGGAAAAATTCTCTCCCGCGTTCCAGCACACCGTCGATGCGCTGCTGGCGACCTCGCGCGATCCGCTGCACGCCGACATGCTGGCCCTGCTCGACCAACTGGCCGCAGACGGCGCCCTGCCGATCACGTCCGCGCAACGCCTGTTGCCTGCGATGCTGGGCTGCTTTGCCCGCCACCATGACCTGCCGACCTTGCCGCAATATGAAGCGCTGCGCGCCGAATCGGCCGAAATGGCCTGGATCTCGACCGAAGGCAATGTCTTCAACCACGCCACCGACCGCGTCGCCGACGTCGTCGCCACGGCCGAACGCCAGCGTCAACTGGGCCGACCGATCAAGGACGAGGTCGAAGTCTCGCGCAACGGCCGCGTGCGCCAGACCGCTTTCCGCGCCGGCAAGGTCGGCTACCGGCTCAAGGACGCCGGCGGTGCGCTGGTCGACGTCAGCGTGCCGGGCTCGTTTTACGAATTCATCTCGCGCGACTCTTATATAGATGACGCCGGCGTCAGCAAGCTCGACCTGACGTTCGACAGCGGCAACGCGCAGGGTATTTTCAAGATGACAGGCGCCGCAGAAAATGTTGCAACGGGAACCGGCGACAATGTCTGCTGAGTCGGCGCTGGAAAAAATCGCCGCACTGCTGGGACCGCACGGCTGCATCACCGAGCCCGCAGCACGCGCGCCCTATGAACACGGCCCGCGCTACGGCGCCGGCACCGCGCTGTGCGTGGCGCGCCCCGCCGACGTCGCCGAAGCCGCCGAACTGATGCGCTGGTGCGCAGCCGAAAAAATCGGCATCGTCCCGCAGGGCGCCAACACCGGCCTGGTCGGCGCGGCCTCGCCCGACGTTTCCGGCCGCCAGCTGGTGCTGAGCATGGAACGCATCAGGGGCGTCATCGACATCGATCCGGTCGACGGCGTGATCCAGGCCTGGGCCGGGACGCGGCTATCGGACCTGAATCAGGCGCTGGAACCTCACGGACTGTGCTTTCCCATCGATCTCGGCGCCGATCCCTCGGTCGGCGGCATGCTCGCGGCCAATACCGGCGGCGCGCGACTGATCCGCTACGGCGATGTGCGCCACAACACGCTGGGCTTGCAAGCGTTGCTGATGCAGCCGCCTGGCGAATTGCTCGAACTGGGCAACCGCCTGCGCAAGAACAACACCGGCCCCGACTGGAAGCAACTGTTCATCGGCACCGCCGGCAGCTACGGCATCGTCACGCAAGCCGTGCTGCGCGCGCATCCCTTGCCGCGTCAGCGCGCCACCGCGCTGGTGGTGCCTTCTTCACCGGAAGCAGCCTTGCGCTTGCTGCAAGACGCGGAACGTGAATTCGCCGACTTCCTCAGCGCCTTCGAAGGCATCTCGCAAAATGCGCTGGAGTCCGTGCTGCGCCATCTGCCGCAAACCGTCGCGCCGTTCCATCCCGCGCCGCCGTATGCGCTGCTGATCGAATTGAGTTCGTCGGCCACCGCCAGCGATCATTTCAATCTGGACCAGTTGTTCATGAACTGGCTGGAACGCCATTTCGACGACGCCATCGTCGACGCCGTGGTGGACAAACCCGAGACGCTCTGGCGCCTGCGCCACGCCATCAGCGACAGCGTCAAACAGGAAGGCAAAGTGGTCGCCTTCGACATCTCGGTGCCGCGCTCGCGCATGGCCGCCTTCCGCGAAGAAGCGCTGGCGTTGATCGCGCGCGACTTTGCCGGCGCCGACGTGTACGACTTCGGCCACTGGGGCGACGGCGGCGTGCATTTCAACATCGCCATCGCGCCGGCGCGGCAGGAACACTTTCCGCCGCCGCGCATCGACGCCCTGCGCACCGCCGTCTACGACCTGGTGGTGCACGGCTATCGCGGCAGCTTCAGCGCCGAGCACGGCATCGGGCCGTTCAACCAGCATTATTACTATCGCTATCTGGGACAGGCGCAGCAACGATTGGCCGCACGTCTGCAGCCGGCGTTCGATCCGCATTATCTGCTCGGCAATACACGTTTCGGCTGAACACATCCGCGACATGCCCTCACCAATCGCGTTGAACACGGGAGCGTTGCCATGACAAATACTCATGGCAATGGTGGCACCGCTGGCACCGCTTTTGCTATAGTGCGAGGTCATCCTTCCAGCGGATTCCGCTCCATGCGCCGATTCATCCCATCCACGTCCTGCCTGATCGCCTTCGACACGTCGGCGCGCCACCTGTCGTTTACCAAGGCTGCGCACGAACTGCACATGACGCAGGGCGCGGTGAGCCGTCAGGTCGCGATTCTGGAAGACTATCTGAACGTCAAGCTGTTCGAGCGCATCAACCGCCGCCTGATCCTGACCGAACCGGGCCGCGACTATGCGTCGCAGGTGTCGAGCATCCTCAAGCAGATCGAGATGGCGACCTTCCAGGTGATGACCTACAACAGCCTCGCCAGCGTGCTCAACCTCGCGATCCTGCCGACCTTCGGCGTGAAGTGGCTGATCCCGCGCCTGACCAAATTCGCCGCCGCCTACCCCGACGTGCTGCTCAACCTGAGCACGGAAGTGCTGCCCTTCGATTTCAACACGCGCCAGGTCGACGCGGCGATCCATTTCGGCGAGCCGGACTGGCCCGATACCGTGATGGTCCGCCTGATGGGCGAAGAAGTGCTGCCGGTCTGCAGCAAGGCCATGAACGACCGCATCTCCTCGGTGAGCGACCTGGCCGACATCACCTTGCTGCAGCACACCACGCGGCCGCAAGCCTGGCAGGACTGGTTCCGCCACGTCGGCGTGGATTGCCCCAACGCGCTGGCGGGACCGCGCTTCGAACAACTGGCGATGGTGATCCAGGCGGCCGTGGCCGGCATGGGCGTGGCGCTGATGCCCAAGTTCATGGTCGAAACCGAGATCAGCCTCGGCCAGTTGCACGTGCCCTTCCCGTTTGCGGTCAAGAGCCCGCAATCGTATTACCTCGCCTATCCCGAAAAGAACGCCAGCAAACCCGCCGTCATCAAATTCCGCGACTGGATCCTGAGCGAATTGCAGGCCGGCTGATCCACTCCTGCATCCGGTTCGGGAAAATCGGCTCAAACACACTAAAAGTCATGTTGAGACAGCCGGACATGCTATTTCCACAATGCATTAAAGTGGTGCAAAAAGACTGACGACAACGCTCTGCCACTTTCTGAAAAAACCACTCAACGCTATGTAGCAAGGCGTTTAGCGCGGCATTGCATTTGATGCATCGCACCATCGCAGCGCACATCGCCCGCCTCCCGACGAACATTTTCGTGCATTAGCAAATGTAATGATGTCGTGACATTTTTTGATTTTAAAAAACCGCGCATTATTCCTTATACTCGGTCGTCAAATGCTCGTACCCACTCAGCCACAAAGGAATTCCATGCCATCTTCCCGTCTCTTCGCCACCCTGGATTTCGATCTGTCCGCCTATACCGGCAGCGATCTGACAATACGTTCGCCGCGCGACGGGCAATTGCTTGCCACCCTCAAGACGCACACCACGGCGCAGGCCGAAACCGCGCTGGCCAACGCCCAGGCCGCCTTCCTCGCCTGGCGCGAAGTGCCGGCGCCGGTGCGCGGCGAGCTGGTGCGCGTGCTCGGCGAAGTGCTGCGCGAACATCGCCAGGCGCTCGGCGAACTGGTCACCCAGGAAGCCGGCAAGATCCTCTCCGAAGGTCTCGGCGAAGTGCAGGAAATGATCGACATCTGCGACTTTGCCGTCGGCCTGTCGCGCCAGTTGCACGGCCTGACCATCGCCTCCGAACGTCCCGGCCACCGCATGATGGAAACCTGGCATCCGCTGGGCGTGTGCGGCGTCATCACGGCCTTCAACTTTCCGGTGGCGGTGTGGGCGTGGAACGCTGCACTGGCACTGATCTGCGGCAATGCCGTGGTGTGGAAGCCATCCGAAAAAACGCCGGTCGTGGCACTCGCCGTGCAGGCGCTGTTCGCCAAGGCGGTCGAGCGTTTCTCCGCGCAACATCCGAACGTCGTGCCGGCCAACCTGTGCCAGATCCTGATCGGCCATGCCGAGATCGGCGAAGTGCTGTCGCGCTCGCCGCTGGTGCCGCTGGTCAGCGCCACCGGCAGCGTGCGCATGGGCCGCAAGGTCGCCACCGTCGTCGCCGAACGTCTCGGCCGCAGCCTGCTCGAACTGGGCGGCAACAATGCCATGATCGTGGCGCCCTCGGCCGACCTCAGCCTGGCGCTGCGCGCGATCACCTTCTCCGCCGTCGGCACCGCCGGCCAACGCTGCACCAGCCTGCGCCGCCTGTTCGTCCACAGCAGTATCCATGACCAGGTGGTCGCGCAGATCAAGCGCATCTACGCCAGCGTCAAGGTCGGCGATCCGTTGCTCGCCGATACGCTGGTCGGCCCGCTGATCGACAAGGCCGCTTTCGACGCCATGCAAAGCGCCTTGCAACAGGCGCGCGGACAAGGCGGCGAAGTCACCGGTGGCGAACGCGTTGACATGCTCGGCGTGCTCGGCGACGGCGTGTATGTCCGCCCGGCGCTGGTCTGCATGCCCGGCCAGACCGCGATCATGCATCACGAAACCTTCGCGCCGATTCTGTACGTCGTGAAGTACGACGACCTGGCCGACGCCATTGCGCTCAACAATGCCGTGCCGCAAGGCTTGTCGTCGGCGATCTTCACCAACGACATGCGCGAAGCGGAAACCTTCGTCTCCGCCGTCGGCAGCGACTGCGGCCTGGCCAACGTCAACATCGGCACCAGCGGCGCTGAAATCGGCGGCGCCTTCGGCGGCGAAAAGGAAACCGGCGGCGGCCGCGAATCCGGCTCCGACGCCTGGAAGAACTACATGCGCCGCGCCACCAACACGATCAACTACAGCAAGACCTTGCCGCTGGCGCAGGGAGTGAAGTTCGACATCGACTGAACGCCGCTTGCCCGTCACCGCGCCATAGAAGAATAAACAATCGCAAGATCAGCACCAGATCAGCAATACATATAGCCACCGGAGATGCATTGATGTCGTTCCTCAAGTTGGAAAACCTGTCCAAGCGCTACGGCGATTTCACCGCCGTGGAAAACCTCGACCTGACCGTCGAAAAAGGCGAGTTCGTTTCCTTGCTGGGTCCCTCCGGCTGCGGCAAGACCACCACCTTGCAGATGATCGCCGGTTTCGTCGAAGCCAGCGCCGGACGCATCCTGCTCAACGGTCGCGACATCACCAACGAGAAGCCCAACCGGCGCGGACTGGGCATCGTGTTCCAGAGCTATGCGCTGTTCCCGCACATGACGGTGGCCGACAACGTCAAGTTCGGGCTGGAGATGCGCAAGGTCGGCGCGGCGGAAAGCGCCGAACGCGTCAAGCAGGCCCTGGCGCTGGTGCATCTGGATAAATTCGGTCATCGCTATCCGCGCGAGTTGTCGGGCGGCCAGCGTCAGCGCGTGGCGCTGGCGCGCGCGCTGGTGATCCAGCCGCCGATCCTGCTGCTGGACGAGCCGATGTCCAACCTCGACGCCAAGCTGCGCGAAGAAATGCAGATCGAACTGCGTGAAATCCAGCGCAAGGTCGGCACCACCACCATCATGGTCACGCATGACCAATCCGAGGCGCTGTCCATGAGCGACCGCGTGGTGGTGATGGAAGCCGGCCACGCCGTGCAGATCGGCAAGCCGCTGGAGACCTATGAAAACCCGGTCAACGCCTTCGTCTCGCAATTCGTCGGCAAGGCCAATCTGCTGCCCGGCACGGTCGAATGGGTCAGGGACGGCGGCGCCGGCGTGCGCGTCGGCAACCATGTGCTGGAAGTGCAAGGCACGTCCCTCGCGGTCGGCGAGCACACCACGCTGTGCATCCGTCCCGAAAAAATCGAATGCTGTACCGAGGCGGAAGAACAACTGGGCGGTGTCGTCGCATCCAGCTTCTTCCTCGGCAATCAATGGCTGTATCGCTTCGAGACCGATTGCGGCGACATCCTGGTGATCCTGAAGAACAACGGCCAGACTTCCTGTCAGCCGGGCCAGCGCGTGTCGCTGCGCTGGCCGACGTCCGCCATGCGCGCCGTCGGGCCGGAGTCAACGCGGAGCGCTCATGTTTAAGAGCGCGGTCCCCAAACCCAACCGGCCCAAGCGCTCGCTGCCGTATGTACTGACGGCCCCGGCCACGCTGCTGTTCGTCACCATGGTGCTGGTGCCGCTGCTGCTGACCGCCCTGCTCGCGCTCAACAGCTACGACGACAGCGTCGGCATCAAGTCCACCTACGACCTGCACAATTACCTGGCGATCTTCGGCGACGACTATTACCTGCGCATTTTCTGGCGCACCTTCTGGATCGCCGGACTGACCACGCTGATCTGCATCGTCGTCGGCGCGCCGGAAGCCTACGTGCTCAGCCGCATGGGCCGCAAATGGCGGGCCTTCTTCCTGATCGTGATCCTGGCGCCGCTGCTGGTGTCGGTGGTGGTGCGCGCGTTCGGCTGGAGCATGCTGCTCAGCGCCGACGGCCTCATCAACCACGCCTTGCAAGCCCTGGGCATGGCGCCGGTGAAGATGCTCTACACCTCCGGCGCCATCGTGGTGGCGCTGGTGCACGTGATGCTGCCGTTCATGGTGATCCCGGTCTGGACCGCGCTGCAGCGGCTGGACCCGACCGTGGAACACGCGGCCTTGTCGCTCAATGCCTCGCAGGCCACCGTGCTGCGCCGGATTTTGCTGCCGCAGGTGGCGCCCGGCGTGCTCTCGGGCAGCCTCATCGTATTCGGCCTGAGCGCCAGCGCCTTCGCGATTCCCGGCCTGCTGGGCGGACGTCGCCTGAAGATGGTCGCCACCACCGTGTACGACGAATTCCTCGGCTCGCTCAACTGGCCGCTGGGCGCATCGATCGCCATCGTGCTGCTGGTCGCCAATCTGATCATCATGATGACTTACAACCGGATCCTGGAACGCCGCTATTCCAAGACCCTGGGCTGACGGAGACACAAGAACATGCGACGCAACGGTCCGATTGCCCTCCTCTTTCACACGCTGGTCGTGATCTTCGTGCTGGCGCCGCTGGTGCTGGTATGCCTGGTCGCCTTCACGGCGCAAGACACGCTGTCCCTGCCCTTCACTGCCGGATACGGCGCTTCCCTGCGCTGGTTCAAGGCGGTGTTCGACCATCCCGACTTTTTGCAATCCTTCTACAACAGCCTGCAACTGGCGCTGATGTCGGCCACGCTGTCGGTGTGCATCGCGCTGCCCGCCGGCCTGGCGCTGGGGCGTTATCGCTTCCCCGGACGCGACGCGCTCAACGGCTTGTTCCTGTCGCCGCTGATCATTCCTTCGCTGGTGCTGGGCGTGGCCTTCATGCGCATGTTTTCGGTGATGGGCATCACCGGTTCGTTCTTCTGGCTGGTCGTCGCGCACACCGTGGTCATCACGCCTTATGTGCTGCGCATGGTGCTGGCGGCGGTGATGGGCATCGACCGCAGCAGTGAACAAGCGGCGCAGTCGCTGGGCGCGGGACCGTGGACGGTGTTTCGCCGCATCACGCTGCCGGCGATCCTGCCGGGCCTGAGCGGCGGCTGGATGCTGGCTTTCATCAACAGCTTCGACGAGCTGACGATGTCGATCTTCGTCACCACGCCGGCCACCGTGACGCTGCCGGTGCGCATGTACATGTACGCGACGGAGTCCATCGATCCGATGATGGCGTCGGTGTCGGCGCTGATGATCCTGATCACCGGCGGCGCCATGCTGATCCTTGATCGCCTGTACGGCCTCGACAAGATTCTCATCGGAGAACGCGTATGAGCCTGCTGAAGCGCGTTGCGGAACAGGAGCGCAAAAGCGTTTCGTTCTGGCTCGACGGCAAGGCGCTCAGCGCCCGCGCCGGCGACAGCGTGCTGACGGCGGTGCTGACGCAGGCCGGGCAATTGCGCCGCACCGAATTCAGCGGCGCGCCACGCGCCGGCTTTTGCCTGATCGGCTGTTGCCAGGATTGCTGGATGCGTTGCGAAGACGGCCAGGCCGTGCGCGCCTGCACCACCGAGATTGCGGAAGGCATGCGCTTGCTCAGCGGCGTGGCTCCGATAACAGGAGAAAACGCGGGAGAGGCCAAGTGAGCGCGTCCCCGGCATCCCCGCAAATCGTCATCGTCGGCGCCGGACCAGCCGGCGTACGCGCGGCACAAACGCTGGCGGAAGCCGGCCTGCGCCCGATCGTCATCGACGAAAACCGTCGCGCCGGCGGCCAGATCTACCGCCAGCCGCCGCCGGGTTTCGTGCGCTCCAAAAAAGAACTCTACGGTTTCGAAGCCGCCAAGGCCGAAGCGCTGCACGGCAGCTTCGAGCAATTGCGCGCAAAGATCGACTACCGTCCCGACACGCTGGTGTGGAACTGCACGCCCAGTCAACTCGACCTGTTGCATGCGCAGCGCCATGCCGAGCAACCGTACACGCACCTGATCCTGTGCACAGGCGCGCTCGACCGCGTCATGCCCTTCCCCGGCTGGACGCTGCCCGGCGTCTACACGCTGGGCGCGGCCCAGGTCGCGCTCAAGGCGCAGGGCTGCGTACTCGACGGCCGCGTCGTCGTCGCCGGTTCCGGTCCGCTGCTGTATCTGCTGGCCTATCAATACGCCAAGGCGGGAGCCGACGTCGTCGCGGTGCTCGACACCGCCCGCTTCGGCGGCAAGCTGCGCGCACTGCCTGCGCTGCTGCGTCAACCGGCGACCTTCGCCAAAGGCCTGTACTTCATGGGTTGGTTGCGCGCCAGGGGCATTCCGCTGTTCGACGGCGTCGACGACATCGCCGCCGACGGCAAGCAAACCATCCAAAGCCTGCGCTGGACACGCAAGGGCAAGACCACCGAAATCGCCTGCGATGCGCTCGCAACCGGCTTCGGCCTGCGCTCGGAAACCCAGCTGGCCGAACTGGCCGGCTGCCGTTTCGTCTTCAACGAACTCAACCAGCAATGGCTGCCGCAGCGCGATGACGTCGGCCGCAGCAGCGTGCCCGGCGTCTATCTGGCCGGCGACGGCAGCGGCATCGCCGGCGCCGACGCCGCCGAACTGAGCGGACACGCCGCCGCACTGGCCTTGCTGCAAGACCTCGGACTGCCCGCGAACGCCGCCGCCAAAGCTGCGGCGGAGCAGGAAAGCCGCCGGCTGGCGCACGCCCTGCGCAGCAACCTGCAATTCCGCCAGGGGCTGGAAACCGCCTTCCCGACCGCCGTGCACTGGGCGCGCGATTGCGCCGACGATCTGGTGATCTGCCGCTGCGAAGAAATCACCGCCGGACAATTGCGCCGCAGCGTGCAGCAGGAAGGCACCGTTGAAATCAACCGGCTCAAGGCGTTGACGCGCGTCGGCATGGGTCGCTGCCAGGGTCGCATGTGCGGCGCCGCGGCCGCTGAAATTCTGGCCCACGCGACCGGCGTCAGCGTCGCCGAAGCAGGCCGCCTGCGCGTGCAGGCCCCTGTCAAGCCGATACCGGTCAGCGTGGCGCTGGCTGCGGAAGAGCAGGCATGAGCAAGCTGACTGACAACGTCATCGACACCGACGTCGCCATCATCGGCGGCGGCCTCATGGGCACGTCGGCGGCGCTGGAACTGCGTCGCCAGCAACGCTCGGTGGTGGTGCTCGAACAAGGCTGGTGCGGCGCGCAGGCCAGCGGCGTGAACTACGGCGGAGTGCGCCGCCAGGGCCGCGCCGCCTGCCAGTTGCCGCTGTCCCAACGCGCGCACGCGATCTGGCGGCGGCTCGGACAAACCATCGGCAGCGACGGCGAATACATCGCCTCCGGTCATCTGAAACTGGCGCGCAGCGACGCCGACATGCAAGAGCTGATCGCCTATCGCGACATGGCGGCCGCCTACGGACTGGAACTCGAACTGCTCGAACCCGACGCCCTGCGCCGCCGCTATCCCTGGATCGGCGACAAGGCCCATGGCGCATCATTGTGCGCCGAAGACGGCCACGCCAATCCGCGCCTGATCGCCGCTGCCTTTGCACGTGCCGCCGAACAGGCCGGCGCGCGGCTGCTGCAACAGAGCGCGGTCGAAGACTTTCGCTTCGACGGCAATTATTTCCTGCTGCAAAACAGCCGCGGCGTGCGCGTGCGCAGCCGTTTCCTGCTCAATTGCAGCGGCGCCTGGGGCAAGGAAATCGCACAACGTTTCGGCGACACCGTTTCCGAGCAGGCGATCTATCCCAACATGTGCGTCACCGAGCCGCTGCCGCCCTTGATGAGCCTGAGCCTGGGAGTAGTCGGCGGTGCGTTTTATGCGCGCCAGGTCGAACGCGGCAACGTCGTGCTCGGCGGCGGTCGCGGCGACGGCAACCTGGCGCTCGACGCCACGCGGCCGCGCACCAGTTCAAGCTTCAAGGCCCTGGCCGCGCTGACCGAGATGGTGCCGGCGCTGCGCAACGCACTGGTGATCCGCACCTGGAGCGGCGTCGAAGGCGAAACACCCGATCACCAGCCGGTCATCGGCCCGAGCGCCACCACGCCCGGCCTGTTGCATGCATTCGGTTTTTCGGGCGCGGGATTTCAGCTTGCGCCGGCCGTCGGCGAGGTGCTCGCCGAACTGGTCACCAAAGGAGAAAGCAGCACCCCGATTGAGGCGTTTTCAATCAGGCGCTTTGCCGCCTCGCAAGAGCAGGCATCGAAACAAGAAGAGTCAAAGGTTTAACCATCCGTTCAAGTTGAAAAGTTTGAATTCCCCGGCGCCTAAGGTTCCGGGGGTCGTTTTTACCGCCAAGGAGATCCAAAAATGAACATGAAATATCTGACGCTGACCTGTATGCTGACCTCCGTCCTCGGCGTGTGGTCGCCTGCCCAGGCCCAGACCAAAACCCTGTACGTCGGCATGAACGGCGGCACCATGGAAAAGAATTACACCACCGGCATCTTCCCCGATTTCGAGAAGGCCAATAACGTCAAGGTCGTGGTCGTGCCCGGCACCTCGTCGGACATCATCGCCAAGATGCAGGCGCAGAAAGACAAGCCGCAAATGCACGTGGTCTTCCTCGACGACGGCGTGATGTACCGCGCGGTCAACATGAACCTGTGCGAAAAGGTCAGGGACACCCCGGTGCTCAAGGACCTCTACCCGTTCGCGCGCCTGGCCAACGACCAGGCCGTGGCGGTCGACATGGGCGTGGTCGGCATCGGCTACAACAAGAAGATGTTCACGGAAAAGAACTGGCCTGCACCGACTTCGTGGCTGGATTTCGCCGATCCGAAGTACAAGCAGAAGGTGGTGTTCCAGTCCATCTCCAGCAGCACCTTCGGCCTGTACGGCTTCATGATGTACAACCGCCTGGTCGGCGGCACCGACAAGAACGTCGAGCCGGGCTTCAAGAAGTGGCCTACTACGGTCGGTCCCAACGTGCTCGAATACCTGTCGAGCTCGGCCAAGATTTCGGAAATGATCCAAACCAATGAGGCCGCGATCTTCCCGCTGACGGTGACCGCCATCGCCAACCTCAAGGCCAAGGGCATCCCGGCGGAATTCGTCACGCCGAAAGAAGGCGGCGTATTGCTGATGGTCGGCGCCTGTGCGCTCAAGAACAACAGCGAACCCGACCTGTCGCAAAAGCTGATCGAGTATCTGCTGAGCGTGCCGGCGCAAACCAAGGGCATGGAAATGGCCGCTTCGATCCCGGTCAATCGCAACGTCAAGCTGAGCGACGCTGCACAGGCCAAACTCGGCGGCAAGACCGAAGTGCTGACCAAGGGTCTCAACACCATCGACTGGGATGTCGTCAACGAAAAGCGCACCGAGTGGAACAACCGCTGGAACCGCATGGTCGAGCAGTAATCACGCTTAGTCACTATGCTGGCGTCGGGCCTCTGCAGGTCCGACGCGCGCCTTTGATGTCCTCGTTCCATCAGGATTTATCAGGAACCGACGGCGCGCCCGCCGGCCTGTTTCTGTTTTCCTCCCCTCCCGAATTCCGCACACGCCGATGAAACCAGCCTATCGTTTTAACCCCGCGTTTCAGACGCCGCAGGGTTCTCCTATCCGCGAGCTGTTCAAGTACACCCAGCAGCCGGGCATGATCTCGTTTGCCGGCGGCTATCCCTCGCCGGCGCTGTTCGACGCCGATGCACTGGCGCACAGCGGCGCGGCCGTGCTGCGCGAATCGCCGACCGCGTGCCTGCAATACGGCGCGACCGAAGGCGTGCCGGCGCTGACCGAAGCACTGCGCGCGCTCACGCAGCAACGCACCGGCGGCAAGGCGGCGGCGGAAAACCTGCTGGTCACGACCGGCTCGCAACAAGCTTTCGAGCTATTGCTACGCGTGCTGGTCGGCCCCGGCGATTGCGTGGCGATAGAACGACCGGCCTACCCGGCGGCGATCCAGGCGCTGCGGCTGGCCAACGCCGAGATGCTGGAAATTCCCAGCGACGGCGACGGCATGGATACGCAGGCGCTGGAACAATTGCTGCTCGCCGGCGCACGGCCCAAGCTGTTGTATGTCGTGCCGACCTTCGCCAATCCGACCGGGGCGACCCTGCCATCGGTGCGCCGCCGCCATCTGCTGGAGCTGGCGGTGCGCTACCGGATGCTGGTGATTGAAGACGATCCTTACGGCGAACTGCGCTTTGCCGGCGCACCGCAGCCCTTGCTGCTGGAAGTCGCCGACGACGTGCCGGGCGGCGCCGACTGGCTGGTGTATCTGTCGAGCCTGTCGAAGATAGTCGCGCCCGGTTTGCGCATCGGCTGGATGTGCGGCCCCGCCGAAATCCTGCGGCGCGCCGTCATCGCCAAGCAGACCGGCGACCTGTGCACGGCGCCGTGGATGCAACTTGCCGCGGCGCGCTATCTGCGCGACGGCTGCCTCGCGCGGCATCTGCCGACGATCATTGCGACGTACAAGGACCGTTGCGAAACCATGCTGGCATCGCTGCGGGAATGTTTTGGCGAGAGTCTGGAAGTGACCGTGCCGCAAGGCGGCATGTTCATCTGGGCGCGCTGGCGCGACGGCACCGAAGCGACCACGCTATTGCAACAGGCAGTGATCGAAAACGTGATGTATGTGCCGGGCGGCGCCTTCTACGCCAGTGCGGCCGATCCGGCGCGATTGCGCCTGTCGTTCGCCACGGCCTCGCCGGAAGAGATCAGAACCGGGATGACGCGACTGCGGACGGCGCATGGGAAATTGCGGGACAAGTTACAAGATTGAAAAGCACTTGTCGTCCTGACGAACGTCAGGACCCAGCGTCGTATCGACCGTCATGACGCCACTGGGTCCCAGCGTTCGCTGGGACGACGGCAACAAGACAGTAGGTATGCGGCCTAGACGCTGATATTGCCCAGCGTACTGGCGCGATAAGCCGCAACGAAAGTATCGAAATCGCCGGTCTGCATGCGTTCGATCGACTCTTGCTGTTCGATGGAAGTGGCGGCGACGGCTTTGAATTCCGCCGTCAATGCTTCGCTCAGCGGACGCGCACGGAATTGCGCCGCCTGCTCGCTGCTTTGTTTCAACGCAAACGCGGCGAACGAATTGCCCGCTGCGCGTACTTCCCTCACCACGCGCGCCGACGGCGTCAGTTCGACGTCGCGCAGTTTTTCGCGCTGGGCCTGCAAGGCTTGCGCATGTTCTTCACTACCGGCTTGCGCATCAAGCAAGGTCGCAATCGGTTGCATGCGTTCCAGCAATGCCAGCCCCCAGTCCTGCAAACCGATGGACTTGCCTTCCTGTTCCAGCTGCAGGCCGGGGCGGCGCCCTTCCTTGACCACTTTGGCGAAATTGCAGCGGCTTTCGGCGCCGCTTGCATCCGAGGTCAGCGAGCTTTCTTCAAACGCGATGAAATGCAGGAACACGTCGAGGAAACGCGAGGTCTTGAGGCTGATGCCGAGCGGCTCGAAAGGATCGATGTCCATGCAGCGCACTTCGACATATTGGACGCCGCGCGCGGCCAGCGCCTGCACCGGACGTTCGCCGCTGTAGATCACGCGCTTGGGACGGATCGCCGAGTAGTACTCGTTTTCGATCTGCAGGATATTGGTGTTGATCTGCACCCATTCGCCGTCGCGCTTGGTGCCGATTTCCTCATAGGCGGGATACGGCTGGCTGACGGCTTGCGACAGGCTTCTTATATAGCTGTGCAGATTGTTGTAATGCGGCGTGATGTTGGCCTGGGCGTTGCTCTGATAGCCGAGATCACTCATGCGCAGGCTGGTGGCGTAGGGCAAGTAAAGCGTGTCGTCGCTGAGCGTCTCCAGCTTGTGCGGGCGGCCGCGCAGGAAATTGGTCGCCAGCGCCGGCGATGCGCCGAACAGATACATCAGCAGCCAGCTGTAGCGGCGGAAGTTGCGGATCAGCGCAATATAACTTTCTGATTGGTAATCGCGCGCCGAAAACGACGGCTCCACGTTTTGCTCGCGGTCGTCCAGTTCGCGCAATAGCGTCCAGACGCCTTCATTGAGCGAAAAATTGTAATGAATGCCGGCGATGCATTGCATGGTTTTGCCGTAACGCAAGGCCAGGCCGCGGCGGTAGACGTGTTTCAGCGTGCCGATGTGCGAGGTGCCGTACCAGGCGATGGGAATCTCTTCCTCCGGCGGCAGCACGCAAGGCATGGACTCGTTCCACAGCAGCTCGCCGTCCAGGTTGGCGTGGACAAAGCGGTGGATTTCATCGAGCCGCTTGAGCGCGGCGGCGATGTCGTGTTCCGCCGGCGTGATGAATTCCAGCAAGGATTCCGAATAGTCGGTGGTGATCTGCTCGTTGGTCAGCGCCGAACCCAGCACGGCCGGATGCGGCGTGGTCGCCAGCCGTCCCTGCGGGGTCACGCGCAGGGTTTCCCGTTCCACGCCGCGCAAGCCCTGGCCAAGCAGCGCGCGGTTTTCCGGGCTGGCAAAAAGGGCTAAGCGGCGGGTGAGCAGATCGGTCATGCAAGGTCCTCGGGAGTCACTCAATTCGATTGGTTGGCGGAGCATAACCGAAAATTAAAATCCGCGTCGTCGGACGACTCAATCCGCCGACAGTCGTTTTTTGCTCGCATTCAAGTCGCCCGCCCTGTCGTCCCGAGACCTTTATAATGTCGCTTTATTTCCCTCTTTTCAGCCTCAGCCACCATGCCAGCACAATTAATCGACGGTAACCTGCTCTCCCAACAACTGCGCGCCGACGTCGCCAAACGCGCCGCCGCCCTCACCGCCCAGGGCAAACAGCCCGGCCTGGCGGTGATCCTGGTCGGCGACAGCCCGGCGTCCCAGGTGTATGTACGCAACAAGGTCAAGGCCTGCGAAGACAACGGCCTGCATTCGGTGCTGGAAAAGTACGACGCCACGCTGACCGAAGCCGATCTGCTGGCGCGCATCGATGCGCTCAACAAGGATCCGAAGATCAACGGCATCCTGGTGCAATTGCCGCTGCCGGCGCACATCGACGCCCACAAGGTGATCGAAGCGATTGCCGCCGAAAAGGACGTCGACGGTTTCCACGTCAGCAACGCCGGCCTGCTGATGACCGGCCAGCCGCTGTTCCGCCCATGCACGCCCTACGGCGTCATGAAAATGCTGGAATCGATCAATTATCCCGTGCGCGGCGCCAACGCCGTGGTGGTCGGCGCCTCCAACATCGTCGGCAAGCCGCAGGCCATGTTGCTCTTGCAAGCCGGGGCAACCGTCACTATCTGTAATTCCAAGACCCGCGATCTGGGCCACCATACCCGCCAGGCAGATATTCTGGTGGTGGCCACCGGCAAGCGCAACATCGTCACGGCCGACATGGTCAAGCCCGGCGCCGTCGTCATCGATGTCGGCATGAACCGCGACGATAACGGCAAGTTGTGCGGCGATGTGGATTTCGCCAATGCAAAGGAAGTCGCCGGTTACATCACCCCCGTGCCTGGCGGCGTGGGGCCGATGACCATCACCATGTTGCTGGTCAACACTATTGAAGCTGCTGAAAGAACCTGAGTCCACCTATGACCACCACAGATACCACGATCGCCCCCGAGAACAACCCGTTGCTGGACTTTTCCGGCCTGGCGCGCTTCGACGCGATCAAGCCCGAGCACGTCACGCCCGCTGTCGACACCCTGCTGGCCAAGGCCGGCAAGCTGGTCACCGAACTGGAAGCGCCGATGGCGCAGGTGAGCTGGGCCAACTTCGTCGAACCGCTGGAAAACGCCACCGAACAGCTCGGTCGCGCCTGGAGCATCGTCGGCCATCTGAATTCGGTGGTCGACACGCCGGAACTGCGCGCCACCTACAACGAAAACCAGCCTCGCCTGGTCGAGTTCTGGACCGCGCTGGGCCAGAACCTGGCGCTGTTCGAAAAATACAAGGCAGTGCAAACCGGCCCGGAATACGCTTCGCTGTCGGCCGCACGCAAGAAAGTCATCGACAACGCCGTGCGCGACTTCCGCCTGTCGGGCGCCGAACTGCCTGACGACCAAAAGGAGCGTTTCGCCGAGATCCAGGAAAAATCAGCCGCGCTGACCACCCGCTTCTCGGAAAACATCCTCGACGCCACCAACGACTTCGGCCTGTTCGTCGAGAACGAATCCGAGCTGGCCGGCCTGCCTGACGACGTCAAGCAAGCCGCGCGCGCCGCTGCCGAAAAAGACGGTACGCCGGGCTTCAAATTCACCCTGCACTTCCCGTCCTACTTCCCTATCCTGCAATACGCGCACAGCCGCAGCCTGCGCGAGCAGATCTACCGCGCCAACGCCACCAAGGCCTCGGAGCTCGGCGCCAAGCCGGAATGGGACAACACCGCCAACATGCAGGAAATCCTGCAATTGCGTCACGAAGAAGCCTTGATGCTGGGCTTCAAGAACTTCGCCGAATTGTCGCTGGTGCCGAAAATGGCGCAATCGCCGCAAGAAGTCATCGGCTTCCTCGAAGACCTGGGCCGCCGCGCGCGCTCCTATGGAGAAAAGGACTGGGCCGAACTGCGCGCCTTCGCGCACGACGAGCTCGGCCTCGACACGCTCGAAGCCTGGGACATGACCTACGCCGCCGAAAAGCTGCGCGAACAGCGCTACGCCTTCTCCGAACAGGAAGTGAAGCAATACTTCCCGGAACCGAAGGTCGTCGAAGGCCTGTTCCAGGTCATCCAGCGCCTGTTCAACGTCAACATCAAACCCGACAGCGCGCCGGTCTGGCATCCGGACGTCAAGTTCTTCCGCATCGAGCGCGACGGCAAGCTGGTCGGCCAGTTCTACCTCGACCTGTACGCCCGCAACGGCAAACGCGGCGGCGCCTGGATGGACGATGCCCGCGCGCGCCGCATGACCGCCAACGGCGTGCAGACGCCGATCGCTTATCTGGTGTGCAACTTCACCGAACCGATGACCGTCGAAGGCGTCCGGAAGCCGGCGCTGTTCACGCACGACGAAGTGATCACGCTGTTCCACGAATCCGGCCACGGCCTGCACCACATGCTCACGCAAGTCGACGAAGTCGGCGTGTCGGGCATCTCGGGCGTGGAATGGGATGCAGTCGAACTGCCCTCGCAGTTCATGGAAAACTTCTGCTGGGAATGGGACGTACTGCAACACATGACCGCCCACGCCGACACCGGCGCGCCGCTGCCGCGCGAACTGTTCGACAAGATGATCGCGGCCAAAAACTTCCAGTCCGGTCTGCAGATGCTGCGCCAGGTCGAATTCTCGCTGTTCGACATGCACATCCACTACGACTACGACGCTTCCGGCAAGGACAGCGTGCAATCCGTCCTGAATGCCGTGCGCGACAAGTTTGCCGTGATCCGTCCGCCGGAATTCAACCGCTTCCAGCACTCGTTCAGCCACATTTTTGCAGGCGGCTACGCGGCCGGCTATTACAGCTACAAGTGGGCGGAAGTCTTGTCCGCCGACGCTTACAGCGCGTTTGAAGAAGCCGCGGCCAAGGGCGACAACGTGGTCTCGATCGAAACCGGCCTGCGCTTCCAGAAGGAAATCCTGGCGGTCGGCGGTTCGCGTCCGGCGATTGAATCGTTCAAGGCCTTCCGCGGTCGTGAGCCGAGCATCGACGCTCTGCTGCGCCATAGCGGCATGGCGGCGTAATCTGGATTGAAGAGCGGCCCAAGGCCCCTCCATTGAAATTCATCGTCGTCCCAGCGCACGCTGGGACCCAGTGTCGTGACAACGGTCGACACGACACTGGCTCCTGACTTTCGTCAGGACGACGGGTGATGGAGTTGGCGTTTGCTTGTCTCCGCCCCCTTCCCTCGGGATTCACCGCCTTGATGTAACGGCTTTAAATTCCCGCTTCGGGTTTTCCTCACCTCTGGATATGTCTATACTTCGTCCATGACCCGCATCGATTTCCACAGCAACGTCCCCAACAAACTCGCCTACGCCTGCCGCCTGGTGCGCAAGGCGCGCGCCGCGCAATGCAAGATCGTGCTGCTCGGCAAGGATCGCAACGAACTGGCCCAGCTCGATCAGCTGCTGTGGTCGTTCTCGGAACAGGATTTCCTGCCGCACGTGCGCGCCGGCGATCCGCTGGCGGCACAAACGCCGGTGATCCTGACCGACAGCGAAGCCGTGGAGTTGCCGCATCATCATGTGCTGATCAATCTGTCGGGCAACACGCCCGAGCATTTCGCCCGCTTCGAGCGCATGTTCGAGATCATTTCGTCCGACGAAGCCGACAAGGCTGCCGGGCGCGATCGTTACCGCTTCTATAAAGAACGCGGATATCCCTTGAGCCACTTCGTCGCGGATTGAGGCGTAACGCCATGAGCCAGTCCTCCGACAACAGCATCCCGCTCCTGACCGAAGTCATCGCCACGCCGGCTGTGCCGGAAACACCGGCGCCGGGTACGCTGTACTGGGAAGATACGTCCATGCAGCCGCATCAGCCGCATAACGACGGCCGGCAACAAGCTCCCGACTACCATCAGCACTATCAGCCTGACCAGCAAACCTTTCAGCCGCTCCATCAACCCCAGTACCAACCGCTGTATCAGCCGACATACGATGCGCCGCCCGTGCCGGTGCCGGTCAGCCCGCCGCTGCCCGCCGTCGCGCCGGTTCCTACGGAAGAGCAACTCCGGCAAATCCGCCAGGAAATCCAGGACAACATCATGCAAAAGATGCTGGGCCAGGTCGACAACGTCCTGCACCAGCATCTGCAGGACCACCTGGCCGTCATCCTGGACAACATGGCCGACATCCTGAAGACCCGCGTGCGCGCCAGCCTGGAACAGGCGCTGACGGAAAGCGTCACGCAGGCGCTGGCCGAGGAAATGGCGAAGTTCGAAAATCCAAAATATTAAGCTTTTCGTAAAATTATTTTCTTTTTTGAATACATAAAGCCTATTTCTATTTAAAAATAGAAATACAGGCACGCTGATTGCTTACCTAAAAAACCGATTACTTCTTACAATTTCACCCATTCAGGGAATATGTAATCAAGGAGAATGTGATGAAAGTCATCGTATTGGGAGCAGGCATCATCGGCACCGCGTCCGCGTGGTTTTTGAAGCGTGAAGGTTACGACGTTACCGTCATCGATCGCCAACCCGGCGCAGCGCAAGAAACCAGCTTCGCCAACGGCTGCCAGATCTCCGTCTCGCACGCCGAGCCGTGGGCCAATCCTTCCGCTCCGCTCAAAGTCCTGAAATGGCTGGGCAAAGAAGACGCCCCGCTGCTGTATCGCTTCCGTCCCGAATGGCTGCAATGGAAATGGGCCGTCAACTTTCTGCGCGAATGCACGCCGGCGCGCACCGACGCCAACATCCGCCAGATCGTCGCGCTGTGCGAATACAGCCGCCAGACGCTGGTGGCCCTGCGCGCCGAAACCAATATCCAGTACGACCACCTGACCCGCGGCATCCTGCACTTCTACACGGAGGAAAAGGAATTCGAACTGTCGCTGCCGGCCGCCAAGCTGATGCGCGACCTCGGTTGCCAGCGCGATTCCATCAGCGCCGACGAAGTCGTCAAGATCGAACCGGCGCTGGCCGGCATCCGCGACAAGATCGTCGGCGGCGACTTTACCGCCAGCGATGAATCGGGCGACGTCTACAAGCTCACCACAGGCCTGGCGCAAAAGGCGGAAGACGCCGGCGTCGACTTCCAGTTCAACACCACCATCACCCGCCTGCTGACCGAAGGCACCGGCGCTTCCGCCAAGATCACCGGCGTGGAAGTCATCGACGGCGCCGGCCGCCACAAGACCCTGCGCGCCGACAAGTTCGTCGTCGCCATGGGCAGCTTCTCGGAGCCGCTGCTGCGCCCGCTGGGCATCAACCTGCTGCTGTACCCGGGCAAGGGCTATTCGGCCACTTACAAGGTCACCAATCCGGATGCGGCGCCGACCGTTTCGCTGACCGACGACGGCTACAAGCTGGTCGTTTCGCGCCTGGGCGACCGCCTGCGCGTGGCCGGAACCTGCGAGCTGAACGGCTATACCCGCGAACTGAACAGCACCCGTTGCGACGCCATCACGCGCCGCACACGCGAGCTGTTCCCTGACGGTTGCGATTACGACAATCCGGTGTACTGGACCGGCTTGCGCCCGCTGACGCCGTCCAACATCCCCTACGTCGGCAAGACCAAGTTCAGCAACCTGTTCCTCAATACCGGTCACGGCACGCTGGGCTGGACCATGGGTTGCGGTTCGGGTCGCGCCATCGCGGAAATCATTGCCGGACGTCAACCGGAAATCGACTTCGGCTTTACCGGCATGCCGCGCATCGCGCCGGGCAAGCTGGCTGCGCAGCCTGCATAAACGCGTTCAGGCTGCTTACCGATAAAGACCGGGTCCCGTCCAGCGGGCCCGGTCTTTATGTTTTACATTTCTTCACCGATCCGTCGTAAAGCTCCCCAAATCGCCTTGGTGTAGAATCAGGCCCATCCCTTGCGACGAAATCGTCGCATCTCCAGAATATATTCAGGCGTTGATATTGCGCCCGAGGCGCTTATCTATGCGAGATGGCCGTACGTTATAGCCATCATCATGAGGACATTGCAATGAAGTGGGTCGTTGTCGGCATTTATCTTTTTTCCATCTTTTTCATCCATTTCCGCGGAAAGGTGAGACTGCCGTTTTTCCGGCAATTCTTCGACCATTCCTCGATCATGGCGCCGATCAATCTGTTCATGTACGCCTTCTCGCGCGTGCCGGCGGTGCCGTATCCGGCCGTCAAGGATTTCCCCAACCTGCACCTGCTTGACGACAACTGGGAAACCATCAAGGCCGAGGCCGTCAACCTGCAAAACATCTCCAAGATCAAGGCTGCGGAAAAGAACGACGACGCCGGCTTCAACTCCTTCTTCAAGGCCGGCTGGAAGCGCTTCTACCTGAAGTGGTACGACGCCAGCCATCCGTCGGCCGAACAGTTCTGCCCCAAGACCGTCGAAATCCTGCGCAACATTCCTTGCGTCAAGGCCGCGATGTTCGCCGAACTGGCGCCGGGCGGCACGCTCAATCCGCACCGCGATCCCTACGCCGGCTCGCTGCGCTATCACCTGGGCTTGGTCACGCCCAACGACGACCGTTGCTTCATCGAAGTCGACGGCCAGCGCTACAGCTGGCGCGACGGCAAGAGCGTGGTGTTCGACGAAACCTTCATTCACTGGGCGCAAAACGGCGCCGACACCAATCGCATCATCCTGTTCTGCGACGTCGAGCGTCCGTTGCGTTATCGCTGGGCGCAAACCATCAACAAGTGGCTCGGCAAGACCATGATGACCGCCGCCAGCTCGCCGAACGAAACCGGCGACCAGACCGGTCGCATCAACAAGCTGTTCCGCTTCGTCTGGATTGCCGGTCAATACCGCCGCAAGTTCAAGAACTGGAATCGCAACGCCTATCGCGCGACCAAGTTCGGTCTCATCATCGCCGTGGCGCTCGCCATCATTTATCTGTAATTTCCTTCCTGCCGACGCGCCGTCAGCGACACGGCGCGTCTCTCTTCCTGCAAGTTTTCCCGCACCTTAAAAAAAGGAATCGCATCCCGCCGGCTGATGCACTGCAGCAGTACACATGCACGTTGCCGGCAGCAACAGCCGAAATGCGTAAATAGTTTCTGCCGGCACAATCATTGCCTGTCGTCGGCACGGAAACGCATCCGCATCCTTCGCACAAAATGGTAAATCCAGCCTGGAAATTTCACCTCGACAACGTCTCAGGCGAGACGTTGAGTACCATGCCGGCATGGACAAGGCGACGCTCACGGCAACAACATTTCCATTCGGAAATGAAAGAAAATTTTTCCTGACGATTTGTGTTAACTCAATAGCTGTTCTGTAAAGCTGAGTGTAGAATCCCGAGATTCCCGGCTTGATTCATGGCTTGATTCTTGCGTAATGTTCTTATGCATTCTATGAATGGTAAAGCCAACGAGAACGCGTTTATCGTGTTCCACAGAGTACCCACTAGACATAGAACAATGTGCTCACGCAGGAGTCGACATCCGGATGATGAAACTGCTTCTAAAGAACCTGGTAGATATCACGGCGCAACGTGAAAACACGCGTCTTGCCGGATCCGTCATCACGGCCCTGCATCAACTGACCAAAGTCCGCCAGATCCGCGTGCACGACATTTTTGCACTGCGCGATGAGTTGTTCGTTCAGGAAAAAATGTTCCTCGACGAGGGGCATCTGAGCACCATCGCCGAACACACCGACGACGATCCCAAAGAACCGCTGAGCAACTTCCCCGCCATCGCGGAATGCATGCGCCAGCACAAGAACGAACACTACGAAATCGTCGCCGACGGCACGCACGTGCTGTGGCTGCCGGTGTGGCTGCACGGCAAGGTCAACACCTGCATCGAAATCCGTCACCCGCACGCCTACGACGCGGCCATGCGCGAAATGATCGACGGCGTCTTCGCGATTTACTGCAACTATCAGAGCCTGCTCGATTACAGCGAGCGCGACGCCCTCACCGGCCTGTTCAACCGCAAGACCTTCGACGAACAGTTCTCGCGCCACGCCTTCGCCATCGCGCCGCATGAGGCGCACTCGGTAGACAACAACGAACGCCGTCATTCGGGCGACGCCAAATCGCACTGGCTGGCGGTCGTCGACATCGACCACTTCAAACAGGTCAACGACCAGTACGGCCACCTCTACGGCGATGAAGTGCTGATCCTGGTCGCCAACATCCTGCGCACTTCGTTCCGTTCGCATGATCGTATTTTCCGCTTCGGTGGCGAAGAATTCGTCATCCTGCTGCGCTCGACGACGGTGGACGACGCGCGCAAGATTTTCGACCGCTTCCGCCAGCACGTGCAGGACTATGATTTCCCGCAAGTCGGCAACGTCACCGTCAGCCTCGGCTTCGTCGGCATCTCGCACGAAACGCCGGTGGTCATCCTCGGCCATGCCGATCAGGCCCTGTATCACGCCAAGGAAAACGGCCGCAACCGCATCTGCTACTACGAAGAGCTGGTGACTTCCGGCGTGCTCAGCCCGGAAATTTCGACGAATGACATCGTCGAATTCTTCTAAAAATCCCACCCGATTTTTGATTGATGAAAGCCTGCGGGAAGGTCATGCATCCGCTGCATAACCTGTGCAATCCCATGCCGTAAAAGCATGGGACATCGCCGGCACACTTCCGTAAGATTCCCGTGTGCCATTACCAAAACGCAAAATGATTGGCACGCATGTCGCCGTTATGCGCATCAAGTGACTTTCATGACCGATCGCAACGGCGCGACCATCCAATGATCTAATGATTGCTCAGGAGACCTTCATGCAACATCAGAAGCTGAAACAACTCGGTGGCGTACTGCTGCTGTCCGCCGCCATGTCGCTGTCCGCACAGGCGCAAGAAAAGAAAGCCAACGTCGTCGTCATCGGCACCGGCGGCACCATTGCCGGCGCCGGCGCCTCGAGCGTCAATACCGCGGCCTATCAATCGGCGGTCGTCCCGGTCGACAAGATCATCGCCGCCGTCCCTGAAATCGCGAAGATCGCCAACGTGCGCGGCGAACAGATCTTCCAGATCGGCAGCGAAAGCTTCAACGACGAGCGCCTGCTGAAACTGGGCAAGCGCGTCTCCGAACTGCTCAAGCAGAATGACGTCGACGGCATCGTCATCACCCACGGCACCGACACCATCGAAGAAACCGCCTATTTCCTCAACCTGACCCTCAAGAGCAGCAAACCCGTCGTGGTGGTCGGTTCCATGCGTCCGGGCACGGCGCTGGGCGCGGACGGCGCGCTGAACCTGTACGACGCGGTGCTGGTCGCCTCCAGCAAGGAAGCGGCGGGCAAAGGCACGCTGGTGGTCATGAACGACGAGATCCATTCCGGCCGCGACGTCACCAAGACCAACTCGTTCAAGGTCGAAACCTTCCGCTCGCCCTACGGCCCGCTGGGCTACGTGGTCGAAGGCAAGCTGATGTTCTACCGTTTGCCGGCGCGTCCGCACACCACGCAGACCGAGTTCGACATCGACAAGATCAACAGCCTGCCGCGCGTGGACGTGGTCTACAACTACGGCAACGTCAGCCGCGCCGCGTATGACGCCTTCGTCACCGCCGGCGCCAAGGCCATCATTCATGACGGCACCGGCAACGGCAGCGTCGCCGAACAGATCGTCCCGGTCCTGCAGGAAGTGCGCAGCAAGGGCCTGCAAGTGGTCCGCGCAACACGCACCGGCAGCGGCGTCGTGATCCGCAACGGCGAACAGAACGACGACAAGTTCGACTGGGTGGTCACCGACGACCAGAACGCCCAGAAAGCCCGCATCCTGACCGCGCTGGCGCTGACCAAGACCAACGACAGCAAGGAACTGCAAAAGATTTTGTGGAAGTATTGATTGCGGATGTGCGTACCAAATTTACTGTGTGACCTCTGGAGGCAATCTCTGTAGTTCATTTCTGCAGCAGTAAATAAAAAGCCGTTCAGTGCAAACTGAACGGCTTTTTTCTTTGTCCGGCTGAACCGCGATGTTTATTTCAACTTCATGCGCTGGCGCAGATAAGCGATCACGCCCGGCAGAATCGACAACACCACGATCGCCAGGATCAGCAGGCTGAGATTCTGCTTCACCACCGGCAGATTGCCGAAGAAATAACCCGCATACGAGAAGCTCGCCACCCACAGGATGCCGCCGATCACGTTATAGGCGAAGAAGCGCGGGTAGGTCATGGCGCCGACGCCGGCGACGAACGGCGCGAAAGTGCGCACGATGGGCGCGAAGCGCGCGATGATCACGGTCTTGCCGCCGTGGCGCTCGTAGAAGGCATGGGTTTTATCCAGATATTCGCGCTTGAAGATCCTTGAGTTCGGATTGTCGAACACCTTCAGGCCGATGGCCTTGCCGATCTGATAGTTCACGCTGTCGCCAAGGATGGCGGCAACGATCAGCGTCAGCACCATCAGGTGGATGTCGAACGCGCCGGTGGCGGCAATCGCACCGGTGACGAAGAGCATCGAATCGCCCGGCAGGATGGGCGTCACCACCAGGCCGGTTTCCGCAAAGATGATCAGGAACAGGATCAGGAACAGCCACGGACCGTAGGAAACGGCCATTTCGGCCAGGTGCCGATCGATGTGAACAATGAAGTCAACCAGAAATAGAAGAAAATCCATGGAGCCCGCCAGAAAGAGGAACAAGGGAAAACGCGCATTGTATCAATAGCCGCGTTTCCACCCTGCAATCCGGCGCTGGAAATGATGCCGAAGAACAGATGCGTCAACCCGCCATCACGGCGCAAACTGTTTATACAATTTATCGGCGATATCGAACAAGGCATCGTTGGCCTTGGCGCTGGAGATATTGGTCACGACCACCATGGCGAAATCCTTCCCGGGGCTGAACCAGATATGCGCCAGGTTCTTCTGGTTGGAACCGCCGTGGAAAACCAGCGGCTGCGGCGACCAGTCGGTCGTCACGATCACCCAGCCCAGCCCGTACTTGCCGCTGGACGGCGTTCCCGGCGCCGGGTTTTTCGCCGACGGCATGTCGACGACCGCCGTATGCAGGAGCTTCAGCGTTTCCGGCTTCAGCAAGGAGGGACCGCGCTTGCCTTCGCCGGCATTCCAGCCGGCCCAGCGCGCGAAGTCGAGCACTGACATATGCGCCAGGCCTGTGGGACCGATGATCTGCGGATTGTCGTCGCCCGGCCCCGCCATGAAGGCCTTGATCTTGCCGTCGTCGAGGATGCCATGCCCGAGCGCCGCATCGATGCGGCCCAGAGTCGCTTGCGAGCCGAGTCCGGCGGTTTTCAGTTCCAGCGGATCGAAGATCCATTCGCGGATCAGTTCTTCCCAGCTCTTTTTGGCGACGCGCTCGATCATCGCGCCGGCCACGGTGTAACCCATGTTGGAATAGGCGAAGCGCTGTCCCGGCGGCGCCTGCAGCGGCTTGCTCATCCATTGCTCCAGCAGCCAGTAGCGCAGGTCGTCGAGGTTGCCCTCTTCAAACGTCGACTTGGCCAGCAACTCGACGAACTCCGCATTGTCGGCCGGAATGCCGGAGGTATGCGACAACAGCTGGCTGATCGTGATGCTGCGGAAACCCGCATCCATTTGCGGCGCCAGTTCGGGAAAGACCTCGCCGATGGTCGTCGCCCACGTCATGTCGCCGCGATCGACCAGCATGCCGGCCAGCGTCGCCGTGAATGCCTTGGTGTCGGAACCGATATGAAAACGGTCATTCACCGTCACCGGGATGCCGGAGCCGAACTTGCGCTCGCCCACCGCGCCGGCGCTGACGATCTTGCCGTCCTTGACCACGGCTGCGGCCACGGCGGGCAGACGATATTGCTCCAGATAGGGTTTCAGCATGTCGTCCAGCGACGTCTGCGCGTGCGACAGCGACGGCGCCATTGCGGCGGCGGCAAGGACAGATAAAAAAGCCGCGCGACCGATGATCTTGCGCAGCCCGCTCTTGTTGAATAAAGCCATGAAGTTCCCTCGCCTGAATATATTGTTTTCACCGAGAGGGTACACGATCCCGCGTGTCGCCGTCTTGCCGAAACCTTGCTCCGGAATCGCACGCGCCTCCCTGAACACCGTGTCAGCCCGCCATGACAAACGCCTACACAAACTTACGCTTCTTTACCGGCCGCCACCATCAACGTCCGTCGTCGCCGGTCGATATAGCACTTGTCTGACATGCAGGAAATGCGCCGTTGCATCTGCAGCGGCATTGGCGACGGCGCCTGCAGCCGTCATGTGAAGAAAGAGTGATGAAGGAGATGACTATGCGACTGAAACTGATAGCCGGGCTGAGCGCCGCATTCCTGTTTTTACTGATGGCCTTCGCCACGCACTACAAGATTCGCCTGGAGCAGCTGGAGCAAAGCACCGGCATCCTGGAACTGCTGGCCGCGGGAATACCGCTGCTGAGCCTCTTGCTGGCTAGCTGCTTCAGTCGCACGCCTGCACCGCAAGACAAGCGTCAAACTAAGCATCAGGCAAACCGTCCCCGGCAAGAATCATCTGCGCGGCGCTGAGCAGGTCGCCCGACAGGCCGGCGCGCGCCTGCTCCGGCGACTTGTCCTGCAAGCCCTTGAGCAGCGCCGCATGGTGCACCAGCGCCGGCGCTTCCGACAGGCGGCGCGAACCGGCGCGCAGGTCGAGGTTGATCACCGGCCCGACCTGCAGCCACAGGCTTTCGATCAGGCCGACCAGCGTCGCCATGCCTGATCCTTCATAGGCGGCGAAGTGCAATTGCTTGTTGAGGCGGATGATGAGGTCGACGTTGGGTTTCTTGCGATGCATCTCGACGCACAGCGTGTCGTGCAAGTCCGAGACTTGCCGCAAGCCTTCGGCGGAAATGTTCTGCGCGGCGTGCTCGACCGCCAGGCCTTCCAGCGCCAGGCGGATCTTCAGCAGCTCGCGGAATTTGTCCTTGGTCATCAGCGGCACGCGCACGGCGCGATTGGGCAGGATTTCCAGCGCCCCTTCCGCCGCCAGTTGGCGAATCGCTTCGCGCACCGGCATCTGACTGGTGCCCAAGGCCTCCGACAGACTCTTCAAGGTCAGTTTTTGACCGGGGCGGACTTGCCCTGCCAGCAGCAGCTCGCGCAAATCCTCATACACGCGCTGCGACAGCGTGGCGTGCGTGATTTTGCGCATTTGCGAAAGGTCCGCAAGTATCGTGTGTTCCATGTCCCCGGTTTCTCGCTTGAAACCATTTCATCCGTGCCGATGAAATGCATCTGTTATTCAAAATTGTCGCGGATTATAGCAGTCGCGCTTTTCCGCCCTGTCTGCCGAATGCAGCGCCACACTTCCCTTTGCGGCGATTTCCCATGCGACTGCCCCCCTTCTTCTGGCGCACCGGCATGACGTCGGGCAACATTCCTTGCTGCTGCATCGCCGGTTGACACACCTTGATTCTATCGAATACATTTGATCACATGTCAAATAAATGACATAAAAAAGAGGCTGTTGCAAAAAACACGGACGGAGACAAGCCGGCTTGTTCAAGCCGGACGGACCTTTCCCCTTCTGCAAACAAGCGCTCATATAAGAAAGCAAGCCGCGGCAGGTGGCGGCTTCCATCGAGACACCCGGCTCGCGCCGGACCATTAGGAGGTTTGCACCATGGAGCAAGACGATAACAAAGTTGGCAGCCGGATCCTGTCGCCTGGCCGTCGCACCATTTTGAAAGCAGGCGCGGTCGCCGCCACTACTTCGGCGCTGGGCTTCCCCGCCATCGTCAAGGCGCAGTCGGACAAAATCATCATCGGCCACCTGACCCCGCGCACCGGCTTCCTCGGCCCCTTGGGCGAATACGCCGTCATGAGCATCACGCTGGCAGTGGAAGAACAGAACAAGGCCGGCGGCCTGCTGGGTCGCCAACTCACCCTGATTTCGGAAGACTCGGTCAATCCGCCGACCGCTTCCTCCAAGGCGCAACGCCTGCTGGAACGCGACGGCGCCGCCGTGCTGATCGGCGAGATCTCGTCCGCTTCAGCGCTGGGCATCGCGCAAGTCGCGCAACGCAACAAGAAGCTCTTCATGAATACCGGCTGCAACTCCGACGAGCTGCGCGGCAAGAGCTGCAACAAGTACATGTTCCACATCGAGGCCGCCAACTCGACCTACGTCAAGGCCTGCGGCCGTTCGCTGCTGCACGACAACCTGATCAAGGGCAAGAAGCTGTACGCGCTGTCGGCCGACTATGCCTTCGGCCACGACCTGCTGCGCGCCGCCAAATCCTTCGTCTCCGCCAACGGCGGCACGATCGCCAATGACGAGCTGGTGCCGACCGACGCCACCGACTTCAGCCCTTACCTGCTGAAGATCCGCCAGGCCAAACCCGACCTGGTCATCTCCAATCTCGCCGGCAACCAGATCACCAACTTCATCAAACAGTATTCGGAATTCGGCCTGCCCTTCCCGATCGCCGGTTTCGGTTTCGACACCGCCGTCGCATGGGGCGCAGGCGCCGACAATTTTGCCGGGACCTGGCCGACCACCTGGCACCACGACGTCAACGCGCCGTCGGCCAAGGCTTTCGTCGCCGCCTTCACCAAGAAATTCGGCAAACCGCCGGAGAACCAGGCCTGGGGCGAATACGTCGCCTTCCGCTCCATCGTGCAAGCCGTCACTGAAACCAAATCGCTCGACACCGCCAGGCTGATCGAGTACTTCGAAAAGGGCGCGCCCATCGATGCACTGAAGGCGCGCAAGGGCACTTATCGCGCGTGGGATCACCAGTTGCTGCAAGAGATGTACACGGTCACGCCCAAGCCGAAGGCGCAGATCAAGGACAAGTGGGACTTCATGTTGCTGGGGGCATCGGTGCCGGGACCGAGCGAGTCGCTGGAGGTATTGGCGCCGACGATGCAAGAGAACGCCTGCACCTTCACCTAAGCCGTCACCTACTCTCCGTCGCTCCAGCGAACGCTGGAGCCCAGTGTCTTTTCACTCACCGCCATCGGTGTAACGACACTGGGTCCCAGCATTCGCCGGGACGACGGCGAATGATCGTGCATCTCCGTTTTTTCCTGTCCTCCACTCCGGAGCAGCAATGCAAATCGTTTTCCTGTTGGAACAAATCCTCAACGGCATTCTCGTCGGCGGGTACTACCTGCTGATCGCGCTCGGGCTGTCGCTGATTTTCAGCCTCGGCGGCGTGGTCAACCTGGCGCACGGCGCCTTCTATGCCATCGGCGCCTACCTCGCGGTGGAAATCACCAAATACCTCGGCTTCGGCGGCGCATTGATTCTGTCCCCTTTGCTGGTGGCGCTGATCGGCATCCTGTTCGAGCGCTTCCTGCTGCGCAGATTTTATTCGGCCGATCCCATCCTCGGGCTGCTGCTGACCTTCGGGCTGGCGATGGTGGCGGAACAGGTCATCCGCATCTTCTGGGGCGCGTCGCCGCTGCCGGCGTCGATCCCGCCGGCCTTCAAGGGCCAGATCATGGTCGGCGATTTCATGTATTCCAAATACCGCCTGCTGATGCTGGCGGCCGTCGTGGTCGCGCTGACGCTGATCTGGCTGCTGCTCAACAAGACCTCGTTCGGCCGCGTGGTGCGCGCCGGCGTGCAAAAGCCCGACATGGTGGCGGTGCTGGGCATCAAGCTGCAACCCTACATGACCGCCATCGTGATGCTGGGCGTCGGTCTCGCCGCACTGGCCGGCGTGCTGTTCGCGCCGATCTCCGGCGTGCATCCGGCCATGGGCGCGGAAATCATGACCGCCGCTTTCGTGGTGGTGGTGATCGGCGGGCTCGGCAGCTTCTGGGGCGTGGTGCTGGCGGCCTTGCTGGTGGGCGTGGTGCGCGGCATCACGATCCAGTTCTATGCGCCGGCCGGCGAAGCATCGATGTATCTGCTGATGCTGCTGGTGTTGATCTTCCGTCCGCGCGGCCTGCTAGGCGAACGCATCGAACGTTTTGAATGAGAGCGGCTGAAAAAAGCCGCTGGCGGCGTTACGCCGCCTTGCCGTACCTCCGTACTGTCTGCGTCGGCGTGCCTTGCCAGCGCCATTTTTCAGCCACTCTAAGGTGCCTGTAAGTATGTATAACAAATATCAATCCCTGTGGATCGGCGCGCTGGCGCTGATCATCGTTCCCATCCTGCTGCAGCTGCTGGGCCTGACCACCAGTTCGTCCACCGACGTCGTCATCTACGCCATCGCCGCCATGGGCCTGAACCTGCTGGTCGGCTACACCGGCCTGACCTCGTTCGGCCACGGCGCGTGGTTCGGCGTGGGCGCGTATGCCGCCGCGCTGTCGCAGAAATATTGGTTCCCCGGCCAGATCGTGGCGCCGATGCTGTTCACGATCGTGTTCATCGCGGCATCGGCGGCGATCGTCGGCTTCCTGATCCTGCGCCGGCGCGGCGTGTACTTCTCGCTGCTGACGCTGGCCTTGTCGGCACTGACGTTTGCGATTGCCTTCCGCTGGACCGACTTCACCGGCGGCGAATCGGGACTCGGCAATGTCGTGCGTCCGGTCGTGGCGGGCATCGATCTGGATCAGGCTATCCCCTTCCTCGTGTTCGTCAGCGTGATCGCGCTGATCGTGCTGTTCGTCCTGCAACGCGTGATCCGCTCACCCTTCGGCCACGCCATCGTGGCGATCCGCGAGAACGAGCAGCGCGCGCGTTTCCAGGGTTACAGCACCATCGTCTACAAGCTGATCATGTTCATCGTGTCGGCCGGCGTGACCGGTCTGGCGGGCGCCTTGCTGGCCTTCCATCACCGCTTCGCCTCGGCCGAACCGACCTCGGTCGCCTTCTCCGGCGAACTGCTGGCGATGGTGGTGATCGGCGGCATGCGCAGCTTCCTCGGCCCGGCATTGGGTGCGTTGTTCTACATCCTGTTCCGCGAATGCCTGTCGATCTGGACCGAGAACTGGCTGCTGTGGTTCGGCCTCGCCTTCGTCGGTTTCATCCTGTTTTCGCCGACCGGCCTGGTGGGCATCTGGCAACAGATCAAGCGCCGGCTGCGTCCGCCGGCTGAAGTCGGCGCCGCCATGAGCCAGCGCCAGATCGTCGACGGTTTGCCTTTGCCTGCTTTCCTGCAATCACCGCGGCAGGATGGATTGGTGTTGGAAGTCAAGGACATCGACATCCGCTTCGGCGGCATCCAGGCGGTCAAGAGTGCGCAGATCAATCTGCATGCCGGCGAGATCCACGCGTTGATCGGCCCCAATGGCGCGGGCAAGACCACGACCTTCAATCTGATCTCCGGCATGTTCATCCCGAACCACGGCACGGTGAAGCTGAACGGTGAAGAAATCCAGGGCCTGACGCCGGGACAGATTTGTCAGCGCGGCCTGGCGCGTTCATTCCAGATCACCAATCTGTTCAAGGGCCTGAGCATCTACGAAAACCTGCGGCTGTCGCTGCAGGCGCGCCATGCCTCGCGCTTCAACATGTGGAAGGACATCGACAGCTATCCCGAGATCCACGCCGAGACCGACGAGCTGATGCGCTTCCTCGGCCTCAAGGGTATCGACGACATCGAAGGCGGCGCCTTGTCCTATGGCGGACAGCGCCTGGTCGATCTGGGCATCGCGCTGGGATCGAAGCCGCACGTGCTGCTGATGGACGAGCCGCTTGCAGGTCTCGCCGCCGCCGAGCGCGAGCGCGTGTCGCGGCTGGTGAAAATCATCGCCGACAACATTCCCGTGCTGATCGTCGAACACGACATCGACCGCGTGCTCGGCTTCTCGCATCAGGTTACGGTGATGAACCAGGGCAGCGTGCTGATGTCCGGCACGCCGGATGAAGCGCGCGCGGATCAACGCGTGCAGGAAATCTACACCGGCACCGGCACGCCGCCGGTCACCGGACGCGTTGCCGGCGACGCGCAGGAACGTCCGCAACTGCTGGCATTCGATAAGGTCAACGCCTTCTACGGCAAGAGCCACATCCTCAACGACGCCACGCTGGAAGTGCGCGAAGGCGAGATCGTGGCCCTGCTCGGCCGCAACGGCGCCGGCAAGTCGACCTTGCTGAAAGCGCTGACCGGTTTGCTGAAACCGGCCTCGGGCGCCATCCGCTACAACGGCAAGGATATTGCCGGCCTGAGCGCTCCCGACATCGCGCGTCTGGGCATCGGCTACGTGCCGCAGGGACGCGGCCTGTTTGCCGGCATGACCGTAGCCGAAAATCTTTCGCTGGGTCGCCTCGCGCGCAAGACCGACAGCAGCAACGGCATCGCCTGGAGCGAAGAAAAAATCCTGCACTACTTCCCGCGCCTGAAAGAACGCCTCCACACGCCAGCCGATTTCCTCTCCGGCGGCGAGCAACAGATGGTGGCGGTGGCGCGCGCCCTGTCGGGCAACGTCCGGCTGCTGTTGCTGGACGAACCCTTCGAAGGTCTGGCGCCAGCGGTGGTTCAAGAGCTGTTCACCGTCTTCGATCAACTGCGCAAGGAAGTCTCCATCGTCATCGTCGAGCACAACCTCGACCTGGTGCTGGCACTGGCCGACCGCGTGTTTGCGCTGGAACGCGGCGCGGTCTTCCACACCGGCCCGGCCGAACCGCTGCTGACCGACCTGAGCTATCGCAAGCAAATTCTCTGGCTTTAACTTTTTACTTCTGACACAAGCAACAAGGACATTTACATGAACACCAGTTTGAAAGATCAACGCGTCGTCGTCACCGCAGGCGCACAAGGCATCGGCCTGGCCATCACCGCATCGTTCGTGGCGGCGGGCGCGCAGGTTCACATCTGCGACGTCAGCGACGACTTCCTCGGCAGCGCGCGCAAGCAGTTCGCCGGCGCGCCGGTCAGCTTCAGCAAGACCGACGTCGCCAACGAAGCGCAGGTCGACGCCATGTTCGCCGAACTGGCGCAACGCTGGGACGCGCTCGACGTGCTGGTCAACAACGCCGGCATCGCCGGCCCGACCGCCAAAGTCGAAGAGACCGAATTGTCGGCCTGGGACCAGACCATTGCCGTCAACCTGACCGGCCCCTTCCTCTGCACGCGCCGGGCGGTACCGCTGCTGAAAAAAGCCGGCGGCGGTTCCATCGTCAATATTTCGTCGGCGGCCGGCCGTCTCGGCTTCCCGCTGCGCACGCCTTACTCCGCCTCCAAATTCGGCGTGATCGGCCTGACCGAAAGCTGGGCGATGGAACTCGGCCCTTCCAACATCCGCGTCAACGCCATCCTCCCCGGCATCGTCGCCGGCGAGCGCCAGGAACGCGTGATCGCCGCCAAGGCGGCGTCCTATGGCATCGACCATGAAGCGATGCGCGAGCGCCTGCTGTCCAAGGTCTCGATGCGCAAGATGGTCACCGCGCAAGACATCGCCAACCAGATCATCTACATCTGCTCGCCGGCCGGATCCGCCGTCAGCGGGCAAAGTTTGTCGGTCTGCGGTAATGTCGAACATCTCGGCTGAAGCCGATGAAGCCAACGAAGGAGACACCATGAATGAAAAAATCGCCGTCATCGGCGCCGGCCTGATCGGCCGCGCCTGGGCCATCGTCTTCGCCCGCGCCGGCTGCAGCGTCGCCATCTACGACGCCGTGCCGGAAGCGCTCAACACCTGCCGCAAGCTCCTGCACGACAACATCAGCGACCTCGCCAAACATGGACTGATCAACGAAACACCCGACGTCGTGCTGGCCCGCATCACGCCGGTCGACAGCCTGGCCGAAGCACTCAAGGGCGCGGCGCTGGTGCAGGAAAACGTCAAGGAAACCGTCGAAGTCAAACGCCAGATCTTCGCCGAGATGGACAAGCTGGCCGCGCCCGACACCATTCTCACCAGCTCGACCTCGTGGATCCCGACGTCCGAGTTCTCCGAACACCTCCCCGGCCGCCACCGCATCCTGGTCGCCCATCCCGTGAATCCGCCCTACCTCGTCCCATTGGTCGAACTGGCACCTGCGCCGTGGACATCCGAAGAGACAGTCAAGCGCGCCCACGACATCTACACCCGCGCCGGCCAGTCGCCGGTGTTGTTGAAAAAAGAAATCACCGGCTTCCTGCTCAACCGCATCCAGGGCGCGGTGCTCAACGAAGCGCTGAACCTCTACGAAAATGGCTACGCCTCGTCGGAAGATCTCGACAAGGTATTGAAGGACGGCCTGGGGTTGCGCTGGTCCTTCATGGGTCCGTTCGAAACCATCGACCTCAATGCGCCGGAAGGCGTGATCGATTATGCAAAACGCTACGGCCACACGTATCGCGACGTGGCGAAGACGCAGTTGCCGAATGAGTGGAATACGGAGACGCTGAAAGAGATTGAAGGAGAACGACGCGAGGTGCTGCGTGCGGATCAGTTGCAAGAAAGATCGCGCTGGCGTGATAACCGCTTGATGGGATTGGTGGCGCATAAGAAGAAGCAAGCGACTTAAAAGAGAAATGCCGGCAACGGCACGCCACTGGGTCCCAGCGTTCGCTGGGACGACGGGCTAATTAGTTACAGAGAATGTGTAAGTGCGCGATGCCGAAGGCGAGCCACCCCGGGCAAAGCGAAGCGAGCCGGTTCGGCAGTTCCGCTTGGAGCCAGCCGGTGATGCGATGCGAAAAATGGATTAAGAAGGAAAAACTGTCTGAGCGAAGCGAGTTTTTTTCCTTCCCATTTTTTGCTTCGCAGCACCGGGCAGCCCGAAGGGCCTGGATCCCGCGGTCGCCTTTCTTTGCTTACTTTCTTTGGCGAAGCAAAGAAAGTGAGCGGCTGCCGCTTGCTGAAGCAGTGCTTCAGCCCCCCGGCGAAGGGTTGATCGAAGAGAGAACAGCTTAAGCAACGAACAAACGACAAGCCGGAACAACGAACGCCACTGGGTCCTGACTTCCGTCAGGAGGACAGATGGACTTGAAAAGTTATACATATAGACAAGCCCCACAAACCAACAATCACCAGGAGAACCAAATGAGCAAACCCAAAAAAGTCATCATCACCTGCGCCGTCACCGGCGCCATCCACACCCCCTCCATGTCCCCCTACCTGCCAGTCACCCCGGACGAAATCCGCGACGCAGCATTGGGTGCGGCAGAAGCCGGCGCCGCCATCGTCCACCTCCACGCCCGCGACCCGCACAACGGCAAACCGACGCAAGACCCGGCGGAATTCCGCAAATTCCTCCCCCAGATCAAAGCCAGGTCCAACGTCGTCATCAATCTCACCACCGGCGGCGCCCCCACCATGGGCGTGGAAGAACGCCTGCAACCTGCATTGCAACTCAAACCCGAAGTCGCCTCGCTCAACATGGGCTCGATGAACTTCGGCTTGTATGAAATGCTGCACCGTTTCAAGGACTTCAAATACGACTGGGAAAAACCCTACCTCGCCGAATCCGACGACCGCATCTTCCGTAACACCTTCAAGGACATCGCCTACATCCTCGAATCGTGCAGCGCCAACCAGACCCGCTTCGAAATCGAGTGCTACGACATCGGCCATCTCTACACCGCCGCCCACTTCATCGACCGCGGCCTGATCAAACCGCCTTTCCTGATCCAGTCGGTGTTCGGCCTGCGCGGCGGCATCGGCAACGACGTCGAAGACGTGATGCATATGAAGCGCACCGCCGACCGCCTGTTCGGCGACGACTACTTCTGGTCCGTGCTCGGCGCCGGGCGCGGCCAAATCCCGATCGCCACGATGTCGGCGGCGATGGGCGGCCATACCCGCGTCGGCCTGGAAGATTCGCTGTGGGACGGCCCCGGCAAGCTGGCCGAAAGCAACGCCGCGCAAGTCAAACGCATCCGCACCGTGATCGAGGCGCTGTCGCTGGAAGTGGCGACGCCCGACGATGCGCGCGACATGCTCAAGCTCAAGGGCGGCAACAACGTGGCGTTCTGATTTCATCAAGGATCTCCTGCTTCATTGCAAGAGCCGCTTCTTTTGTCTCCCACGGCGCCGCACGATGTTGCGAGCGCCGTTTTTGTCGTTGCCATGACAAACACTCTTTGCATCTCGCCGCTACCGGCCCAATCCCGGTCCGTCCTCCCAAATAAGTTACAATCCCTGTCATTCCATCAGCACCAAACCCCATGCGCCAATATCTCGATTTCATGCGTCATGTCTACGAACATGGCACCGAAAAAACCGACCGCACCGGCACCGGCACGCGTTCCGTCTTCGGCCACCAGATGCGCTTCAACCTGCAGGAAGGCTTTCCCCTGCTGACCACCAAGAAGCTGCACATCAAGTCCATCGTCCATGAACTGATCTGGTTCCTGGCCGGCTCGACCAATATTGCCTATTTGAAAGAAAACGGCGTCAAGATCTGGGATGAATGGGCCGATCCGGAAGGCAACCTGGGACCGATCTACGGCTATCAGTGGCGCTCCTGGCCGGCGCCGAACGGCGAGCACATCGACCAGATCGCGCAAGTCGTCAGCCAGATCAAGAACAACCCTGATTCGCGCCGCCTGATCGTGTCGGCATGGAACGTGGCCGACATCCCGCAGATGAAATTGCCGCCTTGTCATGCTTTCTTCCAGTTTTATGTGGCCGACGGCAAGCTGTCTTGCCAACTGTATCAACGCAGCGCCGATATTTTTCTCGGCGTGCCGTTCAACATCGCGTCCTACGCGTTGCTCACGCACATGGTCGCGCAGCAGACCGGACTCGATGTCGGCGACTTTGTCTGGACCGGCGGCGATTGCCATCTGTATTCCAACCATATGGAACAGGTGCGGGAACAACTGGCCCGCACGCCGGGACCGTTGCCGAAATTGCAAATCAAGCGCAAACCGGAAAGCATCTTCGATTACAAGTTTGAAGATTTTGAAATCACCGACTATGAAGCCCAGGCCCATATCAAGGCGCCCGTCGCGGTCTGATCCATGCATTCTCGTTTTATCTGAAAACGCCTGCATCTTTGCAGGCGTTTTTGTTTCCGCGCGCAGAAAGCACCTATGCCGGAAATCGCTCTTCCTTCTCCAGAGCGATTTCCGAACCAGCTTTCCAGAAAAATAATTCAGCAAAAAATTGGCGTACGCATCGATGCGCTTCACCCATCAAAGACAAGAAAATTCGACATCCATCGCGAAAACTCTGCCTTTCGGTAACAACGCGTAAATCCGGCTTTCCGGTGCAATCGAAAAAACTATACTCGCGCAGGATTTTGACCTAAAGTCGGCAAGATGCCCTTGCGTCCGCCAGACATCGACAGCAAAATCCGACTCAACGACGCCGGCTCACGCAGCCGGTTTTTATTTGCGCTATTGGAAAGGAAAAGCACGTGAATATACTCAAAAGAATGACGGCAGAGACCTTCGGAACTTTCTGGCTGGTGTTGGGCGGAACCGGCAGTGCCGTACTCGCCGCGGGGTTTCCGAGCCTGGGAATCGGCTTTGTCGGCGTGTCGCTGGCCTTTGGCCTGACGGTGTTGACCGGCGCCTATGCATTGGGTCACATATCGGGCGGCCACTTCAATCCGGCGGTGACCATCGGTCTGACGGTTGGCCGTCGCTTCCCCGCCAAGGAGGTCGTCCCTTACATCGTCGCGCAAGTGATCGGTGCGATCATCGCCAGTGCCGTGCTCGCCTACATCGCCTCGGGCAAACCTGGCTTCGACCTGGTGGCGAGCGGATTCGCCGCCAACGGTTTCGGCGAACACTCGCCGGGACAGTATTCGCAGGCGGCGGCTTTCGTGACGGAAGTGGTGCTGACCTTCGTCTTCCTGATCGTCATCCTCGGCTCCACCGACAAGCGCGCGCCGGCAGGTTTTGCGCCTATCGCCATCGGCCTGGCCCTGACGCTGATCCATCTGATCTCGATCCCGGTGACGAATACCTCCGTGAATCCGGCCCGTTCAACCGGTCCGGCGCTGTTCGTGGGCGACTGGGCATTGCAACAGTTGTGGCTGTTCTGGGTCGCCCCGATTGTCGGCGCGGTGATTGCCGGCGTCGTCTATCCCTTCATGACGGAAGAGAAATAATCGCTGAAGGAGCCGCACGGTAGCCGCGGCTCCTTCCTCTCGCAAACACCGTCGTCGATTGACGGCGTTAAGTCGAATCCGTGCTTAGCTAAGTTGTAATAGTTATTTCACTTCCCGCACTGCAGCATCTATAGTGCATGACAGGCCATTCACAGGGATTCCGTCATGCGCAACCTTCCAAAATCGATTGCTCTTCTGACATCCTTCAGCGTGATCGCCATCCTGGCGTTGCCCGGCCAGTCGCAGTGGGACGCCTTTGCGTTTGCTGCCTCCGTGGCGATGGCGGGATTGGGATTGCTGTATCCGTGGGCGCTATCCCGCGAGCATAGCGATATCGGTCGCAGCGTGCGCCGCGACATGCAGGAAGTCGATGTGGGCCCGGCGACGACCGCCCTTCTGTTCTAAGCGGCGACTGCCGCATTGCATTGAAGCCGGTCCGGACGCTGCGCCGGACAATAGCAAAAACTCAGGACGCCCCCTGGACCTTCTCCGGCGTGCCGCCGGAACCCGTGGCCGGATTGCCGTATTGCGCATCATCCTTCCAGCCCCCGCCCAAGGCCTTGTAGAGCGAGACCGTCGCCTGCAGGCGCTGCAGCTTGATCTGCCCCAGCTGGTTTTGCGCCTCGGACAAAATCCGTTGCGTGTCCAGCACCACCATCAAATCTTCGGCGCCGACGCGATAACGGATTTCCGACAGCTCGAAAGCAAAACGCGCCTGGTCGACTTCCTGGTTCTTGAGGCGATAGCGCTCTTCCAGACTGCGAATCGCGCCCAAGGATTTTTCCACCTCCGACAAGCCGCTGACGACCGCCGAACGATAGACCTGCACCAGTTCCTGCTTCTGTGCGATGGCCAGGTCGCGCTGGCTGCTCAGGCGACCGGCGTCGAAGATCGGCGCCGTCAGCGAGGCGCCCAGGTTGGCCAGCAGATTGGGGCCGTCGAACAGCGACAGCAAGGCATTGCTTTGCGCGCCGGTGGAACCGGTCAGACGGATGCTCGGGAACAAGGCCGCGCGCGCGACCGCGACGTTGGCGTTGGCTTCGGCCAGACGCGCTTCGGCGCGACGGATGTCGGGACGGCGCGTCAGCAATTCCGACGGCAAGCCCGGGGCGATCTTCGGCATCTGGATCGCGGCCAGTCCTTTTTCATTGACGACGAAGCTTTGCGGCGGGCGGCCGAGCAAGGTTGCCAATGCGGTCTGCGCGTCGCGCTCTTGCTGCATCAGGTCGGGGATCGCCGCCTGCTGGTTCGCCAGCGCCGAACGCTGGCGCGCCAGGTCGAGCGGCGATGCGGCGCCGGCGCGGCTTTGCGATTCGACCAGTTTCAGCACGCGCTGGGCATTGGCGACGTTCTGTTGCGCGATCTGCAAACGGTCGCGCAGCGACAGTACTTGCAGGAAGGTCGAGACGATGCCGCTGGTCACCGTCAGCGCGACGGTTTCGCGGTCGTAAATATTGGCGCGCAGCGAGGCTTCGGCGGCGGCCAGGCCGGCTTTGTTCTTGCCCCAGAAATCGACTTCGTAATTGATCTCCAGCATGCCGCTGGCGGTCGTGGTCGCGGTGCCGCCGCTGAGCGGCAAGCTGCGGTTGGCGCTGGAGGCGATGTCGGCGTCGGGCAGCAGCGGCGCACCGGCGATGCGGGCATTGGCTTCGGCCTGGCGCACGCGCGACATGGCGGCCGCGATTTCAAAATTGTTCTTTTGCCCTTCGGTGACCAGACCGCTCAGCTCGGCGCTGCCGAACTGCTTCCACCAGTCGGCATCGAGGACGATCTGCCCGGCGCTGTCGGCGCCGGCAGCCGATGCGGCAACGGAAGGATCGCTCCACTGTTTCGGCACGTCCACTTTTTGCACGGGCTCGACGTCGACCTGGGTTGCTGCGCAACCGGCCAGCATCAGTGTCAGCACTGCCAGGCTGATGGGCTTCATCGAATATTCACCGGAAAAAAACGCCATGGAGAAACCTGTCGCGAAAAAGAACTAGCCGGCTTTGTCGCCGTTGCGTGTTGCGGATGCAGGCGCAGGCGCTACGGCCGGCAACAGCACCTGCTCGCCCTCAGTCAAGCCGGAAACCACCTGCGCCTTGTCGGCGTTGCGGATGCCGATCCTGACGTCGCGCGTTTCGAGCGAGCCGTCGGCGCGCAAAATCTTCAGCTTTTGCATGCCCTTGTTGTCAGGCTTGACGACCAGCGATGCGGGAATCGTGACGGCATGCTCCACCTTGGCCAGCACGAAGAAGACGTCCGCCGTCATGCCGGCCATCAGCTCGCGGCTGGGATTGGCGACGTCGAACAGCACGGTGTAATACGCTTTCTTGCCTTGCTTGCCGGTGTCGTCCGCCGGCAGCAGCATGATCTGCCGCAGCTTGCCGGCCCAGCGCTTGCCGGGATAGCCGGGCGTGCTGAAATAGGCCGTCATGCCTTTATGCAATTGGGTGACGTCTTCTTCCGCCACCCGCGCCTGCACGCTCATCTTGCTGAGATCCGAGATGCGCATGAGCACGTCCTGATTGGCCGACAGGGTCTGGCCGATGCGCGCCGACAAGGCCACCACCGTGCCGCTGATGGGCGCGACGATCTTGGTCTGCTTCTGGACCGCTTCGTCTTCCTTCATGGTCGCGTCGAGCTGCTGGATCTGCGCGTTGATGGCGTCCACCTTGGCGGCCGCAGAATACATGCCCATGCGGCTGGATTCGAAGGCTTCTTCACGGGTGGCGTTCTCGGCCTTCAGCTGGGTCTGGCGCTGGAATTGCAGCTGGGCGAAATCGAGCTGAGCGTTTTGTCCGGCCAGTTCGGCTTTGAGGCGCGCCATCTGGGCGCGGTTGTTTTCGGCGCGACCGGCCTGCACCACCGGCGAGATGGCGACCAGCAGTCTGCCTTCCTTGACCGCTTCGCCGATGCCGACGTAGACGTCCGAAATCTGCCCGGTGACCTTGGTGCCGACGTCGACATAACTCTGCATGGCGACGTTGCCGGTGGCATTGACGACCTGCTCGATGTCGGCGCGTTCGGCGATGACGGTTTCCAGTTTGACCGGCACCGGCTGCGGATGCCGCTGGCGATAGCCGTACCAGCCGACGACGCCGGCCGAGACCGCCAGCAGCAAGGCCAGCGCCATCCAGCCGCGACGGATCAATTTGCGCCGGCGCTCGGCGGGCGCGGAAACAGGCGTCGCCAGGTTGCGATTTTCTGCGGTCATGCCGGACATGTCTTCCACGTCGTCTCTCCTCATTTCGCCGCCATCCAGGACGAGTGCCGCGCCGGTTGACTCCAGACCGCCAGATGCAGCTCCGACAACAGGCGCGGATCATCCAGCAGCGTGTGCTTTTGCCTCTCGGTCAACACGTCCGGGCCGCGGCGCAACGCTTGCAGCACCAGCGAGTCGCCCGCACTGCGGCTGGCGGCCGGCAGGCGCGGATGACCGTGGGCGCTGGCGCAGACCAAGGCATTGACGGACGGATCGACGACGGCGTCAACGAAGCCCGGCAAGGGCGCGGTCGCATTCAGGTGCGAGACGGTGTCGCGCAATTCGCGCGGCGCATCCACTTCTTCCGGGATCGAAAACAATTTGGAACGGCGGAACAAACGGCCGAAAGACACCCGGCTCGACAACACCGACAACGGCACCGACAAAGCCAGCGAACCGGCGATCGGCATCAGCCACCAGATGAAAGCCGGATTGAGCCAATAGACCAGCGCGCCCCAGGCCACTCCCAGCAGCGAATGCACGCCGTGGCGACGGAAGGCTTCGCCCCAGCCGGTTTCGTTGTCGGCGCGCGGCGGCGACTTCCAGCTCAAGGCCCAGCCGAGGAAGGCGCCGAGCACGAAGCGCGTGTGGAACAGCATGCGCACCGGCGCCAGCATCATCGAAAACAACAGTTCGAGGAACATGCTCAGCGTCACGCGCAATGCCCCACCGTATCCTTTTGCGCCCTTGGCGATGATCAGCAGGATGCTGAGGATCTTCGGCAGGAACAGGATGGTGGCCGTGGCCGACACCAGCGCCAGCGCTTTCTCCGGATGCCACTCGGGCCAGATCGGAAACAGCTGGCGCGGCTCGACGAAGTATTGCGGATCGATCAGCGTATGCGTCGCCAGCAACACGGTCGACAGCGCCAGGAACAAAGCCCACAGCGGAGCCGACAAATAAGCCATCACCCCGGTGACGAACACCGCGCGATGCACCACGTGCATGCCGCGCGCCAGGAACAGGCGGAAGTTCATCAGGTTGCCCTGGCACCAGCGGCGGTCGCGGCTGAGTTCGTCGAGCAGGTTGGGCGGCATTTCTTCATAGCTGCCGTCGAGGTCGTAGGCGATCCACACCGACCAGCCGGCGCGGCGCATCAACGAGGCTTCGACGAAATCGTGCGACAGAATCGGGCCGGACAGATTGCCGTCGCCGGGCAACGGCGCCAGCGCGCAATGTTTCATGAACGGTTCGAGACGGATGATGGCGTTATGGCCCCAGTAATGCGACTCGCCCAGTTGCCAGTAATGCAGGCCGGCAGTGAACAAGGGGCCGTAGACCCGCGTCGAGAATTGCTGGATGCGCGCATACAAGGTGTCGCGCCCGGCCGCACGCGGCGCGGTCTGGATGATGCCGGCGCTCGGGTGCGCCTCCATCAGGCGCACCAGCGTCGACAGGCATTGGCCGCTCATCACGCTGTCGGCGTCGAGCACCAGCATGTAGCGATAATCGGCGCCCCAGCGGCGGCAGAAATCGTCGATATTGCCGCTCTTGCGTTTGACGCGGCGGCGACGATGACGATAGAAGATGCGGCCGAAGCCGCCGACTGCCTTGCACAGGTTGGCCCAGGCTTGCGTCTCGGCGGCGCAGATGTCGGACTCGCCGCTGTCGCTGAGGACGAAAAAGTCGAACCGGTCGAGGTCGCCGTGGCGCTGTACCGATTCGTAGGTCGCGCGCAAACCGGCAAACACGCGCGCCACGTCTTCATTGCAGATCGGCATGACGATGGCGGTGCGCGCTTGCGGCGCGATCCATTTCGGCCCCGCCTGCTCATGCGAGATCAGATACGGATCGTCGCCGCGCATAAGCACGAGGAAACCCGTCATGGCGGTCCAGAATCCCGCCGACACCCAGCAGAACAGCAAGGCGAACAGGCCCAGCACCACCATCTCCAGCGGTTTCTCGCCGTGATAGGGCAGGACGTCGCTCATGAAGTAGGTCGCCAGCGCGCTTTGCATCAGCATCAGGATCAACAGCACCACGCGACGCACATTGCCGCTGTGGGTCCAGTAGCCGCGCGGATCGGGCGAGTCGGGCAGGTCCAGCGTGTCTTCCACAAAGACCGCCTCTTTGGGCGGCAGGCCCTTGCGGCGCGCAGCACGCTGCTCGAACTTGCGCGTGGCTTCTTCGACCCAGCGCGAGAGCGGATTGAGCGTGCCCCAGGGACGCGGCACCATGGATTTGCGATTGAGCGGCGGCGCGACCTTGATGTCGTCGCCCGGACCGGGCACTGCAGTATTTATCCCTGCACCGGCCGCAGGCATCTGCATGGCGATGGCCTTGGCGGCGGCTTGCGGATACAACAGTTCAAGCCGGGCAGCGACGGAGTCGTGCGCCGGATTGCCGGAGTCTTTACCGGACAAGCCGCGCCCGCCCGCCAGCAGTCCGTGCAAATCGCGGATGGCGTCGCCGGAGTCCAACTCGCCCGCGCGGGCGGCCAGGTCCTGGCGCTGTTCAGGCGTCAGCGGCAGGCGGTCGAGATAGCGCTCCAGTTGTTGCGACGTTTCGGAGGCTTGTCTCAGTTGGGGGGTAATATGTAGCTCCACGTTTCGGACAGGGTTGCGCCGGGACCGTTCTGTGCAGCGTTCCTGAGGAAGCCACGCAGTTCGACCGGCTTGTTATCTTCGTTGCGGCGCAGTTTCAACTCCATGCGCCAGCCGCCGGTGACGTCGTTGCGGCGGGTCGTCACGCTGACCACCTTGCCGTTGCCGTCACTTTCCACCGTCCCCTCCACCCTGGCATTGGCCGGCAGTTTCTTGAGTGCCGTGCCGTCGAAGTCTATCGACATGCCTATCGTATCGTCGCTCTTGGCGCGGTAGCCGTGACCGAAGCGCGTTTGCGCCACCCAGGCCAGCGGCGGTTTCTTCTCTGTTTCCTTTTGCCAGTACATCTTGTACTCGACGTTGAACGGCTGGCCTTGCTTGGGCATGCTGTTCGGCATCCAGTAGGCGACGATGTTGTCGTTGGTTTCGTCCGGCGTCGGAATCTGCACCAGCTCGACGCGGCCGGCGCCCCATTTGCCCTTGGGCTCGATCCAGGTGCTCGGACGCGCTTCGTAGTGATAGTCCAGGTCTTCATAGCTGGAGAACTGGCGATCGCGTTGCATCAGGCCGAAGCCGAGCGGATTATCGAGGCTGAACGCCGTCACCAGCAAGCGCTTCGGATTGACCAGCGGCCGCCAGATCCACTCGCCGGTGCCGGACTGGATCGACAAGCCGTCGGAGTCATGCACTTCCGGACGAAAGTCGTCGGCCGGACCGTTCTGGTTTTCGCCGAAGAAGAACATGCTGGTCAGCGGCGCGATGCCGAGCTTGGTGACGTTGGCGCGCAGATACAACTGCGCCTTGACGTCGATCGTCGTATCCACGCCGGGGCGCAGCACGAAGCGATAGGCGCCGGTCGCGCGCGGCGAATCCAGTAGTGCGTAAATCGTCAGTTCCTTGTCGCCCGGATTGGGACGGCTCAGCCAGAACTCGGTGAAGCGCGGAAACTCCTCTCCCGAATACAGCGCCGTATCGATCGCCAGGCCGCGCGCCGAGATGCCGTAACCCTGGCCCTTGCCCATGGCGCGGAAATAGCTCGCACCGAGGAAGGTCAGGACGTCGTCCTTTTCCTTGGTCGAATTGACCGGGTAGCGGATGCGGAATCCGGCAAAGCCGATGTTGCGCACACGGCGCGGATCGATGCGCGTATGGCTGTAATCGAACAGGCCCGAATTGAACACGATCTCGCGCACGCCGCCTCCGACGATTTCATTGATGCGCACCGGCTCCACGTAGGCGCCGCCCTGATGGACGAAGGACAGTTCGAACGGCAGCTTCTCGGGACGCCAGTAAGCGCGGTCCTGCTTGAAATGCAGCTGGTTGGCCTGCTCGTAACTGAGCTCCTTGATTTCCCTGGGCAGCTTGTCGGCGGGCTTTTTGTACGACTTGCCCGCCAGCGCCTTGGCGCGCACGGCGACGTCGTTGAAGTCGAACGCCGCCGCATTGTTTCCATAAAGGGCCAGCAATGACGCTAGCAACAGCGTCGACGCCGCCGGCAAAATAGCGTGAACAGCTTGCCCCATGAGACGGGACGATTTGGCGGAAGCTTTCAAGGCGCCTCGCCGGTACAAAGTAAAAAACATTGGATTTCCGTCTGACATGCAGTTTTTCTTATCCGATAACGCCCTTCGGGCATTTCGAAAGATGGCGTAGTTTACCCAATGTTGCACAAGTTGGCCCAGAACTCCGGCCGGATAAACCCCAATACCCTCGAAACGCCATGGCGGCGCAGCATCCGGCAACTTCCCGACAAAACTTCCCGCCAGTTGCCGCGCAATTGCAGAACTATTGCCAAAGAGAACCATCGCTGACGCCAGGCTGGCCAGGTCCTCTGCTTACCGGGGATACCTTTATAAGGGCAATTCCTTCCCAGAAAGTTCCATCATCGAGGACGCGTCCTGTAACATAACGCCCTCAGTACCGGTGCGGCGCAACACGGCGCCCGCCGACTTCCGGCAATCCTACACAAGTATCGGCATGTCACCTACACCTTCCGCCTCCGGCGCACTGTGCATCATCGTCGCCACCGACAGCAAGCACGGCATCGGCATCAACAACACCCTGCCCTGGCATCTGCCGGAAGACCTGGCGCACTTCAAGCGCACCACCTCCGGCCACCCCATCATCATGGGCCGCAAGACCTTCGACTCCATCGGACGCCCCTTGCCGAATCGCCGTAATATCGTCATCACGCGCAATCGCGAGTGGTCGCACGCCGGCGTCGAAACAGTGTCATCCTTGCAAGATGCGGCGGCATTGGTGGCGGGCACGGACGCCTTCATCATCGGCGGCGCCCAGGTTTATGCGGAATCCCTGCCGCTGGCCACGCGCCTGATCGTCACCGAGATCGGCAAAAGCTTCGACTGCGACGCTTTCTTTCCGGCGATCGACCCCCAACTGTGGCAAGAAGCGGCGCGTGAAACGTACCGCTCGGAAAGTCAGGAATTTGACTACGCATTTGTGACATACGAAAGACGCTGAAAGAGTCCGGGGACTTTTTGTTGTTTTTCCCTGATTTTCAACAAAATCGGCATGAGTTTTCGCCCCACCATTTCTCGATTTCTGCGAAAATTCGGCTTCTTTTTTAGAACCTGCTCCCTCCGCTGTCCAGCCGCGATCCGGCACGGCGGCGTGACCGACAGGTTCGTGAAGGTTCTGCTAGCCCGGAAGGCGTATGAAATCCATCGCGCTTTCTCTTTTGCAGCGACATTGTTTGACCGGTTTGCCAGGCTCACCCCGACAGCAACCGTCCGAGCGCGTAAGCTTTTCGCCCAGGCGCAGTCGCAGTTTTAACTGAACTGAACGCATGATCACTCTGCCCCATGCGTTCTCCTGGAGAACCTATGAAATTCCGTTTCCCCATCGTCATCATCGACGAAGATTTCCGCTCTGAAAACACTTCCGGCCTGGGCATCCGCGCCCTCGCCGACGCCATCAAGGAAGAAGGCATGGAAGTGCTGGGCGTGACCAGCTACGGCGACCTGTCGCAGTTTGCCCAGCAGCAATCGCGCGCTTCCGCCTTCATCCTGTCCATCGACGATGAAGAATTCGGCGCCGGCTCGTCCGAAGAAACCGACTTCGCGCTCAAATCGCTGCGCGCCTTCGTCAGCGAAATCCGCCACAAGAACGCCGACATCCCGATTTACCTGTACGGCGAAACCCGCACCTCGCGCGACATCCCCAACGACATCCTGCGCGAACTGCACGGCTTCATCCACATGTTCGAAGACACGCCCGAATTCGTGGCGCGCCACATCATCCGCGAAGCCAAGTCCTATCTCGACGGCCTGGCGCCGCCGTTCTTCCGCGCGCTGGTGCACTACGCACAGGACGGTTCGTATTCGTGGCACTGCCCCGGCCACTCGGGCGGCGTGGCTTTCCTGAAGTCGCCGATCGGCCAGATGTTCCACCAGTTCTTCGGCGAAAACATGCTGCGCGCCGACGTCTGCAATGCCGTCGAAGAACTCGGCCAGCTGCTCGACCACACCGGCCCGGTCGCCGATTCGGAACGCAATGCCGCGCGCATCTTCAACGCCGACCACTGCTATTTCGTCACCAACGGCACCTCGACCTCCAACAAAATGGTCTGGCACTCGACGGTTGCGCCCGGCGACATCGTCGTGGTCGACCGCAACTGCCACAAATCCATCCTGCACTCCATCATCATGACCGGCGCGATTCCCGTGTTCCTGATGCCGACGCGCAACCACCTCGGCATCATCGGACCGATCCCGCTGGAAGAGTTCACGATGGAAAGCATCCGCAAGAAGATCGAAGCCAACCCGTTCGCGCGCGAAGCCGTGAACAAGAAGCCGCGCATCCTGACCATCACGCAATCGACCTACGATGGCGTGGTGTACAACGTCGAGACGCTGAAGGAAATGCTGGACGGCGAAATCGACACCCTGCACTTCGACGAAGCCTGGCTGCCGCACGCGACCTTCCATGATTTCTACAAGGACATGCACGCCATCGGCAAGGACAGGCCGCGCGCCAAGAAGTCGATGATCTTCTCGACCCAGTCGACCCACAAGCTGCTGGCCGGTTTGTCGCAAGCCTCGCAGATCCTGGTGCGCGAATCGGAAACCGTGCAGCTCGATCAGGACGCCTTCAACGAAGCCTTCCTGATGCACACCTCGACTTCGCCGCAATATTCGATCATCGCCTCGTGCGACGTCGCCGCGGCCATGATGGAAGCGCCGGGCGGCACCGCGCTGGTGGAAGAAAGCATCCTCGAAGCGCTGGACTTCCGCCGCGCCATGAAGAAGATCGACCAGGAATTCGGCAAGGACTGGTGGTTCCAGGTGTGGGGGCCGAACAGCTTCTCCGCAGACGGCATCGGCGAGCGCGAAGACTGGGTCATCAAGGCGGAAGACGACTGGCACGGTTTCGGCAACCTGGCGCCGGGCTTCAACATGCTCGACCCGATCAAGGCGACCATCGTCACCCCCGGCCTGTCGCTGGACGGCCAGTTCGGGGAGAACGGCATCCCGGCATCGATCGTCACCAAGTACCTGGCGGAGCACGGCGTGATCGTCGAGAAGTGCGGCCTGTATTCGTTCTTCATCATGTTCACCATCGGCATCACCAAGGGCCGCTGGAATACCCTGGTGACGGCGCTGCAGCAGTTCAAGGACGACTACGACAAGAACCAGCCGATCTGGCGCATCCTGCCGGAGTTCGCCGCCGCGAACCAGGGCCGCAACGCGCGCTACGAGCGCCTGGGACTGCGCGACCTGTGCCAGCAAATCCACGAAACCTACCGCGCCTACGACGTCGCGCGCCTGACGACGGAAATGTACCTGTCCGACATGCAACCGGCGATGAAGCCGTCGGATGCATTCTCGAAGATGGCCCACCGCGAAATCGACCGCGTGCCGCTGGACGAACTCGAAGGCCGCGTCACCTCGATCCTGTTGACGCCTTACCCACCGGGCATCCCGCTGCTGATCCCGGGCGAACGCTTCAACAAGACCATCGTCGACTACCTGAAATTCGCCCGTGATTTCAACGAGAAATTCCCTGGCTTCGAAACCGACGTGCATGGTCTGGTCAAGCGCGAGGTCAATGGACGGCGCGATTACTTCGTGGATTGCGTGAAGCAGTAACAAGGTCTCTACCTCAGACAAGCAAGCAAAGCCGGGACCGATGCCAGGTCCCGGCTTTTTTCTTGGCGGCGACCTGCGGCCGCGAAGCGCTTCTTAAGGGTCCGCCCGAACCGCATCCGGCTCCAGCAAGATCGCGCGGCACATGGTCTGCGCGCCATCCACCACCACGCTCAGCCGGCCCCAGGGCTGGCGGAACGAGAGCTGCACGTCGCCGCCGTCGCCGTCCCGGTAAGCCGGGCTGGCTTGCGCCTGCCCATACTTCTTTTGCAGCAGCGCCAGGTCCAGCGACAGGCCTTCACAAGACAAATGCAGCTGCTGCAGACTGCCATCGCCGGCATCGCAATCCATGCGGGCTTGCGTGATGTTGCACTCCCCGACCGTGAAAGGCCAGGTCTGGCGTACCACCACTTGCCCGCCGGGGAGAATGGGGGGTGGCTGGTACCAGGCGGCCGGCAGCAAGCGCTTCAGTTCGGCCAAGACGTCGGTCGCGCTCATTGCGGCGCATAAGCCATCGGTCAGGCCGGTCAATGGCGTGGCTTGGGCGGCATCCGCGTTGCCTGTATGAAGGCGCAGGAATGCCATGCTGTTGGAATGGTGACGCCGGCCGCTGGCCGCCTGGGTGTCGGCGCCCGATGGCGATGCCAAGGCAGGTAACTGCTGCTGCGGTGCTTGCGTGTTATCGGCGCCCGCAGACGCCGGATTGGGAAGAAGAGAAATTCTCATGTCTTTTACTCGGTTTGCGGCGCGGTCGGGAGGGGATTCGAAGATACTTGCCCGACCGGGCCGGTAATGTGTTTGATGTCGAACACCCGGCCGGCATTGTCCAGGTGCATGGTGATTTCATGGCCGCTGCCTTGCAGGTCGAAACGAAAGGTGGCCTTCTCGGCGACGCTGCCGACCGCAGTGATCTCCGGTTCGCAATGAGTGACGGCAGACTGCACCACGTTCTCGAACACGCGCAAGTCGCCGCCGGTGCTTTGATCCAGCAAGGTTGACGGCGTGATGAACAACTGGCCGGGGCGTTTTCCCAATGTGCCGTCGGGTCGCGCCGGCAACGCCTTGATGAATGCGATATTGGCCGTGCTGGGCGCTTCGAAGCCGCCCGCCGCGGCCGGTACGGTCAAATCGGGCTGCTCCTGGCGCAGCGTGTCGATGCGGCTGGCCTTGCCTTGGCTGCCGTGATGCTCTTGGTGAAATGCCCGCCAGTTCATCTCGTAAGTAACGTGGTGTGGCACACCGGACGGGTTTAGACGAGCGATAATCTGGCCCATCTCGGTTTGCGCGGTAGCGCGGACACTGGCCTGCTCTTGCGGGCTATTGGTCAGCGCCATCTTCTGTTGCATGGTTTCGTATACCGGCATGGCCTGGGCATACCACGTGGAACGCGACAAATACTCGAGATACTGGTCGTGCGAAGGGCCGGGAACGAACTGTTTCAGGGCCTCGTATTCGGTCAGCAGCGAATTCCCCTCATTGCCAGCCTCGTACGCGGCGTAGCTGTCCTCCGACCGCATGTCGGGGTTGTTGCCGTAACGTGCATGCGCCATTTCATGCACCAGAGAATTGAACAAGGATGCCCCGTGACTGTACGCGGGATTGCCCAGCGAAATGCGCTTAAGTCCAGAATTGCAATACACGCCTTCGCCCTCCTTGCCCATGCCGATCTGCCACCCCTGACGCTGTAGCTCGCGCAGATTCTCTTCTTGCGTGGGAGAGGCTTGCAGCATGCGGTCGAATTCCGACGGCGAGCGGACATCCACCACCATGCCGTTCTCCATGCGTGCCAGCAAAGAAACCTCCTGGCCGCCCAATTGCGTGCGGTATTGAAAGAAACCCGGATGTTCCACGCTGGCCATGTGCAGGTTTTCCGACTTGGCGACCGTAGTCAAGAAAGTGCTGGGCGGCAGCATGAAGCCAGCGGCGTGGGCCGCCAAGGCTTGCCACCCCTGTTGGCCCATGCGCGAGGCCAGGTCGGGCGCCACCTCCACTTCCGACGCCTGGGCCTGAACCTGGACGCGCGGCTTGAGTTCGAAACCGGTCAGGTAATCGCTGCCGTCACGGGTATGCAGCACCGCCGTCATCGGCTGGTGGCGATAGGTAAAACTATATTCGGTGCGCGTTACGGTCGGGTCGGCAGGATCCGACGGCAACGTGTTCTGCTTACCGCTCAGCATGGCGGTGTGGATGACTTCCGGCAGGAACTGCGGGTCGATGCCGTGACTGGCGCAGGCCTGGGCCGACTGCGAAGTCAGCGCGGGATCGCATTGGGCCATGCTGAACCAACGCTCGCGCCCGTCCTCGCCACGCGCGAAATGCCCCCAATTCATCGCCCCGGCCGTAACCGCGCTAACTTCACCCGGCTTGTCGCCCAAGGTCACGAAGAGTTGCACGGCCTGGCCGCGCTCCGGGTCGTGGCAAGTCACGGCAAAGCGCTTGGCGTCGCCCCACTGGCGATATTGACCGCTGGCCAGGGTGTGCTCCACCAGCCCGCCGATCTGGTGCTCGGTGATACCCAACCGTGTGAAGCTCGCACTGCTTTGCCGGATGCTGCCGGCCAGGCTCTTGCGGTCCAGCCAATAACTTTCTCCAGCCTGATTGGTCGCGAACGCGGCCAGCTTGGACGGCGCGATCGCCACGCCGGTGCGGTTCAGGCATTGCGCGGCGCGCTCGATATCGGCGGCCGGCGTATTGCCGCGAATGCCGAAGGCCTCGTATTGCAGCTGCATTTCCTCGGCCAGAGGATCGCGACGCTGGCCGGACTGTCGCATACCCAACTGCCCTTGCGCCTGGAAATTCTGGTGCACGCGCTCAGCCATCTCCGCCGGAGAAGGCTTGGCGCCACCGTTCTCCGCGCGCAATTCGTCATACGCCTGGATCATGGATGCTGCCACGTGCAATGAGGGGGGCTGTTTCGGGGAGGATAGCGCCAGGGATTCGCTCAACTCGAGCACATTGAGCGCGCCGGCCGCCTCGCGCGCGAGGAAACTGAGCTCGAACTGCTTGCGCGAGGCCAGCGACATGGGCTTGTCGTAAATGGCCGCGCCCGCATGGCGGGCCAGGATAGAAAGGAACATGGCCGGATCGCGCGCCGCCAGATTGGAATCGATGGCGATACGCCGGTGCCCGCTCAGGTCGGTGGCCGGTCTCAGTTTTTTCTCTTCGATAGTCCAGCCTCGCGCGACCATCGCGTCTAGCTGCCGGCGCAATTGCGCATGCGGCTCCAGCAACCGGCGCGCGCGTTCACCCAAGCCGGACAGGCCGGCGTCGGCCTCCAGCGATTGGGACGGCACAGCTTGCATCGCGCGTTGCGTCCATTGCTTGCCGGTGGCGAGGATGTTGCGCCGTTGCTTGTCCAGCATGGCCTGCGGCGGAAGCTTGAACAACTTGGCACGACTGGACTGATCGCCAGCGCGCTGCATGGCCGCACGGGCTTGCGGCGCGATTGGCGCCAGGCCTTTCAAAGGCCTGGGTTGCGCGCGCGCCGCCGGTTGCTCCGGCTCGTTGCTGTGGAACCAAGCCTTGATGTTGCTAAACGAAATGCCGCCCATGTTTTATCCGCCGACAAAAAATGCAAACGGACCTTGGGAAACCCAAGGCTGTGGGCAATGAGTGGCAGCAGCGGCGGTTCGGTTCCAGCCGGCTGGCGTCAGAAGTTGCCGAAGCAGGAAAAGCCCGCCGCCGCGATCGCCGCCAGTACGGGGCACATCGCTGCTGATCCCGGGCGAACGCGTCAACAAGACCATCGTCGACTACCTGTGAAATTCGCCCGTTATTTCAACGAGAAATTCCCTGGCTTCGAAACCGACGTGCATGGTCTGGTCAAGCGTGAAGTGAACGGCCGCCGCGATTACTTTGTGGATTTCGTGCGTCAATAAACTGCCCTCACGGACAAACGAAAAAAGCCGATACCGTATTGCCGGTATCGGCTTTTTTCATTCAGACTTAGAATCCGTTTCATAAAGAAACGGGGTCTTACTTTTTATCCCAGACACTGCACGGCCGGATGCGACAACGAGCGGTGTTCACTGCAGGAAGATCATCCCTGCCGCAGCACCGCCGAACAGCAGCCACAGCGGATGAATTTTGGTCTTGAGGGAAATGGCCGCCGTCGCGGCCGTGATCACCGCAAGAATGCCGTTGCTGATCGAGGCATGCGCAATCAGCGCGGCGCTGGCGGCCACCAGACCGGCCGTCACCGGCATCAGGCCGGCCTGCACATGGCGACGCCATGGTTTGTCCTTGAAGCGCTCCCAGACGTGCAGCATCACGATGGTCACCAGCGAGGACGGGCCGAACTTGGCCAGCGTCGTCACCAGCATGCCGTAGAAGCCGGCCACGTGCCAGCCGACCAGCGTCACGATCATCAGATTGGGGCCGGGAGCAGCTTGCCCCAGGGCGAACAAGGCGCTGAAATCTTCCGCCGTCATCCAGTGGTGCACTTCCACCACCTGGCGCTGCATCTCCGGCAGGATGGTGTTGCCGCCGCCGAAGGCCAGCACCGACAGTTCGGAAAAAATCAGGGCAAGGGCGATCAGGGTCTCGCTCATTTTACAGTCCCCTTCTCTGCGAATTTAGCCGTGATCACCACGCTCACCGGCGTCATCACCAGCATGGTCCACAACAACGGGATACGCAGCCAGGCGATGGCGATGAAGCAGACCGTGGCCAATGCCGCCAGCACCAGGTTCTTGCGCAACGGCAGCGCGATCTTGACCGCCATCTGGATCAGCAAGCCGGCCGCGGCGGCAGCCAGCCCGGCGAACAGGTGTTTGATGTTGGGGTCGTGCTGATAGTGCTGGTAGAGGATGCCCAGCATGACCACCACCATGGACGGCACGGCGATCAGGCCGAAGATCGCCGACACCGCGCCCTTGACGCCGCGAAAACGCATGCCCAGCGCCACCGACAGGTTGATGATGTTGCCGCCCGGCAGAAACTGGCAAAGCCCCAGCAACTCGACGAATTCGGCTTCGGTGAGCCAGCGATGACGTTCCAGCACCATGCGATGCGCCAGCGGCAAGGCGCCGCCGAAGGCCGTCATGCCGAGGCCGAGAAAGCCGAGGAACAGTTCTTTCGACGTCGGAATCACGCGACCGGAGGCGCGGTCGTCGTGGCCGTCCATGGCGCCGGTCAAGGGAGCGGCGCTTTTTCCGGGCGTTGTTGCTGCGTTGGATTCTGATGGATTATTTTGATTGTGCATGATGATTCGCCTTCTGCGACAGGACTTGTGCCGCCACAAACGAAAGGCTACTCTTGCAGGGTTATTTTGTCTAATATATGGCAAGCACATCATTCATATCTTAATCATATGTCATCCATCGATTTGCGCCTGCTGCGCTACTTCATCGCCGTCGCCGAAGAAGGCCATCTGACCAAGGCCGCGCAACGCATCGGCATCCAGCAGCCGCCGCTGAGCCAGCAGATACGGGCGCTGGAGAATGAACTGGGCGTGACCCTGTTCAACCGCCTGCCGCGCGGCATGGAGCTGACCGAAAGCGGCCATGCCCTGCTGACCGACGCGCGCACGATCCTGGCCCAGGTCGACTCCACCGTGGCCGGCGTGAGGCGCATCGCGCGCGGCGAACTGGGCCGCATCGCGGTGGGCTTCACCGAGTCGGCGTCGCTGCATCCGTTCGTGCCGACGGTGATCCGCGCCTTTCGCGACATCGCGCCCGACGTGACGCTGACCGTCGAAGAGAGCAACACCAACGATCTGGTCGAACTGATGAGCCAGAACCGCATCGACGTTGCCTTCATCCGTTCGCCGGTAGGCGATGTCAGCGACATCACGATTGAAACCATGATGATCGAGGAAATGATCGTCGCGCTGCCCTCGGGGCATCCGCTGGTGCGCAACAAGCGGCGCAAGAGCGTGCCGCTGGCAGCCCTGGCGGAAGAAATCTTCGTCCTCAACCGCCGCCCCAGCGGTCCGGGTTTGTACGACACCATCATCGCCGCCTGCCGCGCCGCCGGTTTCAGTCCACGCGTGGAACAGGAGGCGCGCAAGAATCTGTCGACGTTGAGTCTGGTTGCGGCGGGACTCGGCATCTCCATCATCCCGGCGTCGATGCGCCATGTAGAACTGGAATCCGTCGCCTACCTCAACATCGAAGATGCCCCCGACCTGAAAGCCCCGCTGCATCTGGCCTATCGCGACAGTGGCCAGTCGGGGGCGGTGAAGCGTTTTATCGGCGAAGCCAGGAAATGTGCGAAGGCTGGCAAGAAACACTGAGCACGCACGGGGAACGCACCAACGAAAACAGCCGCATGTTCCGAGAACATGCGGCTGTTTTCATGACTGGCTTAGCTGTCTAAGTCGAATCAGGTCTTCGGCAAAGTCACGCCATGCTGCCCCTGATACTTGCCGCCGCGATCCTTGTACGAAGTCTCGCAGATCTCGTCGCTTTCGAAGAACAGCACCTGCGCGCAGCCTTCGCCGGCGTAGATCTTGGCCGGCAGCGGCGTGGTGTTGGAAAACTCCAGCGTGACGTAGCCTTCCCATTCCGGCTCGAAAGGCGTGACGTTGACGATGATGCCGCAACGCGCGTAGGTCGACTTGCCCAGGCAGATGGTCAGCACGCTGCGCGGGATGCGGAAGTATTCGACCGTGCGCGCCAGCGCGAACGAGTTCGGCGGGATGATGCAGACGTCGCCATGGAAATCGACGAAAGATTTTTCATCGAAGTTCTTGGGATCGACGATGGTCGAGTTGATGTTCGTGAAGATCTTGAATTCGTTGGCGCACCGGATATCGTAGCCGTACGACGAAGTGCCGTAGGAAACGATCTTCTGGCCGTTGGCCTCGCGGACCTGACCGGGCTCGAAGGGCTCGATCATGCCCTCGTTTTCCGCCATGCGGCGGATCCATTTGTCGGATTTGATTGCCATTGTCTTTTTGGAAATAGATTGCGATAAAAGTGCTGCAATTCTACGCTAAATGCAACATCGTTCCCTCAAATCTGCAGCCACAGGAAATTCGGCGGTTCAGCGGGTTCAACGCTGCATGGTCTCCCACACCTTCTGCAGGCGCTTGACCGATACCGGCATCGGCGTGCGCAACTCCTGCGCGTACAACGACACGCGCAATTCTTCCAGCAGCCAGCGGAATTCCTGCATCTTGGGATCGCCGGCGCCGCGGTCCTTTTGCGCGCGCTGCCACGGTGCGGCGACCTGCATCCATTCGGACAGCAGGCGCGTGTCGCGGGTCGGATCGGCACGCAGCTTTTCCAGACGCACGTTGATCGCCTTGAGGTAGCGCGGGAAGTGCATCAGGTTGTCGTAGTCGTTGTCGGCGATGAAGCGCTTGCCGACCAGGTTCTGCAACTGCGACTGGATGTCGGCCGAAGCCTGCGCATGCGCCTTGATGGTCTGCAGCTTCTTCGGCAGCGTGTAGTACTCGATCAGCACCAGCCCGGCCAGCCGCGCGATTTCATTGACCAGCAGGCCGAAGCGCGCCTTGCCTTCTTCCTTGCGGCGATTGAATTCGTCGGCGTTGCGCGGCAGCGGCTCTTGCATGAAGGCGCGTTCCAGGCCTGCGGACAGGATCTGGTCGCGCAGTTCTTCCTGCGAACCCAGCGCCATGAATTGCATGCCCATCTGCTGCAGGCCGGGGATGTTCTTTTCCTGATACTTGAGTTGCTCTTTCAGTTGCAGCGCGAACAGGCGGCGCAGGCCGGCGAAGTGCTGGCGCGCGGCGTCGGCGGGATCGTCGAAGACTTCGAGGTCGCAATGCGTCTTCTTGTCGACCAGCGCCGGGAAGCCGATCAGCGTTTGCGACTTGCCCGAGTTTTGCCCGACTGCGCCGCGCTGGATTTCCAGCAGTTCTGGCAGTTCGCCGAAGGTCCAGTTGGTGAGGTTGCCGTACTCGGAAACCGAAGTAGCGCTTGCCGCCGACGCTGCGGCTGGAGCAGCCGGCTTGCCGTTGGCGGGCGCCGCAGCAGCGACAGCCGCCGTCGGCGTGGCAATACCGGTAATCGCGGTCTGCTCGGCCAGCTTCTGAAACTGTTCACGCGCCTGGCCGCCGAATTCGGCTTGCAGGCTGCCGAGGTTACGGCCCATTTCCAGCTGGCGGCCGTGTTCGTCGACGATCTTGAAATTCATTGCGTGATGCGCGGGCAAGGTCTCTTGCTTGAAATCCGTGGTCTTGACCATGATCGTGATCTGCTCGCGGATGTCGGCGATCAGCGCATCGATCAGCTCACCCTTGCCGAACAGATGGCGCGCCTCCATGCGGTCGCAGAAACCGGCGGCGTAGTCCGGCAACGGCACGCAGTGACGGCGCAACTTTTGCGGCAAGGACTTGAGCAGCAGATGCACCTTTTCCTTGAGCATGCCCGGCACCAACCATTCGCAGCGTGCGGCGGAGACCTGGTTCAGCGCATACAACGGCACGGTGAGCGTGACGCCGTCGCGCGGCGTGCCGGGTTCGAAGTGGTAGGACAACGCCATCGACAAACCCGCCACCGTCATGGTCTTGGGGAACAGCTCGGTGGTCACGCCTGCCGCTTCGTGACGCATGAGGTCGTCGCGATTCAGGAACAGCAGCTTGGAATCGGCCGCAGTCGCATCCTTGTGCCATTTCTCGAAACCAATGCCGTTGCAGATGTCCGCCGGAATCAGTTTGTCGTAGAAGGCGGCGATCAGTTCGTCGTCCACCAGCACGTCGAGGCGGCGCGATTTGTGTTCGAGGTTTTCGATCTCGCGCACCAGCTTCTGGTTGTGCGCGAAGAACGGCGCGCGCGTCTCGAAGTCGCCGCCGACCAGCGCGTCGCGGATGAAGATTTCGCGCGCTTCCTGCGGATTGATCAGGCCGAAGTTGATGCGGCGCTGGCTGTACACGACCAGACCGTACAAGGTCGCGCGCTCGGATGCGGTGACTTGGGCGCTGCGCTTTTCCCAGCGCGGTTCGCCCCAGGATTTCTTGAGCAAGTGACCGCCGATGCGCTCCAGCCATTCCGGCTGGATCTGCGCCACGCAACGCGCATACAGGCGTGAGGTGTCGACCAGCTCGGCGGCAACGATCCACTTGCCTGCCTTTTTTTGCAAGCTGGAACCTGGCCAGATGTGAAATTTGATGCCACGCGCCCCAAGGTAATGGGAATCCTCATCCGACTTGAAACCGACGTTGCCAAGCAGGCCGGTCAGCAAGGCCGTATGCAATTGTTCGTTGGTCGCCGGCGCTTCGTTCATGCGCCAGCCCTGCTCGCGCACGATGGTCAGCAGTTGCGAATGCACGTCGCGCCACTCGCGCAGACGCAGCTGCGACAGGAAGTTGGCGCGGCAATGGTCTTGCAACTGGCGGTTGGATTTCTTGTGCTCGATGGCTTCTTCGAACCATTTCCAGATCTTGAGGTAACTCTGGAATTCGGACTTCTCGTCGGCGAATTTCTTGTGCGCCTGGTCGGCGGCGGCCTGCGCTTCCATCGGGCGATCGCGCGGATCCTGCACCGACAGCGCCGAGGCGATGATCAGCAATTCCGACAAACAGGCGTTCTCGCGTCCGGCCAGGATCATGCGGCCCACGCGCGGATCGAGCGGCAGCTTGGCGAGCTGATTGCCGAGCGGCGTCAGTTGGTTGAATTCGTCGACGGCGCCCAGCTCTTGCAGCAACTGGTAGCCGTCGGCAATCGCGCGGCCCAGCGGCGGCTCAATAAAGGGGAAAGTCTCGACGTCAGCAAGATGCAGCGACTTCATGCGCAGGATGACCGACGCCAGCGACGAGCGCAGGATTTCCGGCTCGGTGAATTTGGGACGTTGCAGGTAATCCTGCTCGTCGTACAGGCGGATGCACACGCCCGCGGCGACACGTCCGCAACGGCCGGCGCGCTGGTTGGCGGCCGATTGCGCGACCGCTTCGATCTGCAGCTGCTCGACCTTGTTGCGATAGCTGTAGCGCTTCACGCGCGCCAGACCGGCGTCGACCACGTAACGGATGCCGGGCACGGTCAACGAAGTTTCGGCGACGTTGGTCGCCAGCACGATGCGGCGCGCGTTGCTGGATTTGAAGACGCGCTCCTGCTCTTGCGCCGACAGGCGCGCGAACAAGGGCAGGATTTCCACGTGCGGCGGATGGTGCTTGCGCAGCGCTTCGGCGGCATCGCGGATTTCGCGTTCGCCGGGCAAGAACACCAGCACGTCGCCGGAGCCGATGCGCGCCAGTTCGTCGACGGCGTCGACCACGGCGTCCATCAGGTCGCGTTGCTCGCGGTCCTTCTGTGCTTGCGTCGCACGGCCTTCGGCGCGGGCGCGAGCGTTGGCCACTTCCGGGGCGAGGTTGCTGCGGTCGGCATTGTCGACCGGGCGATAACGGATCTCGACCGGATACAGGCGGCCCGAGACTTCAATCACCGGCGCCGGCTTCAGCTCGCCCTTGACCTCGGTGCCGAAGTGGCGCGCAAAACGGTCGGCGTCGATGGTCGCCGAGGTGATGATGACCTTCAGGTCGGGACGCTTGGGCAGCAATTGCTTCAGGTAGCCGAGCAGGAAGTCGATGTTGAGGCTGCGTTCGTGCGCCTCGTCGATGATGATGGTGTCGTACTGGCGCAGCAGCGGATCGGTCTGCGTCTCCGCCAGCAAGATGCCGTCCGTCATCAGCTTGACCCACGCGCCCTTGGTCAGCGTGTCGTTGAAGCGCACCTTGAAGCCGACGTGTTCGCCCGGCGGCGTGCCGAGTTCCTGCGCGATGCGCTTGGCGGTCGACGACGCGGCGATGCGGCGCGGCTGGGTATGGCCGATCAGGCCTTTTTCGCCGCGGCCGAGCTGCAGGCAGATTTTCGGTAACTGCGTGGTCTTGCCGGAACCGGTCTCGCCGCTGACGATAATGACCTGGTTGGCTTGCAAGGCGTCGGCGATTTCCTGGCGGCGGCCGGAAACCGGCAGCTCTTCGGGGAAGGTGATCTCGGGCAGCGGGTTGCGTACAGGTGGTGCGGGCGGCGCGGACTGCGCGCGCTCCGGGCGTTGCTGAGTACGTTGGCCTTGCGGCTTTTGCTGGCGTTCGCCGTGCTCGGGACGACGGGCTTCCTTGCTTGGCGAAGGGGGCGGATTTTTGGGGGGTGGATTCGTGACGGACATGACAGGCGGCATTATACCTGCCGCTGGGGCATCCTTGTGGTACGAGCCCGCTCCGCCCGCTATCGCGGCAGTGTTGTTGTCAGCCACTACCCGTGCGGGATGCACCTGCATGGAGCAGCACCAGATTTCCCATGGATGGTTATAATGCGCAACATGGAAAATGACACCGATTACGCCAGTTTCGTGGCGTGGCTGCGCTCCGTCGCACCTTATGTACATGCCTTTCGCGGCAAGACCTTCGTGGTCGCCTTTCCGGGCGAACTGGTGACGGCAGGCGGCCTGGCCGTGCTGGCGCAGGACTTGTCCCTGCTGCACGCCCTCGGCATCCGCATTGTCGTGGTGCACGGCTCGCGACCGCAGGTTGAAGAACAACTGGCGCTGCGTAACGTGGAAGCGCGCTTCCACAACGGCCTGCGCATCACCGACCCGGCCGCGCTGGAATGCGCCAAGGAAGCCGCCGGCGAATTGCGCCTGGACATCGAGGCCGCCTTCAGCCAGGGCTTGCCGAACACCCCGATGGCGCATGCGGCGATCCGAGTCATTTCCGGCAACTTTGTCACGGCGCGCCCGATGGGCGTGATCGACGGCGCCGACCTGCAACTGACCGGCATCGTCCGCAAAGTCGCGGCCGACACCATTCACCCCATCCTCAACGCGGGCGGCATCGTGCTGCTGTCGCCGCTGGGTTTCTCGCCGACCGGCGAAGCCTTCAACCTGGCGATGGAAGACGTGGCGGTAACCGCCGCCATCGCCCTGCGCGCCGAGAAACTGATTTTCCTGAGCGAAACGCCGCTGATGCACGATGCCGGCGGCACCGACATCCGCGAGCTGTCCTCGCACCAGGCCGAAGCCGTGCTGCTGGCCAACTTCCTGCCGCCGGACGCCGCCTTCTACCTGAAGAACGCCGTCAAGGCCTGTAACGCCGGCGTGTCGCGCGCGCACATCGTGCCGTTCGCCACCGACGGATCGGTGCTGCTGGAGCTGTTTACCCATGACGGTATCGGCACCATGATCACCTACGAGAATCTGGAAAGCCTGCGCGAAGCCACCATCGAAGACGTCGGCGGCATCCTCAAGCTGATCGAGCCGCTGGAAGCCGACGGCACGCTGGTCAAGCGCGGCCGCGAACTGATCGAACGCGAGATCCATTACTTCTCGGTGATCGAGCATGACAACGTGATTTTCGGCTGTGCCGCGCTCTATCCTTTCCCGAAGGAAAGAATGGGCGAGATGGCCTGCCTCACCGTCAATCCGGAAGTCCAGGCACAAGGCGACGGCGAGCGCATCCTCAAGCACATCGAAACGCGCGCGCGCGAATCGGGCCTGACCAAACTGTTCGTGCTGACCACGCGCACCTCGCACTGGTTCATGCGGCGCGGCTTCGTGCTCGCGACGGTGGACGACCTGCCCAAGGACAGGCAACACATGTATAACTGGCAACGCAAGTCGCTGGTGCTGATCAAGAATCTATAATGATGAAGTCAGGACGTGAGATTGCAGAGCGCACTCAACCGCTGAGCCTCTTCCCGAAGTCACATGGTTCTCATGTCCGCCCCCTGAATTACTCAATTGTTTCACACAAGGAATCAACATGGCACGCATGATCCATTGCATCAAACTGAACAAGGAAGCCGAAGGCCTCGACTTCCCGCCGTACCCGGGCGAACTGGGCAAGCGCATTTACGAAAGCGTGTCGAAGGAAGCATGGGCCGGCTGGCTCAAGCACCAGACCATGCTGGTCAACGAAAACCGCCTGATGCTGGCCGATGCGCGCGCGCGCAAATACCTGGCCGTGCAGATGGAAAAGCATTTCTTCGGCGAAGGCGCTGATGCGGCGCAAGGCTACGTCCCACCGCCAAGCGAGTAAGTTGTTCTCCGGTTCAGGCGCGTCCGCCGCCTGAACCGTTTCTCCCCTCCCTTGCCGTTCTCCCGTCCGCTTCATCACCATTCTCTTCGTCGGCTCCTGAGCGCCACGGATTTTTTGCGTCGTTTGCCGGTTTGTCCGGCCTATCCTCATCATGCCGCCGTCATTCCGCCTTCATGCGACAATCGATAGAATACGCATCACTGCTGACCGCCGCTGACTTTCCGTCCCCTTGATCATCCATTCAGGAAAACATGCCTCTGCTCCGTCCCGCATCCTTTTCTCGTCGCATTGCCCGTTATACCTTTCCGCTACTCCTGACTCTTGCTGCCGCCACCGCGGCCAAAGCTGCCGATGCGCCTGTCGCACTGCCGTCCGGCGTCACGCAAGGGCCGTCCGCCGAAGGCATCAGCGAATACCGCTTCGGCAACGGCTTCAAGCTTTTACTCATGCCCGACGCCAGCAAACCGACCGTCACCCTCAACATGACGTATCTGGTCGGCTCGCGCCAGGAGAATTACGGCGAGACCGGCATGGCGCATCTGCTGGAACATCTGATGTTCAAAGGCACGCCGCAGCACGGCGCGATCCCGCAGGAATTCAGCAAGCGCGGCATGAACTTCAACGGCACCACCTCGCTGGACCGCACCAACTATTACGAATTCTTCCCCGCCGGCGACGAGAACCTGCAATGGGCCATAGTCATGGAAGCCGACCGCATGCTGAACTCCTTCATCGCGCGCAAGGACCTGGACAGCGAGATGACGGTGGTGCGCAACGAATTTGAAAGCGGCGAAAATTCGCCCAGCTCGGTCATGGTCAAGCGCATGCAAAGCGTCGCCTTCGACTGGCACAACTACGGCAACGCCACCATCGGCAACCGCAGCGACATCGAGCACGTCAAGATCGAGAACCTGCAAGCCTTCTACCGCACTTACTACCAGCCCGACAACGCGGTGTTGCTGATCGCCGGCAAGTTCGATCCTGCCAAGGTGCTGGAATGGGTCAATCAAAGCTTCGGCAAGATGGCGAAACCGGCGCGCACGCTGCCCGACTTCTGGACGGTGGAACCGACCCAGGACGGCGAACGCCAGTTCACCATCCGTCGCAGCGGCGACGTGCAGCTGGTCTATGTCGGCTACAAGATCCCGGCAGGCCTGCACATCGATTCGGACGCCATCGGCATTGCGGCCGACATCCTGGCCGACACGCCCAACGGTCGCCTGCACAAGCTGCTGGTGGAGACCGGCAAGGCCAGCTCCATCCTGCAATTCCAGCTGGGCGGTTATGCGCCGGGACTGCAAATCATCGGCGCCGTGGTCAAGAAAGGCGAAGCGCTGGAACCGGTGCGCCAGGCGCTGACCGACGCCATCGAATCCTTCGCCGCCACGCCGCCGACGGAAGCCGAGATGGCGCGCGTGCGCATCAGCAACGCCAATGCTTACGAAAAACTGTTGAGCGACCACCAGCGCATCGGCATCGCCCTGTCCAACGTGCTGGCGCTGGGCGACTGGCGCCTGCTGTTTGCCGGCCGCGATCAGATCGCAAAGATGACATCACCGCAAGTCGCCGCCGCGGCGGCAAGCTATTTCCGTCGCGACAACCGCACCGTCGGCCTGTTCATCCCCGAAGACCAGCCGCAGCGCAGCGACATTCCGGCAGCGCCGGGCATCGACAGCGTGCTGCAGAATTACCAGCCGCGCGCCGCCATCGCCACCGGCGAAGCCTTCGATTCCTCACCGGCCAATCTGGACCGGCGCACCCAGCACATCCGCGTCGGCGGACTCAAGCTGGCGCTGCTGCCGAAGAAAACGCGCGGCCAGAGCGTGTCGGTCAGCATGAAACTGGATTGGGGCGACGCCCAAAGCCTGTTCGGCAAGCGGACCGTCGCCGGCATCACCGGCGAAATGCTGGGACGCGGCAGCCAATCGATGACGCGCGAACAACTGGCCGATGAATTCGCCCGTCTGAAGATCAGCGGCGGCGTCTACAACTTCCAGACCACGCGCGGCAACCTCGACGCCGCCCTGCGCCTGATGGCCGACGTCCTGCAGCATCCGCGCTTCGACGCCGCCGAGTTCGAACAGCTGCGCAAGCAAACCCTGGTCAGCCTGGAATCCTCGCGCAACGATCCGACCTCGCGCGCGCAGGAAGCGCTGGCCAAGCACTTCGACCACTATCCGGCCGGCGACTGGCGCGCAGCACGCTCGCTGGACCAACGCATCGCCGCAGTGCAAGCGCTGTCGCTCGATGACGTCAAAGCCTTCCATCGCGATTTCTACGGCGCCTCCTCGGGCGAAATCGCCATCGTCGGCGACTTCGACTCCGACGCCGCCGCGCGCACCATCCAGCAAAGTCTCGCCAACTGGACCAGCGCAGCGCCTTATCAGCGCGTGCTGCAAGACTATGCCGACATCGCGCCGGCGCGCCTGACGATCGATACCCCGGACAAGGAAAACGGCACCTTCATCGCCCGCCTCAACCTTGACATGCGCGACGAAGACCCCGACTATCCGGCGCTGGTCGTCGCCAACTACCTGATCGGCGGCGCCAGCCTCAAATCGCGCCTGGCCGACCGCGTGCGCCAGCGTGAAGGTCTGTCGTACAGCATCAGTTCATTCTTGTCGGTCAGCGCCATCAGCAACGCGGCGCAAATCGGCATCGGCGCCATCGCCGCACCACAGAATCTGGCCAAGGTCGACGCCGCCATTCGCGAAGAATTGCAGCGCGTGCTCAAGGACGGTTTCACACAAGAGGAACTCGACCGCGCCAAATCCGGCATCCGCCAGCAACGCGAACAGGCACGCGCGCAAGACGACACCATCAGCAACGGCTGGGTCAATCTGCTGGACCTGGATCGCACCTATGCGTGGGCGGCGCAGCTGGATCAGCGTATTGCGGCATTGACGCTGGATCAAATCAACGACGTCGTGCGCAAACGCCTCACGCTCGACAAAATGAGTGTCGTGATTGCGCGGGATGAGAGCAAGGCGAAGCAGCCTTGAGCGATGTTTTGTTGACGTGAACGGGCGTCTGCAGATGCGCTGACGTCACTGGGTCCCAGCGTTCGCTGGGACGACGGAGTAAGTGCCTATCACGAAAGATAGCAAGCACGATGCCGAAGGCGAGCTCCCCCAGGCAAAGCGAAGCGAGCCGGTTCGGCAGTTCCGCTTGGAGCCAGCCGGTGATGCGATGCGAAAAATGGATTAAGAAGGAAAAACTGTTTGAGCGAAGCGAGTTTTTTTCCTTCCCATTTTTTGCTTCGCAGCACCGGGCACCCCCGAAGGGGGCTGGATCCCGCGGCCGCCTTCTTTTGCTTACTTTTCTTGGCGGAGCAAGAAAAGTGAGCGGCTGCCGGGCCGCCCCCGGCAACCCCGATTGCGCGCAGAAAGAACAGAATCAGCTACAGACGAACAACCAGCCGAAACAACGAACGCCACTGGGTCCTGACTTCCGTCAGGACGACGGAGAAACATTCAAGATTCTCCGAAATAAAAAAGCCGCCCAACAAGGCGGCTTTTTTCACAAACGCAGAGGAAAACGAAAGTCGTCAGAACTCCAACTTCTTGACGCCTTCCGAAGTCCCCAACAAACATACATTCGCACCCTGACGCGCAAACAGACCAACCGTCACAACACCCACGATATTGTTGATCGCGGCTTCAATCTCCGCCGGTTCAGTGATGCTCAACCCCACCGCATCCAGAATATTGCAACCATTGTCGGTCACCAAGGGCTTGCCATCCTTCATGCGCAACTTCGCCTCGCAGCCCAGCGCCGACAACTTGCGCGCCGCCACGCTGGTGGCCATCGGAATCACTTCCACCGGCAGCGGGAACTTGCCCAGCACGTCCACCAGCTTGGAGCCGTCGGCGATGCAGACGAACTTCTGCGCCACCGACGCCACGATCTTCTCGCGCGTCAACGCCGCGCCACCGCCCTTGATCATCGCGCCCGCAGCGTTGATCTCGTCGGCGCCGTCGATGTAGACCGGCATGGTTTCCACGTCGTTGAGATCGAAGACCTTGATGCCGTGGCCGCGCAGGCGTTCGGCGGTCGCTTCCGAAGAAGCCACGGCGCCCTTGATGCGGTCCTTGATTTTGGCCAGTTCATCGATGAAGAAATTGGCGGTCGAGCCGGTGCCGACGCCGATGATTTCACCGTCGACCACGTATTCGATGGCGGCACGCGCCACCGCTTGTTTGAGTTCGTCTTGAGTCATGACAGAGTAAGAAAAAAGTTAAAGCGAATCGGGGTTAGTGCGAATCTTCCGGTTTTTCGTCCAGCGTCTCGAACAGGGCAATCTGCAGCCTGGAATGCAACCTGACCAGCTTGCTCCACAACAACCACAGCAGCCCTGCCGCTCCCAGCAGCACGAAGGCCAGCAGGTTGAGCGGCGGCAAGATGCTGGCGCTCAGGACGAAGATCAGCAACATGATACCGACAATCGACATCACCGGGATCACTTCGGAGATGACGCGCCGCGCCCCCGAGGTGTACGAACCGGCGAATTCCGGCTTGACGCCGACCTCGGCCAGCAGCATCGCCAGCGCCTGCAGCTTGCGGTACGTCGCGATCAGGAAAGGCAGCGATAATACCAGAGCGCCGCCCCAGATCACGGCTTTGTGGATTTGCCGGTCGCCGATCCAGGCCGACAGCCAGTGGCTGATGCCATCGACGAAGAAGGCGCCGGACAGGAAAATCGCCACCACCAGCGCAATGTTCACGAGCACCTGCAACAGGATGCGCCGGATGATTTTACTGATCTCGGCCCGCTCGCCCTGCGGCTGCAGGCTTTCCAGCCAGCCCGAATACATGCCGAGGATGCCGGAGATTTTTTTCGGCACCAGCGAGACCGCTTTGCTCGACAAGGGATCCGCCGCCTTGATCAGATAAGGCGTCAGCAACGCGGTCACTGCCGACACCGCCACCACGATCGGATAAAGAAAATCGCTGGTGACCTTCAGGCTCACGCCGAGCGCCGCGATGATGAAGGAGAACTCGCCGATCTGCGCCAGCCCCATGCCCACGCGCATCGGCGTGCGGCCGCCGTGGCCGGCCAGGAAGGTACCGATGCCGCAGCTGAACAGTTTGCCGAACACGACAGCGAGCGTGATCACCAGGATCGGCAGCCAGTACTGGGCCAGCACGTTCGGGTCGAACAGCAGGCCGATGGCGACGAAGAAGATGGCGCTGAACATGTCGCGGACCGATTCGATCAGGCGTTCGATGCGATGGATCTGGCGCGACTCGGCCATCACCGCGCCGACCAGGAAAGCGCCCAGCGCGACGCTGTATTGCAGCTTCATCACCAAGAGGCAAAAACCGAACAGGATGCCGAGCACGGTGACCAGCAGCATCTCGTTGCTCTTGAAGCGCGCCACGTAGTTGAGCAGGCGCGGCACGATCAGGATGCCGACCACCAGCGAGACGATCATGAACAGCAGCAGCTTGCCGACGGTATTGACCACTTCGCCGGAATCGACCGAGCCGCTGGTGGCGATGCCGGACAGCAGCGCGATCATGCCGATGGCGAGGATGTCTTCGACGATCAGGATGCCGAAGATGATCTGGGCGAACTTCTCGTTCTTCATGCCCAGCTCGTTGAGCGCCTTGACGATGATGGTGGTCGACGACACCGCCAGCATGGCGCCAAGGAAGACGGCATCCATGGTTTTCCAGCCGAAGTAGATGCCGATCTCGTAACCGATCCAGATCATCAGCATGATTTCGGCGACGGCGGCGACCACGGCGGTGGCGCCGACCTTGGCGAGTTTCTTGAGGCTGAATTCCAGGCCCAGCGAAAACAGCAGGAAGATCACGCCCAGCTCGGACAGGATGTGGACGGTCTTGTCGTCCTGGATCAGATTGAACGGCGGCGTGTGCGGGCCGATGATGACGCCGGCCACGATATAGCCGAGCACCACCGGTTGCTTGAAGCGGTTGAACACGACGGTGACGACGCCGGCGATCAGCATGATCACGGCAAGGTCCTGGATAAACAGTTCAACAGCATGCATGCGGTGTATTCCCCTTAAAGGCTGGCCGACGGGCGGCCTGGTTGACGATGTACGACTGGCGACTGGTTTGAGGCAGATGCCGGACCAGTTTCGGATTGGACGCACGATGCTTGCCCTCTGTGCGGCAATGCGTCGGTACGTGGAAAATGGATGAGCCCTCTTGCCAGGACAAGCAGCAGACTGGCAGGCTGCCCCGATTGAGTTTGCTTCGTTGGTTAGCGGACGGCGGCGACATTTCGGTCTGTGTCAGCTTGTTTCTGCGGGTTCGGCTTGGTCAACATATCTTCAGCGTACTGAAAACGCAGTTGCAGCCGATAGACTACGACGATTGGATTTGGTGCACCGGATAAAGTTGCTGCACCGTATCGTCGCTGGCAGGCGCAAAGTTAGCACAGACGACATGGTGGCTGCAAATTTTATCTTGGCATGGGCACAGGGAAAATATGCGGAGATGCGCGGAGATAAGCAAAGCCGGCGCGGGAAAGAACCATCCGGCCGCCTGCATCCGATCGGCATTCGAGGGCAGGCACAGAACGTGCTAATAAGCCTTCTTGTTGCTTTGCCCTACTCCGGCACACGCACCTGAATTTCTGCAGCCTTTTCGTCGAACGTGATCCGTGTGGCGAATTTGGCGCGCTTCATCGGAAAACGCGACTGGAAGTGGCGGACATTGCCGGAGCCGGAAATGACACGACGCACAAACTGATAGTACGCATCCATATCGATCACATGCACTGCCAGAAAATAGTCATATTCGCCCGACACGAAATAGCACTGCATCACCTCGGCCTCTTTGGCCATGCGCTGCTCGAACTCCTGCATGTGCTCGTCGGACTGGTTGTTGAGCGAAATTTCAAGGAAGGCCAGCATGCCGTAGCCGAGCGCAAACGGGTCGACCATCGCCACTTCGGCGTTGATGATGCCGGCCTCGCGCAGCTCGCGGATGCGGCGCAGGCAGGTCGGTTGCGAGATGTGCAATTTCTCCGCCAGGATACGGGTCGGAATCTGATTGTCTTTCTGCAGCAAGTTCAGGAGCTTGCGGTCGACCTTATCGAGCGTATGGTATTTGGGCATAAAAACGAAAGTTCAATTTTTTTTAGTCAGGCACTCAAAAAGCCTTTGCAAGCTGTTTCTTATGTTGTACCGTCTGCATTATTCGGAAACCGACGTTGAATAGTACAGCGTGTTTTATAGTCTGTGAAATAGGTCTGAAAACAGCTCTATGAAGCGATGTCTGTGAAGCGTCTCTGAATAAGCAAAAAAGGGGCTGTTGCAAAATCGGGATAACCGGTCGCTTCGGAGGAGAACCCAAAGGATGCGCGCCGGCCCGGTGTTCACCAGTCGCAATTCAGTGTCATGGCAAGCGTAGTTTATTTCAATCTACAGAGGGAATTTATGAAACTCAAGAGCACAATTATTCCATTAACTGGCGCAATCGCATTGGCTTTCGCTGGCGCAGCTTATTCGCAGGAAGTCGTCAAGATCGCTCACGTCGGCCCTCTCTCCGGTCCTAACGCCCACATGGGCAAGGACAACGAAAATGGCGCCCGCATGGCCATCGACGAACTCAACGCCAAGGGTTTCACCATCGGCGGCAAGAAAGTCAAATTCGAACTGGTCGGTGAAGACGATGCTTCCGATCCGAAGCAAGCCACTGCCGTTGCGACCAAGCTGGTCGACCAAAAGGTTGCCGCCGTTATCGGTCACTTGAATTCCGGCACCACCATCCCTGCTTCCAAGATTTACAACGACGCCGGCATCCCGCAAGTGTCGCCATCGGCTACCAATCCGAAGTACACGCAACAAGGCTTCAAGACCGCCTTCCGCGTGGTCGCCAACGATGCCCAACTGGGCGCCGTGCTGGGCAAATACGCTGTGACGGCACTGAAGACCAAGAACGTCGCCGTGATTGACGACCGTACTGCATATGGCCAGGGCGTTGCTGAAGAATTCGCCAAGGGCGCGCAAGGCGCGGGCGCCACCATCGTCGGCAAACAATTTACCAACGACAAGGCAACCGACTTCAACGCGATCCTGACTTCGATCAAGGCCAAGAAGCCTGAAGTCGTGTTCTTCGGCGGCATGGACGCTGTCGGCGGCCCGATGCTGCGCCAGATGAAGCAACTGGGCATCAATGCCAAGTTCATGGGCGGCGACGGCATCTGCACCGGCTCCCTGCCGGGCCTGGCCGGCGACGGCCTGATCGACGATCAGGTGGTCTGTGCTGAAGCCGGCGGTGTCGACACAGCCGGCAAGAAGGGCATGGACGACTTCCGCGCAGCGTACAAGAAGAAGTTCGGCATCGAAGTCGTCTATAACGCTGCTTACGCTTACGACGCCACGATGACTGTCGCCGACGCGATGAAGAAGGCAAACTCGGCCGATCCGGCCAAGTACCTGCCTGAACTGGCCAAGATCAGCCACAAGGGCGTGACCGGCACCATCGCTTTCGACGACAAGGGCGACATCAAGAACGGTTCGCTGACGCTGTACACATACAAGAAGGGTGAGCGCACCCTGCTGGCTGTGGTCAAGTAAGCTTCCGCTTCACCATGAAGAACGCGCCTGATGAAAGTCAGGCGCGTTTTTTATTGACCGTTCCGTTCGCGGCATCAACGATCGGGAGCAGGCAACAAAAAAGCGCCCGATGGGCGCTTTTTCAATTGTGCTGCGAGATGCCGTCGTACGATTACTTCTGCGTGAGCACCCACTTCACCAGGGTGCGCGCTTCCGCTTCGGAAACCTGCGCATTGGCCGGCATCGGGATCGCGCCCCATACGCCGGAACCGCCCTTCAATACTTTTTGCGTCAGCTTGTCTTCGGCGTCTTTCTGGCCTTTGTACTTTGCCGCCACGTCCTTGAACGCCGGGCCGACGATCTTGGTCTGCACCGCGTGACAGGCCATGCAGTTTTTGGACTTGGCCAGATCGGCCGGCGCCGCCTGCGCAAAAGCCTGGGCGGAGAAGCCGAATGCCAACACGGCCGAGGCGATGAATAAAGACTGTTTCATTGTTACCCTCCAAGAAGTTCTGCGTATTCTACAACTCTTTGCAAGGTCGCTTGTATGGGCCGGCGCATATAAACATCATGTTTCCAGCGCTTCATTTCAAAGATGAAAGTGAGATGCATTCATAAAAATCGGCTGCGATAAAAAAGCCGGATCGGTCCGGCTTTTTTATCGTTTCCAACCGCGGCGATCAACCTGTCACAGCCCCCTTGCTTGCAGTCGACGCCAACGTTGCATATTTCGCCAGCACGCCGCGGGTATAGCGTGGTGCGGGCTGCTTCCAGTTGGCGCGGCGGCGGGCGATTTCGTCTTCCGGCACGTTGAGCTGGATCAGCAGCTGGCGCGCATCGATGGTGACCGAATCGCCTTCTTCGACCAGGCCGATGACGCCGCCGACGAAGGCTTCCGGCGCCACGTGACCGACCACCATGCCCCAGGTGCCGCCCGAAAAACGGCCGTCGGTGATCAGGCCGACCGATTCGCCCAGGCCTTTGCCGATCAGCGCGGAGGTCGGCGCCAGCATTTCCGGCATGCCCGGTCCGCCTTTCGGCCCCAGATAGCGCATCACGAGCACGTCGCCCGACTGGATCTTGTCGGCCAGGATCGCGTCCATGGCGCTGTATTCGTCGTCGAACACGCGCGCCGGGCCGGTGATGACCGGATTCTTGAGGCCGGTGATCTTGGCGACGCAGCCTTCCGGCGCCAGGTTGCCCTTGAGGATGGCCAGGTGGCCTTGCTGGTACAAAGCCTTGTCGATGGGACGGATGACGTCCTGGTCGGCGCGCAGCTCGGGGATATTTTCCAGTTCTTCGGAGAGGGTCTTGCCGGTAATGGTCAGGCAGTCGCCGTGCAGCAGGCCGGCCTGGTGCAACACCTTCAGCACGGCGGGAATGCCGCCGGCCTTGTGCAGGTCGGTGGCGACGTATTTGCCGGACGGCTTGAGGTCGCAGATGACCGGCACTTTCTGGCGCACGCGCTCGAAGTCGTCGATGGTCCACTCGACTTCCGCCGCGTGGGCGATGGCCAGGAAGTGCAGCACGGCGTTGGTGGAACCGCCGGTGGCCATGATCAGCGACACGGCATTCTCGATCGACTTGCGAGTGATGATGTCGCGCGGCTTGATGTCTTTCTTGACGGCCTCGACCAGCACGCGCGCCGACTCGGCGGCAGAGCCGGTCTTTTCGTCGTCCGGGTTGGCCATGGTCGAGGAATAGAACAAGCCCATGCCCAGCGCTTCAAACGCCGACGACATGGTGTTGGCGGTGTACATGCCGCCGCAGGAGCCGGACGACGGGCAAGCGTTGCGCTCAATGCCGTCGAAGTCTTCCTGCGACATGCGGCCGGCGGAGAACTCGCCTACGGCTTCGAAGGCGGAGACGATGGTCAGGTCCTTGCCCTTCCAGTTGCCCGGCTTGATGGTGCCGCCGTAGACGTAGATGCCCGGCACGTTGGTGCGCGCCAGGGCGATCATGCCACCCGGCATGTTCTTGTCGCAGCCGCCGATGACGACCACGCCGTCCATCCATTGACCGTTGACGGCGGTCTCGATACAGTCGGCAATGACTTCGCGCGAGATCAGCGAATACTTCATGCCTTCCGTACCCATCGACATGCCGTCGGAAATGGTCGGCGTGCCGAACACCTGCGGATTGGCGCCGGCCTGCTTGATGGCGGAGATCGCCACGTCGGCCAGCTTTTGCAGGCCGGAGTTGCACGGCGTGATGGTGGAATGACCGTTGGCGACGCCGATCATCGGCTTGTCGAAGTCTTCCTTTTCATAGCCCAGGGCGTAGTACATCGAGCGGTTCGGGCTGCGCGAAACTCCCTGGGTAATGTTCTTTGAGCGGCGGTTGAATGGCATGCGTGTCTCCTGGTTGATTTCATTGCGGCCCACACCAGGAGCGACACTGGCGCGAACCTGTCCATCTACAGTGCGGACGTAGTTCTGGCTACGAGTTAACTAGTTAGATTGCCTTGCACATTGCCTTCTGTCAAATATATGATTCGTCATCAATTAAGACGGATCACATATGAGTGCAGATTCCAGACTGGAGTTGCGCCAATTGCGCTACTTCGTTGCGGTTGCCGAAGAAAAACATTTCGGCCGCGCCGCCATCCGGTTGCACATGACCCAGCCGCCGCTGTCGCAGACCATCCAGACACTGGAGGAAATGCTGGGCACGCCGCTGTTTGCGCGCACCAAGCGCAGCGTCGCCCTGACGCCGGCCGGGCTGGCCTTGCTGCCGGAAGCCCAACGCATCCTGCAACAGGCCGGCGCCCTGCCCGACCTGGCGCGCCGCGCCGCCAGCGGCGCCTCGGGACTGCTCTCGCTATCGTTCATTTCGACCGCGGATTACAGTATCTTGCCGCCCTTGCTGCAACAATTCCGGGCGCGTTATCCGCAGGTGCAGATCGATCTGCGCGAAGCCACCACCGACATCCAGCTGGAAGACCTGATGCAAGGCAAGATCGACGCCGGCCTCTTGTTGCCGCCCTTGCCGGACAAGGCGCAGAGCGCGCTCGATTATCTGCCGCTGCTGTCCGAGCCGCTGGTGGCGGCAATCCCGAGCGGCGTGGTGCGCGGCAAGAATGCGATTGCGCTCAAAAGCATCCGCGAGCTGCCGCTGATCATCTTCCCGCGCCGCATCTCGCCGGCATTTCATGACACCATCCTGAGCTGCTTCCGCGATGCCGGCGTGACGCCTCACATCGGCCAGGAGGCGATTCAGATGCAAACCATCGTCGGCCTGGTGTCGGCTGGCATGGGTATGGCACTTGTGCCACAATCCGTGTCTAACCTGCAGCGCCCCGGCGTCGATTACCGCCCGCTGACCGGCAAGACGCCCCTGATCGAAACCGGGCTGGCCTGGCGGCGCGACAGTGCTTCACCGGTGTTGCGCGCGTTTCTCGACATGGTGGCGACGCCGCCGGCGACGTAACGCTATAGGTTTCCCAATATTCGTTCTGAAAGAGTTCACATGCTGATACACCCGATGCCCAATCCGATCGCCTTCTCCATCGGCCCGCTGCAGGTGCACTGGTACGGCCTGATGTATCTGCTGGCCTTTGCGCAGTTCATCGCGCTGGGCCGCCTGCGCATCAAGCAGCCGCACATCGCCGCCGTCGGCTGGAAGAAGGAAGACCTCGACGACATGTTGTTCTATGGCGTGCTGGGCGTGGTGATCGGCGGACGTCTCGGCGAGGTGCTGTTCTACAACCCGAGTTACTACTTCGCCAACCCGGCCGACATCATCGCGGTGTGGAAAGGCGGCATGTCCTTCCACGGCGGCTTCCTCGGCGTGTTGATTGCCATGTACATCTGGGGCCGCAAGCGCGGCCGCCATCTGATGGATATCATGGACTTCATCGCGCCGATGGTGCCGCTCGGTTACGCCGCCGGCCGCCTGGGCAATTTCATCAACGCCGAACTGCCGGGTCGCCTGGCGGATCCGTCGCTGCCATGGGCAATGATCTGGCCCAACGTCGACAACCTGCCGCGCCATCCGTCGCCGATTTATCAGATGCTGGTGGACGGCATCCTGCTGTTCATCATCCTGTGGTTCTTTGCCCGCAAGCCGCGTCCGCGCATGGCGGTTGCCGGCATGTTCTCGCTGCTGTACGGCTGCGCGCGCTTCTTCACCGAATACTTCCGCACGCCCGATTACAACGTCAGCTTCGGTGGCATCACCATCTCGGCAGGGCAGATGCTGTCGGTGCCGATGATCGTGTTGGGCATTGTGCTGTTGATTGTCGCTTACAAGAAAAAAAGCGCGGCAATGTCGACGGCCTGACGGCTGCGAAGAAACCACCCGGACCCGAAAACGACAATGCCCTTGCCGGCGACAGCAAGGGCATTGTGCTTTTTGAAGCAATGCCGCCGGAACAGCATTCCCTCAAACCGTGAAATCGATCAAGGACGCAGCGCGCTGGCGGCTTTGGCGAGTGCTGTGATCTTGTTCCAGTCGCCGATCTCGATGGCGTTCTTCGGCGTCAGCCAGGAACCGCCGACGCAAGCCACGTTCTTGCACGCCAGGAATTGCGACGCGGTCTCTTGCGAGATCCCGCCGGTCGGGCAGAAGGTGACGTCGGCCAGAGGGCCGGCAATCGCGTTGAGCATGCCGATGCCGCCGGCCGGCACCGCCGGGAAAAGCTTCAACTGGCGGAAACCTGCTTCGCGCGCCGCCATCACTTCCGATGGCGTCATCACGCCCGGCAGCAACGGCAGGCCGCTGGATTTGGCCGCGGCGATCAACGCCGGCGTCAGGCCCGGTGAAACGCCGAACACGGCGCCCGCATCACGCGAGGCGGCGAATTCTTCCGGGCTGGTCAGCGTGCCGACGCCGACGATGGCGCCCGGCACCTGATCGGCAATCGCGCGGATCGCCGGCAAGCCGTGTTCGGTGCGTAGCGTCACTTCCAGCACGCGGATGCCGCCTGCGACCAGCGCCTTGGCCAGCGGCACGGCATGTTCCAGTTTGTCGATGGCGATCACAGGGATGACCGCCGAAGTACGCATGATTTCCAGGATATTCATACTGTCGCTTTCTCATTTTCCAAGATTGGTGGCAGGCCGAAACTGGTGCCCCCTTCTTCCGCCGCGCTCACGTTGGCGCGGAAGACACTGAACAATTCACGGCCCATGCCGGTCTGGTTGCCCGCCAGGTTGGCGGTATCCGATACGCGCGCAGCCCATTCGGCTTCCGACACCAGCGCTTCCAGGATGCCGGCTTCGGCATCCAGACGAATCATATCGCCGGTGCGCACAAAACCCAACGGTCCGCCGGCCAATACTTCCGGCGTCACGTGGATCGCCGCCGGCACCTTGCCCGATGCGCCCGACATGCGGCCATCGGTCACCAGCGCGACGTGACGGCCCTTGTCTTGCAGGATGCCCAGCGCCGGCGTCAGCGCGTGCAATTCCGGCATGCCGTTGGCGCGCGGCCCTTGAAACGTCAGTACGGCGACGAAATCCTTGTCAAGCTCGCCGGCCTTGAAGGCCTTCATGAAGGCTTCCTGCGAGTGGAACACGATGGCCGGCGCCTGCACGGCGCGATGCTCGTGCTTGACCGCGGAAACCTTGATGACCGAACGGCCCAGATTGCCTTGCAACAGTTTCAGGCCGCCATCGGCGGAGAAAGGATTGGTTGCAGGACGCAGCACGGTGTCGTCGCCGCTGTCCTTCGGCGTCGCCTTCCAGGTCACTTTGCCGTCTTCCAGCAACGGCTCGGTGCAATGCGCGCGCAGGCCCTGGCCGAGGATGGTCATGACGTCGTCGTGCATCAGGCCGGCGTCGATCAACTCGCGCAGCACGAAACCGGTGCCGCCGGCGGCGTGGAAGTGGTTCACGTCGGCGGTGCCGTTCGGATAAATGCGGGTCACCAGCGGCACCACCGAGGACAGCTTGGAGAAATCATCCCAGTCGATCACCAGGCCGGCGGCCTTGGCGATGGCGACCAGGTGCAGCGTGTGGTTGGTGGAGCCGCCTGTTGCCAACAAGGCAACGATGGCATTAACGATGGATTTTTCATCGACCAGACGGCCGACCGGCGTGTATTGCCGGCCTTGTGCGGTGATCTTCAGCGCCTGCTTGGCGGCAGCGGCGGTCAGCACGTCGCGCATCGGCGTATTTGGCGTGATGAAGGCGGCGCCCGGCAGATGCAGGCCCATGGCTTCCATCAGCATCTGGTTGCTGTTGGCGGTGCCGTAGAAGGTGCAGGTGCCGGCGTCGTGGTAGGACTTCGATTCGGCTTCCAGCAATTCGGCGCGACCGATCTTGCCTTCCGTATACAACTGGCGGATTTTGACCTTTTCGCTGTTGGTCATGCCGCTGGTCATCGGACCGGCGGGAACAAACACGGCAGGAATGTGGCCGAAATGCAGTGCGCCGATCAGCAGGCCCGGCACGATCTTGTCGCACACGCCCAGGTACAGCGCGGCGTCGAACATGTTGTGCGACAGCGCCACTGCGGTGCCCATGGCGATGGCGTCGCGCGAGAACAGCGACAGCTCCATGCCGGTCTGGCCTTGCGTGATGCCGTCGCACATGGCGGGTACGCCGCCGGCGAATTGCGCCACGCCGCCGTCTTCGCGGATGGCGTCCTTGATGATTTGCGGGAAACGTTCGAAAGGTTGATGTGCCGACAACATGTCGTTGTAGGACGAGACGATCGCCACCGACAGCGCGCGATCCTGTTTCAGTTTCAGTTTGTCGTTGGCGGGAAATGCGGCGAAGCCGTGCGCCAGATTGGTACAGGACAGCGCACCGCGTTGTACTCCTTCATGACGCGCAGCATCGAGGCGCGCCAGATAGGCAGTGCGATAAGGCCGACTACGTTCGGCGATGCGTCGCGTGACGCTGGCTAAGGTAGCGTTGAGAGACATGTTGGGTTCCTGATAGCGTTGACAAATGTAATTTTACTACAAAACTTTAAATAAAACTTCTTCTTTTACTTGTTTTATTGGGATGAACTACAAATGAAACCAATTGCCGATTTTCCTTACTAACCTATGACAACTGCGTTACAAGTCGATTTCAAGGCTGAATGACGCGGCGAGTATTGTAGTGAAATTACTATAAAATCAGTAATTCATGTATAGTAAAGATTCTTCTCGATCCTTCCACTTTCAGCCAAGATTGCAGAATATGCCGCACACAGCACTCACAGCGACCGCAGCCTTCCAGGCACTTTTGTCTCACCATGTCGACGTCCGCGAGCGGCACATGCGCGACCTGTTCGCCGCCGACGCCAAGCGCTTCGACCACATGACCGTGAAGGCCGCCGGCATCCTGTTCGATTACTCCAAGAACCGTGTCGACAATACTACGCTCAAGTTGCTGTTCGAGCTGGCGCGCGAGCGTGGCGTCGAAACGCAACGCGCCGCCATGTTCAATGGCGACAAGATCAACTTCACCGAACACCGCGCCGTCTTGCACACGGCCCTGCGCGCACCGCGCGGCCAAAGCCTGCAAGTAGATGGACAGCACATCGGCGAGGATGTTCATGCCGTGTTGGATCGCATTCACGGCTTTGTCGAGCGCGTGCGCGATGGCCAGTGGCTGGGGCGCAGCGGCAAGGCGATCACCGACATCGTCAACATCGGCATCGGCGGCTCGCATCTGGGACCGCAAATGGCCTGCACGGCGCTGCGCACCTTCGCCCATCCGCGCCTGAGAATGCATTTCGTTTCCAACGTCGACGGCCATGACCTGGATGAGGTGCTGCAACAAGTTGACGTCGACACAACACTGTTCATCGTCGCCTCCAAAACCTTCACCACGCAGGAAACCATGATGAACGCCAGCTCGGCGCGCAACTGGTTCCTGCAGCGCGCAGGCGAGGCCGAGCTGGCGAAGCACTTCGTCGCGGTGTCGACCAACACCGACGCCGTGCGCGCCTTCGGCATCGATCCCGAGAACATGTTTCCGTTCTGGGACTGGGTCGGCGGACGCTATTCGATGTGGTCGTCGATCGGCCTGTCGATTGCGCTGGCGATCGGCTTCAAGCACTTCAGCGACCTGCTGGCCGGCGCGCATGCGATGGACAAGCATTTCTGCGAAGCGCCGCTGGAACAAAACATGCCGGTCATCCAGGCGCTGATCGGTATCTGGAACCGCAACTGCTTCAACAGCGAATCGCTGTCGATCGCCCCCTACCACCACGACCTGCGCCACTTCCCTGCGTATCTGCAGCAGCTGGAGATGGAAAGCAACGGCAAGCGCATCACGCGCGACGGCACGGCGGTCGGCGTGGCGACCTGTCCGTTCATCTGGGGCGACGTCGGCACCAACGGCCAGCATGCGTTCTTCCAATTGCTGCACCAGGGCACCGATATCACGCCCATCGATTTCATCGCCGTGCTCAAACCGACGCACGACTTGCCCGGCCATCACGCGGTGCTGCTGGCGAACTGTTTCGCGCAGTCGGAAGCCTTCATGCGCGGCAAGCAAGCCGAAGAAGTGCGCGCAGACCTGAGCAAGCAAGGCGTGGAGGAAGACGAGATCGATTTCCTGCTGCCGCACAAGACCTTCAACGGCAATCGTCCGAGCAACACGCTGCTGCTCGATGCGCTGACGCCGGCGACGCTGGGTGCACTGATCGCCTTGTATGAGCACAAGACCTTCGTCCAGGGCACCATCTGGGGCATCAACAGCTTCGATCAATGGGGCGTGGAACTGGGCAAGGTATTGGCCAAGACCATCCAGTCCGAGCTGTCCGGCGAAGCCGTGCCGGCGCGCCACGATTGCTCGACCAATGCACTGATCGCATTGGCGAAACAGGCTTTGTCCTGAAGCGGAAAACCGAACATTATTTACGAACAACTGACTGAGACAAGAAGACTGCTATGGCTATTTCGGATTTTGACCTGGTTTTATTCGGCGGCACCGGCGACCTGGCGATGCGCAAACTGCTGCCGGCGCTGTACGCCCGCGACCGCGCGCGCGATCTCGTGCCGACCGCGCGCATCATCTGCATCGGCCGCGACAACAAGAGCAACGAAGACTTCCTGCAGATCGTCGAACAGAACGCCAAGCCGCACATCAGCAGCGCGACCATGGACGCCGATGTCTGGCTGCGCTTCTGCGGCCGCATCCAGTACGTGTCGCTCAACGCCAAGGAAACCGCGACCTACCAGAACCTGGTCGCCGCCCTGCGCAACGATCCGGCGATCTCACATGTGTTCTACCTGGCGACGCCGCCGACGCTGTTCTCGATGATCTGCGACAACCTGTCGCAAGCCGGACTGGCGACGCCGAACGCCCGCGTGGTGCTGGAGAAACCGCTGGGCCACGACCTCGAAAGCGCCAAGGACATCAACGCGCAAGTCGGCCGTTACTTCAGCGAATCGCAGATCTTCCGCATCGATCACTACCTCGGCAAGGAAGCGGTGCAGAATTTGCTGGCGCTGCGTTTCGGCAATGTGTTGTTCGAACCGCTGTGGCGCCGCGAGTGGATTTCCGACGTGCAGATCACCATCGCCGAAGAACTCGGCGTGGGCGGCCGCTTCGACTATTACGATACCTCCGGCGCGCTGCGCGACATGCTGCAAAACCATTTGCTGCAACTGCTGTGTATCGTCGCCATGGAACCGCCGGTATCCAACTCGGCCGATTCCGTGCGCGATGAAAAGCTCAAGGTCCTGCGTTCGCTCAAGCGCTTCACGCCGACCACGCTGGCGATGAACGTCGTGCGCGGCCAGTATCGCGCCGGTCACGTCAACGGCGTCGCCGTCCCGGGCTATCGCAAGGAAGAAGACGCCAATCCCGATTCGCGCACCGAGACCTTTGTCGCGGTCAAGGCCGAGATCGATACCTGGCGCTGGGCCGGCGTACCGTTCTACCTGCGTACCGGCAAGCGCATGGCCGACCAGCTGGCGGAAATCGTGGTGCGCTTCAAGAGCGTGCCGCATTCGATCTTCACGCAGAACAACAGCAGCACGCCGAATTGCCTGGTGATCCGCCTGCAGCCGGACGAAGGCCTGCACATGAACCTGATGGCCAAGACGCCGGGCGACGGCATGCGCCTGAAGCCGGTCGAACTGGAACTGGATTTCCGCGAAAAATTCAAGACGCCGCGCATGGAAGCCTACGAGCGCCTGCTGCTCGACGTGCTGCGCGGCCAGCTGACGCTGTTCATGCGCAGCGACGAACTGGAAGCGGCATGGGAATGGGTCGAGCCCATCCTCGAACACTGGGATCAGGAAGAAAGCGATCCTATCCCCTACAGCGCCGGCACCTGGGGCCCGGCGGCGGCAAGCGCGCTGATCGGCCGCGACGGTTTGCAATGGCGCGAAGAAGCGCTGCCGGAAGTTTAATTTACAGACTGAACAGAAGCCCCATGCTACTCGACTCCATCCGCACGCATATCAATTCGCTCTCCAAATCGGAGAAGAAGGTCGCGGCTGCCATCCTCGCCAATCCGCAGCTTGCGCTGCAAGAGAACCTGACGGCGCTGGCCAAGAATGCCGAAGTGTCGGAGCCGACCGTGATCCGTTTTTGCCGCGCCATCGGCTACGAGGGATGGCACGATTTCAAACTCAAGCTGGCGCAAAGCCTGGCGCTCGCCCTGCCCGGTGCCAACGAGTCGCTGGGACAGGACGACCTCGCGATCGACCTCGTCAATAAAATCTGCAGCCGCTCGATCAACACCCTGCTCGACTTGCGCAATCATCTCGATCCCGACGCCATCCAGTTGGCGCTCGACGTCCTGACGCGCGCCAGCAAGATCGAATTCTACGGCCAGGGCACTTCAGGTATTGTCGCCAACGATGCCCAGCACAAATTCTTCCGCTCGGGCGTGCCGACCGTTGCTTATTCCGACCCGCACATCCACAGTATCGCGGCATCGCTGCTCAAGCCCGGCGACGCGGTGGTGGCGATCTCGCAGCGCGGCGGCAATGCGGCGCTGCTGCGCAGCGTACAGCTGGCGCGCAAGGGCGGCGCCGACATCATCGTGCTGGGGCCGAGCGGCACGCCGCTGGCGGAACTGGCGACCGTGCTGGTGCCGATCGACCTGAGCTTCAACATCGACCCTTACACGCCTATCTCGGCGCGCCTGGCGCATCTGGTGGTGATCGACATCCTCGCGGTCGGCCTGGCCCTGCGCCGCGGTCCGGAATTCCGCAAGAAGATGCAGAACGCACAAAAATCCCTGCAAAAATTCGACATGCAGTTCGATTCGTTCTTCCGTTGAGCGAATCTTTCCTTTACTCTTGAGGGCGAATTTCCCGCCCTCTTTCCATCGATCTTTCGTTGAGCTTGGCCATGACTTCTGCAACGACACCGACAACTTCCTTCCGCGAGCCGGCCTTCCTGCATCAGCGCCTGCAACGCGACATCGATTTTTTCACGCAGCATGCGTTCGATCCGGCCGGCGGCTTCTTTCATTATCTCAATGATGACGGCAGCGTGTACGACAACAGCCGCCATCTGGTCAACAGCACGCGCATGGTGTTTTGCCATGCGCTGGCATATCGCTTCACCGACAAGGAAATGCACCGCGATGCGGTGCGCCACGGCCTGAAGTTTTTGCAGGAACAGCACCGGCAACCGAGTTACGGCGGCTACGCCTGGGTGCTCAAGGACGGCGTGCCGGTCGACCGCACGCAACATTGCTACGGCCTGGCGTTCGTGCTGCTGGCGTATGCACATGCCTATGACATCGGCGTGGAAGAAACTCGGGCGCATATCGATGCCACCTTCGATCACATGGAAAAGCTGTTCTGGTCCGAACAGCACGGCCTTTACGCCGACGAAGCGACGCCCGAAGGCGTGGTGTCGTCCTATCGCGGCCAGAATGCCAACATGCACAGCTGCGAAGCCTTGCTGGCAGCCTACGAAGCCACCGGCGACATCCGCTTCCTGCATCGCGCGGAACGGCTGGCGCGCAACATCACCGTGCGCCAGGCGGCGCTCGCCAACGGCTGGATCTGGGAACACTACACCGCCGACTGGAAGATCGACTGGGAATACAACCGCCACGACAACACCAACATGTTCCGCCCCTGGGGTTACCAGCCGGGCCACATGACGGAATGGTCCAAGCTGCTGCTGATCCTCGAACGCCATGCCGAGCATCTGCAGGATGACGCGAGCTGGCTGGCGCCGCGCGCGCGCGCCTTGTTCGACGTCACGATTCCCGTCGCCTGGGATGAAGAACACGGCGGGTTGTTCTACGGCATCGCACCCGACAACAGCGTATGCGACGGCGACAAGTATTTCTGGGTGCAGGCCGAATCGCTAGCCACCGCAGCCCTGCTGGCGCAACGCACCGGCGAGGCGATCTACTGGGAAGTCTACGACCAACTCTGGCAATACAGCATGCAGCACCTGATCGATCAGGAGCGCGGCGGCTGGTACCGCATCCTGCAACGCGACAACACGCGCTACGGCCCCGAAAAACCGCCGCACGGCAAGACCGACTTCTACCATCCGCTCGGCGCTTATCTGGAATCGCTGAATGCTGTCGGTGCGCCATTGCCGAAAAAGCGATAGCACCCGAAAATTTACGTAAAATGCCATTTGGCCCATTCACAAGAGATCGCCTGCCATGAACCAGTTAGAACAGCTCAAGCAGTACACCACGGTCGTTGCCGACACCGGCGACTTCGAGTCCATGAAGGCATTTGCGCCGCGTGACGCGACCACCAATCCTTCACTGATCCTGAAAGCGGTGAAGAAGGATGAATACAAGCCTCTGCTGGAAAAGGCGGTGCACGACAACCGCTGGAATCAGCATGAGATCATGGACCATTTGCTGGTGGCGTTCGGCGTAGAAATTCTGAAGATCGTGCCTGGCCGCGTTTCTACCGAAGTCGACGCCAGCCTGTCGTTCGACACCAAGGCCACCATCGACAAAGGCCGCAAGCTCATCGATTTATATGGCCGCGCCAGCATCCCCAGAGAGCGCGTGCTGATCAAGATTGCCTCCACCTGGGAAGGTATCCGCGCGGCCGAAGTCCTGGAGCGCGAGGGCATTCGTTGCAACATGACCTTGCTGTTTTCGATACCGCAGGCAATCGCCTGCGCAGAAGCCAAAGTCCGCCTGATTTCACCCTTTGTCGGCCGCATCTACGATTGGTACAAGAAGGCAGAAGGCACGGAATTCACCGGTTCCGACGATCCTGGCGTGCAGTCGGTGCGCAGCATTTACGATTACTACAGCTATTTCGATTACAAGACGGAGGTGATGGGCGCGAGCTTCCGCAATACATCGCAAATCCTCGAACTGGCAGGCTGCGACTTGCTGACGATCAGCCCCGATCTGTTGAAAAAACTCACCGAAAGCAACGAGCCGGTGACACGCAAGCTGACCCGCGAAGCGGCGCAAGATCAAGGCGGCCATCCTCCACCGACTTCGGAAAAGGATTTCCGCCTCCAGTTGAACGACAGCGCCATGGCGACGGAAAAACTGGCGGAAGGCATCCGCCTGTTCTGCGCAGACACCAGCACGCTGAACAGAATGATTGATGAGATGCGCTCTGCCATGTAACGCATCTACGCTCGGAAATCAATCCAATAAAAAGAGGCGCAACAACGCCTCTTTTTTATTGCCAGGAATGATCGCGCTACCGACTTTTAGTTCTTCAGCGCATCCGGCACCTTGCCGCCGTTCTCCGCCAGCTTGGCCATGACCTGCTTGTGCAGCCAGATGTTCATGGCAGCCGAATCGTTGGTGTCGCCCTGATACAGCAATTCCGTTGCCAGTTCCTTGCGTGCAGCAAGGCTGCTGTCCAGATCGAGCAACTTCATCAGGTCGACGATGGAAGTCTGCCAGTTCAGTTTCTGCGGATTCTTCGCGGCCATGTCGTTCAGGATGGCTTCCACGTCGACCAGGGGTGTTACCTGTCCCGCGACGACGCCGGTGTCCGATGCAGGCGCGGTGGTATTAGCGGCATCATTCTGGGTGGGATGAGAAGAAGGAAATATCTTGCTGAAAATAGTACTCAGAATGCCCATGGCGTTCTCCTGAAAGGGATAAACAAAGCTGTTGCCCGAAGAGACAACAGCCAGCTGAGAGAGCCCTGTTCAGGTGAAGTTCCTGCGCATTTTGTAACGCAATGACAAGTAGCGTGCATGCCGAAGAACTTCAATCGTGCCCGCAGCTTTTCGCGAAACATAAATAAAAAGAGGCAGGATATCCGCCTCTTTTCTTTCACCAAATTACTGTCCACCGGTCGTATGCGCGATTACAGCTTTTCGGTCTCGCCCGATTTAGGCTGCCACTTCATCAGGCGCTTTTCGATCACGCCGACCGCGACGTCCAGCACCAGCGCAAAGGCCGTCAGCACCACAATGCCGGCAAACACCGTATTGATGTCGAAACTGCCTTCCGCCTGCAAAATCAGATAACCGACGCCGCGCGCCGAGCCGAGGTACTCGCCCACCACCGCGCCGACGAAGGCCAGGCCGATGGACGTATGCAAGCTGGAAAACACCCACGACGTCGCCGACGGCAGATAGACCGTGCGCAACAGCTGGCGCGCGTTGGCGCCGAGCATGCGCGCATTGGCGAGCACCACCGGGCTGACTTCCTTTACGCCCTGATAGACGTTGAAGAACACGATGAAGAACACCAGCGTCACCGCCAGCGCGACCTTGGACCAGATGCCCAGGCCGAACCACATCGCAAAGATCGGCGCCAGGATCACGCGCGGCATCGAATTGGCGGCCTTGACGTAAGGATCGAGGATGGCCGACGCCACCGGCGACAGCGCCAGCCAGAGACCGATGCCCAGGCCCAGCACGGTGCCGATGCCGAAGGCCAGCACCGTTTCCGTCAGCGTGACCAGCAGGTGCGAATAAATCTCTGCCGGGAAAGTCAGCGTAAAGAAGGTGGTGTCGCCGAAGCCGACTTCCAGCGAGCCGCTGCCGACGGTGAACCATTGCCAGATGCGCACCGCGACTTTCAGCGGTTCGCCGAAGAAGAACGCGGTCTGCTCATTGCGCGTGGCGATGTGCCAGACGCCGAGCACGACGACCAGCACCAGCAGTTGCCAGAAGCGCAGATTTTTATGACTTGGTTTGAGGAGTTTCCACATGACGATTCTTTGTTCAGTTTTCTGTGTCGGCCGGCTGAGGACTCAGGCCGCGGTTTTTTGTTGCTGATATCCCTTGAGCACTTCGTCGCGCAGGACCGACCAGATTTGCTGGTGCAGTTCGACAAAACGGGGATGCGTGCGAATCTCGGCGACGTCGCGCGGACGCGGCAGGTCGATCGTGAATTCGCCGATGGGATGCGTGGCCGGCCCGGCCGACAGCACCACTACGCGGTCGGACATGGCGATGGCTTCGTCGAGGTCATGCGTGATGAACAGCACGGCTTTTTTCTTGGCGTTCCACAGATCGAGCACTTCGTTTTCCATCAGCTGACGGGTCTGGATGTCGAGTGCGGAAAACGGTTCGTCCATCAGGATGATGTCCGGATCCATGATCAGCGTTTGCGCCAGCGCCACGCGCTTGCGCATGCCGCCCGATAATTGATGTGGATAGCGGTCGCCGAAGCCTTTGAGGCCGACGCGCGCCAGCCATTGTTCGCCGAGCTCTTTCGCCTCGCGATCATCCATGCCGCGATATTGCAGGCCGGCGATGACGTTCTCCAGCGCGCTGCGCCATGGCATCAGCGCTTCGGCCTGGAACATGTAGCCGGCGCGCTTGTTGATGCCGGCCAGCTCTTCGCCGAAGATCTTGATGCTGCCCGAGGATGGTTGCAACAAGCCGGCGCCGACATTGAGCAAAGTCGATTTGCCGCAACCGGTCGGTCCCACGACGGAGACGAACTCGCCCGGCGCGATCGCCAGCGTGGTGTTGGCGACGGCGGTGTAGCGTTGCGTGCGGTCGTCCTTGGAAACAAAGGTGCAGGTAATGTCGTCGAGAAAAAGTGCTGGCGTCATAGCGAGGATTTTCCGGCCAGGCCGAATGTTGGTGCGTTGAGAGAAAGCATCAAAACAAAGATGATGGATACGATATACGGGACTGCAAATTGCAGACGGGCACCCGAAGGCGCCCGTGTGTTGTCACTGATGAAGGTCGCTCACTTGTACTTGGCGTTGGCCTTCTTGACGAAATCGTTGGTGTAGGTCTTGGACAAATCGATCTTCTTGTTGGCCAGGTCAGGCTCGAAGGCTTGCAGCGTCTTCAAGGCAATCGCAGGGCCGGCATCCGGGAAGACGCCATCCGGAGAAATCGCTTCGCGCACCTTCAGGAAGGCTGCAATGTACAGCGCTCGGTCACCCAGCAGATAGCTTTCCGGAACGGCTTTGATGATGTCGGAAGGACCCGCCTTCTGGATCCATTTCAGCGCGCGCACCATGGCGTTGGTCAGCGCTTGCGTGGTGTTCGGATATTTCTTGATGAAGGCTTCCGGCGCGTACAAGGTCGCTGCCGGCATCGGGCCGCCGAAGACCTCGTTGGTGTCCTTCAGCGTGCGGGTGTCGGCGATGGTCTTGATTTCACCCTTTTGTTCCAGCATGGCGATCACCGGATCCAGGTTGGCGATCGCATCGATCTGGCCGGAACGGATGGCGGACAAGGCGCCTGCCGCTGCACCGACGCCGATAAAGGACACGTCAGTCGGCTTCAGCCCGGCCTTGGCCAGAACGAAGCTGGCCATGACGCTGGTCGAGGAACCCGGCGCCGTCACGCCGATCTTCTTGCCCTTCAGGTCGGCGATGGTCTTGTAGTTCGGCATGGTCTTGTTGTTGACCGAGAACACGATTTGCGGTGCGCGGCCTTGCAAGACGAAAGCGACGATGGACTGGTTCTTTGCCTGCATGTTGATGGTGTGCTCGTAAGCGCCGGAGACCACGTCCGCGCTGCCGCCCACCATGGCCTGCAGCGCCTTGGCGCCGCCGGCGAAGTCGGAGATTTCGACTTGCAGGCCTTCATCCTTGAAGTAACCCAGTTGCTCGGCCACGGTCAACGGCAGATAGTAAAACAGGTTCTTGCCGCCGACGGCGATGGATACCTTCGGTTTTTCCAGCGTCTGCGCGAACAGATTGCTATTGAAGGTCAGGTAGCCGGCCAGGAACAGGGCCAGGGCGATGGCGAATTGCTTCAGGTTGAACTTCATGCGGTCTCCTCCTATGAGCGTGCTTATTTGTGCTTGCTTACGCTGACTTGTTGCTTGACTTCAGGCCGTCCTGGAATGACGGTCTTCAGATGACCTTGTCTTGCCGCAACTGCGTAATTTGTGCGTCATCATACCCCAGCGAACGCAAGATTTCAGCGTTATGCTCGCCGAGCCCTGGACCTATCCATTTCGTGCCGCCCGGCGTCTCCGACAATTTGGGCGTGACGGCCGGCAATTTGATCGGCGTGCCGTCGGCGAAGGCGTGTTGCTCGAACATGTTGCGCGCCAGGAATTGCGGGTCGGTCATCATGTCGCGCACCGAGTAAATCTTGCCGACCGGGACGTCCGCCGCCTGCAGGATGGCCAGCGCATCGTCGATGGTCCGGGTATCGCACCAGGCCTGAATGGCCCGGTCGATTTCTTCGGTGCGCGGCACGCGGCCGTCGTTACGCGCAAGTTGCGGATCGTCGGCCATGTCGTTGCGACCGATGGCGATCATGAGGCGTTTGAAGATGGCGTCGCCGTTGCCGGCGATGACGATGTTCTTGCCGTCGGCGGTGGTGTAGGTGTTGGACGGCACGATGCCGGGCAAGGCGCCGCCCGTGCGTTCGCGCACCACGCCGGCCTGGTCGAATTCCGGCACCAGCGACTCCATCATGTTGAACACCGATTCGTACAACGCGACGTCGACCATCTGGCCCTGCCCTGCCACGCACAGCTCGCCGTCCTTGCCGTTCCAGCGGCCGCCGGTGACGTCGCGATGGCGCAAGGCCATCATCGCGCCGATGACGCCGTGCAAGGCGGCAATCGAGTCGCCGATGGAAATGCCGATGCGCACCGGCGGCCGATCGGGATGGCCGGAGACATAACGAATGCCGCCCATCGATTCGCCGATGGCGCCAAAGCCCGGCAAATCCTTGAGCGGACCCGTCTGGCCATAGCCGGACAAGCGCACCATGATGGTGGCGGGATTCAATTTTTTGAGCGCTTCGTAACCGAGGTTCCACTTTTCCAATACACCGGGACGATAGTTCTCGATGATGATGTCGGCGTCCAGCGCGAGACGGCGCGCGATGTCCTGCGCCTGAGTATCCTTCATGTTCAGCGTCAGGCTTTTCTTGTTGCGCGCCTGCACCGACCACCACAGCGAAGTGCCGTCCTTGAGCACGCGCCACTGACGCAGCGGGTCGCCGACTTCGGGCGCTTCGACCTTGATGACGTCGGCGCCGAATTCCGCCAGCATGCGCGAGCAGAACGGGCCGGCGATCAGCGTGCCGAGTTCGAGTACCTTGATGCCGGCCAAGGGGCCGCTTGTGGGTTTCTTTTCCATACTTTTATTGTCGGGACAGTGGCTGCGGCCAGGGTATCGACTGGAGTCGATCTCATTTGCTTCCGATGCCGGCGTGTCCCGAATCTCCTCTCCTGCTTTGTTATGTCGTGCCTTGCTTCTGCTGCATGTTCGAACTACGTTGCGCGCCGGTCCAGCATGGCGCGTGCAATGGTGCCTGCATCGACGTATTCCAGTTCGCCGCCCACCGGCACGCCGCGCGCCAGACGGCTGACCCTGAGGCCGCGCGCCTTGAGCGTTTCGCTGATGTAGTGGGCCGTGGCTTCTCCCTCGTTGGTGAAATTGGTGGCCAGCACCACTTCCGCCACGACGCCGTCGGTGGCGCGCGTGATCAGTTTTTCCAGATGGATGTCCTTGGGACCGATGCCGTCCAGCGGCGACAGGCGCCCCATGAGCACGAAATACAAACCCTTGAAGGTCAGCGTCTGCTCGATCATCAGTTGATCGCCGGGCGTTTCGACCACGCACAACACGGTGGTGTCGCGCTCGCCGTCCTGGCAGGTGTCGCAGATGACTTGTTCGGTGAAGGTGTTGCACAAGGCGCAGTGGCGGATCGTTTCGGCCGCCTGGGCAAGCGCGCGGCTCAGTTGCAGGGCGCCGTCGCGATCATGCTGCAGCAGATGGTAGGCCATGCGCTGCGCCGATTTGGGACCGATGCCTGGAAGGGTGCGCAGGGATTCCGTAAGAAGGGTAAGACTGGACGGGGTTTTCAATTTCTGTCTGAGATATGCCGGAAGACGGAAAGCGCTTCGGCCGTCATGGATGGAACGAACTCGGTGATTTCATATTCTGCGACGCCGCCGATGTAGAACGGGTCGGTTTCGATGATGGCTTCGACTTCGGCGCGGTCGGTAGCGTCGGCGATGATGATGCCGCCGCTGCGCGGCACCTTGCGGCCCGACATCAGGAACACGCCGTCGGCATACTGTTCGTTCAGGAATTGCTTATGCGCAGTCAGCAGCGCGTCTATTTCGCTTGCCGACTTGGTATAGGTAATCGAGATAACGAACATGATGCCTCCTTCAGAAAGCAAGCACTGCCGCATCGACAGCGCGTTGCCACATCATACCGATACGGGTTTAGAACGGCATCTTGAACCCTGGCGGCAACGGCATGCCGGCAGTCATGCCCGCCATTTTTTCCTGCGAGGTTGCTTCGGCCTTGCGCACTGCGTCGTTGAAGGCGGCGGCAACCAGATCTTCCAGCATGTCCTTGTCGTCAGCCAGCAGCGAAGGATCGATAGAGACGCGCTTGACGTCATTCTTGCAGGTCATCACGACTTTGACCAGTCCTGCGCCCGACTGTCCTTCGACTTCGATCAATGCAAGCTGCTCTTGCATCTTTTTCATGTTGTCCTGCATCGCTTGAGCCTGCTTCATCAAGCCTGCCAGTTGGCCTTTCATCATGGTCGTACTCCTTGGTAACTAAGTTGATTCATCTTTCGCATGCCGTGGCGGAAATGGCACATCGGCGCCTTCCGCCTGTCCGTGTATTGTCCGTTACAGCGGCCGGATCGACCCCGGCACGATGGACGCGCCGAACTCGCGCATCATGACTTGCACGAAGGGATCGTTCTGCACGGTCTTTTCCGCCTCGCGTTGCCGGTCGGCACGATCGGCTTCGGCTTTGGCGTTGGCGGTGTGCGCCACCAGGCCGATTTCGGTTTCCACCCTGACGCTCTTGCCGAAACGCTCACCCAGGGCGGACGCCAGTTTGTCGACGTTGCCGGAGGCGCGCAAGGTTTCTACCGGGATGCGCAAATGGAAACAAACGGTATTTCCGGTCAGTTCGCATCGTACCAGTTCGCTCTGTTGCGCCATCTGCTGCACCATGCCGCGCAGCGGCAAGTCGGCGGCCAGATGCGGCCAGTTGCCGTCCCAACCGAGTTCGGCAGCCACCTGCGCGGTCTGGGCCTGCATCGCGGGAGTGATCGTACTGGCGGGCGCAACCGGCGGCGCGAGGACAATGGCGTCTTCCGCGTTGTCGGCTGCAGTATAAATTGCCACTGAGGCCGCAGCGTTTACGCTGTCGGCTGAATACTGTTCAGTTTTTTTTTGAGCGTCGGCGCCGGCCGGCTCTTCATCCCAGGGGGGCGGCGTGTCGTCGGACATGGCTGCCGGCGCAGGTGTCGGGGCAGCGACAGGAGCGGCCTGAACCGGCATCGGCGCGGAAGCAACTGCCGCAGGACGCGGCGCACTCTTGCCCGAGGCGGCACGGGCGGCTTCCAATGCGGCGGCGCGCGCCGAGTTGGCGGGACCTGCTGCCGGGACCGAGGAGGCTGGCGGACGCGAAACGGGCGCACTGGCCGTCGCCACTTGCGGCGCTGCGCTCAGGGGAGCGGCTGCGGGCGTGGACCGGGCCGGTGCGGCTGTCGGTCTCGCGACGGGCGCTGCCGGCGCACTGCCCACGGCACCGGCCGCACCTGCGGCAACCGGACGAAACGCCAGCATGCGCAACAAGGTCATGCTGAAGCCGGCGTATTCGTCCGGAGCCAGACCCAATTCGTTGCGGCCGTGGACGGCGATCTGGTAAAACAGCTGCGCTTCTTCCGGATTGAATTGCGACGCCAGGCGCACGATGTCTTCCCGCTGCGGCACGTCTTCCGCCAGCGCAGCCGGCACCGTTTGCGCCAGAGCGATCTGATGCAGCAGCGTTGCCAGATCCTGCAAGGCAGCGTTGTACGACAAACTGCGCGTGGCCATTTCATCGGCAACCGACAGCAAGGCGGCGCCGTCTTGCGCCGCCAGCGCGTCGAGCACGCGGATCAGATACGACTGATCGAGCGCACCGAGCATGCCCTGCACTGCTTCCAGCGTGACCTTGCCGGCGGCGTAGGCAATCGCCTGGTCGGTCAGCGACAGCGCGTCGCGCATCGAGCCGTGTGCGCCTTGTGCCAGCAGGCGCAGCGCCGGCGCTTCGAATTCGATGTTTTCCTGGCCGAGGATGTTGTCCAGGTGGCTGATGATGTGGCCCGGCGGCATTTGCTTCAGATTGAACTGCAAGCAACGCGACAGCACGGTCACGGGAATCTTTTGCGGATCGGTCGTCGCCAGGATGAACTTGACGTGTTCGGGCGGTTCTTCCAGCGTCTTCAGCATCGAGTTGAAGGCGTGGTTGGTGAGCATGTGCACTTCGTCGATCATGTAGACCTTGAAGCGAGCGTTGGACGGCGCGTAAATCGCCTGCTCCAGCAACTGCGCCATTTCATCGACGCCGCGGTTGGAGGCGGCATCCATTTCAATGTAGTCGACAAAGCGGCCGGCATCGATGGCAACGCAGGCCTCGCACACGCCGCAGGGCTGCGCGGTAATGCCGCCGTTGCCGTCCGGGCCCTGGCAATTGAGCGACTTGGCCAGGATGCGCGAGAGCGTGGTCTTGCCTACGCCGCGAGTACCGGTAAACAGGTAGGCATGGTGCAGCCGCTGCTGATCCAGCGCATGTGTCAGCGCCCGCACGACGTGTTCCTGCCCGACCAGCGTATCGAAGCTGCGGGGGCGGTATTTACGGGCGAGAACTTGGTAGGACATAAACTTAGGGGGCTTAGGCGTTGGGTCAGACGGGCATTTTATTCTATTTCGGGCCCGTCTTAACCGACTATCGCGGAATTGGCTTGTCGGACCTGATAGCGTTGGGAGAGAAGCGGATTATTTCCGGCCGTAGGTGTCTTCAAAGCGGACGATATCGTCTTCCCCCAGATAACTGCCCGACTGCACTTCGATCATTTCCAACGGGAACTTGCCGGGATTCTCGAGCCGGTGCGTAACGCCCAGCGGAATATAAGTCGACTGGTTTTCGGACAGCAGGAAAACCTCTTCGCCGCGCGTAATGCGCGCCGTGCCCTTGACGATGATCCAGTGCTCGGCGCGATGATGGTGCATCTGCAAGCTCAGCGTACAACCGGGATTGACCACAATGCGCTTGACCTGGAAACGCTCGCCGGCGTCGATGGAGTCATACCAGCCCCAGGGACGGTGAATCTTGCGATGCGTCACGGCTTCGCCGCGCTCCTGCTCCTTCAACCGGGCAACAATCTGCTTGACCTCTTGCATATTGCCTTTATCGGCAACCATGACGGCGTCGGAGGTCTCGACAATCACCAGATTATCGATGCCCACACAGGCAACCAGACGTTCCTGTGCAAACACCAGGTTATTCGAAGCCTGAACCAGCATGACGTCGCCACGCGCGACGTTGCCCGCGGCATCTTTCTCGGACACTTCCCACAGCGCATCCCATGCGCCGACATCGGACCATCCTGCCGCCAACGGAATGATGCGGCCTTCAATGCCAAGTGCCGATGCTCCAGCCAGTTTTTCCATGACGGCGTAGTCGATGGAGTCTGCCGGACACGCTTCAAAGGCAGCCTTGTCGATACGATAAAAGTCGAGGTCTTGCCTGCCGCCGTCGAATGCGGTGCGGCAAGCCTCCGCCATGGCCGGCTGAAAATGGTCCATTGCGCGCAACCAGACGCTGGCGCGCATCATGAACAGGCCGCTATTCCAGAGGTAATCGCCCGCATCGATGTAGCGCTGGGCCGTGGCGACATCCGGTTTTTCCACAAAGCTGTCGATGGCATATGCACCGTCCACTGCTTTGCCGCGCCGGATGTAGCCGTAACCGGTTTCGGGATGATCCGCGACAATGCCGAATGTCACCATGGCGCCTGCAACTGCGTGAGGAATGCCTTTCCTGATCGCGGCCTGAAAGGCATCGACATCACGGATGACATGGTCTGCCGGCATCACCAGCAAAATCGGATCGCCCTTGTCCCGATGCGCGAGCAAAGCCGCCAGCGTCAGCGCCGGCGCAGTATTCCGTCCAAACGGTTCCAGTACGATATGTTTGCTCGGACGCCCCACCGCGCGCAATTGCTCGGCAGTGATGAAACGGTATTCTTCATTGCAGACGACAACAGGCTCCTCAATCAACGCATAGTCGTCGCCGCCGTCCTGGATACGCAAGGCAGTCGCCTGCAGCATCGTATCGGCGCCGACCAGCGGCAACAGTTGTTTGGGATATTGTTCGCGGGAAAGCGGCCACAAGCGTGTACCGGAACCGCCTGAGAGAATTACTGGCTGCAGATATGTCATTACTCTATCGCTGTTTATTGGGAGGCAGATGTCCCCGCGTCTCGGGCAAAGAGAATCACGGCGCTTCGCGACGACGCTTCTTGTGCTGATACATCAGGGCATCGGCGCTGTTCATCAGGTCACCAATCGTATCATGCATGGCCGGATTATATTCAACGAAGCCGACACTATACAGCAGGTCGTAACCGCGCTTGCCGGCATGATTGTATTCATTGATCGCGGCGTCCAGATGGGCGAGCACCGTCGCGGTTTCCTGCCCCGCGGTATTGGTCAGGAACACGGCGAATTCGTCGCCGCCGAGACGGCCGATCACGTCCGACTCGCGGAAATTGGCCATCAGGATCCGACCGAAATTGACCAACGCCCGATCCCCTTCGGCATGGCCGAAGCGGTCATTGATCTGCTTGAACAGATCGAGGTCGAAATACAGCAAGGACGCCGGCCGGCCCAGGCGCTTGCACATATTCAGGGCATGTTGGGACAGCGATTCAAACCCGCGGCGATTGGACAGCTTGGTGAGTTCGTCCATGGTCGCGAGATGCACCGCCGCCATTTCCTGCTCGACCATGCGCGTCAGGTCGGCCAGCATGATCCGGTCATCGTCGTTGAATTCGCGCGGAATCGTATCGAGGAGACACAAGGTTCCCAGTTTGTGCCCCTGCGGACTGCGGATCGGACATCCCGCATAGAAGCGGACAAACGGATCGCCCACGACCAGCGGGTTATCCTGAAACCGCGGATCTTCCAGGGCATCGCTCACCACCATGACATCATCGCGCAAGATCGCATGCGCGCAGAACGACACATCGCGGCCTGTTTCATGGGGCTCGACGCCGATACGCGACTTGAACCACTGCCGCTTGGCATCCACCAGGCTCACCACGGCAATCGGCACTGCAAACAAACGGCGCGCCAGTCTGGTCAGGCGATCGAAGCGTTCCTCGGGCGGGGTATCCAGAATGTGCAAGGAATGCAACTCGGCGACGCGCGCCTGCTCGTCAACGGGAATATCAGCGATTTTCATAAGTCCTTTTTTGCCCAGTCATTGACAGAACTCGTTGACATGCAGAATTGCGGCGCAAGCACGCACCGCGTTGCCGGCGCCTTTTCCTCCGCCTTGTCCGTCGCGCATTCATGCAATGACGCGCAATTGCCGTACGGATCATTGCCATATCGGCAAATCAAAGCTTTTTATTAATTGTTAACAGGCTCTATGACTGTAATGCCGATTATTTTTATTCGCAAGCGGCCATCGGGCCAGATGACGACTTACCCGCGCCAAAACAAAAAACCCCGCAAAAGCGGGGTTTATCGACGAGCAAGTTCAGTGTGCTGCAGGATGGCGCGCCATCAGCTCTTGGCGGCGGCAGGGGCCGGTTTGTCCGCTTTGGCTTCCTGCTCCTTCATCTTTTTGGGGAAAGGCTTCGCCTCGCCCTTGCTGGTAACCAGCGACTTGCTGCGCGGCTGGCCGTTCACCGTCAGGCCGGCGTCGGACAACTTGTTTGCACTTTTGTCGCCGACGCCTTTGACGCGGGTTTCAAAGTCGGTCCAGTCCTTGAAGTCGCCCTTTTTGCGTTCATCGAGAATGCGCTTGGACATCGCCGGGCCGATGCCCTTGATGCCGTCCAGTCCGGCCTGATCCGCCTTGTTGACGTCAGCCTGGGCAAATGCCAGGCCGGCGCTCATGGCAAATACGCAGATTGCCAGCAAGATTTTTTTCAACATGATGTTCCTTTCGAGGTAAGCGTTAAGTCATTGAATAAATCATTGAGTACAACGTCAGCGAGCAAAATCGGCTGGCTGAATGATTTAACGATGCCTCGGAACAAAAGTTGACAAAATAGAAACGAAATAAACCTGAAATAAATTAGAGAGAAAGCTCTTCGCGCGTGACGGTCGCCGTGCCCAGCTTGCCGACCACGATGCCGCCGGCCTGGTTGGCGATCCTGACCGCTTCCGGCAAGGCGACGCCGTTGCCGAGCATCACGGCCAGCGTCGCAATCACCGTGTCGCCGGCGCCGGAGACGTCGAATACCTCGCGCGCAACGGCGGGGAAATTCACGACTTCGTTCTCCAGATACAGCGTCATGCCCTCTTCGGAACGCGTCAGCAGCAGCGCTTCCAGTTCCAACGCCCGACGCAGGTTTTGGGCCTTGGCGGTGAGTTCGTCTTCGGTCTTCCAATTGCCGACGATCCGGATGAGTTCGGAACGGTTGGGTGTCAGGATGGAAGCGCCTTTGTAGCGAGAGAAGTCATCGCCCTTGGGATCGACCAGGATGCGTTTTCCCAGCTTGCGACCGACGCCGATCATGTCGGCGACATTGACCAGGCTGCCTTTGGCGTAGTCGGACAGAATAATGACGTCGTAGTTGCCGGCCAGCGCGTTGTATTGCGTCAGCTTGTCGCGCAACACGGTGTCGGTCGGCGCATCTTCGAAATCGACGCGCACCAGCTGTTGCTGACGGCCGATCACGCGCAACTTGATGATGGTCGAGATGGCCTGATCGCGGTTGAGATAGCTGTCGATGCCGAGTTCGGTCAGCAAGCCTTCGACGACGGCGCCCGCCTCATCCTGGCCGATGACGCCCAACAGGCCGGTTTGCGCGCCGAGGGTCGCGGCATTGCGCGCCACGTTGGCGGCGCCGCCCAGGCGTTCTTCACGGCGTTCGACACGCACGATCGGCACCGGCGCCTCAGGCGAGATGCGATTGACTTCACCGAACCAGTAACGGTCCAGCATGACGTCGCCGACGATCAGGATGCGGGCGTTGTCGGTGGAAGGAAGTGTTGTCGCCATGAACTTATGCCTTGGTCAGAATGGAGCGGCCGATGCCGTGATATTCAACGCCGATATCGGCCATCACTTGCGGTTCGAACAGATTGCGGCCGTCGAAGATAACCGGCGTCTTGAGCTTGGCCTTGAGCTGGTCGAAGTCCGGACTTCTGAACGCCTTCCATTCGGTCACGATGGCCAGGCCATCCGCATCTTGCAAGGCGTCCATCGGGGTTTCGCAGAAGCGTATGCGGGACAGCGCCTCGTCGTTGCCGGCAAAATCCAGCGCCAGGACGCGCCTGGCTTCCTTCATGGCCACCGGATCATACACGGCGACAGTGGCGCCGCGCTCGATCAGCTCGCCCAGCAAGACGCGCGAAGACGCTTCGCGCATGTCGTCGGTATTCGGTTTGAACGCCAGCCCCCAGATTGCAAAATGCCTGCCTTGCAGGTTCTCGCCGAAACGCGTCACGACTTTCTTGCCGAGCACATGCTTCTGGTTGTTGTTGACCTGCTCCACGGCGCGCAGGATATGCAGCTCCTGATCATAGTCGCGCGCCGTGCGCTCCAGCGCCTGCACGTCCTTCGGAAAACAGGAGCCGCCGTAGCCGCAACCGGCGTACAGGAAGCTGTGGCCGATGCGCGGATCGGAGCCGATGCCGTGACGCACGGCTTCGATGTCGGCGCCGACTTTGTCCGCCAGATTGGCCAGTTCGTTCATGAACGAGATGCGCGTGGCCAGCATGGCGTTCGCCGCGTATTTGGTGAACTCGGCGGAACGCACATCCATCCAGTAAGTACGTTCGTGATTGCGGTTGAACGGCGCGTACAGCTTCTTCATCGTCGAATAGGCCCGTTGCCCTTCCGGCGTGTTGTCGTGACCGATGACGATGCGATCCGGACGCATGAAGTCTTCGACCGCCGCGCCTTCCTTGAGGAACTCGGGATTGGAGACCACCGAAAACGCAGCATCCTTCACCGCGCGCTGCTCCAACTCCTGCTGAACCGCAGCGTGCACGCGGTCAGCCGTGCCGACCGGCACCGTCGATTTGTCGACGATGACCTTGAAACCGGTCATGTGCCTGCCGATGTTGCGCGCAGCCGCCAGAACGTACTGCAAGTCCGCGGAGCCGTCTTCATCGGGCGGCGTGCCTACCGCGATGAACTGGACGTCGCCATGCGCCACGCTGGCGGCGACGTCGGTCGAAAACGTCAGGCGGCCGGCCGCGCGGTTGCGCGCCACGACATCTTCCAGGCCGGGTTCATGGATAGGAATGCCGCCATTGTTGAGAATGTCGACCTTGGACTGGTCGACGTCGAGACAAAACACGTCGTTGCCCAGCTCCGCCAGGCAGGCGCCGGTGACGAGCCCGACATAGCCGGTGCCGATGATGGTAATTTTCATAGTATTCCTACGGATGCGAGCGCCGGAGCGCCCTAGTTCATTACATTCAGTTCTTCGGTACGGCGCGGCGGGTAGGTTTCCCAATGATTGCATCCCGGGCAATGCCAGTAGAACTGGCGCGCCTTGAAGCCGCAATGCGTGCACTGGTATCTGGCCAGCTTTTGCGTATAACTGTGCACCAGCGTCTTGACCACGGACAGCTCGGGACGAATTTCCGCCGGGGCATTGAGCATGCGCGCCTCCAGGAATTTATCCAGCCCCAGCAGGGTCGGCGTCCTGCGCAACTCATCGCTGACCAGCTGATTGGCAGCGTCCACGCCTTCCAGCTCCAGCACTGCCTTGAACACCACTTCCAGCAAATCGATGGAGGGCGCTTCCGCCTGATAGGCGCGCAGCAGATTCAAACCTTCCTTCATGCGACCTACCGCCTGATAACCATCAAGCAAACGCTGCGCCACCAGGGCGGCATGCGGCACGCTTTGGTGTTCGACGCGGCGCCAGGCCAGCAACGCCGCTTCGACGTCGCCCTTGGCCAGATACACATCGCCCAGCAAGATGTTGGCACGTACGCTCTTGCGATCGGTGGCCAGCGCTTTTTCCAGCATGTTCATGGCGGCGTCGGGATGGGTGTGCACCAGTTCGTCCTCCGCCAGTTCGCAATAAAACTGCGCGATTTCTTTCTGTCGCCCGCCGGCGCCGGAAGCTTGCAGGGTCTCCGCGGCTTTGATGGCGCGCGCCCATTCTTTTTCGCGCTGGTAGATTTCCAGCAAGGCGCGGCCGGCCTGGGCGCCGTATTGCGTGTCGTTGAGCAGATGGAAGGTTTCTTCCGCGCGATCCAGCAGGCCGGCTTTCAGGTAATCCTGCCCCAGTTCGTACTGCGCATGCGCCTTGTGCTCCGCCGGCAAGTCGGGGCGCGCCAGCAGGTTCTGGTGAACGCGAATCGCGCGCTCGGTCTCGCCGCGGCGGCGGAACAGGTTACCCAGCGCAAAATGCAGATCGACGGTTTCCGGGTCGAGCTTGACGATTTCGATGAACGCATCGATCGCCTTGTCCGGCTGTTCGTTCAGAAGGAAATTCAATCCCTTGAAATAACCGCGCGGCAAGGTACGCGATTCGGAAATCAACTGGTTGATATCGACACGCGCCGCAATCCAGCCGAGACCGAAAAACACGGGGATGCCGAGCAGCCACCAGAATTCAAATTCCATAGAAGTCTTTTTTAGATGAGATGCTGGGGAGGAACGACGCTGTCCGGCTGCGGCGGCTGGATTTGCGCCAGTTGCTGGGCTTCACGTTCTTTCTGCAGCGTCGAAACGGTTTTCTTGTGCCTGGAGGCTTCGCGACGATGACGGAACACGATCGGCGTCATGGCCAGCACGCCGAGAATGGCGCCGCCGACGAAGCAGACCAGCAACACGAGCACCAGCGGATCGGTGCGTTCATAGCCGAGGAAGAAATGCAGTGTGACTTCTTGCGTGTTTTTCAGCGCAAAGAAAAAGAAAAGAATAAACAGGATGGCCGCAATCAGTCTTGAAATTATCTTCATGGCGCTAATCCTTTTTGATGTATTGGCCGGCCTCGATGGCTTGGCGATAAGGTACAGCATGCTGCACGGGCGACCAAACGACAGGAAACACATCCAATCGGATCGCCAATACGGCAGAGTTGAAATTGTACGTGAAAAAAAACGGCATCCAAAGATGCCGTTTAATTTGTTAAGCGCTATTTACACTCCATACAACTTGATGCGCTCAACGGTCCCGCTTGCCCTGCAGCAGGCGCAACAACTTAGTCTTCCTTGATGGGTTGCCCCACCATGGCGTCGACACGCTCACGCAATTCCTTGCCGGGCTTGAAATGAGGTACGCGCTTTTCCGGCACCATCACTTTGTCGCCCGACTTGGGATTGCGACCGATGCGAGGCGGCCTGCGATTTAACGCAAAGCTGCCAAAACCACGGATCTCGATACGCTGGCCGGTTGCAAGTGCATCGACCATTGCATCGAGGATGGTTTTGACCGCGTAATCCGCATCCTTGGCGACAAGTTGCGGATAACGCTCGGCCAGGCGAGCGATCAGCTCAGACTTGGTCATTATGCTCGACTGATCAGTTCTTGTTGTCGAGCTTTGCCTTCAGCAGTGCACCCAGGCTGGTGGTGCCGGAAGCAGCGCTGGAGTCCGAAGACATCTTTTGCATTGCTTCTTGGGTCTCGGCATTGTCCTTTGCCTTGATCGACAATTGGATGCTGCGCGCCTTGCGGTCGATGTTGATGACCAGTGCTTCAACGCTGTCGCCGACCTTCAGGTGGGTACCCGCATCTTCAACGCGGTCGCGCGAGATTTCGGATGCACGCAGGTAGCCTTCGACTTCGTCGGACAACTGGATCACTGCGCCCTTAGGCTCGACCGACTTGACGGTACCGGTAACCAGTGCGCCCTTGTCGTTCATTGCAGCGAAGTTGTTGAACGGATCGCCTTCCAGTTGCTTGACGCCCAGGGAAACGCGCTCGCGCTCGACGTCGATTGCCAGAACGACGGCTTCCAGCTCGTCGCCCTTCTTGAAGCGGCGGACAGCTTCTTCGCCGGTTTCAGTCCAGGACAGGTCGGACAGGTGAACCAGGCCGTCGATGTTGCCGGTCAGGCCGATAAACACGCCGAAGTCGGTGATCGACTTGATGGCGCCCTTGACCTTGTCGCCCTTCTTGTGGCTGATCGCGAAATCATCCCAAGGATTCGGCTTGCATTGCTTCATGCCCAGGCTGATACGGCGACGCTCTTCGTCGATTTCCAGAACCATGACTTCAACTTCGTCGCCCAGCTGAACAACCTTGTTAGGCGCGACGTTCTTGTTGGTCCAGTCCATTTCGGAAACGTGCACCAGGCCTTCGATACCTTGCTCGACTTCGACGAATGCGCCGTAGTCTGTCAGGTTGGTGACCTTACCGAACAGGCGTGTGCCTTGCGGGTAACGACGGGACAGACCTGTCCATGGGTCGTCGCCCAGTTGCTTGACGCCCAGCGAAACGCGGTTCTTCTCTTGATCGTACTTGAGGACCTTGGCAGTGATCTCTTGACCGACTGTGAGCACTTCCGATGGGTGACGCACACGACGCCATGCCAGGTCGGTGATGTGCAGCAGGCCGTCGATGCCGCCCAGATCCACGAACGCGCCGTAGTCGGTGATGTTCTTGACGACACCGGTAACCACAGTGCCTTCTTTCAGGGTTTCCATCAGCTTTTGACGCTCTTCGCCCATCGATGCTTCGATGACGGCGCGACGCGACAACACGACGTTGTTGCGCTTGCGATCCAGCTTGATGACCTTGAATTCCAGGGTCTTGCCTTCGAAAGGCGTTGTATCCTTGACCGGACGTGTATCCACCAGCGAACCTGGCAGGAAGGCACGAATACCGTTGGTCAGAACGGTCAGACCGCCCTTGACCTTGCCATTGACAGTACCAACGACGATCTCGCCGGACTCCATCGCTTTTTCGAGCGAGAGCCACGATGCCAGACGCTTGGCCTTGTCGCGCGACAGGATAGTGTCGCCGAAACCGTTTTCCAGCGATTCGATCGCAACGGAGATGAAATCGCCGACGTTGACTTCGAGTTCGCCGTTGTCATTTTTGAATTCTTCGATAGGAATGAAGGCTTCGGACTTCAGACCGGCGTTGACGATAACGAAGTTATGGTCGAGGCGGACGACTTCAGCCGAAATGACTTCACCAGAACGCATGTCTTGACGTGACAGCGATTCTTCAAACAGCGCTGCAAATGCATCAGCGCCAGCGGCTCCAGGAGCCAGGACAGTAGTGGTAGACATAGATTTAAGAAAGGTGTTGGCCAGTATCCGGTCGCGATTCGCTTACGTCAGATTGCTCAGACTGCTAACGATGCACGCAAAGGGCGATGAATATTGGGTTTAGGTTTATCAACACTCGCCGGACTTTGCATCTGGCGAGCACCAATGGGCTACAAAAACAACAAATAAAACAACAACAAATGCTTATAACGCGCTTATAAAGCTGTATACCAACTGAGCACCTGCTTGACCGCCTCATCGGCTGTCATGTCGGATGTATCCAGTAGATATGCCCCTTCCGCCGGCTTGAGAGGCGCCGACGCACGATTCATATCCCGTGCGTCACGCTCCCTCAAATCCTTCGAGAGGTCTTCCATATTAGCAGGAAAACCCTTGTCAATCAATTGCTTATAGCGTCTTTGCGCCCTGGCTTCGACGCTGGCGGTCAAAAAGACCTTCAAGGGGGCATGCGGGAAGATCACCGTGCCCATGTCGCGGCCGTCGGCAACCAGTCCCGGTGCCTTGCGAAAACTGAGCTGCAAGCCATACAAGGCATGACGAACCGTTGCCAGAACGGCAATTTTCGAAGCCGTGTTGCCCACCTCTTCCGCCCGGATCGCCTGCGTGACGTCTTCATTGGCGAGAAAAATATGGCCGCCGTCGAAATGGCAATGCAAATGCTCCGCACTCTTGGCAAGGCCATGCTCATCATTCATGGCAACGCCGCGACGAATCGCGGACAAGGCCGTGAGCCGATACAAGGCCCCCGAGTCCAGGTAATGGAAGCCGAGATGCTGCGCTACTTTTTGCGCCACCGTACCTTTGCCCGAGGCAGTCGGGCCGTCGATGGCAATGACGGGAATAGTTGCCGCGTTCATGGGAATCCCCGCTTTTTAGTCAAAATTCTGCTCAATCAAATCAGTGTCTGTTCGGCAATATGCTGAAACACCCGGAAGTAATCCGGGAAAGTCTTGGCCACGCATTTCGGATCGTTGATGCGCACGCGCGTGCCTTGGCGCGCCGCGCCATCCAGGGATGCCAGGGAGAAACACATCGCCATGCGATGGTCGTCATAGGTATCGATGGTCGCGGGCGTCAGCTGCGCCGGCGGCGTCACGCTGAGGTAGTCGGCGCCCTCTTCCACGGTCGCGCCGAGCTTGCGCAGTTCGGTCGCCATGGCGGCCAGACGGTCGGTTTCCTTGACGCGCCAACTGGCGATATTGCGCAGGACGCTGGTGCCGTCGGCGTACAAGGCCGCCACCGCGATCGTCATGGCGGCGTCGGGGATGTGGTTGAAGTCGGTATCGATGGCTTTCAGCACGCCATTGGACGAGGCCTCGATCCAGTTGTCGCCCATGGTGATGGTCGCGCCCATCTGGCGCAGCGACTCGACGAAACGCACGTCGCCCTGGATGCTGTCCTTGCCGACGCCTTCCACCCTGATCGGTCCGCCGGCAATCGCACCGGCCGCCAGGAAGTAGGACGCGGAAGAAGCGTCGCCTTCGACGTGGATGACGTCCGGACTTTGATAGTGCTGTCCGGCCGCAACCGTGAACGATTGCCAGCCGTCGCGCTGCACTTCGATGCCGAAACGACGCATCAGGTTCAGGGTGATTTCGATGTAAGGCTTGGAAATCAGCTCGCCGACGACTTCGATCGTCATCGGCTCGCTCTTCGCCATCAAGGGCGCAGCCATGAGCAGCGCCGTAAGGAATTGGCTCGACACATTACCGCGCACCTTCATGCGATGTGCGTTGAGCATGCCGCGGCGGATATGCAACGGCGGATAGCCGGCGTTGCCGGTGTATTCGATCTGCATGCCGACGTCGTTCAGGGCATCGACCAGATCGCCGATCGGACGCTCGTGCATGCGCGCCACGCCGTGCAAGGTGTAGTCGCCGCCGATGACCGCCAGCGCCGCCGTCAGCGGGCGAATCGCCGTACCGGCATTGCCCATGAATAAATCCGCCTGATGCACCGGCAACGCGCCGTCCACGCCATGCACGATGTAATCCTGCGTGCCGTCGACCTGCTCCCATTTGACGCCAAGCTGCTGCAAGGCCATCAGCATCACCAGCGTATCGTCGGAGGCCAGCAGATCCATGATTTTCGTCGTACCGCGCGACAAGGCCGCCAACAGAAGGATGCGGTTGGAGATGCTCTTGGAGCCCGGCAACTTGACCGTACCTTGTACGTGGGCGACAGGCGCCAGATCGATGTGATGTGGATAGGAGGCTTGCTTCATCGGAATTCGTTGCTCACAAGGTTAATAGCGAATTAATAACGGACTGACAGCGGAAGTACTTCGGGCCGGCAATGGCGGCAAATACTGTTGACAAGCAGCTTAGTCGCCGCCCTCTTTGCTTTGCCGCTCGGCCGTTTCGATGGCTACAGACCAATTGTGCCGTGCCTGCTGGGCATTTGCGTAAATTTTTTCCAGGCCCTCGCTGTCGCGCTCGACCAGCATCTTGCGCATGCGGATCAGTTGGACCAGATACGCGTCGAGCTCGTGCAGCAAGGCCGCGCGATTGGCGAGCGAAATATCGCGCCACATTTCCGGCGAAGAACCCGCAATGCGCGTGAAGTCGCGGAAACCGCTGGCGGCGTATTGAAACAGGACAGGCGCGTGCGGCTTCGACGCGATGTCGTCCACCAGCGCATACGCCAGCAAGTGCGGCAAATGACTGACCGACGCAAAGACGGCGTCATGCTCTTGCGGAGTCAGGCGATGAATGAGCGCCCCGCAGGCCTGCCAGGATTGCGCCACGCGGTCGATGTCCTGCTCGGTGTTTTCCGGCAAGGAAGTGATCACCGTTTTCTTGCCCACGTACAGATCCGCCAAGGCCGCGTCCGGACCGTTTTGCTCGCGACCTGCAATCGGATGTCCCGGCACGAATTGCGCGATCTTGTCGCCCAATGCTTCGCGCGCGGCGGCAACCACGTCGGCCTTGGTGCTGCCGGCATCCGTCACGACGGTGCCCGGTTGCAGATGTGGCGCGATGCTTGCCAGAATCGCACCGGTCTGTGCGACCGGCGCCGCCAGCATGATCAGATCCGCACCTTGCACGGCATCGGCAACATTGGTGCTGAGCTCATCGATGATGCCCAGTTCCTTTGCACGCAACAGCGATGTTTCGCTACGGCCGACACCGACCACATGTTCTGCGGCACCGGCCTTTTTCAAGGCCAGTGCGAACGAACCGCCGATCAGGCCGACGCCAAAGACAACAATTTTCTTCACTATGCTCAGCCTTCAGCCCAGAACGACTTTCAATGCGTCGATGAACGCAGCGTTTTCTTCGGGCAGGCCGATGGTGATGCGCAGCCATTGCGGCAAGCCGTAGTTGCCGACCGGGCGCACGATGATGCCCTTCTTCAGCAAGGCCAGGTTGACGCGCGCACCGGCGCCGTCGTCATCCCCCACCTTGACCAGCACGAAGTTGCCGTACGACGGTACATACTTCAGGCCGAGCACGTCGAACGCGGCGATCAGTTGCCGGTAGCCCTGCGCATTGATCTCGGCGCTCTTTTGCAGGAATGCCTTGTCGTTGAGCGCAGCGACCGCGGCTGCTTGCGCCAGCGAATTGACGTTGAACGGTTGGCGGATGCGATTGAGCAAATCGGTCACGCCCGGCTGCGCAATCGCAAAGCCGACGCGCAAACCGGCCAGGCCATAAGCCTTGGACATGGTGCGCGAGACGATCAGGTTCGGATAGGTGCGCACCCAGTCGGTCGACTCGTATTGCAGATCGGCCGACAAATACTCGTTGTAGGCCTCGTCGATCACCACCACCACGTGTTGCGGCACAGCCTTGAGGAAGGCATCCAGCTCCGCCGGCGGCAAGAAGGTGCCGGTCGGGTTGTTCGGATTGGCGATATAGATCAGGCGCGTGTCGTCGGCGATGGCAGCCGCCATGGCTGACAAGTCGTGGCCGAAATCCCTGGCCTTGACTTCAATCGCGCGCGCACCGACCGCTTGCGTCGCCAGCGCATAGACCAAGAAGCCGTATTGCGCGTAGACCACCGATTGCTTCGGCTGCACGAAGGCATGCGCCGCCAGCTCCAGGATGTCGTTGCTGCCGTTGCCGAGCGTGATCCAGTCTTGCGGGACGTTGTACTTGGCGCTGATGGCCGCCTTCAGGTCGAAGCCGTTGGCATCGGGATAGCGGCCGATATCGGCGACCGCCTTCTGCATGGCCAGCCTGGCCGACTCAGGCATGCCCAACGGGTTTTCGTTGGATGCCAGTTTGATGATCTTGCTTTCTTCCAGGCCGAATTCACGCGCGACTTCGGCGATCGGTTTGCCTGCCTGGTACGGCGCGAGCGCGCGCACATATTCCGGACCAAATTGTGTGGACATAATGAACCTTAGTATGACTTAAACGGTGAAAGGATAGGAGCCCAGCAGCTTGAAGAAAGCAGCGTTCTCTTTTAATTCGGCCAGCGCCTTGGCGACTTTTTCGTCTTGTTCGTGACCTTCGAGATCGACGTAAAAATAGTATTCCCACGCCCCCATGCGCGCCGGGCGCGACTCGAAGCGCGTCATCGACACGCCGTGCCTGGCCAACGGCGCCAGCAAGTTGTAGACGGCGCCGGCCTTGTTCGGCACCGACAGTACGATGGAGGTCTGATCGCGTCCCGACGGCGCCGTTTGCAGGCGGCCGATGACGGCAAAACGGGTGCGGTTGTGCGGATCGTCCTGGATATGCGCGTTGACGGTTTGCAGGCTGTACTTCTGCCCCGCAATTTCGCCGGCGATGGCGGCCACGGTGATATCTTCACCAGCCATGCGCGCAGCTTCGGCATTCGACGCCACGGCCTGACGCTCGATGGTCGGATAGTTCTGATTCAGCCACGCGTTGCATTGCGCCAGCGCCTGCGAGTGCGCGCAGATGCGCGTGATGCCTTGCATGCCGCCATTTTTGGTCATCAGGCTGTGATGCACGGGAATCGAAATCTCGCCGCTGATGCGCAACGTGGTTTGCAGCAACAGATCCAGCGTCCGGTTGATCACGCCTTCGGAAGAATTCTCGATCGGCACCACGCCGAAATCGGCAGTGCCGGCTTCAGCGTCGCGGAATACTTCGTCAATCGAAACGCAGGGCAAACCCTCGACCGCATGACCGAACTGCTGGTACACGGCTTGTTCGCTGAAGGTGCCTTCCGGGCCGAGATAAGCAACCACGACGCGCTTTTCCAGCGCGCGACAAGCCGACATGACTTCCCGGAAAATGGTCTGGATATCGGTACCGAGCAGCGGACCGGGATTGCGCTCGGCAGCCTTGCGCAGCACCTGGGCTTCACGCTCGGGGCGAAACACCGGCGCGTTGGTCTCGGCCTTGACGTGGCCGACTTCCTGCGCAACGCGGGCGCGCTGGTTCAGCAAATCGAGAATTTGCGCATCGATGGCGTCGATCTTCTGACGCAGGGGCAAGAGTTTATCGTCACTCATCATGGTCTTTCTTATTACGCGTTTGCCTCATCAAGAGGCTATTGCAAAGCAAAGCTGGCCAGGCGCAGCATCGCAGACAGTGCGTCAGCACGGCAAGACGTTGCAACGACGCCAGATTTGTTTTGCAGCGGCCTCTTAGCCGTGAGTTTGTTCGAAGTCGCGGAGATACGCCACCAGCGCCTCAACACCTTCTATCGGCATCGCGTTGTAGATCGATGCGCGCATGCCGCCGACCGACTTGTGGCCTTTCAGCTGCAGCAGACCGCGCTCTTTGGCGCCGGTCAGGAATGTCTCGTTCAGTGCGTCGTCATGCAGGAAAAACGGCGCGTTCATGCGCGAGCGGCAATCCCTGGCAATGCGGGTTGTATAAAATTCGGTGCTATCCAGATAGTTGTACAGCAAGTCCGCCTTGGCGATGTTGCGGCGCTCCATCTCGACCACGCCGCCCTGGCGCTTGAGCCACTGGAACACCAGGCCGGCGATGTAAATCGCGTAGGTCGGCGGCGTGTTGTACATGGAATCGTTGTCGGCCACGATCTTCCAGTCGAACGCGGAAGGGCAAATCGGCAAGGCATGGCCCAGCAGGTCTTCGCGCACGATGACGATGGTCAGGCCGGCCGGACCGATGTTCTTTTGCGCGCCGCCGTAGATGACGCCGTACTTGGAGACATCCACCGCGCGCGACAGAATGTGCGACGACATGTCCGCCACGATAGGCGCATTGTCGGTGTCGGCAGCGACGTCCGGCGTGAACTGGTACTCGACGCCGTCGATGGTCTCGTTGGTGCACAGGTGAACGTAGGCGGCGTTGCGCGACAGCTTCCACGACTCGCGCGCAGGAATGCTGGCGAATTTCTCAGCCTCTGACGATGCGGCGACGTTGACCTCGCAATAGCGGCGCGCTTCCTTGATCGACTTGGTCGACCACGAACCGGTGTTGACGTAATCGGCAACGCCGGTTTTGCCGCGCAGCGCCGCCAGATTCATCGGAATGATGGCGTTCTCGGCGATGGCGCCGCCTTGCAAAAACAGGATCTTGTAATTGGAGGGAACCGCAAACAGCTCGCGCATATCGCGCAATGCTGCTTCGATGATCGACATGTATTCCTTGCCGCGATGACTCATTTCCATCACGGACATGCCGCTGCCGTGCCAGTCCAGCATTTCGTCAGCAGCTTGCTGCAACACTTCTTTCGGCAATACGGCCGGGCCAGCGGAAAAATTGTAGACCATGATCCAGGGTAAAAATAAAGAAAAGACCAAGCAACGATACAAGAATACGAGCAGGAAGGACAGGAACAGAAGACCGAACAAACAGGCAGAACAAGCTGGCGAAACAAATAAACAAACGCAGCAGGATGAAAATGACCGGCCATCAGCCGGTCATTTTCTGTTCAGCCCGGCTTATTCCGCAGGTGCGTCGCCTTCGCCGGCGGCAGCTGCATCACCGCCTTCGGCATCAACTGCACCTTCGACGTCGTCTTCGGCCTTGTCTTCTTCGGCATCAGACTCAACCACACGCTGCAGACCGCTCAGCTTGGTGCCGTCTTCCACTGCGATCAGCGTCACGCCTTGTGTCGCACGACCCATTTCGCGGATTTCCGCGACACGGGTACGGATCAGCACGCCGCCGGTGGTGATCAGCATGATTTCATCGCTGGCTTCCACCAATGTCGCAGCAACAACCTTGCCGTTGCGCTCGCTGGTCTGGATCGCGATCATGCCCTTGGTGCCGCGACCGTGACGGGTGTATTCCGTGATCGGCGTACGTTTGCCGAAGCCGTTTTCGGTTGCCGTCAGGACGGATTGCTGTTCGTTCTCAGCGACCAGCAAGGCAATGACTTGCTGACCATCTTCCAGGTTCATGCCGCGCACGCCGCGTGCCGTACGGCCCATCGGACGCACATCGTTTTCGTCGAAGCGCACTGCCTTGCCGGAGTCGGAGAACAGCATGACGTCGTGCTGACCGTCAGTCAGCGCAGCGCCGATCAGGAAGTCGCCTTCGTCGAGGTCGACCGCGATGATGCCGGCCTTGCGCGGATTGCTGAAGTCGGACAGCGGCGTCTTCTTGACGGTGCCGAGGCTGGTCGACATGAAGACGTAACGGTCTTCAGGGAAAGTACGGTTCTCGCCGGAGACCGGCAGGATGACCGTGATCTTTTCACCATCTTGCAGCGGGAACATGTTGACGATCGGCTTGCCGCGCGAATTGCGCGAGCCTTGCGGCACTTCCCATACCTTCAGCCAGTACATGCGACCGCGGTTGGAGAAGCACAGGATGTAATCGTGCGTGTTGGCGATGAACAGCTGATCGATCCAGTCGTCATCCTTGGTCGCCATGGCTTGCTTGCCGCGGCCGCCGCGTTTTTGCGCGCGGTATTCGGAGACCGGTTGCGACTTCATGTAGCCGGTGTGCGACAAGGTCACGACCAGGTCTTGCGGCGTGATCAGGTCTTCGGTGCCGAGGTCGGTGGCGTTGAGTTCGATGGTCGAACGACGCTCGTCCTTGGCGCCGATGCCGAAGTCGTTCTTGGCGGCGTTCAGTTCGTCGGTGATGATGGCAGTAACGCGAGCCGGCTTGGACAGAATGTCCAGCAAGTCGGCGATCTGCTCCATGACTTCCTTGTACTCGTTGACGATCTTGTCCTGCTCCAGACCGGTCAGACGTTGCAGACGCATTTGCAGGATTTCCTGCGCCTGGTCGTCGGACAGCTTGTACAGGCCGTCGTTTTGGATACCGTAGTGCGTCGGCAGATTTTCCGGACGGAAGGCATTGATGCCGCCGGTGTTTTCTGCGCCGGTGCGCGCCAGCATCTCGCGCACCATGGACGAATCCCAGGCGCGCGCCATCAGTTCGGTCTTCGCGACCGGCGGCGTCGGCGCCGCGCGGATGATCGCGATGAAGTCGTCGATGTTGGCCAGCGCAACGGCCAGACCTTCCAGCACGTGACCACGTTCGCGCGCCTTGCGCAGTTCGAAAATGGTGCGGCGGGTAACGACTTCGCGGCGATGCGACAGGAAGCACTCCAGCATCTGCTTCAGGTTCAGCAGCTTGGGCTGACGATCCACCAGCGCCACCATGTTCATGCCGAAGGTGTCTTGCAGCTGGGTCTGCTTGTACAGATTGTTCAGCACGACCTCGGGCACTTCGCCGCGCTTGAGTTCGATGACGACGCGCATGCCGGACTTGTCGGACTCGTCGCGCAGGTCGGAAATGCCGTCCAGCTTCTTGTCGCGCACCAGTTCTGCGATACGTTCCAGCAAGGCCTTCTTGTTGACCTGATACGGCAGCTCGTCGACGATGATCGCGGTACGGCCTTCACGACCGAATTCCTCGAAGTGCGTCTTGGCGCGCATGACCACGCGACCGCGACCGGTGCGATAACCATCGCGCACGCCGGAGACGCCATAGATGATGCCGCCCGTCGGGAAGTCCGGAGCAGGAATCAGCTCGATCAGTTCATCCACCGTGCAATTGGCGTTCGACAACACGTGCAGCGCGCCGTTGATGACTTCGGTGATGTTGTGCGGAGGAATGTTGGTCGCCATGCCCACCGCGATACCGGACGAACCGTTAATCAACAGATTGGGGATGCGAGTCGGCAGGACGGAAGGTTCTTTTTCCTTGCCGTCGTAGTTGGGGTCGAAATCGACGGTTTCTTTTTCGATGTCGGCCAGCAGCTCGTTGGCGATCTTGTCGAGGCGGCACTCGGTATAACGCATCGCCGCGGCGCCGTCGCCGTCGATCGAACCAAAGTTGCCCTGGCCGTCGACCAGCATGTAACGCAGCGAAAAGTCCTGCGCCATGCGCACCAGCGTGTCGTAAATAGAAGCGTCGCCGTGCGGGTGGTATTTACCCATGACTTCACCGACCACACGCGCACACTTCACGAACGGGCGGTTCCAGACGTTGTTCATCTCGTGCATGGCAAACAGCACGCGGCGATGCACCGGCTTCAGGCCGTCGCGCACGTCCGGCAGAGCACGGCCCACGATCACGCTCATGGCGTAGTCGAGGTAGCTCTTGCGCATCTCTTCTTCAAGGGAAATGGGGATGGTTTCTTTGGCGAATTGATCCATTGGCAAGTCGGAAGGTATTGATCTTGGTTGGTAAATCAGACCCGCAACGGCATGACTAAAACGTCCATAACGCGTCCATAGCGGGTAGCGACTTTAAACCAAGCATTCTAGCACGCCGAGCCTTGTTGCCACGGGTTTTAGCTATGGGGCAATATGCAGCCGCCGGCATAAACAATTGCAGCCATGGCGGCAATTATGATTAAAATGCGAGCCTTCCCCGGGAAATTGCAAATTCAAGGCAACAGGCTTTTTTGCCGCGAAGCAAAGCCGGCATATCCAAGGAGTCTTTTGGACTATCTTCAGCATCATTCGCCTCGCACCAGTCTCAACATACTAATTAATATGTCCTATAAATTTACCGCCGGATTCCTGCTTTGCCTTTTCGCCACCATCGCTGGCGCACAGAATCTCACCAACATCCCCGCCACGCCTGCTTCGTCCGCGTACAACCAGGACAATCAAGGCAATATTGCACGCAGCCAATACGGCCTGTGCTGGCGTACCGGCTACTGGACGCCCTCCGACTCGGTTACCGGCTGCGACGGAGAATTGTCGCCGCCCGTCGCCAACCCGATTGCACCGGCGCTGGTGAACAATCCGGCTGCGATCGCTTCCACCGATCACGCCGCGACTACCGCTGCAACGAATTGCAATTTCGCAGTCACCTTGGGCGGCGACCGGATTTTCGGTTTTGGCATGACTGGTTTAAATAGCGCAGCCACCAGCATTCTCGACCAGGAAGTCGTCGAAAAGCTGAAGGCTTGCTATCAAATTGACAACATCCTCGTCACCGGCCACGCCGATCGCCTGGGCACGCAGAAACATAATCAGGAAATTTCACTCAAACGAGCAGAAGCCGTTGCCACATTTCTGAAAAGCAAACATGTGTCCGCACCAATCAAGACAGCTGGCGCCGGCAACGCCGAGTCGGTCAGCAACTGCCCGGACAGGCTTGCCGGCAAGAAATTAACAAGTTGCCTATCACCTGACAGGCGCGTGGTTATTTCTGTGCAAGGGCATGAAAAATAAGGTTTTTTACGCAAAAACTGACTTTTTTGGCAACTCACACAGCGCCTTCATAGAGGTAAACGTCTTGTTACCAAAAAACAACAGAGTGCTAAAAACGTTGATTGGACTATTTGGCAACGTTCGCCGATTGCACCAGCCTGTGGCAGAATGGCGACTAAGTTCATTGCACGGTCCCCTGCAAAGGGACGTGTGACGACCTGAACACATGATATTATTCGTTTTTTTGATGTCGTAATTTTGTAGCGCAGTTTATCTGCGGATATCTCACCCGAGAGGAGAAACATGAACAAATTAGCAAAACTCGTCTTCGCTGCTGCGTCCGCAGCCATCGCTCTGTCTGCGACTGCACAGGAAATCAAGGACATTAAAGTTCGTCCGAACAGCCTGTACCTGCAAGACGGTCGTGACGTTGTAACCCGCAGCGGCTTCGGTCTGTGCTGGCAAACTGCGTTTGTTAACGGTCCTTGCGAAGAAGCACCTGCTCCAGTTGCTGCAGCTGCGGCTCCTGCTGCCGCTGCTCCTGCTGCGGCTCCTGCTGCTGCACCGACATCGGAAAAAGTCACCTACGCTGCTGACGCATTCTTCGACTTCGACAAGGCAGTCCTGAAGCCAGCTGGCAAGGCTAAACTGGACGAGTTGGTTGCTAACCTGAACGGCCTGAACCTGGAAGTTATCATCGCCGTTGGCCACACTGACTCCGTCGGTTCGGTTGCTTACAACCAAAAACTGTCCGTCCGCCGCGCTGAATCGGTCAAGGCATACCTGGTTTCCAAGGGTGTCGAAGCCAACCGCGTCTACACTGAAGGCAAGGGCAAATCGCAACCAGTCGCAGACAACAAGACTGCAGCTGGCCGCGCCAAGAACCGCCGCGTTGAAATCGAAGTTGTTGGTACACGTAACAAGTAATTACCAGCAAGCGATTTTCAATCGAAAAAACCCCGCTTCGGCGGGGTTTTTTTATGGAAATTTGTTTTGTGCCGGACAGCAAGCCGATTGCTTCGGCTATCATTCACCCTATGAATGCCGATCCTCTAGAACTGCAAAAATTTAGCGATCTCGCCCATCGTTGGTGGGATCCCACTTCCGAATTTCGTCCCTTGCATGAAATCAACCCGCTTCGCCTGGAATGGATCAACGCCCGAGCGGCGCTGTCGGGCAAGAATGTGGTCGATATCGGCTGCGGCGGAGGCATCCTTGCCGAATCCATGGCGCGCAAAGGCGCCAAAGTCACCGGCATCGACCTCTCCGAAAAAGCGTTGAAGGTTGCCGACCTGCACGGCATGGAATCCGGCGTCCAGGTCCGCTACGAGAAAATTGCCGCCGAAGAACTCGCTGTGCGCGAAGCCGGACAATTCGACGTCGTGACCTGCATGGAAATGCTGGAACACGTTCCCGATCCGGCTTCCATCGTACGCGCCTGCTCCACCCTCGCCAAACCGGGCGGCCACGTGTTCTTTTCCACCTTGAACCGCAATCCGAAAGCGTATCTGTTCGCCATTCTGGGCGCGGAATACTTGCTGCGCATGCTGCCCAAAGGCACGCACGATTACGCCAAGTTCATCACGCCGGCCGAACTGGCGCGCTTCATCCGCGAAGCGGATCTGGAACTCGACGGCATCAAAGGACTTTCCTACAATCCTTTGACCAAACTGTATTCGATCAATCAGGACACCAGCGTCAACTACATGGTGGCTTGCCGCAAGCCGCTATAGTCACACCAACCGCTGGCAGATACGTGGCCCCGATCAACCGGGCCACGTCCACACAACAACATCAGAAATCCACAATGCCTCTGAAGAAGCCACGCGCCATCCTGTTCGACCTCGATGGCACACTCGCCGATACCGCCCCGGACCTCGCTGAAGCAGTCAATGCATTGCGCGCGGATCGCGGCCTGGAACCGACACCTTACGCATTGCTGCGCCCCGTCGCATCGGCTGGCGCGCGCGGCCTTATCGGCGCCGCCTTCGGCATCAAGCCCGACGACGCGGCCTACGAGGAATTGCGCGTCAGTTTCCTGAACCGCTACGAAGCGAATCTGGTGGTCAAAAGCAAACTGTTCGACGGCATCCCCGATCTGCTGAAACAGCTGGAAGCACAAGGTCTGGCCTGGGGCATCGTCACCAACAAGGCGTCCCGCTTTACCGATCCGCTGGTGCCGCAAATCGGCCTGGGTCACGCCGGCTGCGTCGTCTCCGGCGACACGACTCCGCACACAAAACCACATCCGGCGCCGCTACTGGAAGCCGCGAGCCGCCTGCAACTGCCGGCGGATGACTGCTGGTACGTCGGCGACGACCTGCGCGACATCCAGGCCGGGCGTGCGGCCGGCATGCAGACCATCGCCGCGGCATGGGGCTATTGCGGCCACGCCGAACCGGCATCGTGGGAAGCCGATGCGCTGTTGCATGACCCGCTGCACCTGCTTGACCTGATCAAGTCATAATCACGGTAATCGCGCTAATCGCATTAGTCGCATCATTGCACTGTCGCCGGAAGAAAGACCCCATCCAACTTCCGGCCATATCAAAATACATTGAAGGCGTTTGCCTGCCGCGAGCGCACTTCTTCACGAGGAAACGATCATGGCGAATCATCCCCGTCCTGCCTGGCAACTGCGCACACTGCGCTGGTCCGCATACACACTCACCGTTCTGCTGTTGCTCGCATTGATCAGTTGGCTGGCGCTTCCCTCCCTGGTCAAGAAAATTGCCGCCGAACAGACCCAGGCAAAAATCGGGCGCAAGCTCGACATCGGCGAGGTCAGCTTCAACCCGTTCATCCTGGCCTTGCGCGTCCACGACGTTACGCTCTACGAACCCGATCAGAAAACCGCCGCGTTCAGCGCCAAGGAACTTGTCGTCAATGCCTCCGCCACTTCCCTGCCGCGGCTGGCCGCCATCCTCGACGAAGTCAAACTGGTCGAGCCCAAAGTCCATATCGTCCGCCTGAGCGACGAAGGCATCGGCCGCTACAACTTTTCCGACATCATCGACCGCATTCTCGCCATGCCGAAAAGCGAAGGACAAACCTTCTTCTCGCTGGCCAACCTGCAACTGCAGAACGGCGCCGTCCTGTTCGACGACAAGGTCACCGGCAAGACCATCGACATCCGCACACTCAACATCGGCGTGCCGTTCGTGTCGAACCTGCCGCGCAACGTGGACACTTTCGTCCAGCCCATCCTGTCGATGACCGTCAACGGCACGCCGTTTTCGCTCAAGGGACGCAGCAAACCTTTCGCCAGCTCGCTCGATACGACATTGGCCATCGACATCGACAAGCTGGACCTGGCCAGCTATGTCCCCTTCGTCCCGGTTGCCTTGCCCGTCAAACTGGAAAGCGCCAAGCTCACCACGCAACTGGACCTCACCTTCAGCCGCGACAAGGAGAAGCCTCAGATCGCCCTCGATGGCGACGTGACGCTGGCCGATATCTCGGTGCAAGAAAAAAATGCGGCGCAATTGCTGAAAGCCGGTTCGGTTACGGCAAAAATCAACAAGCTCGACCTCGTCAAGCTCAGCGGCATCATCGATCAGATCACCATCGACAAGCCTGAAATCTGGGCGGACATGAACAGCAAGGGCGAAATCAACTGGACGCGCATCGGCAAGAACAACACCAGGCCCGTCGCGGCAAAGAAAGCGGCAAACCCCGGCAGCATCAAACCGGTCGCAGCTGCAGTTGCAACGCCATCAACTCCTGCAACTGCGGACGCCAAAGCCCCTCCCGCGACACCCGCCATCACCATCCGTAAACTGATGGTGCGCGACGGTAGCGCCAAATGGTCGGACGATGCCAATGCTTCGCCACGACAAATTGTGCAATTGGACAAGATCACCATCGACGCAGAAGAAGTCTCCACCGTCGCCGATGCCAAACCAGCCAAAGTCGCCTTGTCGCTCACGGAAAACGGCCATGGCGAAATCGGCTTCACTGGCGAACTCGCACCGCTCAAAGGCAACGTCAGCGGCAACGCGACATTGAAATCGGTTCAGCTGAGCGGCTATCAGAATTACCTCAATCGCGCCCTCAACGGCGCACTCAGCGGCAAGGTCTCTGGCCAGACCGACGTGCAAATCGCCGGCGGCCAGATCAAACTCGGCAAACTGGGCATTGAAGTCAGCGACCTGAAGCTGTCATCCAAAGCCAAATCCGCCGCGAGCGTCATCGGCGCCAAGACCATCGCACTGGATAATGCATCGATCGATCTGCAGGCACATAAAGCAGAGGCCGATGCGTTCCGCATCGTCGGGCTGAACGGTGACCTGCGACGCGATGCCAAGGGTGTACTGAACCTGCAGGATTTGATCGCCACTTCCGCCAAACCGGCTACATCGACCAAGACGGAGACGCCTCTCAAAACCGCAACACCCGGCCCCGCCGCCTCAAACGCTACGGCCTGGCAAGCGAAACTGCATAGTCTCGCCATCACCGACGGCACCATCGCTTATGAAGACGGCGGCACTACACCGGCACAAAAACTGCGCGCCGAAGGCATCAACCTGAAGATCGACAATCTCTCCAGCCAACTGGATCAGACCACGAAGATTTCGCTGCAAACCAGACTGAACAAGAACGGCAAGCTCAACCTCACCGGGCAGGCGGCACCTCAGCTGAAGACCGTCGACCTCGCGCTGGATGCGCAGAACTTGCCTATCGCGCCATTCCAGACCTACTTCACCGAGTACCTGAACGTCACGCTCGCCAGCGGCACGCTGAGCACCAAAGGCAAGCTTGCGCTGACGCCGCCTCTCAACAAGCAAACGCTGGCGCTGCAATACAACGGCTCGGCCAGCCTGAACAACTTCCGCGTCCTCGACAAGCTGACCTCCAGCGACTTCCTGCGCTGGAGAACGCTGAACCTGCAAGGCATCAACGCCAAGGTAGGCGGCAAACCGGTCGTCTCGCTGGAAAAGATCGCCCTCTCCGATTTCTACGCGCGCGCCATCCTGTCCGATCAAGGCAAACTGAATCTGCAAGACATCATCGTCTCCAAGGACCAACCGGCCAGCTCCGTCACCACGCCGGCGAGCACCGACGGCAAAGCGTCGACCACCGTCGCCAAGACCACCACCTCGACCGCCCCGGTGACACCGGCTGCGCCCGATCCGAATGCGCCGGTGATCCGCATCGGCCAGACGGTTCTGCAAGGCGGCAACATCAATTTCACCGACAACTTCGTCAAACCCAACTACACCGCCAACATGACCGGCATGGGCGGCACCATCGGCAGCATCGCGTCCGACAAGCCGGCGCCGGCCACCATCGACTTGCGCGGCAAGATCGACAACGACGCGCCGCTGCAAATTTCCGGCTCGCTCAATCCCTTGTTCAAACCGATGTTCCTCGACGTCAAAGCCAGCGCCAACGGTGTTCAATTGCCGCGCCTGACGCCCTACTCGGCCAAGTACGCCGGCTACCCGATCACCAAGGGCAAGCTGTCGATGGACGTGCAATACAAGATTGAAAACGACAAACTGGTCGCACAGAACGACGTACGCATCGAGCAGTTGACATTCGGCGACCACGTCGACGGCCCCAACGTCACCAAGCTACCGGTGATGCTGGCCGTCTCCCTGCTCAAGGACCGCGACGGCACCATCAATCTCAACCTGCCGATTTCCGGTTCGCTGTCCGATCCGCAATTCTCGATCGGCGGCATCATCATGCGCGTCTTCGTCAACCTGATCGTCAAGGCCGTGACCTCGCCGTTCGCCCTGATCAACTCGATGTTCGGCGGCGGCAGCGCCGGCGAACTCAGCTACATCGAATTCGAACCCGGCTCCTCGGAACTGACCGACGACATCCGCAAGAAACTCGACACCCTCGGCTATGCACTGCATCAGCGCCCTGCCCTGAAGATCGACGTCATGGGACGCGCCGATCCGGCCGTCGACGACACCGGCCTGCGCCAGGAACTGCTGAACAGAAAGATGCGCGCCCTCAAGCGCAAGGACATCATCGAAAAAGAAGGCCAGCCATCCGGCAAGGACCTTGAAATCAACGACACAGAGCGCGCCAAGTACATGGAAAGAGTCTACAAAGACGAGAAGTTCAAGAAACCGCGCAACATGGTCGGCCTCACCAAATCGCTGCCGCCCGACGAGATGCAGAAATTGATCGTCGACAACACCACGATCACCGAAGACGACCTGCGCAACCTGGCCCAGCGTCGCGCCGACCTGGTCCGCAACTACCTGCAAGATCAGAGCATCATCTCGGCCGACCGGATCTTCCTGATTGCTCCGAAGCTCAACGCCGACGGCATCAAGGACAAGGGCAAAACCAGCCGCGTCGAACTGACTCTGCAACAATAAAGCAAAGAACCTGGTACTGATGCAAGGGCCGGTCCTTGATAACCCGGCAAGCCGCCCCCATACTGAGTTATAATACAAGTCTGCATGGGGCCGACTTGGTTTCGACGTGGGTTGCAAAGCAGCGCAGGGCATACCGAGGCCTGACTACCTCGTAAATACAATCAGACAAGATATAACTGCAAACGATAACTCGTACGCACAAGCGGCTTAATACCCGCTTGCTCTACACTACTTCTTCCTTGGGGTAGGCTGGTAAAACAGCAGTAGAGTCATTTACAAGGAATCGCTTTGAATCGGGTCACTTGGTTCGAGGCTAAATTTAAGGTGACTCGCCTTAACGCAGCGTGCGCGTCCGCGTCGTTCGGGTTAAATCAAATGGCAGCGCTAAGTATGTAGAACTGTCTGTAGAGTGCTTGCGGACGCGGGTTCGATTCCCGCCGGCTCCACCACCAATACAAAAGGTCACCCTCCGGGTGGCCTTTTTTATTGGTGTTGCGCCAGAGAGAAGCGAATTCGCGTCCGGCACGGACGCGGGGCGAGTCCGGGGTTGCGCGAAGCACTGCTTCGTGCCGGACGAGCCAGTTGGGCTTGCAAGCCCAACTGCGGGAGATTCCCTATGGCCACAACTTCACAGCTAATTTAAAAAACCACCCGAGGGTGGCCTTTTTTATTGGTGTTGCGCCAGAGAGAAGCGAATCCGAGTCCGGGGTTGCGCGAAGCACTGCTTCGCGCCGGACGAGCCAGTTGGGCTTGCAAGCCCAACTGCGGGAGATTCTCTTTATGCATCGACCGCCGTCACCAACGCAATGGACAACAACAGCCCAAGTTAAATCCAATCACTCACTCTCCACCAACAACCCATTCATCGCATCCCGCATCATGATCGACGCCAGCGACGCATGATCATTCTTCACCACGTCAAGATCATGCAAGCCATATCCAGGAAGCATCAGCTGTTTGATGTAAGCACAATCGCTATCGCAGGTATAACGCACCCTCCCTGTTTTCTTCTGCACTTCCAGCGTGTACTCGCCATGCACCTTGCCGCGATAGCGGACCATGACGCGCGGCCTGGCGTCGAGGACCGTGGCTTCGTTTAAATCTTCGTAGACATATTCGCCATCGGCCGCGCTGACGTAATGCGGCTGCAACGGCACCGAGGGTACGGGTTGAGGCGCAGCAGAAACAAGGAACAGATGATTACCGTGATTCGGTTCCGACATCAATTTCTGCACCTGTACCAATGCTGCTTGTACCTGTTCCGGCGTCACCGCTTGCGCCACGCTATCGGGCGCTACATTGGATGCGGATGCCGGCAAAGATTTCAACGTACCCGGCGGCGCACTGACGCCTGACAGTTCCGCATCCAGTGCAAGCTGACGCTGCCGATACCAGTCGAGCAAACACTCGCGCGTCTGGCAGTTCTTTTCACGCCAGCGCCAGAAACCGTCCGAGCGCACCGCGAACTCGCGGCGGTCGGAGGCTTTCGCCTTGGCCTGCTTATACGTTTTCCCCAGTTGATCATCCAGGTGGGAAAGCTCGGCATCGCCGCAAATAATCCTCTCCGTTACTGAACCAGCCTTGCTGCAGTTGAAACTGGCACCGAATGCGGAAGTTGCAAAGCCGCTTGCGAGCAAAGACGCCAGCAGCAATCGTCGCCGCCAATCCGGGACTCCGAAGGCAATGCGATGACGGGTACCGACCAAGGAAAGCGGCGCAATGACCGATGCGAAGAAGCGTTGTCTCTGGTTCATGATCTCGTGTGCGTGTCTGAGATGGAGGAAGCCGAAGGATGGCATTGACGCATAGACGGCAAAATCGAAATGAAGCAGGCTTTCCCGCCAAAATCTTTACAAATACCGGGTAACATTTACGTCCGTTACAAGCCGTTTCAAATTGCTGCCATTCCTTTACGGACTTGTTGAATTCGCCCCGCATCGATCTCTTCAACGCGCAGCGACACGGATCATCTCAACATCAACCATGCCGGGTTCGGACATGCCTTCAGAAAAGCAAAGCACCATACGAGAACTGCCGTTCAAACCGCCGTTTGACTGGGAGCGGTTGTTGCGCTTTTTCGGCGGACGTTCAACCGCCGGCGTGGAGGCGGTGGAGAACGGCGTCTATCTGCGCGCCATCGAATGGCATGGCGACATCGGCACGCTGGCGGTCTCCCGCCACCCGCAAGACAATGTCCTGGTCGCCGTACTGGAGGGCAAGGTCAGTCGCCACGCAGACGAACTGGTGGCGCCGTTAAGCCGCATGTTCGGCCTGGATGCCGATCCGAAACCGATCCGTAGACACCTTGCCGCAGATCCATGGCTGGCGCCGCTGCTTAAAGCGGCTCCCGGATTGCGCCTGCCCGGCGCCTGGTCTGCATTTGAACTGATCGTGCGCACGATCGTCGGCCAACAGGTCAGCGTCAAGGCGGCAACCACCATCGTCGGACGACTGGTGGAGCGCGCCGGTGAACGTATCGAACGGCATCCGCATGAAGCAACGTCATGGCGCTTTCCTACTCCGCATGCCCTGGCGGCGGCGGACCTCACTGCCATCGGCATGCCGGGAAAACGCGTCGCCGCCCTGCAAGGTTTTGCGCATGCGGTAGCGATCGGCGATGTACCGGTCGATGCGCCCGACGTCGATCTTGCCGATCGTCGCAAAGCGCTATTGGCCTTGCCCGGCATCGGACCATGGACGGTCGAATATGTCGCCATGCGCGCGTGGCGCGATGCCGATGCATGGCCGGCGTCGGATCTGGTGCTCATGCAAGCGATCGCCGGCCGCGATCCTGCCTTGCTCAAACTCGCCCATCAACGCGCCCGGGCCGAAGCCTGGCGGCCGTGGCGTGCTTATGTCGCGATGCATCTGTGGAATGAAATTGCCGACCGCTCAGGAAGCGCCCGGGGTGGTTGACGTTCTGACAATGCAGCAGGCGATTCCCCCCGCCAGAATAATGCCCCTGCCTCCACCACCCATGGCGGACGAATTGTGTAACCGTCTGCAACCGATATGCTATTTGTCGCGCCCGACGCCGCCAACGGAATATAATGGCGCACATCTTTTGCACTACACCTTAGGCCATGAGCTCCGAATTTCACCAACTCTCAGAGAAAGTCGCGCAACTTGCCGCCCTGACTCAGTCATTGCGCCGCGAAAACGCCGACCTGCGTCTTAACGTCTCCGCCCTGACTACCGAGAATGCGGAATTGTCGCAACGCATGGATGAAGCCCATCAACGCGTCGAAGCCTTGCTGGAAAAACTGCCGGCCGCAACGCCGGCAACACCAACAACACCGGCGATCAATGAAGAGGAGACGGCATGATTCAGCTCAACGTGACAATCATGGGCCACTCCTACACGCTGGCATGCAAGGAAGGTGAAGAAGCGACGCTGCAGCAAGCCGTTGCTTACCTGGACGAAAAGATGTGCGTCATCCGCGACGCCGGCAAGATCAAGGGCAACGATCGTATCGCGGTCATGGCCGCGCTCGGCATTGCCGCCGAATTGCTGTCGACGCAACCGGGCGACGGACCATTTGCCGGCCTGACGGTAGCAGAATGGAAGCAAAGCATCGCCGCCATGCATACGGTGTTGGATGAAGCGCTGGCGCCGCAAGAAAATTTATTCTGAGAATATTTTTAGCGCATTTCTCGCGCGCCATTTCTAAATATTGATCTGCAAGAAACTCATGCCATGCGTCTCGCAGGCGATTCATTGCGCATCGAAATTACGGATCGCGCATGAGAAATTTTTCGCTGCTTCTCTCTGTAAAAATACCTCATATTTTTTACGCAAACACTTTGACAAGAATCGCGAATAGAGTAGACTTAAGTCTCCTGCCGTGTTCGCGAATGCTTATATTCCTTGAACCATTTATGCGCACAGGCTGTGGGATTTTGTTTGGTGGGCGTGAGCGTCGCTAGTCCGATGAACCCGAAATTAAACTAACTGCAGCCAACTTGAACCGTTTGGTTCAGGATGCCGGCATAGCGGCACAGGCGGGACTAGATTCAGGAAAAAGCGACTGTAGAAATACGGTCGCTTTTTTTATGCGAAAACGCTTTGCGAGATCCTGTGCCTCATCAACCTGCATGCAGCTGGCGATGCCGGCGCATTGCAAGTTACGACGCAGCGACGCATCAATCGCCGCGCTTCTTGGCCGCAGCTTTACGCTCCTGGCCCACTTCGGCAATCGCGTCCTGAAACTCGGTGACGTCTTCAAAGCTTTTGTAGACCGAGGCAAAGCGAATGTAGGCAATCTTGTCGAGGCGCTTCAATTCACGCATGACCAGTTCGCCAACCTGGCCCGAGACGACTTCGCGGGCGCCGCTCGACAACAATTTTTCCTGAATGCTCTGAATCGCGCCATCAACCGCTTCAGCCGATACCGGACGTTTGCGCAAGGCCAGCATCAGACTGGCGCGCAGCTTGGAAGGATCGAATTCGCTGCGACTGCCGTTCTTCTTGACGATGACGGGCATCGTCAGCTCAATGCGCTCATAGGTCGTGAACCGCTTGTCGCAATTGGCGCAACGACGACGACGACGAATCGCGTCGCCCTCTTCCGAGAGTCGCGTATCCAGCACCGGCGTGTCGTCATGATTGCAGAAGGGACATTTCATAGAGGCGAGTAGAAGCTGACTGCTGGTTAAACCGGAGACCATCTTACTGCGCCTGCGGCCTTCATCTTTGTAATATCGACGAAGATGAAGGCCGCAGGATGAAACAAGAACTTTACTGCATTGCTGCCGGCAGGACTGTTGCCGGATTAAGCAGCATAGACCGGGAACGCGTCGGTCAACTTCTTGACTTCCGCCTTCACGCGTTCGATGGTGGCTGCGTCATGCGGATTGTCCAGCACGTCGGCGATCAGGTTGCCGACCTTGACGGCTTCCGCTTCCTTGAAACCGCGGGTAGTCATCGCCGGGCTGCCCAGGCGAATGCCGGAAGTCACGAATGGCTTCTCCGGATCGTTCGGGATCGCGTTCTTGTTGCAGGTCATGTGCGCGGCGCCGAGGATGGCTTCGGCTTCCTTGCCGGTGATCTTCTTGGCGCGCAGGTCGACCAGCATGACGTGCGATTCGGTGCGACCGGAAACGATGCGCAGACCGCGTTCGATCAGGGTCTTGGCCAGCGCGTCGGCGTTCTTGACGACTTGTTGCTGATACTCCTTGAACTCAGGCGACAACGCTTCCTTGAATGCCACTGCCTTGCCGGCGATGACGTGCATCAGCGGACCGCCCTGGATGCCCGGGAAGATCGCGGAATTGATGGCCTTTTCGTGCTCGGCCTTCATCAGGATCACGCCGCCGCGCGGACCGCGCAGCGACTTGTGCGTGGTCGACGTGACGAAGTCGGCGTGCGGCACTGGATTCGGATACACGCCTGCAGCGATCAGACCGGCGTAGTGCGCCATGTCGACCATGAAGTAGGCGCCGACTTCCTTGGCGATCCTGGCGAAACGTTCGAAGTCGATGCGCAGCGCGTAAGCGGAGGCGCCGGCGATGATCAGCTTCGGCTTCTTCTCGCGCGCCAATGCTTCCATGGCTTCGTAGTCGATTTCTTCCTTGTCGTTCAGGCCGTAGGAAACGACGTTGAACCACTTGCCGGACATGTTCAATGCCATGCCGTGCGTCAGGTGGCCGCCTTCCGCCAGCGACATGCCCATGATGGTGTCGCCTGGTTTAAGCATGGCGAAGAACACGCCCTGGTTGGCTTGCGAACCGGAGTTCGGCTGCACGTTGGCGGCTTCGGCGCCGAACAATTGCTTCAGGCGATCGATGGCCAGTTGCTCGGCCATGTCGACGAATTCGCAACCGCCGTAGTAACGCTTGCCCGGATAGCCTTCAGCGTATTTGTTGGTCAGCTGGGTGCCCTGGGCTTCCATGACTGCCGGCGAAGTGTAGTTTTCGGAAGCGATCAGCTCGATGTGCTCTTGCTGACGGACGTTTTCTTTCTGGATGACGGACCACAGTTCCGGGTCGACATTCGCGATGGTGTGATTCTTTGCAAACATGATTTCTCCAATGGATGAGGATGCGCCTGAAGGCAGATCAGTTCGACGCGCCCGGAAGACGAAAAGACAATGGGCGATACCGACTTGACTGACTTCCAAATCGAATGAGGGCCAAAAATAAAAGGGAATTGCAGGCAGCCTCAGTCGTACGTTCTCCATTCAGGGCTGCCCAGGCGCACGGCTAATGAAATCTCACGCTTCCCGATGGATACCCATCTTGTGCCGGAACAAGGTCCCGGCTTTTCGCCAGTTACGTGAGACGAAATGGTCTGCGCATTGTAAGGGAAGGCTCCGGATTCGGCAAGATTTGCATCCGCCGCCATGGATGAAAATGTTGCATCGCACGCCGCCTCTCGCCGCAGCCCGCTTTGGGCTACAATTTCGGGTTGTTGATGCAGATATGCATTGCCCAGACACCAATACGGAGAACACACAATGATCGTCTTGATTACAGGTGCAACAGCTGGTTTCGGCGCAGAAATGGCGCGCAAGTTCGTGCAAAACGGTCACAAGGTCATCGCCACCGGCCGCCGCAAGGACCGCCTCGACGCCCTCGCCGGCGAATTCGGCGACAAGGTCCTGCCGCTGGTGCTGGACGTGACCGACAAGGCCTCCATCAAATCCGCCCTGGCCAGCCTGCCGCAAGGATGGCAAGACATCGACGTGCTGATCAACAACGCCGGCCTCGCGCTGGGCCTGGAGCCCGCGCACCAGGTCGCGCTGGAAGACTGGGAAACCATGATCGACACCAACGTCAAGGGCCTGGTCACCGTCACGCATCACATCCTGCCGAACATGGTCAAGCGCGGCACCGGCACCATCATCAACCTGGGTTCGATCGCCGGTGCCTATCCGTATCCGGGCGGCAATGTTTATGGTGCCACCAAGGCATTCGTGGATCAGTTCACGCTGAACCTGCGCGCCGACCTGGTCGGCACCGGCGTGCGCGCCACCAACCTGGCGCCCGGCCTGTGCGGCGGCACCGAGTTCTCCAACGTGCGCTTCAAGGGCAACGACAGCGCGGCCGCCAAGGTATACGAAGGCACCACGCCGTTGACCGCCGAAGACATCGCCGAAGCGGCTTTCTGGGTCGCCACCCTACCGGCGCACGTCAACATCAACTACATCGAACTGATGCCAACTTGCCAAGGTTTTGGACCGCTGAACATCAAACGCGCCCAATAAACACTCCGGATGTCCGATTTGACCAATAAAAACAATATCAGCAGCAACGGCGTCGCCAATGACGTTTTCGCCTGGCCGGTACGGGTCTACTACGAAGACACCGATACCGGCGGCGTGGTGTTTTACGCCAACTACCTCAAGTTCTTTGAGCGTGCACGCACCGAATGGCTGCGCGCGCGCGGCTATTCCCAACAAGCGCTGGCCGAATCCGCAGGTCTGATCTTCGTGGTCAAGAGCACCGCGGTGGATTACTTTTCGCCGGCCCGGCTCGACGATGAACTGAAACTGACCGTCGTGGTCGAACAGTTCCGCAACGCGTCGCTGGCTTTCGTCCAGGAGGCCTGGCGTATCAAGGCAACACCACGGGGAACAGCGCAGGAAACCGAACAAACATTACTGGCGCGCGGCCGCATCACGATCGTCTGCGTCAACGCAGCGAGCTTTCGGCCTCAGGCCATTCCGGAAGAAATGCTGGCGCGCTTCAAGGAAAATTTATAATTCGCCATCTATTCGACATGGCTACGCCCGACCGCAGCGGCATCTTTACACCTGCCGCGACGAGATTGAAAAAATTTGCACGTACAATTGACCATCTCTGACTGAACTCCGACCCCCATCTCCCCCATGAATGTCACTCAAGATCTATCCTTCGTTACCCTGATCGCCAACGCATCCGTCATTGTGCAACTTGTCATGTTGCTCTTGCTGTCGGCGTCGATTCTCAGCTGGACCTATATCTTCCGCAAGATGTTCACGATCCGCAGCGCGCGCATCCAGACCGAAGAATTCGAGCGCTCGTTCTGGTCCGGCGGCAATCTGATCGCGCTGTATCAGGACACGCTGTCCAACCGCCGCAAAGGCGGCGGCCACGGCGGCGCGCTGGAACGTATCTTCCAGGCCGGCATGGGTGAATTCAACAAAGCCAAGGCGCAGGTCGGCAAAGGCGCCACGATTGATTCCACCGGCTTGCTCGACGGCGCCCGCCGCGCCATGCGCGCAGCATATCAGCGTGAAATGGATGCGCTGGAATCGCACCTGGCCTTTCTGGCGTCGGTCGGTTCGGTGTCCCCTTACGTCGGTCTGTTCGGTACCGTCTGGGGCATCATGAACGCCTTCCGCGGCCTTGCCAACGTGCAACAAGCCACGCTGGCAGCAGTGGCGCCAGGTATTGCCGAAGCGTTGATCGCCACCGCCATCGGCCTGTTCGCCGCGATTCCCGCGGTGGTTGCCTACAACCGTTATGCGCACGATATCGACCGGCTGGCGATCCGCTTTGAAAGCTTCATCGAAGAATTCTCCAATATCTTGCAACGTCAGGCACGCTAATGGCAGGTTCATCCATGCGCGGGGGACGCACCCGCAAGTTCAAATCGGAAATCAACGTCGTTCCTTACATCGACGTGATGCTGGTGCTGCTGATCATCTTCATGGTGGCGGCACCGGTGAACGACCCGAGCGTCATCAACCTGCCGACCGCCGGCAAGTCGACCGTGCCGCCGAACGAATACATCGAAATTGCACTGAAGCCCGACGCCAAGGCCACCATCAAGGTCAACGGCCCCAAGCGCAGTGAAACGCAAACCGCCGCCAGCCGCCCCGACCTGACGCAAAAGCTGCAAGCCTTGCATGCGAACAGCCCGGACATGCCGGTGATGATTTCCGCCGACAAAGACATCAAGTACGACGAAGTGATCCAGGTTATCGCGTCAGCCAAGAAACTGGGCATTACACGCGTGGGACTGGCAACGAAGTAATATGAGCTCTCCTTACCAAGTACCGAGACAACCGGGCCGCTGGCGCGCCATCGTGCTGGCGGTGGTGGTCCACATGGCCTTGCTGGCTTTCCTCTGGTTCGGCATCCGCTGGCAGAGTCAGACGCCGTTGACCGTCGAAGCGGAACTCTGGGATCCGAACGTCAAGGAAGCCGCACCGCTGCCGCAGCCCGAACCCGAGCCGACTCCGCAGCCAACGCCGGAACCGGTCAAGCCGCCGCCACCGAAGGTTGAAGAACCTCCGGTGGTGAAGCCTGATATCGCACTCGAAAAAGAGAAGGAAAAAAAGCGCAAGGAAGCTGAAAAGAAAGAACGCGACGAGAAGGAAAAAGAAGCCAGACTCGAGCGCGAAAAAGAAGATCGCCTGAAGAAAGAAAAGCAGGAAAAGCTGGACGCCGACAAGAAACTCGCCAAGCAGAAAGACGATGCCGAAGCGAAGAAGAAGGCCGAAGCCGACAAGCTCGCCGCCGAGAAGAAACAGAAGCAGCAAGCCGCCGACAACAAGGTTGCCGAACAGCGTCGCCAGGATGACCTGAAACGCATGATGGGCCAGGCCACCAGCGCCAGCGGCGGCACCGGCACGGCGGCAAAATCGCAAGGCCCGATCGGCGCGGCTGAATATAGTCGCAAGCTGGCAGCGAGGATTCGCAACAACACCATCTTCGACGTGCCCGGCGAGTTAAGCGCGAACCCGGCAGTAGAATACACTGTCGAACTGCTGCCCGACGGCAGCGTGCGCAGTATCACCAAGAGAAGAACATCCGGCATTCCGGGCTTTGACGAGGCTGTGCTGCAAGCGATCAAGAAATCCGAACCTTTCCCTCCCGACAAGGATGGCAGGGTGCCGCCCAGCTTTACTTTCACCCATTTACCGAAAGATCAGTACAACTAACGATGATGAAAAACTCGCGCCCTTTACCGCTTAGTTTTCGCCGCCTGACAGGTATCGCCCTGACCGCGGCGAGCATTGCCGCGGCGAGCGCCGCACACGCGGAATTGCGTTTTGAAATTTCCGGCGTCGGCGCCAGTCAGATCCCCGTCGCCATCGCCTCCTTCCCGGGCGAAGAAGGCGCGCCGCAACAGATCACCAACATCGTCAGGGCCGACCTGACGCGCAGCGGCGTGTTCAAACTGATCGACAACAGCGACTCGCTATCGGACTCCTCCACGATCAATTACAACGACTGGAAAAACCGCGGCGCCAACGCGCTGGCGGTAGGCAGCGTGCAGCGCCTGGCCGACGGCCGCTTCGACGTGCGCTACCGCCTGTTCGACACCATCAAGGCTTCGCAATTGTCGGCGCTGTCGTTCGGCAGCCAACCGCAATTGATCCGCCTGACCGCGCACAAGATCGCCGACGACATCTATGAAAAACTGACCGGCATTCCCGGCATCTTCTCGACACGTATTGCCTATGTGACACGCTCCGGCAAGGAATATCGCCTTGAAGTCGCCGACGCCGACGGCGAAGGCGTGCAGGTCGCGCTGCGTTCCAACGAGCCTATCATTTCGCCGTCCTGGTCGCCCGACGGCGGCAAGGTGGCCTACGTCTCTTTCGAAGCCAAGAAGCCGGTCATCTACATCCAGAACCTCGTGACGCGCCAGCGCACGCTGGTGGCCAACTTCAAAGGCAGCAATTCGGCCCCGGCCTGGGCGCCTGACGGTTCGCGCCTGGCCGTGGCGCTTACACGCGACGGCCTGACCCAGGTCTACATCATCAACGCCGACGGCAGCGGCCTGCGTCGCCTGACCAACACCGCCGGCATCGATACCGAACCGCGCTTCTCGCCGGACGGCAACTACGTCTACTTCACCAGCGACCGCAGTGGCGGCCCGCAGATCTACAAGGTCAGTCCCAACGGCGGCGAAGCCCAGCGCGTGACTTTCGGCGGCAGCTACAACATCAGCCCGCGGATTTCGCCGGACGGCAAGACGCTGGCGTTCATTTCGCGCCGCGAAGGCAAATTCCAGCTGTATGCGCTGGATTTGACCAACGGTCAGGAACAACGCCTGTCCGACACCGTCAAAGATGAGTCGCCCAGCTTCTCGCCAAACGGCAAATACATCATGTACGCGACAGAATCAGGCCGTCGCGGGTCTTTGGCCATCGTTTCCGTCGATGGCCGAATCAAACAGCGCTTAACAACCCAGGTCGGCGATATCAGGGAGCCAACCTGGGGGCCGTTCATGAAATAAACATTATTCACATTCATTCACGACACAAGGAGTTTCACATGCGTACATTCAGTTCTTTTGCAATCATTCTTTCTGCAGCAGTGCTGCTGGCGGCATGCTCGTCCACCAAGCTGGAAGACAAGAACGCACCGGTCGAAAGCCGCGCCACCACCGGCACCAACGACGGCGCGGATCCACGCGCAGTCAACACCGTCAACGCGGGTTCCGATCCGCTGAACGACCCGCAAGGCATTCTCTCCAAGCGCAGCATCTATTTCGACTATGACAGCTACTCCGTCAAGGAAGAGTTCCGTTCGGTGGTCGAAGCACACGCAAAATATCTGAACTCGCACAAGGATCGCAAGGTCATCATCCAGGGCAACACCGATGATCGCGGCGGCACCGAGTACAACCTGGCCCTGGGTCAGAAGCGTGCGGAAGCAGTCCGCAAGGCGCTGGTCCTGCTGGGCGTCTCCGATGCACAAGTGGAAGCCGTTTCCTTCGGCAAGGAAAAACCAAAGGCATTGGGCAGCGACGAAGCAGCTTGGGCTGAAAACCGCCGCGCTGATATCGCTTACCAATAAGACCTATGCGCACTTCCCTGAAAACCAAGTTCAAATCGGTTTCTGCAACGGCCATGCTGGCCGTTGTCGCGTGCCTGCCGATGACAGCGCACGCAGGCCTGTTTGACGATGACGAAGCGCGCAAGGCCATCCTCGATCTGCGCAGCAAAGTAGATGCCCTGCAAAAAGACGTCGCCAATAAAACGGACAAGACCAGCGCGCTGAGCCTGTCCGATCAAAACGACCAACTGCGCCAGGAAATCGCCAGACTGCGCGGCCAGATCGAAGTATTGACCAATGAACTGTCCAACACGCAGCAACGCCAGAAAGACTTCTACGTCGATCTGGATGCGCGTCTGCGCAAGCTCGAACCGCAAAAAGTCACCATCGACGGCAAGGAATCCAGCGTCGATCTGAATGAGCAAAAGTCCTATGACGCCGCACTGAACCTGTTCAAGGGCGGCGACTACAAGGGCGCCGGCGCGGCGTTCAGCGACTTCCTGAAGCGTTATCCGCAATCCGGCTATGCGCCGTCGGCGCAATACTGGGTGGGCAACGCACTGTACGCGCAGCGCGACTACAAGGGCGCCATCGCGGCACAACAGGCAGTGATGAAGAACTATCCGGACAGTCCCAAGGTAGCCGACGCCATGCTCAATATCGGCAGCTCGTACATCGAGTTGAAGGACAAGGCAGCGGCGAAGAAATCCCTGGACGCGCTGATTGCGAAGTATCCGGAAAGCCCTGCTGCGCAGACAGGCAAGGAAAAACTGGCGACATTGAAATAGCGCCTTGAAATATTTCCCCTACCCGTTTGACACGATCGATCGATTTTGCATATAATAGCGGTCTTTCGGGTCGTTAGCTCAGTTGGTAGAGCAGCGGACTTTTAATCCGTTGGTCGCAGGTTCGAGTCCCGCACGGCCTACCAGAAATTCGCAATAGATAAAAAGGGTTCCAAGCAATTGGAGCCCTTTTTGTTTTGTTCGGCACGTGAGCAAACACTCTTCTGCTTCCGGCATTCGCGATGACGTGCAATGCCGCCATCTCATCTGCGTGTCCGAGTCCTTGGCAAATCTTTGCTATCTCGTTCCCAGCTCCCCTCACTCCGCAATCGTCAGATCAGTATCGCGTCGCAAAGAGGCACTCAACAAATCCGTGCATAAAAAAAGCCCCCGGACTTTGCAGGCCGGGGGCTGAATCCAATCCGGGGAGGAGTTGGAGGAGACGGGTTCACTTTATCGCGGCGCACCATGCAGCTCCAGCGAAATTACACAATGACACATCCTCAACACTTTCATTACAGCTGACGTCCGTCATCAACTTTCTGTAAAAAATTTTTACCACCCTTGCAATTCCAGGCCGCGTGCACAATAATAGATGAGAATTATTCTCATCTAAAGAATTTCACTTGCGACTCGTTTGCCTGCATGCCCTGAGCGCCAACCGACATGCCGTTTTTCTTTGGATGCCACCAGGCAGCGACTTGGATATCGGCAACCCGCCCCCACATGGGTCGGAATCACACAGGACGAGCGAGCCCAAAATCACTGGCTGTCGCCAGTCTCATCGCCGTCCAGTCGCTATCCGTCGCCCTGCGACACTGCAAGGCTGTAACACCGCAATAACGAAGAAGGAAAGATCATGATGCGTCTGCGCCCTCTCGACGATCAGCAACTGCCCAACCTGACGGACGTGCAACGCATCGCGCTGCACCCGCAAGCCACGCGCCTGCATAACGAATTCGCCCCGCTGCTCAACCGCCTGGCGGAACTCGGCAACCTGACCGAAGTCACGCGCAACCCTTCCGCCATGCTGGAAAAAGACAATGTCAGCGGCGCCCTCTATGTGAAAAACGAAATCGAATTTGCGCCAGCGGAAGCCACCCACCTGCGCATCTTCTATCCGCAATGGGAACACGGTTACGCGCTGGAAGAGCACGACGAATGCCGCGGCAGCAAACAGCACAGCTTCCAGTTTTTCGATCGCTACGGCAGCATGCTGCACAAGATCGTGCTGCGTGAAAACAACGATATCCAGGCCTTCAGGAAGCTCGTCAGCGAACACGCCGCAGCCGACCAGACTGCGCCGCTGCAACTGGCGCATCCGCGCGAAGACAAGGCGGACACCGGCAAGCAGATCGATATCGATGCGCTGCGCGCCGACTGGGCGCACACGCACAATCACAATGATTTCATCCGGCGCCAGGAAGCCTTCGACCAGCAGCGCCTGCGCAAGCTGCGCCTGGCCGGCAAGGCATTCGCGTATCAGGTCGCCAACGATTCGGCGCGCATCATCCTGCAACGCATGACGGAATTCGGCACCGCCATCATGACGCAGGTCGGCAACGCCGGTATCGTGCAAGCCTATTACGGCAAGATCAAAAATATCGGCATCAAGGATTCGCGCCTGAAGATCATGAATTCGGGTTTCCGCATGCTGCTGCGCGAAGACCATATCGACTCGGTCTGGGTGGCGAAGAAGCCGACCACCGACGGCATCATCACCTCGTTGGAATTATTCAATCGCCAGGGCATGCACATCGCCAGCTTCCTCAGCAAAAAGGACAACGGCCAACCGGAGCCGCGCGAATGGCGCGAGTCCATCATGCGCCTGCTGCCGATCTTCGGCGTTTAAAAACAACTCCTAAGCAGCTCCTCGCACCGAGAAACTGCAACGCAGCTCCCTGCCCGAGATCGGCAGGCGCAGAACAATTACAATACCCGCAGATCAATTTAGGGAATCACTCATGAGCGAACGTCTTCTCGTCATCCTGGCAGGTCTCAACATGTTCATCGCCGTCGCCGCCGGCGCTTTCGGCGCACATGGACTGAAACAAATCCTCGACGCCGACATGCTGGCGATCTGGCAAACCGCCGTCATCTACCAGATGGTGCACGCGCTGGGCATGTTCGCCGTGGCCCTGTTGATTCCCAAATTCGGACCGACGGTACTGGGCTGGGCCGGCAGCGCGATGTTCATCGGCATCGTCATTTTCAGCGGCAGTCTGTATGTGCTGGCCTTGAGCGGCGTGCGTTTCCTCGGCGCGATCACGCCGATCGGCGGTCTCGCTTTCCTGGCGGCCTGGCTGCTGGTGGCGTGGGCGGCATACAAGGCGTCGTGATCGTCCTTGTATCGAGGGTCGCCCCAGACAAAACAAAAGCCGGCAGAGACCGGCTTTTGTTTTTTGTACATCAGGAAAGAATCATCAGGCTCAAGTCAAGCTGCCGCACCGCTCAACGCCACCTTCACCAGATCGTCGATCTCGGTCGTGATGTTCGACAGCACGCCGGCCACCACCGAAAACTCCTTGCCGGCCTGCCCCGCGCGCGCCGCCACGATGCGCGCATTGAAGGACACCATCTTGGCCTGTTTGGCGATGGTTTCGATGTCGGTCATGATGCCGCGCAACTGCTTCTTCATCAGCAACGCATGACGCTTGGACTGGTCTTCATACACGCTGGTGATCTGGTTCAGCACGCCCAGCATCGGCGTGGTGATACGCACCAGTTCTTCCAGCAGCGTCGGCGCATCGCGCAAGCTGTCGTCGATGGCGTTGAGCGTACGCTCGGCCAGGTTGATGAAATAGACAATCTGCGCATCGCCGTCGAGCTTGCCGAAATAGGCTTCGCGCACCTCTTCGCAAAAAATGCCGGGCACGGTATCCGAACCTTTCACCAGCGCCGTATGCGCGCCGCGGAACAGGGCAAGGGCCTCGCGCGCGATACTGGTGGCGCCTTCGTGGCCTTGCGACGCCAGCACCGCGTACAGCACCAGACGCTGCGAAGTAAAGCGACGGCGCCCCGACAGGTTGATCAATGCGCCGAACACCTCGCCCGACAGCGGCTTGGTATCGGCAGCGGAAGTCGTCTCACTCTTCCCGGTATCGCTGTTTTGCACCAGCTTGATTTGCCCGGAGACCGCCATGTTGTTCCTTTCGTCTGTATCGTTCTTGCCCTGCCCGCTCACGTCCTTTGTTACGCCGCTTCCTTCGCCGGATGCGCCTGCTTGCGATAGAGGAATTCAAGCACCGCAGTGCGGTACTCGGAATACTGCGCATCCTGCGCCAGCGCCACGCGCTCGCGCGGACGCGGCAACCTGACGTCGAGGATCTCGCCGATGGTGGCCGCCGGTCCGTTGGTCATCATGACGATGCGGTCCGACAACAGCACCGCTTCGTCGACATCGTGCGTGACCATGACGACCGTCGACGCCGTCTTGGCGACGATCTTCAGCAACTCGTCTTGCAAGTGCGCGCGGGTCAAGGCATCCAGCGCGCCGAACGGTTCATCCATCAGCAAGACCTTGGGCTCCATCGCCAGCGCGCGGGCGATGCCGACGCGCTGCTTCATGCCGCCGGAAATCTCGTTCGGGCGCTTGCTCTCGGCGGCGGTCAGACCGACCAGCGCCAGCGTGGCGCGCGTGCGGTCGCGCAGTTGATGCCGATTTTCCGTGGCACCGAAGACGCGCTCCACGCCGAGATAAATGTTCTCGAAGCAGGTCAGCCACGGCAGCAGGGAATGGTTCTGGAACACCACCGAACGTTCCGGCGACGGACCGGCGATTTCTCGGTTGGCGCACAGAAGCAGACCGTCGCTGGGCTTGAGCAAACCGGCGATCAGGTTCAGCAGCGTCGACTTGCCGCAACCGGAGTGGCCGATCAGGGTGATGAACTCGCCCTTCTGCACCGTCAGCTTGATGTCGCGCAGCGCATGGAACGCGCCCTTCTTGGTATGGAATACCATCTCGACGTCGTTGATTTCGATAAATTTGTTCATCGCTTCCATCAGGATTTCCTTCTCTGCTTCGACTGCTTCATTGTTCGGAAGAGGTATCGCCGGCTCAGGTGCTGACCTGTTCGTAGGTGAAGGCCTTGGCCAGCGCCACCAGCAGTTGCTCCAGGATCAGCCCCACCACGCCGATCACGACGATGGCGATGATGATGTGCGGCACGTTCAGGTTGTTCCACTCGTCCCAGACCCAGAAGCCGATACCCACGCCGCCGGTCAGCATCTCCGCCGCGACGATCACCAGCCACGCGGTGCCGATGGCCAGACGCACGCCGGTCAGCATGTAAGGCAAGACGGACGGAAACAGGATCTTGGTCAGGATCTTCCATTCGGACAGATTCAGCACGCGCGCCACGTTCATGTAATCCTGCGGCACACGCTGCACGCCGACGGCGGTGTTGATGATCATCGGCCAGATCGAGCAGATGAAGATCGACCAGATCGCCGCCGGGTTGGCCGATTTGAACACCAGCAGGCCGATCGGCAGCCAGGCCAGCGGCGACACCGGCTTGAGCAGGCTGATGATGGGACCGAACATGCCCGATAAAAAACGGACGCGACCGATCAGGAAACCCAGCGGAATCCCCACCAGCGCCGCCAGACCGAAGCCGATCGCCACGCGTTGCAGCGACGCCAGCACGTTCCAGCCTATGCCCTGATCGTTCGGACCGGCACGGTAGAACGGATCGGAAAACAGCTTGATCGCTTCCTGCAAGGTCACCAGCGGCGTCGGGAAATTACCGGTCTTGGCGGCGATGATCTGCCATACCAGCACCAGGAAAGCGAGGCCGGTCAGCGGCGGCAATACCTTCATCAGCAAGCCTGCCATCAGCGGCGATTTTTTCGCCTGCTTCGGCTTCGATTTCACGGCCGGCGCCTCCGCGCTTTTTGCCGGCGCGGCAGCAGCGACGGCTGTCGCCGCCGGCTTCGGTTTTTCATTCATCATCGTTTCCATGACTGCGCTCATATCGATTCCTTCACTCAGTACTGCAACAAAGACATGTGCCGATGCATGCTCAGGTCTTGATCTTGAACGAGGCGGCGTAGGCTTTCGGATTCTTGCCGTCCCACACAGTGCCATCCATCAGCTTGGAGGTCCGCATCGGATCCTTCGGAATGCTGGTCTTGGTCATGGCGGCGGCTTCCTTGTACAGGTCGATCTGATTGACCGACCTGGCTACGGCCAGGTAGTCCGGATCGTCCTTGAGCAAACCCCAGCGGCGATGCTGCGTCATGAACCACATGCCGTCCGACAGATACGGGAAGTTGACCGCGCCATCGTTGTAGAACTTCATGTAGTTCGGATCGTCCCAGGTCTTGCCGAGACCGTTCTGGTAGCGGCCCATGATGCGTTGGTCGATGACGTCCTTGCTGGTGTTGACATAGGACTTGTCGGCGATGACTTCTGCCATCTTGTTCTTGTTGGCCAGCGACGCGTCGATCCATTTGCCGGCGTCGAGGATCGCGGCCATCATGGCGCGGCAGGTGTTCGGGTTTTTCTTGACGAAGTCGAGCGAGGTGCCCAGGACTTTTTCCGGATGGTCTTTCCAGATGTCCTGCGTGGTGGTCGCGGTGATGCCGACGCCGTCGACGATGGCGCGATGGCCCCACGGTTCGCCAACGCAGAAACCGTCCATGTTGCCCACGCGCATATTGGCGACCATCTGCGGCGGCGGCACGGTAATGACCTTGGCGTCCTTCATCGGATTGACGCCGTTGGCCGCCAGCCAGTAGTACAACCACATCGCGTGCGTGCCGGTCGGGAAAGTCTGGGCAAAGGTGTATTCGCGCTTGTCGGTTTGCATCAGCCTGGCCAGCGACGGACCGTCGACGCCGCCCTTGTCGGCGACCTTCTTCGACAGCGTGATGGCCTGGCCGTTGTTGTTGAGGTTCATCAGCACGGCCATGTCTTTCTTCTGGCCGCCGATGCCCATCTGCACGCCATAGATAAGGCCGTACAGGACGTGCGCCGCGTCAAGTTCGCCGTTGGTCAGCTTGTCGCGCACGCCGGCCCAGGAGGCTTCCTTGCTGGGCACGATCTTGATGCCATACTTCTTGTCGAACCCGAGCACCGAGGCCATCACCACGGAAGCGCAATCGGTCAGCGGGATGAAACCGATCTTCACTTCTTCTTTTTCCGGCTTGTCCGAGCCGGCTGCCCAGGCTCCTCCGGTGGCTAATCCCAACATGGTCGCTCCTGTTGCAAGTCCTGCGGTCTGAATCAATTGACGACGCTTGAAATCCACTTCCTCGACAGCTGCCGCGGCCTTGCTCGCTTGTTGCTCTTTGAATTCCATCGCGTTTCCCCATTCAGCAAATAAAAAAGGCGTCCCTTCAGCACGCGTTGAAGCATGCTGAAAGACGCCTTTGTCTTGGATGGTCCAACCGCCATTGGTCGAACCGTTCGATGCGCAAACCTTGCGCTATACCGACGGTTCAGCAAAGAGCGTGCCAAGCGGGCCGAAAACTCGCGAAAACCGCGTCGCTACGCTATGAAAGAGGTGGAAGAGATGATGGCAGAAGATCACCGCCCAGCAGCAGGAAGCGGACGACCGGCGCACCGCGTTTGTGCTGCGCACCAATTTGGCGGTGCATGATTGCGGCGGGAGATCGGTGCGATGGAAGAAAAAATGTCAGCCGAGCAAGTCTTCGACATCCAGCAAACGCTGGGCGATTTCGGAAAGTTTGAGGTTCTTGTTCATGGCCATGCTGCGCAGTTTTTGATAGGCCTGTTCTTCCGACAGCTTGTGTCTGGCCATCAGCACGCCCTTGGCGCGCTCGACAAGCTTGCGCTCGGCCAGCTTGAGCTTGGTGTCGGAGAGTTCGGTGAGCAACTTCTGTTCCTGGCGGAAACGCGCCAACGCCACGTCCAGCACCGGTTTGATGCGCTCCGATTGCAGGCCGGCCACGATATAGGCGGTGACGCCTGCTTCCATCGCCGCTTCCATGGTGGAGGTGGTGTCGTCTTCGGTGAACATGACGATGGGACGGCGCTCATCGCGTGTAGTGATGACGATGTGTTCCAGCACGTCGCGCGCATCGGACTCGGCGTCGATGATGATCATGTCGGGCTGCAGTTGGGCGATGCGCTCCGGCAGATAGAGATCGGCGGGCAGCGAGGCAATGATGTTGTAGCCGGCTTCCAGCAAACCGATGCGCAAAGCCTTCCCACGCTCCGCCTGTTCGTGCAGTGCGGTGTCGGTTTCATCGGCATGATCGATGATGGTGTTGACGACAACGATGCGTAAGTTGCGCATGTGTGGTTCCAATGTTCGCCTGGACATCGTAAATCGATTCTGAACTCGTTGCGGGTCTGTGTGTTGTGTGTTGCTTGTTGCTACTGCTGCATCCCTGACAAATGCAGCCGGGCGAATAGTAACCCATTTGCTGCGAGCGCACACTTTATATCACTTCATGAGGTATTTCAGCCCTCCCCCATCCCTTGCTGCACCTGATCTCCCATAGCGAAGCGTGCAATTCCCGGCAAGCAAAAATCAAACCAGAAATCCGGCAGGCGCCAACGCCGGGATAGCACAATCCTACTCCCCGGCTCGCCTTTTCCTACAGGAAATTGAGGCGCACGCCTATCTACCGCAACGGTGGCGATGGCTAACATCCATTGCATCATCTCCTGCTTTTTGCAGGTGAATCCGACGCCGCACTTGCCCCAATCAGCTAGGAGGAGACCCACATGTTCCGCCGCACACGTACATCGCCCACTGTCAGAAAAACTGTGCAATTCGCCACCTATCTCGCTGCAGGCAGTGCACTGGCGCTGACATCGGCGAACGTGCTGGCCGATCCATCGCCGGCGCTTGACCGATTCAGCTTGTCGGCAGGAGCCTACTATGTCGACCCGACGTTTCGCGTGAACGCCAATACGCAATATGGCAATTTCCAGTCCGGCGACATCGATCGCGATCGCACCACCCTGCCGCGCGTGCGCGCCGAGCTATTGCTATTCGACAGCCAGGGCTTGTCCTTCGATTACTTCACCTACAAGAAAAATAATAGCGGCGCCATCGACAGATCGGCGCCGATCGGCAGGGGG
>NZ_AKJW01000017.1 GCF_000282135.1 Herbaspirillum sp. CF444
CGCCGCAAGGCCTGAAGCTGATTGAACTCGCGACGGGTGTGACCAAGGAAGAAGTCATCGCCAATACCGAAGCCGCACTGGATGTGAGCGCGGTATAGATGCTTGGTGAGTAACGACAACGGCGTCGGCTGAATAATCAGCCGGCGCTTTTTTTATGAGCCTTTCAGAAAGACACAAGGAAACCTATGCGCGAAATCGCAAGCATCGAAGCACTCAACGAACTGGTCGGACAGGAAGTCGCCGTCAGCGACTGGATCGAAGTCACGCAGGAGCAGGTCAACCTGTTCGCCGACGCCACCGGCGATCATCAATGGATCCACGTCGATGTCGAGCGCAGCAAGCGCGAATTGCCGTTCGGCGGGACCGTGGCGCACGGTTTCCTGACGCTGGGGCTGCTGCCGAAAATCATGGGACAGAGCATCTCCATGGGCAATGTCAAGATGCTGCTCAACTACGGCCTCAATCGCGTGCGTTTTCCGGCGCCGTTGCCGGTTGGTAGCTCGGTGCGCGGACGCATCGTCCTGCAATCGGTCGAAGAGATCCCCGGCGGCGCGCAGGTGGTATGGGAAATCACCATGGAGCGCGAAGACAGCGACAAGCCGGTGTGCGTGGCGGAGTTCATCGTTCGCCGCTACTGACCGGATGCCGGTTCAGTAAGAACCGGCGATCACCATGGCGGCGCGTTGGCAAAGTTTGCACGGACAGATTCACGATCGGGCACCGTTTTTTGCGGCGCGCGGTGAGCGAAATGCCGGATTCCAGGCGAGCTGCCTGCGCGCCTTGGCGTTGCTGACTTCCGCGTTGTCTTCCGTAATGTTGAATACGCCGACGGCTTCCTTTTGCAGCGCCAGCAAGGCCGCGTGCGCTGCCGCCTCCACGTGCACCGGGCCGGCGCCTTTTGCTTCCATGGTCCAGGTTCCGGGGCCGTAAAGCTGGCCGTAACGCAGCACCGTACCCGCCAGGCCGGGCGCTTGCAACACTTGTGTTTCCAACGCCACGACGCCGTCGATGCTGACGCGACGAGCGCCTTCGGCGTTGACGTCCAGCGCGCTTTCTTCCATGTAGGGTTGCTTGCCGTTGGCGTAGGCCCAGGCGATGCTCTGGGCGATCATGTGCCTGGCGCCTGCAGCGAGGGCGGCGGCAATCAGATTGCGCGTGCCTTCGTTGCGCACGCGTGCATTGCGCTGGCCGGCCTCGGCCATGGCTTGCGGATCGAGCTGCTGCGGAAGATCGGTGAGCTGATGGATCACCACGGCCGGGGCAATCCGCATCAATTCCGCGGCGAGGGCTTGCGCATCGAAGACGTCGACCACGACCGGCACCGCGCCCAGCGATTCAAGTTTATCCGCGCGCGCCTGTCGGCGCGTGCTGCCGTACACCTCATAACCCGCGTCAACCAGCAGCGGGACCAGTGCCGTACCGATGGCGCCTGCTGCGCCGGCCAGAAATATTTTTTCGCCCATCATGTTCCCTTTTCATTGGAACACTTAGTCTAAGGTCGCAGGTGGCTGTAAAGAAGGGCCAAAAATGGATTCAATGACTAGGCCATGATTCCGGAACGCGGGAGGAGAACGAAGCGAAGCAGGGGTGAAAAGCGGACGACGCAGCAACGCTGTCCGCCCAAGCGGTCAATGCGCAGGCATCAGCGCTTCTGGTATTGCGTATTGCCGAACAGGATGTCTCTCGCCTTGTCGTCGGTCAGCGCCTTGCGCTTGTCGGCCAGCACGGTGACGCCGCGTTGCACGGCGGGACGCGCGTTGATGGCGTCGAACCAGCGTTGCACATTGGGGAAGTCGCTCAGTTCTATGCCCTGGTTTTTCCACGAACGCGTCCACGGGAAGCAGGCGATGTCGGCGATGGTGTATTCGTCGCCGGCGAGGTAGGCGGTCTTCGACAATTGCTTGTCGAGTACGCCGTACAAACGTTTGGCTTCGTTGCTGTAGCGGTTGACGGCGTAGTCGATTTTTTCCGGCGCATAGATGCGAAAATGGTGGGCCTGGCCGAGCATCGGGCCGAGGCCGCCCATCTGGAACATCACCCACTGCAGGACGTTGAATTTTTCACGGTCGGTGTCGCCGAGAAACTTGCCGGTTTTGCCGGCCAGGTAAATCAGGATCGCGCCCGATTCGAACATCGAAATCGGCTTGCCGTCGGGACCGTCGGAGTCCACGATGGCGGGGATTTTATTGTTCGGGGAAATCTTCAGGAAATCATCGGTGAACTGGTCGCCGGCGCCGATGTCGATGGCGTGGGCGCGATAGTCCAGGCCGCATTCCTCCAGCATGATGTGGACCTTGTGGCCGTTCGGCGTGGCCCAGCTGTAAACGTCAATCATGGTCTTCCTTATTCAACTAATAACAAGGCATTCTTCGCAAGTCTTGCTCGCGAAGAATGAGTGGCAGATAAGCCGGCTTAGTGTAGCCGAAGGTGTTGAAATGCGCTGACGGAGGTGCGTTTCAGATGGTGTCAGCTGCGCGAAAAACGGCGCGTGATGGCATAGCTGCGCAAGCGCGTGTAAGCATGGAACAGATGCGCGGCACGGCGGCGCGGCGACAGCTGGACGGCGCTGTAATGCGACTGCTCCCTGGGTTGCCAGCGTAGCTTGGAGTAGTCCTGGCCGGTCGATAAATTGACGCATTCGAACGCATTCTCGATTGCCCATCGCATGGCATGCACAACGACTGTGGTCATGATGCTGTATTGGCGCCATTCGATATCGTAACCGGAGTAGTAAAGATATAGCTGACGATCGCAGATAAAACCCAGGCGAATGGCGACGACCTGCTTGTCGACGACGACCTGAAAGATGCGCAGACAATCGCGTTGCGCCATGTCAAGCGCGTAGGCGGACAAGAAGTCGCGGCTCTTTTGATCGGCAAATACGTTGGCGTGCTTCACGCTGTTGACGACGTCGGCGCGCATGGCGTGCAAGCGGAAAAAATGTTCCATCGCGTCGGCGACGTCGTGCGGCGCGCTAATGATGCGCAGCTCATGTCGCACGTTGGCGCGTTTGAGAGAGTTGAAGCATTTGCGGATGGCTTCTTTCATGTTGCGCGACAAACCAGCTTTCAATTCATCCCAGGACGGTGGCAGCGGCACATAGTAAAACGGTCGAGCCTTGCACGGCGGCGTTCCCGGGGAGGCCAGTTCGGCGGCTTGTGTTTCGCTCAATCCCGGCCATTCAACCCAATCCCATAATCTCTGGTTGTGCCGCAAATAGTCTTGGATGGCTGCCATTGCATTGCTGGCGTAGTGCGGATCGCATATGAAACCACGGATTTCCGTGATGTTGGGATCGGCGCCGAAGAATTGCAGCACCCGGATGCCAAAGGCGCCGATGCCGGGACGCGTGCTGATCATCATCGGTGCAATGGCGACCAGTTCATTTTCCCGATTACGAAACGCAAAGGCGTGCAGTTCGTCGTGAATCAGCATCTTCCTGGCGCGAAGATGTTGCCACCACAAGATATTCCAGCGCGCAGTGGTGAAGGGCACGTGGAGAGATTGTCTTTTTTCGAGCGCTTCCCATTCGCTGGTCAACGCGATCAGGCTCTCTATATTTGTGATGATCTCAAGTTGCAATTCATCGAGCTTCTCTAAGTTTTGCGTGAACTCACGTCGCATGCTTCCCTTGTTTTTATTGTCGACACCATAGGGATTCTCGCAGATATGTGGGACAAAATTAACAAGTGTTAAGAAAAATATCTATGTAAATCAAATCCTTGTGAGTAGGTTGTGTTTTTCTGCAGTGAAGATTTCAGATAGCGTATCGGTAGCGCCCTGGCTTAACGCAGTTTTGATTTGCACGAATTGTGCCGCAGGCGTTAGCGCCAGATGTTCTGCCCATGCCAATGCCTGATCCAGTGCAGCGCCATCCGCCGCCACCTTGTTGACGACGCCGGCGGCCTGCAAGCGCGGTACATGGATTGGCTGGGCATCGAAGAAGATTTCGGATACCAGTTGTGGTGGCAGCGCCTTTTGTAGGAACCAGCCGGCACCACCGGCCGCGCCGACGTTGCCATGCGTGGCGCTGATGGAAAACCGGGACAACGCCTGATTCTGATTTGCGTCAGGACGGCGGTTGTGCTGGTGGCAGAGCAGGGCATGCGCTGATTCTGAGGATGCTTCAGTTCCAATGAACAGCATGTCGTTTGCGCGGACGACATCAATCCGGAATCAATCCTATCCCTTCATTAAACACGATGTGTCCGAATATGTTGATGGGCATATAATCATCGTTCGGGATTTTCAATCCTATAAACGTCCAGATAATCGTCGCCACATCCTTGACGTCCTGACGACCGAAACTACCTCCCTCATCCACCCGGCGCTTGATGAACTTGGTTACGCTCGATGCGATCGGACGCAGCGCCAGTCCGGTGGCAACCACATTTCCGGTCAGGGGAACATAGCCCCCCAACTCGAGCAGCTTATGCACTGCTGCGCCTATGTCCTTCGCGATCTGCTTATCCTGCTCCGTCCAGTCGCCGTGAACATTCATGAGTTGAACGGACAGATCACCAATCGGATTTTCCAGCGCCTTGTCGAGGTTATGCAGAAACAGCTTCAGCGTATAGCCCGAATAATCCGTCAATATGCTGGGGGTGACATCGACAGGCACTCGCCTGACGCCTCCCGAAGGATCGATTTCGGAACCGTCATCCTGCTTTATCCAATATGGCTGTCCCCGCTCATAGACTTTTTCAAGCAAATCTTCCATGGTTTTCTCAAGCGATTTTTCAAGAAAATCCTTCAGCGTCGGCGGCGCATACCATTTCATGCCCTTGTCGCGCAACAACATCGATGCCGCCTTGTCCATCCCGGCCATATTGATCACGCCGTATTCGTCTTTGTCGGGCAACGTTTGCATGTCGTTCAACTGCCTGGCCAGTTCCAGTTGCCAGGTGAAATCGCTGGCTGATGCGGCCATCTCAGGACGAAATCTTCTGAGGTAATTTTCCGCGAGCCTGACATAGCGTATGTCGGCGCCGGCGATGGTTCGTATCGATTGAAACACCTGCGCCTGCAACACGTCGGGCGTTGGTTCTTCGTCCTCCTTCGCGACGTCGGAGGGACGGTGAGGATGCAACAGGGGGAAGTTGTTGTCGATAATATGCTTCCAGTCGTCATAAACTTCGAGCATCTGCGCGATGGAGATCACGATCGATTTTCGTTCACCGTCATGTTCATGTCCCTCATCCAGAGCGTTCATTTTCATCACCAGCGGGTTGATCTCCATGGCGTTGGCGGCGATGTCGAGAATATGCTTTTCACTATAGACATAATCCGCCGTGATCCTGTCTCGATAGGCCAACGCGGACATTTCCCACGCCGCTCTGTCGATTTTCCTGAAATCCTTGTTACTGTTATCCGATGTCGTCAGCGTCTGAATATCTTTCAGCCGATTGATCTGCTCGATATACATGGACCTTTCGGTATAGCTGGAAGACGCCCCATGCCCCAGCGTTTCATGCACCACATCCACTGCTCTTTTATAGTGTAAGAAATCCAGGCAGCCTTTGTTGATGGAACAATCGTTTCCATTGATGATCCGGCTGGACATGTCCACCAGCAATTGCTTCAGATCGATTCTTTCCGCGCGGGTGACGATGGAAATGATATCCGGCTCTTCTTTCTCCAGATCCATTTCGCTCAACACGGTTCTGACGGATTCTTCGGAGACATGCGCATATCCCGAATGTTCCGATTGATCCACCTGCATCAGCCAGTACAAGGCTCTTCCCTCGCGATTGAGGGCATGCTCCTGTTTCAGATGCTGCGGTCCGAGCTCCACATAGTTTTTATTGACCATGTTGACCATTTTCATGTTCAGCTCATGCATTTCGCCTGAACTGGCTGTGTCCACATAAAAATTCCCCAGCATGGCTTCCGAGCGCGACTGTATGAAGTGAGCGTCATTCAACAGGCGCACTCTGGCCGCTTGCGCAAAATACATGAAGAAATTTTCACCGCTCTCTATCTTCATCGGTTTCGTCTGGAAGAAGTCGGTTTTATCATCGGCGTGCTCAAGCAGATAATCGAAGCCGTGTTCTGTTTCTCCGTTTTTCGATTTGCGCTCGCTTCTGCTTCTGAGCTCGATGTGCCGCTTGATGACGTCATGCGTGTCTCCGTCCGAGACGACACCGCGGAACCACTCGTTCAATTGAGCTTCATCTTTAAATTCGAAAAACGGATTGTCTGCTCCGATGAAATAGAGAACGATGAGTTTATTTTTTTTGTCGGTAAATTTGATGATGTCGTGAAACGCACTTCCCAGCACATTGAAATTCTCAACGATGACATCGGGAAAGCGGGCGATATTGTTCTTGATCGTCGTGGCCTCTTCGGCAGTTATGCCCGGCCGCTGCAAGTCCGCCTGATAACCCGATTTCAATGATTTCAAAAAAGCCAGCCGCAGCAGTTCAGTGGCCTGTTGCGTTAATTCATATTCATACTGGCTTAACGACACCATGAAGTGACGCCTGATATTCTCCGTCAGCAGTCCAAAATTATTCAGTCCCGACTGCCCGTCTGTTTTTCTGCTCCAGTAGGTTTCGTACTTCGCCCCAAGACCGGCGGCGTTCTTCTGCAGATTCGTGTAATACCTTTTTTCAAATGGAACGGTCTCCCGGTTGGCCGGAACTTTGATTTTCGGATCTGCCTGCAATATTTTCAGATCGTATAGTTTCAGTGTTTTTATCATTGCGTGAAGCACGCTGCGATTGTTTGCCAGAGAAAACGTGAACGGATCCACATTTTTTTCCTTTTCCTCGTGCACATCCATGAACCGGTGCTGCTCATTGAGCATGGTTCTGGGCACGAGAACACGCAACGTGTCCGCGAGCTTCTTCACCGCCGGCGCGTCCCCTGTCAATATGAGCTTTGGCTTGTAGTCTTCATCCATGAAAGTGACGCGCATGTGACGGCTGTCAAGAAAAGACTGGGTTTTAAAATAAAACCTGTTGACGCTATTATTTTCAAGCGTTCTGCCGTCGTCGCCGTCCAGCGACACCGGTACCCATATGCGCATCGGCACATGGTCGTCCATCGCTACGATAGTCCCTTTTTGCCCTGGATACAGGATGAAGCTGCCATATTTGAATTGATCGTCGCTATCGGTGTGGCGACCGAAGCTGACAAATTTCTTCACTTTTCTGACATCCGCACGCAAGGCTTTAATCTGCCTGTCAAGATCGTTTTTTATGCTTGTGTTTGATACAGGAACGATGAGCGTGATGCTGACCTGGCTTTCTTCATCTCCGTATGTCAAGGTTTTTGTTTTTCCTTCCGGATTGACAAAGGATGCCGTCAGTTTCAGGTCCAGGTTAGCTTCAAGAACGTCAATTCCTGCGCTTCCCTCATTCGTGCATGTTGAAAAATCGAATTTGAAATCGTCGCTCCATACTTCTTCAATGAAAAGCCGCGTGACGTCATCATTTACGGTAAAGATTTTCAAATGAGCGATGCTGTCATACTCGACATTGTCCGGATGCAGTCTTTCATAGTCATCGAGAGAAAAGACTTTCAGATCATCGTTCGATGCCGCCGGCATCGAATAATCGGCCATCATCACGTCACGAACGAAGGTATCGTCAGGCAGGATATTGTCGAATGGCGACGGCCCTTCTGTCGTCGACGCCTCGGGACTTTCCGTCGGCGCCGCTTCGCCGTCGTCTGCATCGTTTCGCCCGGTCCCGGACAGATAGGCGATTGCGGTTCCTGCTGCCGCGCCGACAGCAAGTATGGCCGCGACAGCAGCTCCCGCAAGCGCCCTTAAGGGATTTCTTTTGATCCAGCCAATTGCACCGCCTCCTCCCGCAGCCTCGACCAGTTTCCGCGCGGCTACCTGTACGTCGTCATCTGCTCCTTCATCGACCGGGGCTTCCACATCCGCCTGTCCCCACAACGCCATAGTTACTCCCGTCGTCGTGAAGGTAATCATCGGTATCGTTTCACCGTTGTTTGCAGCGCCCGTCGTCCGGGGGCCGACGGATCGCACTGAGGACTCCGAAGAGTCGGCCTGACGCGCTGAAAACACCGATGCCGGCAGTTCCGGGTCCGATATCGTGGCGCTTTGCGCAAAAAATTCATTAAGATCCGACGTCACATTTGCCACCGCCTGGCCTGAATGTGCTCCTCTGTCCACGCTTCCAACCGGTGGTTCCTGCCCCTCAAAAAAACGCAGGCCGGGCAGAAACAATGGTCGCACGTCCTCGGAAAGATTCATCTGCGCCGGCTGTTCCGGCGCGGGCGGTCGTGCTGCAGCCAACAGTTTTTCCTTGTGCGCCGCGCTGACCGGCATCTGCCATGAGGTCCTCGCCGAGGCGCCGTTCCGGTTGACCTTGTGCGCCTGGAACCGTGCCAGATAAGGCGACGAATCAACAAATTCCACATGAATGAGGTGCAGTTCCCCGGTCTTGTTTGCCCACCGCCGCTCGGAAGCTTCAGCGTAGCTGGCGTGACCCGCGGGCTTGCCGTGCGTCAGCAGAGGATTAGGCTTTCGCGTAGAGGAAACCACTCGCCATTCTGCTCTGGCGAGCGCATGGGCTTGACCGGCCTGCTCCGCTTCTGCCGCCCTGACCGCGCCGGCTGTCGCGTTGTGTGTCTGCGGAGGATTGCCGACGGCCGATTGCAGGCCGCCATCCGGACCGATGAAATCCAGCTCATAGGTCACTTCAACCGGCTCCTTGCTGTCGGCCGCATTCTTAAATGACGCTACGTTTTTTTCAAAGACAGTGCTGCTCCCGTTCTTTTGCCCGATCGAGATTTGTACCGTGCGGACAGAGTCGGGAAGCTGCGCGGCATCTGCCGTCACGTTCGCGTTCACGCTTGCATTCGCGTTCGCGCTGCCCGAGGTTTCCGTGAACATTCTGATTTCTTCTTCCAGATTGCCCGCTTTCTCCTGCAGCAATCTGACGACATTGTCCTCACCGGCATGTTCGTCCTGCGGCTCGCCCAGCCTCATGAGCGCAGTCGTCTGCGGTCTGGTCTCCCGACGCGGAACCGTGTTGTAATTATTCCAGTAATTCTGCACCTCGCTGCTTGTGTGCGACCATAGCATCAGCATATCGGCAAGGAGGCTGCGTCCCGGCTCCGGCGGGGGATAATCCTGTTCCGACGGCGGCTGGTCCGCTGCCCATATCCACCAGGCGTCATTGAATATCGAATTCCCCTGCGGCAGCCTGCCGCGCGTGAACAGGTTCCACATGTCCCGAAGCGCTATTGTCAGCGCCAGCCATAAAGGACGCGCCAGCGGCGCGCTCCAGTGCGACAACAGTCGCGCGATCGTGACCGCGCCCGTGAAGATCAGCAGACGCCCGATATCTTCGGCGTCCGCTTCCGTCGTGCCGCTCTCACCCGGCAGGCTGTCGATGAAATCGGGCCCGACGGGCTCCTCTTGCGCCAGCACCCGGCACCCGATCTGTATCCACGCCAGCGCCAGCAATAACTCCCGGAAACCTTCCATCACCGTCAGTCCGGGATCATCCGGATATTGATGCCAGTAAGGTTCTGCAGCTTCGCTGTCTTCCTTTTGACGGCAGCAGGATATCCAGGCGTCGTCAGGCCGGCACTCAGGAACTTCCTCCTCATCATCGTCCTGCACAATCGCGCGTCTCTCGATCCCGGAAAACGGACCGGCCTGCGCGGTTCTCTTGCCTGGCTCAGCCTTGTTCTCGGGCCGCTCTTCATCATATGTGGTAGGCATGGTCAATTGTCCTTGCTAGAAGGCAGCTCATCAACCGGCATGCGATGTTAATTTTCCGAAGAGGGAAAACTCGCGCTCACGCGGGTTGACGACATGCGTTCTGATGAGATGGTTGTGCAAGACTCGCGGTCTGACAGAAGGATGCTGTCGTTATGCAGATTACCGAATCATCGCGGCAAGGGTCAATAGAAGGAAGTCCAGAACGCCGTCGCGAACGGTACCTGAAAGGGCAGCGTGTCGCTCAGCGCATCCCATTCCGGCGCCAGCGCGGCCAAGCCTGCAGGGGAGCACCCGGCGGCGCATCCGCTGTTTCGGTTTTGCCTTTGCTGTTGTTGTCCTGCGCATTCTTCTGACTCATCGTGGACAATGCCGCCATCTTGAAAGGAGGTGGCGGGCAATCTGAAAATCAATCTGTGATGCCGGCCGGATCCGGAACTCAGGTTGTTCCGGGACGCTTGGTGAGCAAACGATGCTTTTCCGAAGAGAAGGATTCGTTCAGTGTAGTAGAGGAGGCATTGCCAAGTAAGGTCTTGAACTGTTCAAACGCAGCCGGGGCGGACGCCAGCGCCGCCGACAACTGCTCGGCCCATGCCAGCGCCTTGTCCAGCGCGGCGCCGTCTGCGCTCAGTTTGTTGACCAGTCCGGCGGCCTGCAGGCGCGTTGCGGTAAGCGGCTTGGCGTCGAGCAGGATTTCTGCGGTCCATTGCTGCGGCAGGCGTTGCGGCAGGAACCAGCCGGCGCCGCCGACGGCCCAGGTGCCGATCTGTGCGGGAGAGATGCCGAAGCCGGCGTTCTGGCCGGCCACGATCAGGTCGCTGGCCAGCGCCAGCGAAAAACCGGCATCGACGGCAACGCCTTCGACCGCGGCGATGATCGGTTTGGGAAAGCTGCGCATGGTTTCGATCAGGTTTTGCAGGTTTTCCAGAACCAAGACTTGGGTTTCCAGGTCCTTGCCGGCTTCCACGCCGCTGCAAAAACATTGATCGGCGCCGGTCAGCACGATGGCGCTGACGGAGTCGTCGCGTTCGGCTTTCGACAGCGTTTCGATGGCGGCAGCGACAACGCTGCCGTCCAGCGCATTTTGTCGGCCCGGATTGGCGAAGATGAGAACCAATGTGGCGTCGTGTCGGCTTGCTTTGAGTTCGGCGGTCATGGAGTCGCGTTTTTCGTTGTTGTGATTTTTGTCAGGGAGATGACGCCTTACAGTTTCGCCAGCCGGTCCAGCGCCAGGCGCAGGGTTTCGTCTTTCTTGGCGAAGCAGAAGCGCACGATGCCGGATTCTTTCGGCGTGTTGTAGAACGCCGAAACGGGAATGGCGGCAACGCCGATTTCCGTGGTCAGCCATTTGGAAAATTCGGCTTCGGGCAAGTCCGAAATCGCGCCGTATTCCACGCACTGGAAGTAGGTGCCTTCCGACGGCAGCAGTTTGAAGCGCGTGTTTTTCAGGCCTTCGCGGAACAGATCGCGCTTGTGCTGGTAGAAGGCCGGCAGGTCGACGTACGGCGCCGGGTTCGTCATGTATTCGGTCAGGCCGTATTGCACCGGTGTGTTGACGGTGAAGACGTTGAACTGGTGCACCTTGCGGAATTCTGCGGTCAGGGCGGCGGGCGCTGCAACAAAGCCGACTTTCCAGCCGGTGACGTGATAGGTCTTGCCGAAACTGGAGTTGATGAAGGTGCGCGGCGACAGTTCGGGATGGCGGCACAGCGACTCGTGGCTCTGGCCGTCGTAGACCATGTGTTCGTACACTTCGTCGGACAGGATCAGGATGCCGGTGTTGCGCACGATGTCGGCCAGCGCGTCGATGTCGGCTTTCTTCAGGATGGAACCGGTCGGATTGTGCGGCGTATTGACCATGATCAGGCGCGTCTTGCTCGTCACCGCGGCGGCAACCTTGTCCCACGGCACGCTGTAGCCTTCGCTGGTCACCGTCATCTGGACGAAGACGGGAATGCCGCCGGCCAGCTCGATCGCCGGTACGTAGCAATCATAGGCCGGTTCGATCACGATCACTTCGTCGCCTGCATGGACCGCGCACAGGATCGAGGTCAGGATGCCTTGGGTGGCGCCGGCGGTGACGGTGATTTCGCTGGTCGGATCGTAGGCATGGCCATGCAGCGCCCGGATCTTGTTCGCAATCGCTTCGCGCAGGACCGGTACGCCCGCCATCGGCGGATACTGGTTCAGGCCAGTTTTCATCGCCTGGGTGACGGCATCGACCAGCGCCGGATCGCAATCGAAATCGGGAAAACCCTGGCCGAGATTGACCGCGCCTTTTTCACTGGCGAGCGCCGACATGACGGTGAAGATGGTGGTGCCGACCTTGGGCAGTTTGGAAACGATGTTGACGGGCTGGCTCATTGCTGAAATCTGAGAAATGGGTAGGCGGACAGGATGGCAAACGTACAGAGATGGCATTTTAGCCGGATTTGGGGCGTCGTTCCGACTTGGTGCGCGGCATGCCGGCGTCTGTGTTGCGATGGCGCCGGTTATGCGGACGCCGGTTGGGCATCCCCGGTATCCAGCGCGGCATGCCAGGTTTGCGGCGTCATGATGGCGAACATGTTCTTGCGGGCGGTTTTCTTCGCCAGCTTGAGCAGGGCTTTGTCCTTGGTGATGAGCACGTCGGCTTCGGCCTGCAGCGACAGCTCCAGAAATTTCTGATCGTCGGGGTCGGTGCATGCCGGCAGGCCGAAGGTGTTGACGACCGCATCCGGCAGGCAGGCAATCAAGCGGTCGAACTCGGCGCGGATGGCGGGCTTGTCGTCTTCCTTGAGCGGCAGGTGAGGGTAGTTGAGCACGACCAGCCATTCCATGCGGCAGTCTGCGCGAGTGACGGCATGGACTTCGCGGTTTTCCATGGCCTGCAGCAAGCGCGCCCAGCGCGGGTCGCGAAAAACGAACAGATCCAGGCAGACGTTGGTATCGAGGACGATGCGGCGCGTCTTGCGGGCGTCGACATGGATGTCGGATGCGGACGCGCCGCCGGAAATGGCAGTGCTTGTTTCTGTGCTAATTGTCAAAACCGCGTGCTTTCGTAGTATCTGCCGGAGCGACGGGGGCGCTCAGATCGTTGCCTGCTTCAAGGACGTCATAGCCCTGATCGCTCACGCGCCAGAATTGATGAATGTCGACCGCCACCAGGCCGCGGTCGTGCAGCAGGCGTAGATGGTGCAGGATCAGCTCCGGCGGGGTGTTCTGCGTGGCGAGATTGGTCTGGATTTTCTCGACGTCGCCGTAGGAGGTGCCGAATGAGGACAGCGTTTTCAAGATATCCGCCATCAATGATTTGTCGCGTTTCATATAGCCTCCTGATGTGGTCGAATCGTGCAGGGATCTTTCGTCAATCCGCTTCGTCGCCTGCATGCGATGTCGAGGGCGATGGTTCTTGCTTTTTTCCTGCCTTGCTCCATAAGCAAATACTAATCCATGTTTAATCGGAACGCATTTAAAAGCATTATTCTTTCTGTCATCTTGTGTTCTTGTCCATCGGCCTCGTGCATGGCCGAACCGGCTTGCGCCGCGAGCTTGCTGCCGGTCTGGAAGGCTATGCCGCCAATGACGCTGATGATGTCGACGATTTTCCTGGATTGCGTCCGGTAAGACGGCTTGCACCGGTTTCGGTATCATTACGAAAAATTCAAACGGATCCTCCCCATGCTCATCGTCTTATCGCCCGCCAAATCCCTCGACTACGACACCCCGCCCACCACCGACCTGCATACCAAGCCCGATTTCATCGCCCGTTCCGCCGAGTTGATCGAAGTGCTGAAAGAAAAATCGCCTGCGCAGATTTCCACGCTGATGGGGATTTCGGATCAGTTGGCTGCCCTGAATGTCGAGCGCTATGCTTCCTGGTCGCGCAAATTCACGACCAAAAACAGCAAGCAGGCGGTGCTGGCTTTCAACGGCGATGTATATGAAGGTCTCAACGCCGCTTCGCTTTCCGTGAGGCAACTCGATTACGTGCAAACGCATGTGCGCATCCTGTCGGGTCTGTACGGCGCCTTGCGTCCCCTGGACCTGATGCAGCCGTATCGCCTGGAAATGGGCACCCGGCTGCAGAATCCGCGTGGCAAGGATTTGTATGCGTTCTGGGGCGAGGACGTCACCAAAGCGCTCAATGCCGAACTGGCGCAGCATAAATCCAAGGTGCTGGTGAATCTGGCGTCGGAAGAGTATTTCAAGGTGATCAAGACCAAGGTGCTGGACGCCAGGGTGATTTCCCCGGTCTTCGAAGACTGGAAGGACGGCAAGTACAAGATCATCTCTTTCTACGCCAAGCGCGCACGCGGCCTGATGGCGCGATACGCGGCGCTCAAGGGCGTCAATCAGGCCGAGAAGCTGAAGAACTTCGACCTGGATGGTTATGCTTTCTATGAAGCGGCGTCGAGCGAGACATCATGGGTGTTCCGCCGGCGCATTGGGAACTGAATCGGGCTTCATCAATGAAAAACGCGCCTGCCGGCGCGTTTTTTTTGCCATGATCAGAATTGATCCCAATGATTCGGATCGCCGGCCGGAATCTGCAGTCGCCGCGACGGATGGTCCGCGGCAAGTTCTCTCGCTGCGGTGGTTTTAACCTCGACCGACAGATTGTCGAGCTTGAATACGCCCACTACTTGCGCCAGTGTCGCTGCCTGGTCTTGCAGCGATTGTGCCGCGGCGGCAGCCTCTTCCACCAGCGCGGCATTTTGCTGCGTGGCTTCATCCATCTGTCCTATGCTTTGATTGACTTGCGCAATGCGATCGCTTTGCGCTTTGCTGGCATTGGCGATGTCGCTGACGATGTCGGTCACGCGTTTGACGCTGTGGACGATATCTTGCATGGTCGATCCGGCTTGCGCCACCAACCTGCTGCCTGCGTCGACTTTGGTCACCGAGTCATTGATCAGCGATTTGATGTCTTTGGCGGCGCTGGCCGAACGCTGCGCCAGGTTGCGCACTTCCGTCGCGACCACCGCAAAGCCGCGGCCTTGCTCACCGGCCCGTGCGGCTTCCACCGCCGCATTGAGCGCCAGGATATTGGTTTGAAAGGCAATTCCGTCGATGACGCTGATGATGTCGGCGATCTTCTTGGACGAGGCGTTGATGGATTCCATGGTGTCGACGACTTGCTCGACCACGCTGCCGCCCTTGGCTGCGACATTGGAGGCGGAGGCTGCCAGTTGATTCGCCTGGTGGGCATTGTCGGCATTTTGCCTGACGGTGTCGGTCAGGTCTTTGATGGAGGCGGCCGTGGCTTGCAGCGATGACACTTGCTCGTCCGTGCGCGTCGAGAGATCGACATTGCCGGTGGCGATCTGGCGCGATGCCGTGGCGATGGTGTCGGTGCCGTGGCGCACCTGGCTGACGATCTTGAGCAGGCTGTCGTTCATGGTCTTGAGCGAAACCATCAACTGGCCGGTTTCGTCTTTGCTGACGGAATGCATATCCACTGTCAGGTCGCCTCCGGCGACGTGTTGCGCAACGAGGACGGCTTGTCGCAATGGCCGCACCACCAGGCGCGACACCCAGATCGCCAGCAGGAGTCCGAGCACGATGCAACTGGCCAGCAAGCCGACGATCATGGTGCGGGAAGAACTGAAGATATCGCGTGCGCGTGCATCGGCGACAATGCTGCCATGCTGATTGATGGCAACCAGCCGATCCGCGTCGGCCAGCATGCGGAAATACAAGGGATTGAATTCATTCATCTGGACCGCGTAGGCATCCGCGATTTTGCCGGTGCGGGAAATGGCAAGCATCTTCTTTTGTATCGGAAGGAGCGCATCGAACTCTTGCGTCAGTTTTGCCGCAGCCTCCTTTTCTTCGCTGGTGCCCGCCAGAGGAGCAAAATCAAGCAGTTTTTGCTGGAAGGATTTGTTCTGTACGTTGAGTTCCTGCTCATTCTGGAGAGCGCCGCTTTCGCTGGTCGCAAGGATGTGCTGGAGCTGGATGGCGCGTATGCGCGACAGTGCGGTCTGGAGTTCCTGTGCGACCTTGATGCTGGGAAGCCAATTGGTCGCGATTTCTGCGGAAGCGCTATTGAGCTTCGCCAACTGATGGACGGAAAAGGCGCCCAGCGCGGTAGTGAGCCCGAGGACCAGCACGAAGGACGCCAGCAATTTTTGGGAAATCTGTAAATCGTAAAACCATCTCATCTCACTCTCCTGTTGGGCGTAGCCATGCGCACCACGCGCGCAGCGTGATGCAATTTTTCAGGAGATCAGTGAGAGAGAATCGGGTGACGCCTGGTCTTGGTGCGTGTAGCCAAGCATTCGGTATTGATTGTTTATTCTATGGCGATGTCTGGCCTTCAACTAGCCAATTTTCAAAATAACAACATTGTTTACTGAAATAATGATGATTACGGCAAGCCGACACAATGCGTTGCGATCCGTGCCGGCAATGCCGCGCCGCGCGAGGGGCATGAAAAAAGCCCTGCAGTGCAGGGCTTCAAAAGGATAACTGATCGACATGATCGGCATCCAAGGTTTTTGAGTGTGCTTGTGGCCGGTGGTGATTTACCAGATCTTCCACCATGGTTTGGCTTTGACATCTTTCGGACCGCCGGTGTAGTACGGGCTGTTAGGGTAGGTGGCCTGGATCACGCGCTCGGTGTCGTCGCGCAATTGCTTCTGCCCCAGTGCTTCGTAGGAACGCATCATGATGAACAGCGCTTCTTCGATTGCCGGTGCGTCAGGGTAATCCTTGATCGCGGCCTGGGAACGATTGACGGCCGACACATAGGCGCCGCGGCGATAGTAGTACTTGGCGACGTGGACGTCGTATTGCGCCATCGCATTGACCAGATACTTCATGCGGGCCATGGCGTCAGGGGTATAGGTGCTGTCAGGGAAACGTTCCGCCAGCAGCTTGAACGAGTCAAACGCATCGCGCACGGCCTTGGGGTCGCGTTCGGTGTTGTCCTGATCGGTGAAGGTGTCGAAAATGCTGGTGCGGTCGTTGAAGTTGATCAAGCCGCGCAGGTAATACATGTAGTCGACGTTGGGGTGGTTCGGGTGCAGCTTGATGAAGCGGTCAACTGCTGCCAGGCCCTGCGGCTGGTCGTTCAGGCGGTAGTAGGCGTAGGCGATATCCATCTGTGCCTGCTGCGCATACGTGCCGAAGGGATAGCGCGATTCGAGTTTCTCGAAGTACTTGATTGCCTTCTCGTAACCGCCGGCGGTCAGTTCATCCTTGGCTTCCGAGTATAATTTGGACGCGGACCAACCGATCGTCTCGTCTTTTTGTTCAGGCAGCAGGCCACATGCGGACAAAGACAGGATGAATGCGACGGTAAGCAACTTCAATAAGATTTTTTGCATGACGTATGAGCAGTTTGAGCGGGTGCAAAGAAACAAGAAATTTCAATCCACTGATTATAGCTGATGTCACGTACCACTCCCCCTAAGGTTGCAAAAGCTTTTGCAGCCGAACCTATCGAAACAGACGCGGGAGATGACGCGCTCGACGAAATCGTCGACGAGGTTGCAGAAGGCAACGAACCGATTACCCTCAGGCTGACCGACGACGACTGCGGCAGCAGACTCGACAAAGTCGTGTCCACGCTGGTGCCGCAATACTCGCGCAGCCGCATCCAGCAATGGATTGAAGCCGGTTTTGTGACCGTTGACGGCAATCCCGCCCGCACCAAAATGACGGTGCTGGGCGATGAAGTGGTGATCATTACACCCCAGGCTGCGCCGGAAGATACCGCCTTCCAGCCGGAGCCGATGGCGCTGGACATCGTGCATGAAGACAAGGCGATTCTGGTGGTCAACAAGCCCGCCGGACTGGTAGTGCATCCCGCCGCAGGCAATTGGTCGGGCACGCTTCTTAACGGTTTATTACATCATTTCCCGGCATTGGGCGGGGTGCCCAGAGCCGGCATCGTACACCGGCTGGACAAGGACACCAGTGGCTTGATGGTGGTTGCCAAGACGCTGGCGGCGCAGACCGATCTGGTGCGTCAGTTGCAGGCGCGCACGGTCAAACGCCGCTATCTGGCGCTGGTCTGGGGCACGCCGCAACTGTCCGGCACCATCGACGGCGCCATGGCCCGCCATCCGCGCGACCGCATCAAGATGGCCGTTTCGGAGAGCATGAGCGCCAAACCGGCCATCACCCATTATCAGCGTGTTGCCGTGGGCGCATTGGACGGTCGCGCGGTCAGTCTGATGCATTGCCAGTTGGAAACGGGGCGTACGCATCAGATCCGCGTGCACATGCAGTCGCTGGGTTTTGCGCTGGTCGGCGATGCGCTGTACGGCAAGACTCATCTGATGCCGTTCTTCCCGCGTCAGGCGCTGCAGGCGTGGCGACTCGGCTTGGTGCATCCGACCAGCGGCAAGTCCTGCCAGTGGGAAGTCAAGTTGCCGGAGGATTTCACCGAGCTGCTCGGTCGCGCGGGCATTGATATTGACGTCCTCAAGACACTGGACGAGTGATTTTATGGAACTGCTGATTCCGGATTGGAACGATCGCCCGGACAATGTCGGCGCCCTGAGCACGTTGCGTCAGGGTGGCGCGAGTCTGGGGCCGTATGGCGACGGACAGGGCGGTGGCGGGCTGAATCTTGGCGTGCACGTGCAGGATGCGCCTGAACACGTTGCCCATAACCGCCATTTGCTGCGCAGCATTCTGCCGGCGGAGCCGGCCTGGCTCACGCAAGTGCATGGCGTCAACGTTGTCGACGCTGCCGACGTCCGGGATGCCGTGGAGGCTGACGCCTGCGTGTCAACGCAAGCCGGCGTCGTCTGCGCCATGATGACGGCCGATTGTCTGCCGGTCTTGTTTTGCGATGCGGCCGGCAAGGTGGTCGGCGCTGCACACGCAGGCTGGCGCGGCCTTGCCGCAGGCGTGCTGGAGCGTACCGTGGACGCCATGCGCCAACGCGGGGCGGGCGAAATCCTTGCCTGGCTCGGTCCGGCCATCGGGCCTGAAAAGTTTGAAGTGGGGCAGGACGTGGTCGACGCCTTTGTCTCGCACGACGTGGCCAGCCGCAGCGCCTTCGTTGCGATCCCCGGCCGCGCAGGGAAATTCCTGGCCGATATCTATCAGCTTGCCCGGTTGAGGCTGGGACAGGCCGGCGTGGCACGCGTTTCCGGCGGCGGCTTTTGCACGGTCGGCGACACGCGCTTCTATTCGTATCGCCGCGACAAAGTCACCGGACGCATGGCTTCGCTGATTTGGCTCAGATAGCCAGCCGGGTTCACGTCTGCCGCTGCAATTGCTCCAGCAATTGCCGGGTGTGGCCGGGCAGTTCCAGCGCATTTCTGACGCAAATCAATAGTTGGCGCTTCGCCCATGCATCGCTGAGCGGGATGCACTTGATCGCCATGGTTTTCTGGCAGCGCAATGCTGCCGTGGCAGGAATGACGCCGATGCCGACTTCGCGTTCCACCATGCGGCAGATGCCGTCGAAGCTGCGCAAGCGAACACGGTATTGCAGCCGTTTTCCGGCGCGGGTCGCGTGCCCGGAAAGATGCTCCTGCAAAGCGCTGCCGCCGCTCAGTCCGACAAAATTCTCTTCAATGACTTCCGCGAATGCCAGTTGCTTGCGGCGCGCCAACGCATGCCTGCGCGACATCACCACCATCAGATGATCTTCGCGAAACGGCATGGTGTGCAAATGTCCGGTATCCACCGAATCGGCGACGATGCCGATGTCGGCGACGCCGTCGATGATCGCCTGCACGATTTCATGGCTGAGCCGTTCTTCCAGGTCGATATCGATGCAAGGATTTTGCGCCAGGAAAGCGCCCAGCGCATCGGGCAGGAATTCGGTGATGGCCGCGGTGTTGCCCAGCAGGCGGATGTGGCCTTTGAGGCCGTGCGCATACTCGCTGAGTTCGTCGCGCATCATGTCCATTTGCCGGAGCACGCTGCGCGCGTGATGCTGCAGGGCGCGGCCGGCGTCGGTCAACTGCACGCCGCGCCGTTCCCGCGTCAGGACGGCAACGCCGAGCGCGTCTTCCATGTTGCGGATGCGTGCACTTGCGGACGCCAGCGCCAGATGAGAGCGTTCGGCGCCGGCGGTGATGCTGCCGGTTTCGGCAACGTGCAGGAAGAGGCGCAGATCGTTCAGGTCGAGGCGGGTGCTCATCGTGTTCGGTATCGGGGGTGAATGGGCATGGACGGCAGCCTCAGGCTCGGCCGAAGGCTGGCTCAGTGTATTCCAGATTTTCCGTCGTGACGATAGCTGGCAGACTTGCTTCATGTTGAGTGGAGGAACGATGCACACAACTTTGTCTTTTGATGCCGCGCACGTCGCTGTGTTGTCGGCGGTGACGGCCATTTTCTTGCTGGCGGGTTTTGTCAAAGGCGTGGTCGGCCTCGGCTTGCCGACGGTCGCGGTCGGTTTGCTGGGATTGTTCATGCCGCCGTTGCAGGCGGCGGCATTGCTGATCGTGCCGTCGCTTGTCACGAACGTCTGGCAGTTGCTGGCGGGAGGGCGTTTCGTCTGGTTGTTGCGCCGGCTGTGGCTGATGCTGATCGGCATCGTTGTCGGGACCTTGTTGGGCGCGCGCTGGATTAGCGGCGACGACAGCGGGCAGGCGACGGCGGCCTTGGGGGCAGCTCTGATCGTGTACGCGGTATTGGGGTTGGCGGCAGTCAAATTCTCGGTATCGGCAGGGACGGAAAAATGGCTGTCTCCCGTCATCGGTCTGGCGACCGGCCTGGTGACCGCGGCGACGGCGGTCTTCGTCATCCCGGCGGTGCCCTATCTGCAGGCGCTTAATCTGGAAAAGGATGAGCTGATCCAGGCGCTTGGCTTGTCGTTCACCGTATCGACCATCGCCATGGCGGCCGGTCTGGCGCAGGGCGGGGCGTTGCAGATGACGGGCGCGGCGGTATCGCTGATGGCGTTGGCGCCGGCATTGGGCGGCATGTTTATCGGTCAGTGGCTGAGGTCGAAAATTTCAGCCGTGCTGTTTCGCCGCTGTTTTTTCATCGGTTTGCTGATGCTGGGTTTGCATCTGGCTTTTCATTTCTGGCGTTGAGCGTGAGGCAGTTGCCGCAACATGGCGAACTGCAATTCGAGATTGATCAGGCAGAAATTTCGAAACTCTTCTATTGGCGGTTTCTCGCCGCCATGTAATTCTCGCAATCCATTGACGGCGCCGGATCTGACGCGGCGAACGCGGTTGCGATGCGATCCGGTCGCTCCTTGTTTGCGATTCAGGACTCGCTTTTATTCCCGGCGCTTGCGTCGCCGACCGGCCCCGGTCCTGCGTCTTGCGCGGCTTTCAATTTTTCCTTCATTTGACGATTCCGCTTGCGTTGCGGTGTACCCATCAGGTATAAAACAATTGTCAAAGGAAATACGCCGTACAGGAAAAACGTCACGATTCCAGCAATGGCGGACTGTTCGGTAATCGACATCATGAAGACGACATATAACCAAGCGATTGCGACGATGTACATTGTGGTTTCCGGCTTTTCAGGCTGAGCGACAAACCGTAACAATACGCGAAAATTGTAGAAGCGAGCATGAATAAGCATAACGCGCAGAATGCGCAGAATGTCCCTCCCGTCTTTTCAGCATGGTTAAACCAGTTGTCTGATCCCAAGGTGTGGCAATCGTGGCCGATGCCGGCAATGCCGGCCGGGCAGCTCGATGTGCAATCGATACAGGCGAAGCTGAATGATCTCGGCGCCACGCTCGACCCCGCCGATGTGCTTCGCTTGCAGCAGGATTATGCCGATCAGTTTGCGGGTTTGTGGCAGACCGTCATGAGCTCCAAAGTACCTTCGGTTTCCGACCGGCGCATGTCGGCGCCGGCCTGGCAATCCAATCCGTTCTACGCATTCCAGGCCGCGGCTTACCAGCTCAATGCGCGCTTCCTGACGTCGCTGGTCGATGCCGTGCAATCGACGGACAAGGTCAAACAGAAGTTGCGTTTTGCGGTGCAGCAAATGATCGATGCGCTGTCGCCGGCAAACTTCCTCGCCACCAATCCCGAGGCGCAGCAAAAGATCATCGACACCAAAGGAGAAAGCCTGACGCGCGGTATTGCGCAATTGTTTGCCGATCTGCAAAAGGGGCGCGTATCCCAAACCGATGAAACCGCTTTCGAAGTCGGCAAGGATGTGGCGACGACCGAGGGTTCGGTGGTGTTCGAGAACGCGCTGTTCCAGCTCATTCAGTACAAGCCGCTGACCAAGACGGTGCATGCGCGCCCGCTGCTGATCGTGCCGCCCTGCATCAACAAGTTTTACATCCTCGATCTGCAACCGCAGAATTCGCTGGTGCGTTATGCCGTGGAGCAGGGCAATACCGTTTTCCTCGTGTCGTGGCGCAATGCGGATGCTTCGCTGGAAACGACCACCTGGGATCAATACGTCGACGATGCCGTGGTGCGCGCGATTCATGTGGTCCAGGAAATCTCCGGACAAGAACAGATCAACGCCCTCGGCTTTTGCGTCGGCGGCACCATCCTCTCTTGTGCGCTGGCAGTGCTCGCGGCGCGCGGCGAAGAGCCGGTGGCGAGCCTGACCTTGCTGACGGCATTCCTCAATTTCCTCGATACCGGCGCCATCGACGTGTATATCGACGACGTCCAGATTCAGATGCGCGAGCAGATGATCGGCAAGAGCGGCCTGATGTCCGGACGCGATTTTGCGACCGCTTTTTCCAGTCTGCGTCCCAACGACCTGCTGTGGAATTATGTCGAGTCGAATTATCTCAAGGGCGAGGCGCCGCAAGCTTTCGACCTGCTGTACTGGAACGCCGACAGCACCAATCTGCCGGGGCCGATGTTCTGTTACTACCTGCGCCACATGTATCTGGAGAACGCGCTCAAGGAACCGGGCAAGCTGACCATTGCGGGCGAAAAGATCGACCTTTACAAGCTCAACGTGCCGTCGTTCATTTACGCTTCGCGCGAAGATCACATCGTGCCGTGGGCTTCGGCTTACGCCTCGACGGCGATTCTGAATGCAAAGAAGCCGGCCAACAACCGTTTCGTGCTGGGCGCATCCGGTCACATCGCCGGCGTGATCAACCCGCCGTCGAAGAACAAGCGCAGCTACTGGACCAACGACAAGATCGGCGCCGACCCTGACGCCTGGTTTGCCGGCGCCAAAGAACACCCCGGAAGCTGGTGGACGGAATGGTCCGCCTTCCTCGCCAAGCATGCCGGAAAACAAATTGCTGCACCGAAAACTGCAGGCAATGCCAAGCACAAAGTGATTGAACCGGCTCCGGGGAGGTACGTCAAAGTCAGATCCGAATAAAAGACCCAGAAAGTTCAGCAAGCAGTTCAGCAAGCAGTTGAGCAATGCGAGGATGCGGTTTCATAAAGACGGTTGCATGAGCGAAGCAAGCGAAATAGCAAGTCGTCGTCATTCTCTGTAGTTATCCACCCGACACAAATTAGGAGGCAGGACATGGTTAAGCGAATCGCATATGTGACAGGCGGCATGGGAGGTATCGGTACCCCGATTTGTGCCCGTCTTTGCAAAGACGGTTATACAGTGGTCGCCGGTTGCGGTCCCAACTCGACCCGCAAGGACAAATGGCTGGCCTCCATGCGCGAACAAGGTTTTGACATTCACGCATCCGAAGGCAACGTCGCCGATTGGGAATCGACCAAAGCAGCTTTTGAGAAGGTCCGCGCCGAGATCGGTGAGATCGACATTCTGGTCAACAATGCCGGCATTACACGTGACGGCCAGTTCCGCAAGATGACCAAGTCCGACTGGGACGCCGTCATCGACACCAACCTGAACTCGCTCTTCAACGTGACCAAACAGGTCATCGAAGGCATGGTCGACCGCGGCTGGGGTCGCATCATCAACATCTCTTCCGTCAACGGCCAGAAAGGCCAGTTCGGTCAGACCAATTATTCCACGGCCAAGGCCGGCATCCATGGTTTCACCATGGCGCTGGCGCAGGAAGTCGCGACCAAGGGCGTGACGGTCAACACCGTGTCGCCAGGCTATGTCGGTACCGACATGGTGCGCGCCATCCGTCCTGAAGTCCTGGAGAAAATCGTGGCGGGCATTCCGGTCAAGCGTCTGGCCGAGCCGGAAGAAATCGCTTCGATTGTTGCCTGGATTGCATCGCAGGAAGGTGGTTACGCCACCGGTTCCGATTTTTCGCTGAACGGTGGTTTGCACATGGGCTAAGTGTTGTCCGTACTTGTCCGGGCGGCGGATTCTCGGATTTGCCGTCCTGGTTTGGGCAAGTGATGGGGGAAACTGCGTACTTGTATGTTTTCGCAGTTTCCCGCCTATAATGCGATACGCCAGCGGGCCGACATCAACACAATAATACGAGCCTGCTTAATAGCTGAAAACAGACTGGAATTTCAGATGACAAGTGCAAAAAACTCTGCAGAGCGTTTAATTAAAAAATATCCTAATCGCCGCCTGTACGATACTCAAACAAGTTCTTACATTACCTTGACCGACGTGAAGCAACTGGTCCTCGACAACGAGGAATTTGCTGTCGTCGACGCCAAGAACGGCGATGATCTGACTCGCAGCATTTTGCTGCAGATCATCCTGGAAGAGGAGTCGCATGGCGCGCCCATGTTCTCCAGCGCCGCGTTGTCGCAGATTATTCGTTACTACGGTCACGCCATGCAGGGCATGATGGGATCGTATCTGGAGAAAAACATCCAGGCTTTTATCGATATTCAAAACAAGCTGGCGGAAAACTCCAAAGGTTTCTATGAAGGCAAGCCTTTCAGTCCTGAAATGTGGACCCAGTTCATGAACGTCCAGGGCCCGATGATGCAAGGCATGATGAGCAACTACATCGAACAGAGCAAGAGTCTGTTCATCCAGATGCAGGAGCAAATGCAAAGCCAGACCAAGAATATGTTCGGCACATTCCCATTCGTCCCCACCGATCCGGGTAAAAAGTAGACATCCTGTCAAGGCGGACGGGCCGTTTTGCGGCCTGCCTGCCCATCCAAGGGTACAATAGCGGCTTCGTCTGAATCTCGCTTTTACGCCCGTCTATCATGTCCAATGTTTCTCCTGTCGTACCCCCGGTTGTCCCCAAGGTCGGCTTCGTTTCGCTCGGCTGTCCCAAAGCCCTGGTGGACTCCGAACAAATCCTGACGCAATTGCGCGCCGAAGGCTACGATACCGCCAAGTCCTATGACGGCGCGGATCTGGTCATCGTCAATACCTGCGGCTTTATCGATGCTGCGGTGCAGGAGTCGCTCGACGCCATCGGCGAAGCATTGAGCGAAAACGGGAGAGTCATCGTGACCGGTTGCCTGGGCGCCAAGAAAGACGGCGATGGCGACGATCTGATCCAGAAGATTCATCCCAAAGTGCTGGAAGTCACCGGTCCGCACGCTGTCGGTGAAGTCATGCAGGCGGTGCACAAGCATCTGCCCAAGCCGCATGCGCCGTTCATCGATCTGGTCCCGGCCCAGGGCGTCAAGCTGACGCCCAAGCATTTCGCGTATTTGAAGATTTCCGAAGGCTGCAATCATCGCTGCAGCTTCTGCATCATCCCGTCCATGCGCGGCGATCTGGTGTCGCGCCCGATTGCCGACGTCATGCTGGAAGCCGAAAACCTGTTCAAGGCCGGCGTCAAGGAATTGCTGGTCATTTCGCAGGACACCAGCGCTTACGGCGTGGACGTGAAGTTCCGCATGGGTTTCTGGAACGGCAAGCCGGTCAAGACGCACATGACGCAACTGGTCGAGGCGCTCGGCGAACTGGCTCGCCAGTATGGCGCCTGGGTCCGTCTGCACTACGTCTATCCGTATCCGCACGTGGACCAGATCATCCCGTTCATGGCGCAAGGCCACGTGCTGCCGTATCTGGACGTGCCTTTGCAGCACGCGCATCCCGATGTGCTCAAACGCATGAAGCGTCCGGCCAGTGGCGAAAAGAATATCGAGCGCATCCAGGCATGGCGCAAGATGTGTCCGGATCTGACGATACGCTCCACCTTCATCGCCGGTTTCCCGGGCGAGACCGAAGCCGAATTCGAGTATCTGCTCGACTTTCTGAAGGAGGCTGAAATCGATCGCCTGGGCTGCTTCGCCTATTCTCCGGTGGAAGGCGCGACGGCCAATCTGCTCGACAATCCGGTGCCGGAAGAAGTGCGTGAAGAGCGCCGCGCGCGCGTCATGCAGCTACAGGAAGAGATTTCCAAGAAGCGCCTGCAGGCCAAGGTCGGCAAGACCTTGCGTGTGCTGCTCGATGAAGTCGATCGCAATGGCGGTGTTGGCCGGTCCTTCGCCGATGCGCCGGAAATCGACGGCGTCGTCTACGTCAAACCGCCTTTCGAACCACACAAGAAGCTGGTCGTCGGCGAGTTTGTCGATGTCGTGGTGACGGCCGCCGATGCGCACGATTTGTGGGCGGCTGCGCAATGAGGAGTGGCGTGCTGAAGTTATTGCTGCCGCTGTTTTTGCTGATCTTCACCGCGCAGGTCGAGGCCCAACAGCCTGGCGACGCAACTGCTGCCACGATGGTAGTTCCCGGAAGCTTGCAAGACATCGTCCGCAAGCCGCTCGTGCTGCGCGGCACTTTGGGTGGCGACAAGATTCAGCTGAGCCTGCGCCCCAAGGTGGACGAGGATGGCCTGGAGGGCCAGTACTTCGTTTTCGGGCAAGGATCGCAGATCCTGCTGGCGGGCGAAGTCGACCAGAATGATTTGGTGATGGAAGAATCCCATAACGGCAAAGACGTTTCCGGCCAATGGGAAGGCAGCTTCAAGAATGGCGTTCTGAGCGGAACCTGGTCGACGCTGGATGGCTCCGTCACCAAGCCGTTTTCCCTGAAAGCCGGCGTGCAATAAGTCTTGTACGATAGTCGTCCGATTCCAAAGAAACAAAAAACACTCCGAGGCAACTGAGGTAATTCGTGGCAGAAAAACTCTCTCCGCAGACAGCGCTGGTGCATAGCGCTTACGTCCCTCCCGACAATTTTGGCGCGCTGCCGGTCGGCATCCATCATGCCTCGACCGTACTCTTCCCGAATGTCGCAGCAATGCGCGCACGCAACTGGAAAGAGAAGAGCGGCTATACCTATGGCCTGCACGGCACGCCAACGACATTCATACTGGAGGCGCGTCTGGCCGAGATTGAAGGCGGCCGCCACTGCCGGATTGCTCCCAGTGGTCTTGCTGCAATCTCGCTCGTTAATTTCGCCCTGCTCAAAACGGGCGACGATGTCCTGTTGCCGGACAACGTCTATGGTCCCAACAAGGATCAGGCCATGTGGCTGGAGCGCGACTTCGGCATAACGGCGCGTTTTTACGATCCGTTGATCGGCGCCGGAATTGCCGATCTGATCCAGGAGAATACCCGGCTGATCTGGACGGAAGCGCCGGGATCGGTGTCCATGGAAGTTTCAGACGTACCGGCGATCTGCAAGGCCGCACATGAGAAGGGCGTGCCGGTCGCTCTGGATAACACCTGGTCGGCCGGTTTGGCTTTTCCGGCCTTCGAACATGGCGTAGATATCGTCATGCAGGCACTGACCAAGTACCAGTCGGGCGGTTCGGATGTGCTGATGGGGGCCGTCATTACGCGTGACGACGACATTAACCACAAGATCGAACTGGCGCACATGCGGCTTGGTTTTGGCGTCGGCATGGACGATGTATATATGGTGTTGCGCAGTTTGCCGTCGATGCGCCTGCGCTTCGATGCGCATGATGCGGCGGCACGCCGGGTTGCTTCGTGGCTGAAGCAGCGTCCGGAAATCAGCAAGGTGCTGCACCCGGCTTTGCCGGATTGCCCGGGGCACGATATCTGGCTGCGCGATTTCTCGGGCGCCGGCGGTTTGTTTTCCGTGACTTTCGATCCACGGTTCAGCGAAGAGCAGATTGATCGCTTCGTCGACGGTCTGGGCCTGTTCAAGATCGGTTTTAGCTGGGGCGGTGCGCACAGTTTGTGCGTACCCTACCGTATGCAGACCATGCGAAAAACGTGGACTGAGCAGGGTGGCCTGGTTCGCTTCAATATCGGTCTGGAAGCAGTAGAAGACCTGATTGCCGATATTGCCCAAAGTCTGAAGCAAATGGCTGAATGATTTGGCAGTTTTCCTGTTTGCGAGGGGAATCCGACGGGTAGAATGCTTTACGCAAACAGCTCAAGGTCAAAGAAAGCGTAATAAATTGTAAAATTTCGAGTGTTGTTTCGCGATTTATTGTTACGGAACGGTTACAAGATGTGATATTCACGAGACGTGTAGTCGCTTACGGACAACAAAGTAGGAAAACGCGCCGATTTATAATTACGAAAAATATTGATATAAATTTAATTTTTGTTCTAATTTCTTTGCGGAAATTTTTTGAGTCAATACAGTACGAATCGCCTCAAAACGCAATGCCAGTGCCAACCTTGGAAAAAATTCTTGATTTTTTGAAAATTTTTGCGGTGTTTTTGTAGGACAAAATCTTACTTTTTGCCCAGGCGCTTGCTGACGAAAAATACCGACAATCACTAATTTCCCGCCTTTCCTCGCCCCCTCAGAATCAGCCTTACCGGTAAGAAAAAGTAACCGGTTGTAAATTGATTTTGAGCGGGGGTGCAAATGAATACCAATGACATGATGGCTGAAATTCGAGATGCAAATCTGAGTTATTTGATGTTGGCTCAGCAAATGATCCGTTCTGACAAAGCTACAGCCATATTTCGTCTTGGTATCAGCGACGAAATTGCCGACATGATTCAAGGTTTGAGCAATGCGCAAATCCTCAAGCTTGCCGGCACCAACATGATGTTGACGCGTTTTCGTTTCGACGATGGCGCTATCCTCGGTATGCTGACCAATTACAACAAAGATAAGGGGTTGGCTCAGTCTCACGCAGCCATTCTCATGGCTTGTCAGCCAGTCGAACAAATTTCCTGACGCTATTTCCATTCTTCGTGGTATGTTGGGGTTGCATGGTCAACCCGGGAGAATGACTCGGCGTTGATTGTTCAAAGTCGAATTGGTAGGTTGATCAGGTTGTAATGAAAAAATATCGGGGGTATTCATGGCTAAGAAGAGCGTGATAACAGAGGCGCAAGAGATTCAATTGGCAATCGAGCTGATTAATCTCGGAGCGCGTCTTCAATTGCTGGAGTCTGAAACCTCCTTGTCGCGTGAGCGTCTTCTCAAGCTCTACAAGGAGCTAAAGGGAGTATCGCCGCCGAAGGGCATGTTGCCTTTTTCAACAGACTGGTTCATCACGTGGCAGCCGAATATCCACTCCTCGCTGTTCATCAACATCCATAAGTACCTCGTCGGGTACGCCAAAATTTCCGGTATCGAAGCAGTCATGAAGGCCTACAAGCTCTATCTGGAGCAAGCCGGGCAGGTTGCCGAGGGCGATGAATCCGTCTTGTCGTTGACGCGCGCCTGGACGCTGGTGAGGTTCTTTGAAAGCAAGATGTTGACGACTACGCCTTGCAGCAAGTGCGGTGGTCATTTCGTCGTGCATCGTCTGGATTTGCATCAGGATTATCTCTGCGGGCTATGCCATATGCCATCGCGCGCCGGCAAGACCAAAAAGGCCAAGGATGCGATTGCTGCACCGATGATGGTCGAAGCATTGCCGATGGTCGCCGCGCTCGCCTGAGTTCGAATTCCGGTTTTATCGTCGTAAAATAGTCGGCTTTAATGAGGGTTTGGAGGCCGATATGGAGTCGGGGCAGCGCAGATCCCTGCTGCAGGCACCCGCTGTACAAGCTTTAATCGTCTTATGCGTAGCCTTGCTTCTGGCGCTGCTTGTCCGACAGGCTTGCGAGCATGTCTTCGGGATTGACGTATCTCCCGTTCCTTTTGCGGTTCTGCATGGCGGATTGGCCGCAGGGATCGCGTACCTTCGCCGCATGGCATCCTGGTGGATGCCGATCCTTTTCTTTTTTCCTCCCGCTGCCGTTCTGGTCAATTCGCTGCAATTGCCGCCGGTGCTCTTTCTGATCATCTTCCTGTTTTTGCTGTTGTTGTTCTGGTCGACGTTCCGTAGCCAGGTGCCGTTCTATCCGTCCGGGCGCCCTGTCTGGGATGCTGTGGCAGGGCTGCTGCCGGCCGACAGGCCGCTCAAGGTCATCGACATCGGCAGTGGCCTGGGCGGAGCCGTTCTTTATTTGTCGCGCGTCAGGCAAGACAGCAGGTTCGTCGGTATCGAGCTGGCGCCATTGCCTTGGTTGGTGAGTCATGTGCGGGCGTTGCTGACAGGGAGTCGTGGCGGTTTCATTCGTGGTGACTATACCTTGCTCGATTTTGCCGGTTATGACGTAATTTTTGCGTACCTGTCGCCAGCGGCCATGACGGCCTTATGGAGCAAAGCGCGGGCGGAAATGCGTTCCGGAACGGTGTTGCTGAGTTACGAGTTCATCATCGAAGGCGTTCAGCCGGACATCGCCGTGCAGCCGAAAGAAGGCGGCCCTGTTTTATACGGCTGGCGTATGTGAAACAAAAAAGAGCTGTGTTACATTCTTCTCACGTTATCAAGTTTTTATCTTTGGTGTCGTAATTGAAAATGAAAGCCCTCTTTCGGTCATGTATTCCATCATTTGCTTGAGAAGATTGCATGTAACCTGATAGCAGGTAAAAAACACTGAACGCCACTGGGACGGGAGCAGGCACTTGTTAGTCATAATTGGATATGTGGTCGTCATGGCGTCCGTCTTCGGCGGATTTGCAATGGCCGGGGGGCATCTGGGGGCGCTCTTGCAACCGATCGAACTGCTGATGATCGGCGGTGCGGCGGGCGGTGCTTTTCTTGTCGGTAACAACAGCAAGGCCATCAGGGCGACGCTCAAAGCGCTGCCCACGGTTTTCAAGGGGTCGACTTACACGAAAGCTCTATACATGGAGCTGATGTCATTGCTGTTCGAAATTCTGACCAAGTCGCGTAAAGAAGGGCTGATGTCGATCGAAGGCGATATCGAGGAGCCGGAGGCCAGTCCGATTTTCAGCAAGTATCCCGGCGTTCTGGCCGATCATCACCTGATCGAATTCATGACCGACTATCTGCGTCTGATGGTGTCGGGGAACATGGATGCGTTCCAGATCGAAAATCTGATGGACAATGAAATCGAAACGCACCATCACGAAGGCGAAATCCCGGTCCATTGTATTGCCAAGCTCGGCGACGGCATGCCGGCGTTCGGTATCGTGGCGGCGGTGATGGGCGTGGTGCACACGATGGAATCGGTGGGTATCCCGCCATCCGAGCTGGGTATGCTGATTGCGCATGCATTGGTTGGTACCTTCCTCGGTATTCTGCTTGCATACGGCTTCGTGGGGCCGCTGTCGAGCGTACTGGAGCAAAAGCTTCATGAGTCGACCAAGATCTATCAATGCGTCAAAGTCACTTTGCTCGCCAGCCTGAACGGTTATGCTCCCGCCTTGTCGATCGAATTCGGTCGTAAGGTCCTGTTCTCGACAGAGCGTCCTTCCTTCCTCGAGTTGGAAGAGCACGTCAAACAGGCAAAAAGCAAGTAATCCGACATGACTCGTAATCAGCAGGAGTAAGGCATGGCCGACGAAGGGCTACGTCCCATTATTGTTAAGCGCATCAAGAAGGGCGGCGGCGGTCATCACGGCGGCGCCTGGAAGATCGCCTACGCCGACTTTGTGACGGCGATGATGGCGTTCTTCCTGCTGATGTGGCTGCTCGGCTCGACCGCGAAGGGGGACCTTAACGGTATCGCTGAATATTTCAAAACACCTCTCAAAGTGGCGATGGCCGGCGGCTCCGGTAGCGGCGACGCCAATACCGTGTTGCCCGGCGGCGGTAAGGACCTGACGCGGCAGGAAGGCCAGCTGCGCAAGGGGGAGAATGACGTTGTCAGCAAACGCAGCGTGCGCGCAGCTCAAGCCGAATTGGAAAAGGCCGAGCGCTCGCGTTTGGAAGAATTGAAGAAGCGTATCGAAACGGCGATCGACAACAGCCCGACGCTGAAGCAATTCAAAAATCAGCTGCTGATCGATATCACCTCGGAGGGTTTGCGCATCCAGATCGTGGACGAGAAGAACCGTCCGATGTTCGCGCTGGCCAGCGCGCAGTTGCAACCGTACACGCGAGAGATTTTGCGTGAAATCGGCAAAACACTGAATGATGTCCCTAACAAGATCAGTCTCTCCGGTCATACTGATGCGACCCCGTATTCCAGTGGCGAAAAGGGATACAGCAACTGGGAGTTGTCGGCCGATCGGGCCAACGCCTCGCGCCGAGAACTGATTTCGGGCGGCATGGATGAGTCGAAGGTGCTGCGTGTGGTGGGATTGTCTTCTGCGGTGCTGTTGGACAAGGAAGATCCTTTCAATCCGATCAACCGCCGTATCAGTATCATCGTCATGAACAAGAAAGCGGAAGAACTGGTGCAAAATGGCGGATCATCGTCGCTGGATGTATCGTCTGATACGGACGTGAAAGACGGTCTGAGCGATCCGGCTAAGAATTAACTGGATTTTAAACACCAGGCCCAATATGAATAAGGAGGGCTTTGCATGTCGACACCTAAAATGCGGCAAGAACTCAAGCGCTTGTTGCTCGACACGGCAAGCGGCGGAAGCAGGCAATTGACGGAAGTCGAGACGGATCTGGTACAGACCAACATCTTGCTCGGCGAAGCCATCGAAAAGCTGGGATCCAGCTTCATGGAATTGCACACCGCCGTACTCGCGCAACAAAAAGAACTCGAAGTCATCATGGCCGGCAAGGGTAGCTTGTCCGCTGACGATGTCGGCCGCCTCAAGGTGATGCAGGACGAGATTACCGCGCATGTCAACGCGGCAGTCACCGGCCTGCAATTCCAGGACATGACCAGCCAACTGCTGGAGCGGATCGTGCGTCGGGTCATCGGTTTGCGCGATGCCCTGGGCGTATTGAGCGCCAACAGCTTTGAAATCACTCCGGATGGTTCGCAATCGATCGAGGACCTGGAGGGCCTGCTGAAGAATACCGTCGAGTCCATGGAAGAGCGGCTCACCGCCCTTGAAAACGGCTTGTGGAAAACAGTACGGCAAACACGGATGGAGAGCGGCGATATCGAATTGTTCTGATGCGACGCCGCCTCAATCTGCAGATTCGGCAAGGTCCACTGGTGATCTGGGAAGCAAGCTGAATTTACACGTGTGATAGTAATTTTTGATAATGGATGCGGCATAATGAGTTGGACAAACTCAGACCCGTAAACAAAGAACAGGGAGTAAAAATGTCTAAAACAATTCTTGCGGTAGACGACTCGGGATCATTGCGCCAGATGGTGGTGTTCAGCCTGAAGGCAGCCGGTTATCAGGTTACCGAAGCGGTAGACGGGCAAGATGCGCTGGACAAAGCGAAGCTGCAGACATTCGATCTGGTGTTGACCGATCAGAATATGCCGCGCATGGATGGCCTGACGCTGATTCGTTCCTTGCGCGCGCTGACCAGTTATCAACGCGTGCCCATCCTCATGCTGACCACGGAGTTCAGCGACGAAATGAAAGCCAAGGGCAAGGCTGCCGGCGCCAATGGTTGGCTGGTGAAGCCTTTCGATCCGCAGCGTTTGACGGAAGTGGTTAAAAAAGTCATCGGCTAGTGTCAATAATCAACGATAAAAAATACACCTAAAGCATCTATGACGGAGCCCAATCATGACCATTGATATGAGCCAGTTTTTCCAGGTGTTTTTCGACGAGGCCGAGGAAGGTCTTGCCGAAATGGAAAAGCTTTTGCTGGCCGTTAATGTGTCGGATCCCGACGACGAAGATCTGAATGCGATCTTTCGTGCGGCCCATTCGATCAAGGGTGGATCGGCTACGTTTGGCCTGACCGACATTACCGAAGTTACACACGTACTCGAATCCTTGCTGGATCGCATTCGCCAGGGGCAGATGGCGTTGACCAGCCAGCATGTCGACGCTTTTCTGGCGGCAAAAGATATTCTGAAATCCATGCTTGACGGTCACCGCCATGGTGCGACCGTTGATTTGGACGCTGTCGCCGATGTCCGGATGCTGTTGCAATCCTTGTCCGAGGGCGCCGGTAAAAAAGCTGCTGCACCGCAGGCGCTGGTCGGCCCGGGTGGCGTGAGCCGTTATCGCATTGAACTGCCGCAGTTGGCCGAGCGCGAACTCGAAGCGTTGCAGCAAGAGCTGGGCTTGCTCGGGAAAATCGAGAAAGCAGATGCAGAAGAAGGGCGTTGCGTCTTCATCCTGGATACCGCCAAAGGCGCTGACAGCATCCATGAAATTTGCTCCTTCCTCGTGAGCGCCGATGACCTGAAGATTTCTCAGGCCGTTGCCGCCCGCTCCAAGGAAGAAGAGCAGGGATACGGATTCTTTGCGCCGTTCGTGCCGCAGGATGCAACCGATGAAGAGCGCGGTTATGGTTTCTTCGCGCCGTTCGTGCCGGTAAACGCGACCGACAAGGAGCGTGGTTACGGTTTCTTCGAGCCATTCGTACCGCAGGGCGATATCGAGCAGGCCAAGCAGGCGGCTGAAGCTGCGGCAGCCGATCATGACGAACCGCCCGCATTGGCCGTGACGGAACATGCCGGCGAAAAGAAGGCCAAGGGCGAGAAGCCCGCAGTCCATGAATCGTCGTCCATTCGTGTCGGTATTGAGAAGGTCGATCAGCTCATCAATCTCGTCGGCGAACTGGTGATTACGCAGGCGATGATTGAGCAACGCACCGGAACGCTCGATCCGATGCTGCACGAACATCTGCTCAACAGCGTCAGCCAGCTCACGCGCAATACCCGCGATCTGCAGGAATCCGTCATGTCGATTCGCATGATGCCGATGGATTATGTGTTCTCGCGCTTCCCGCGCATGGTGCGCGATCTGGCAGCAAAGCTGAACAAGCGCGTCGAGTTCGTTACTCACGGTGCGGCAACCGAATTGGATAAGGGACTGATTGAGCGGATTGTTGATCCTTTGACCCACTTGGTGCGCAACAGCATCGATCACGGTATCGAAATTCCTGAGACGCGTCTTGCGGCCGGCAAGTCGGATTACGGAACGCTATCGTTGTCGGCCGAGCATCAGGGGGGAAACATCATCATCGAAGTCACCGATGACGGCGGCGGTTTGAACCGCGAGCGGATTCTGGCCAAGGCCAAACAGCAGGGTATGGCTGTGTCGGACAATCTCAGCGACAGCGACGTCTGGCAATTGATTTTTGAGCCTGGTTTTTCGACTGCCGAGCAGGTGACGGATGTTTCCGGTCGCGGCGTCGGCATGGATGTGGTCAAGCGCAATATTCTGGCCATGGGCGGCGCTGTCGATATTCGTTCCAGCAAGGGGTTCGGTACGACAATTTCGATTTCCCTGCCGTTGACCCTGGCGATTCTGGACGGCATGTCGATTCGCATCGGTCACGAAATTTATATCTTGCCGCTTGGCTATGTGGTCGAGTCGTTGCAGCCGGCAACGCAAGACGTCAAGGAAATCAGCGGGCAGGGCAAAGTCATCAAAGTCCGTGGCGAGTATTTGCCACTGCTGCCGCTGTATCAGATTTTCAATATTGAATCGACTTTTACCGACCCATCCCAGGGTTTGGTGGTCATTCTGGAATCCGATGGCAAGAAAGCTGCATTATTCGTCGATGATTTGATTGGCCAGCAGCAAATTGTTGTCAAGAACCTGGAATCCAATTATCGTAAGGTAGCAGGGATTTCTGGTGCTACTATTCTGGGTGACGGCGGTGTAGCCTTAATCATAGATGTTGCCGCTTTGCTACGATCCAGTCGGCAGCTGAGCGATGAATCCGTATTTTCCTGATTTTTTATAAGGGCCATTTATCATGTCAGACAACATGTCGAAAACAATTTCCGGCTTTGGCGAAAAAGCCGACAGCGCAGGAAATGAATTCCTCGCCTTTACCTTGGGCAAGGAAGAATACGGTATTGATATCCTGAAGGTTCAGGAAATTCGTGGTTACGAGGCCGTGACCCGCATTGCCAACTCGCCGGATTTCATCAAGGGTGTCGTCAATCTGCGCGGCATCATTGTTCCTATCGTCGACATGCGCATCAAGTTCCAGTTGGGCGAACCGACTTACGACCAATTCACCGTCGTGATCATCCTGAACATCTCCGGCCGCGTGGTCGGCATGGTGGTGGACAGCGTTTCCGACGTGATCACCCTGTCGCCTGAGCAAATCAAGCCGGCGCCTGAGATGGGCACCACATTTGACTCCGACTACCTGATCGGTCTGGGCACACTGGATGAGCGCATGCTGATCCTGGTCGATATCGACAAGCTGATGTCCAGCGCCGATATGGGCCTGATCGAGAAGCTGGCAGCCTAAGCACCAGCCAACGTACGGCTCAGAAATACGGGCACATGCCGCATGGCTCTGCGGTGTGTGCCCGTATTTTTTTGTGGAGCGGGAATGGCGGGCTCCGGGAGCTCTGACGAAGGGCGAGGTTTCAGGCTAACGGCCGACATGCGCAATGGATGACGCATATCGGTCGAATGAAGCAGATGGATTTAATGGAAGTGTTCTGTCGACGCAGGCGCATCTTCCGGCATTTCCGCGTGCACCAGATCGCCATCGGGCGCCGGGAACAAGGGCGTGCCGCAATCATCGCAGAACTCCATTGTGTAGCGTTCCGCATGCAGCTTGATGTGGACGATGCCGCACTCGCGCAAGACCTCCAGAATCTCTTCTATCGGCGTTTTGGCGCTATCCGGAGCGGATAAGTCGCGCACTTCGTCGCCGTCTTCCTGCTCGTACAGCGGCCATACAATGCCGTAGACGATACCGTCGTCGTCGCCAAGGTTGAATCCGATGCGATACTCATCGATCTGGCCATTGATGTTTTCGCAGAAGCTGCCGATGTTGGCATGCAGCTCCGACGAGGCGACGCCCAGTGTCTGGGTGAGGTAGTGATCGGCGGCGCGGATCGCGGCAGGGCGGATGCGTTTGTCGGCTTCGCGGCAGGCGAAATAATAAGGTTGAGGCAGCAACAACTCCACATTGCAGCCTGGCAGAAAGCGCGTCAGCAGCGGCGTTGCCTGAGTCGTCCAGGCTTTGAGCGCAGCGGCTTTCTCGTGGATGACCGAAGCTTGCTCGTCCATCTGCCAGCGGAACAGCGGGGCGCCGGTCGGCACGGCCACTGCAGCAATCATGTAGCGGGTATCGGCCAGGAAGGGGGCGGTCGGCGTTTGTTCCAGCGCGAGCTGGGGCTGGCTTTGCTTGAGGGCGGCCTGGCCCATGCGCTGGGTCAGCGCGAAGACGTCGGCGTGATGGCGCGGCAATTGCTCGATGGCATACAAGGTCGGCGCCAGTGCCAGATGGACGTTGTCCGCCAGAACGTGGGCATGCAGGTGTGCGAACAGGCCGTTGCGCACATCGGCCGGCAGGTTGCCGGAGGCGATACTGAAGCGCGTCCAGGCCAGTGCCGGCAGCGCCAGCAATTGCACGCTATAGAGTTTGCCATCATATTCGAGCGCGCATGCTTCGCTGTTGGCTTCAACAGCCTCGACCAGCACGTCGTAGGCTTCCAGGTCGGATTTGAACAGATGGTCCAGCGCGGCATCGATCATGCCTTGATGCGCGCTTTTCAGTTGTTTGTGCAGCAGCAGATCGAGGGATCGCTCCCAAGCTCTTTCTTCCAGGCGACTGGTGGAGCCGGCGACCGCTTGTGATGAATTGACCAGGCGCTGACTTTCAGCGGACAACCTGGAGGAGGAACGTTTGGCGGGGCGGCGCATGATGAAATATCGACAATCAAATGGTAGGAATCCCTATTGTAGTTGATTCGACATCGCCTCGGGGATTGCCGTCCGGCATGTACTTTTTCCAACCTCGGGAAGAGGCTGCTCAATGTGTTCGGACAATGAAAAACGCCGGTCGAAACCGGCGTTTTTTGTTTCCTGCACACCCCGCGCGAGGCGGGGCGATTTTGCTGGTAGCTTGCTGGCGGCCTCTTAAGCAGCCAGCAGTTGACGCAACACGAATGGCAGAATGCCGCCGTGCTTGTAGTAGTCCACTTCGATCGGCGTATCGATGCGCAACAGCAGTTTGACTTCCTTGGTCTCACCGTTCTTGCGATGGATCACCAGGGTTGCTTCCTGCTGTGGCTTGATCTCGCCTTCCAGGCCTTTCAGGTCGAAAGTTTCTTCTCCCGTGATGCCCAGCGTCTGGACACTGTCGTTGCCGATGAACTGCAGCGGCAACACGCCCATGCCGACCAGGTTCGAGCGGTGGATGCGTTCGAAGGAGCGGGTGATCACAGCCTTCACGCCCAGCAGTTGCGTGCCCTTGGCAGCCCAGTCGCGCGAGGAGCCCGTACCGTACTCTTCGCCGCCGAACACCATGGTCGGCACGCCGTCGTTGACGTACTTCATGGCTGCATCATAGATCGCCATTTGTTCGCCGCTTGGCTGGTGAACAGTCACGCCGCCTTCAACGCCTGGCACCATCAGGTTCTTGATGCGCACGTTGGCGAAGGTGCCGCGCATCATGATTTCGTGGTTGCCGCGGCGCGAGCCGTAGGAGTTGAAGTCCGCCTTCAACACGCCGTTGGCTTGCAGCCACTTGCCGGCTGGGCTGGAGTCCTTGATCGAACCGGCCGGGGAGATGTGGTCGGTGGTGATCGAGTCGCCGAATACGCCCAGGGCGCGTGCGCCGGTGATGCCGGTCGCAGCAGCCTTCGGCACTTCGGTGAAGGATTCGAAGAATGGTGGTTCAGCGATGTAAGTCGATGTCGGCCAGTTGTAGACTTCGCCCTTGGCGACGCCCTTGATGGCTTCCCACAGCTTGCCTGGCGCGCCCTTGACGTCGGCGTAGTTCTCTTTGAACACCTTGGCGTTCATCGCAAACTTCAGCAGCTTTTCGATTTCTTGCGAAGTCGGCCAGATGTCGCCCAGGAAGATTTCCTTGCCGCCCTTGCCCTTGCCGACCGGTTGCGTCATCAGGTCGACGTTGACGTTGCCGGCGATGGCGTAAGCCACGACCAGCGGAGGCGAGGCCAGGAAGTTCGAGCGGATGTTCGGGTGAATACGCGCTTCGAAGTTGCGGTTGCCCGACAGCACGGCGGAAGCCACGATGTCGTTCTTGACGATGGCTTCGTTCATTGCCGGCGTCAGGTCGCCGGCGTTGCCGATGCAAGTGGTGCAACCGTAAGCAGTCACGCCAAAGCCCAGTTTTTCCAGGTAGCCCAGCAGGCCGGCTGCTTCCAGGTATTTGGTCACGACGCGCGATCCTGGCGCCAGCGACGTCTTGATGTGCGGAGCAACCTTCAGGCCGGCTTCCACAGCCTTCTTGGCCAGCAAGCCGGCGGCCAGCAGCACGCTTGGATTCGATGTGTTGGTGCACGACGTGATCGCAGCGATCAGCACGTCGCCGTTCTTGACATCGACGCCGTCGGCGTTGGTGTATGCCTTCGGCAGATCTTCGATCTTCTTGTTGAAGCCGTTTTCAGCAACAGGCTTGACGAACAGGTCGGCGAAGGTCGACTTGACGTTGCCGATTTCGATACGGTCTTGCGGACGCTTGGGACCAGCCAGCGACGGTGCAACGGTGCTCAGATCCAGCGACACTTCGCTGGTGTAGTCGATGTCGCCTGCCTTTGGAATGCCGAACAGGTTCTGTGCCTTGAAGTAGGATTCGAACGCGTCGATTTCCGCCTTGGTGCGGCCGGTGCCCTTGAAGTAGTCGATAGTTGCTTCATCAACCGGGAAGAAGCCCATGGTCGCGCCGTATTCCGGCGCCATGTTGGCGATGGTGGCGCGGTCGGTCAGCGACAGCGACTTGGTGCCTTCGCCGAAGAATTCGACAAACTTGCCCACGACCTTGGTCTTGCGCAGCAGTTCGGTGATGGTCAACACCAGATCGGTTGCCGTACAACCTTCGCGCAGGGCGCCGGTCAGGTGCACGCCGACGACGTCCGGTGTCAGGAAGTAGACCGGTTGGCCCAGCATGCCGGCTTCCGCTTCGATGCCGCCGACACCCCAGCCGACCACGCCGATGCCGTTGATCATGGTGGTGTGCGAGTCAGTGCCGACCAGGGTGTCAGGGTAGTAGACGCCGGTCTTGTTGTGTACGCCGCGCGCCAGGTATTCCAGGTTGACCTGGTGGACGATGCCGAAGCCCGGCGGCACGACGCCGAAGGTGTCGAATGCCTGCATGCCCCATTTCATGAACTGGTAGCGCTCGTTGTTGCGCTCGAATTCCAGTTTCATGTTCAGGTCCAGCGCTTTCTTTTCGCGGAAGTGGTCGATCTGCACCGAGTGGTCGACAACCAGGTCTACCGGAACCAGCGGTTCGATGTTCTTCGGGTTCTTGCCCAGCTTGCTGGCGACGTTACGCATCGCGGCCAGGTCGGCCAGCAATGGAACGCCGGTAAAGTCTTGCAGCACCACGCGTGCAACCACGAACGGGATTTCATCGACGCGGGCAGCCTTGGCGCCCCAGCTCGCCAATTGCTTGACGTGCTCTTCGGTCACCTTCTGACCGTCGCAGTTGCGCAGGACGGATTCCAGCACGATACGGATCGACACTGGCAGACGGGAGATGTTGATCCCGAGTTTCTTTTCCAGGGCGGGCAGGGAGTAGAACTTGCCTTTCTTGGAACCAGAAATCTTGAATTCCTTTAGGGTGTTCAATGTGTTGCGGGACATGGCCTCTTCTCCTTAGATTACGGATGGTATAAGTGTTTGCTTGTGCTGCGAAACCAGCGAAACCAGGTTGCGCAGCTAATACGGGACTGCTTTACTAAATGGATTCGTGCTGAATCCTGATACCTGTTTGCTGCTTAGCTCTTCGGTGCCGCTGCTGCCGGCGCCTGAGCCGTCGGCAGTTCTACGTTCTTGCATTCGTTCGCCAGTTGCTGACCCTTTTTGGAGTCCAGCAGGATGCCCTTGGCAGGGATGCCGATCCAGACCAGGCCGACCTTGCGGTTTTCAAAACGGTTGGCGCCGGTGGTGGTCACGACGCGGGTCAGGCGGTTGATGCGCTTGTTCCAGCGAATGGCGATGTGCTTGTCGTCATCGTCGTTCTTGTAGATGGTCAGCTTGTTGCCCATTTCGCAGCTGAAATCAGCCGACTTGGTGCCGCCGATTTCCGGTTCGTTTTCATCGTCGTCCATATCGGAGGACAACGGCATTTTTTCAACAGGTGCGGCAGCAGCCTTGGCAGGTGTTTTCTTCTTGACGGTCTTTTTTTCTTTTGTCGTGGTCGTTGCTGTTTCGGCGAATGCTTGCGGCATGCCGACGGCGAAGAGGGCGCTTGCGAGTGTCAGGGCGGTCAGGTATTTTTTCATCGTGCGTCGATCAATGTTCAATGTTGCAGGGTGGTTGAAATCGGAGTGGTCGTTGCCGCTGTTCTGGTCTCTGCAAACCAGTCCGCAACTGCCGCGGGTAAGGCAGCGCCGCCGGCATGACCGCGCTGCAGGATGCTCCAGTAATAACGATAACTTGCGCGGTCGTGCAGTGTGCCGTCGTGTTGAATCGGTCCCCATTGCACGTCCCTGGCTTTAAGCAGGATTTGTGCCGCTTCGCCGATTTCATCGTCGGCCGGGGACAGGGTTTGCACGATCGCCTTGATCTGGTTCGGATGGATGCTCCACATCCGGGTGTAACCGAATTCGTGCGCCGCACGGCCGGCGTCGTTCGTGACCACGGCGGCATCCTTGATGTCGGTGGTGACGTTATGCGACGGCACTTTGCCGTGTGCATGGCAGGCGGCGGAAATTTCCAGTTTGGCGCGCGCCACCAGCGGGTGCGTGAACTGGCCGGGCGAGCGCATCGCCGCGCTCGGGATCGCACCGTAGTGCGCCGACACGAAATCCATCACGCCGAAGGACAGCGACTCGACTTGCGGCAGCGCTGCGATCCGGTGCACGTCTTCCAGGGCGCCGTGGGTCTCGATCAGCACATGCAGCGGCGGCGTACGGCGGCCGGCTTCGCCGGTGTGGCGGGAAATGGTGGCGATGGCACGTTGCACGTCGGCCAGACCGTCCGCCTTGGGCAGCATCAGGTAAGCCAGTCGCGACGCAGCGCTAGCGCAGATCGTCGCGACATCTTGTTCGAAAAAGGGGCTGGTGACGTCATGCACGCGGGCGCCGATGCGGTCGAAGCGATTGTCGTCGCCGGCGATCAGGGCGCCCACCAGTTGCGCGTGCCCGGCTTCGTTGCCGGCGCTGGCGCCGTCTTCGCAGTCGAGGGTGATATCAAAAATCGGGCCGAGCTCTTGTTGCAGGGCAATCGACTTGCGCATCAGCTTTTCAGAGCCGGCGTAATGATCGCAGACCGGTATCGAGACCGGTTGTCGGGTGCCTGGGAACAAGACCTGGGTGGGATGCATTGCTGCTGAATTCCGAATGTATGCAAAATTTACGCGGCGGCTGCATGAGCCCGCCGCGTGCTGGTCAATTAGCCGACCAGGTGTTTGACGCCTTCACGCTCTTCCGACAATTCCTTGAGCGTGATGTTGATGCGCTCTTGGGAGAATTCGTCGATTTCGAGGCCTTGGACGATCTTGTATTCGCCGTTCTCGGTGGTGACCGGGAAGCCGAACATGGTGCCTTCAGGGATGCCGTAGGAACCGTCCGATGGAACGCCCATGGTGGTCCACTTGCCGTTGGTGCCGAGGATCCAGTCATGCACGTGATCGATCGCTGCATTGGCTGCCGAAGCTGCCGAGGACAGGCCGCGTGCTTCGATGATCGCCGCGCCGCGCTTGCCGACTGTCGGCAGGAAGGTGTCCTTGTTCCAGACCTGATCGTTGATCAGATCCTTGACCGGCTTGCCGTCTGCAGTCGCGAAACGGTAGTCGGCGTACATGGTCGGCGAGTGGTTGCCCCAGACGCACAGCTTTTCGATGGCCGAAACCGGTTGGCCGATCTTGGCTGCAACTTGCGACAGCGCGCGGTTGTGGTCCAGGCGCAGCATGGCGGTGAAGTTCTTGGCCGGCAGATTCGGCGCCGACTTCATGGCGATGTAAGCATTGGTGTTGGCTGGATTGCCGACCACCAGAACCTTGACGTCGCGCGAAGCAACTGCATCCAGCGCCTTGCCTTGCACGGTGAAGATTTGTGCGTTGGCTTCCAGCAGGTCCTTGCGTTCCATGCCTGGACCGCGTGGGCGGGCGCCAACCAGCAGGGCGATGTCGGCATCCTTGAATGCTGTCATCGGGTCGCTGTGCGCGGTCACGCCGGCCAGCAACGGGAATGCACAGTCATCGATTTCCATGATGACGCCCTTGAGGGCCTTTTGCGCCTTTTCATCCGGGATTTCCAGCAATTGCAGGATCACCGGCTGGTCTTTGCCGAGCAGGTCGCCGTTGGCAATGCGGAAGAGAAGGGAGTAACCGATTTGACCGGCGGCGCCGGTAACGGCAACACGCTTGGGGGCTTTAGCCATGTTGAATCTCCAAAGTGGTGATAGAAAGCGTTTAATGCTGCTATGAAGCCTTGAACGGAGCCGAACTTCTTAATGCGGCCATCTCAGGACTTCTTGTCGGCATCCCGGAAGACGCCGGCAATTACTTCGTATTCTTATAGAGACTGTAATCATACCGTCGAAAAGCGCACGTGGTCAGCTTGTTTTGCCGATTTTCAGCAGAGGCCGGGCAATGCAAATCGCGCCGGTGTTGCGCGCGTCAATGCAAGTGCGGGGCGATCTGTTGATGCATGTGTTTGTTCGGGGTGTACTCGTCGCCGAATATGCCCGCGAGTGTAGGCTTGCCCGAGTGGTGTGTCAATCACTATCTTATGTCTTATATAAGACATCTTATTGAATAGTTTTTGCTGGACGAGAGTAGGGTTTTTGTGGTCCAATTTGAGGTTATGAGCTCCAGCCTGCCCAATCTGAACAACAGCGACGCGCAAAGCGTGGGCACCAGTGTTGCCGGAGCAGCTCCTACCTTTAGTCCCCTCTATCAGCAAATCAAGGCTTTGATCACGCAGCGCCTGGAATCGGGCGAGTGGAAACCGGGCGAATTGATTCCCAGCGAAGTTGAACTCGGCAGCCGTTTCAAGGTGAGCCAGGGAACCGTGCGCAAGGCGATCGACGAGCTGGCGGCCGAAAATCTGGTCGTGCGCCGGCAGGGGAAGGGCACATTTGTTGCCACGCATCATGAGACGCATGCGCAATTTCGTTTTTTGCGCCTGACGGCGGATGTGGACGAGCCGCAGCGCGCGGAAAACAAGATTATCGAGGTCAAGCGCATGCGCGCGCCCGCTGAGGTGGCGCGCCAGCTTGATATTAAATCGGGCGACTCCGTCATCTTCATCAAACGGGTAAAATCCTTCAACGGCGTCCCGACCATACTTGAAGATATCTGGTTGCCCGGTCTGATTTTCAAAGGGCTGACCGCGGAACGTCTGATGGAATATAAAGGGCCGCTGTACGGCCTGTTTGAAACCGAATTCGGGACGCGCATGATTCGCGCTGCAGAGCAGATTCGTGCCGTGGGGGCGGATCCGGAGTCTGCGAAATTTCTGGGAGTTCCGCCCCAAACGCCTTTGTTGAGTGTCGATCGCGCCTCTTATACGTATGGCGACAAGCCTGTCGAAATGCGGCGCGGCTTGTATTTGACGTTGAATCATCATTACCAGAGCGAACTGAATTAAGCGTGCAGGGGCTTTGCCTTGCTCGCATCCGTCCGCTGTCTGTGGGATACCTAATTTGCTGCGAAGCAGAATAAGTGTTGGTGAACGTTCATGAAATCGGCGAAAATTGCAGGATTGTTTTAAATCTGAGGAGAACCTTGTTATGTCTGAAGCCGCTAAACCACCACGGCCACAATTTCGTAACATTAATATTACCCAAATTGCTGGTTACCGTATGCCGCTGGCTGCCCTGGTGTCGATCATGCACCGTGTCAGCGGGTTGTTTTTGTTCCTGATGTTGCCGTTCATCCTGCACTTGCTGGATAACAGCCTGCTCTCCGAGGGCACCTTCGAGTACCTCAAAGGCTTTGCCTCCAACTGGTTCGTCAAACTGGTCATTCTTGCCCTGTCCTGGGCTTATCTCCATCACTTCTGCGCCGGCATCCGCCACCTGATCATGGATAATCACATCGGTCTGGACAAGGACAGCGCGCGCAAGTCGTCGACTGGCGTTCTGGTCGTCAGCATCGCGCTGGTGATCCTGGTGGCATTGAAACTGTTCGGAGCATTCTAAAAATGGCAAACAATAATATCGGATCGAAGCGCCTCGTCGTGGGGGCGCACTACGGCATGCGCGACTGGCTGGCGCAACGCGCCACCGCGGTCGTCATGGCTGTGTATACCGTCATCCTGCTGGCGTGCTTTCTGACTTCCAGCGGCTTCTCTTACGAGGGCTGGGCGGCAATGTTCTCGCATCAGTGGTTCAAGATGGCGACGTTTGCCGCCTTCATGGCCTTGTTCTACCACGCCTGGATCGGCGTGCGTGATATCTGGATGGATTACGTCAAGCCGGTCGCCGTGCGCCTGGTCTTGCAAGTTGCCACGATCCTGTGGCTGATCGTATGTGCCGGATGGGCGGCGCAGATTTTGTGGAGAATGTAATCGTGGCTGCTATCAAATCCACAATCCCTACACGCCGCTTTGATGCGGTTATCGTCGGCGCCGGCGGCTCCGGCATGCGCGCTTCGTTGCAACTGGCTGAAGCCGGTCTGAACGTCGCGGTGTTGTCCAAGGTTTTTCCGACCCGCTCGCACACGGTCGCTGCGCAAGGCGGCATCGGCGCATCGCTGGGCAATATGTCGGAAGACAACTGGTACTGGCACATGTTTGACACCGTCAAGGGCTCGGACTACCTGGGCGACCAGGACGCCATCGAATTCATGTGCCGCGAAGCACCGAAGGCGGTCTACGAGCTGGAACACTTCGGCATGCCTTTCGACCGCAATCCGGACGGCACGATTTATCAGCGTCCGTTCGGCGGCCACACTGCAAACTTCGGCGAAAAGCCGGTGCAACGCGCCTGTGCCGCAGCCGATCGTACCGGTCACGCGCTGCTGCATACGCTGTATCAGCGTAACGTGCGCGCCAAGACCCACTTCTTCGTCGAGTGGATGGCGATCGACATCATTCGCGATCAGGAAGGCACCGTCCTCGGCGTCGTCGCGCTGGAAATGGAAACCGGCGAAGTCATGATGCTGCAAGCCAAGACGACGCTGTTCGCCACCGGCGGCGCAGGCCGTATCTGGGCCGCATCGACCAACGCCTTCATCAATACCGGCGATGGTATGGGCATGGCGGCGCGTGCAGGCCTGCCGCTGCAAGACATGGAATTCTGGCAGTTCCACCCGACCGGCGTGGCCGGCGCGGGCGTGTTGATTACCGAAGGCGTGCGCGGCGAAGGCGGCATCCTGATCAACAGCAACGGCGAACGTTTCATGGAGCGCTATGCGCCGACGCTGAAGGACCTGGCGCCGCGCGACTTCGTTTCGCGTTCGATGGACCAGGAAATCAAAGAAGGCCGCGGCGTCGGTCAGCACAAGGATCACGTGCTGCTGGACTTGCGTCACATCGGCGCGGACACGATTCAAAAGCGTCTGCCGTCGATTCTGGAAATCGCGCACAAGTTCGCCAACGTCGACGCGACCAAGGAGCCGATCCCGGTCGTGCCGACCATCCACTATCAGATGGGCGGTATCCCGACCAACGTGTATGGTCAGGTTGTTGTGCCGAAGAACGGTTCGTACAAGGAAGTCGTGCAGGGCATGTACGCCATCGGCGAATGCGCTTGCGTGTCCGTCCACGGCGCTAACCGCCTGGGCACCAACTCGCTGCTGGATCTGGTTGTCTTCGGTCGCGCTGCGGGCAATCATATTGTCGACAGCAAGCTGCAAGACCGCAGCCATCAGGACCTGCCGGCAGACGCAGCCGACCGCGCGCTGGAGCGCCTGGCGCGTCTGGAAAGCAGCACCGGTTCCGAGCGCGTCCAGGACGTCGCCAACACGATCCGCGCCACGATGCAGCACTACTGCGGCGTGTTCCGTACCGACGAACTGCTGCAAGAAGGCTACAAGAAGATCATGGAGCTGGACGAGCGCCGCAAGCACGTCTCGTTCAAGGACAAGTCCAAGGTCTTCAACACCGCACGCGTCGAAGCGCTTGAGCTGGACAATCTGATTGAAACAGCCAAGGCGACCATCACTTCCGCCGCAGCCCGCAAAGAATCGCGCGGCGCGCACGCTCATCGCGACTATGAAAAGCGCGACGACGTCGAATGGCTGAAGCATACGCTGTGGTTTTCCGAGGGGAATCGTCTCGACTACAAGCCAGTCAACATGCAACCGTTGACAGTCGAAACATTTAAACCTAAAGCACGTACTTTCTAAAAGGTCAGAACATGACACGTACTCTGAAATTCAAGATCTATCGCTACGATCCGGACAAGGACGAAAAGCCGTACATGCAAGACCTGACCGTCGAGCTGAAGCCAACCGACAAGATGCTGCTGGATGCCTTGCAACGCATCAAATCCGACGTCGATGATTCGCTGGCGCTGCGCCGCTCCTGCCGTGAAGGCGTGTGCGGTTCCGACGCGATGAACATCAACGGCAAGAACGGTCTGGCCTGCACCACCAACCTGAACGAACTGTCGGAGCCTATCGTTCTGAAGCCGTTGCCGGGTTTGCCGGTGATCCGCGATCTGATCGTGGACATGACCAACTTCTTCAAGCAATACGATTCGATCAAGCCATACCTGATCAACGACAGCATTCCTCCTGAAAAAGAGCGTCTGCAATCGCCTGAACAGCGTGAAGAACTCGACGGCGTGTATGAATGCATCCTGTGCGCATGCTGCTCGACATCGTGCCCGTCGTTCTGGTGGAATCCGGACAAGTTCGTCGGCCCGGCAGGTTTGTTGCAGGCTTACCGCTTCATTGCGGACAGCCGTGACGAAGCGACCGGCCAGCGCCTGGATGATCTGGAAGATCCGTACCGCTTGTTCCGCTGCCGTTCCATCATGAACTGCGTCGATGTCTGCCCCAAGGGTCTCAACCCCAACAAGGCCATCGGCAAGATCAAGGAACTGATGGTTCGCCGCGCAGTATAAGAAGTGTGTTGTAAGAGGGCGGGGGGCAACTCCCGCCTTTGCTTATGCTTTCGTGTCGGTCCGATTGTTTGACCGCAAGCATTGTGTTGTGTCAGTTGCACCAGTTGTACTACTTAGAAGTGAATTGAATCCATGTCCCAAAGCCATCAAGACGATCCCGTCAAACGTGCACGCCTGCGCTGGCGCGCCCGTCGCGGATTGCTGGAAAACGATCTCATCCTGACGCGTTATCTCGACGCGAACGAAGAGAGCATGACCGATGACGAGGTCGATGCGTTTTCCCGTCTGATGGACCTCGGGGACAACGACCTGATGGACTTGCTCCTTGTGCGCAAGGAGCCTGAAGCAGCGGTGGACTTGCCCCAAGTCCACGCCTTGCTCAAAAAATTGCGTAGCGCCTGAACGTTCCGAAGAGTTCTGGCAATATTGATTGGTTCAAAAGCGGCCGGCGTTGTATTAGAGGCTGTTGCAAAGTGATTTGGCGGGCATCGGGAGGCGCAGGGTGCCGGCAGTGGGAAGTTTATTTTGCAACAGGCTCTAAAGCGGTTGATTTGCGATTTTTGATTAACGATTCATCATCACAGCTGAAGGAAGAACTATGCCCACCTCAGATATCAAAGCGACCCTGTCGTTTTCCGACGGTACGCCATCCCTGGATTTCCCCGTCTACAAGGGCACGATCGGTCCGGATGTCATCGACATCCGCAAACTGTACGGCGCCACCGGCAAGTTCACTTACGACCCGGGCTTCATGTCGACAGCGGCATGTAATTCGTCGATCACCTACATCGACGGCGACAAGGGCGAGCTGCTGTACCGCGGTTATCCGATCGAGCAACTGGCCGTCAATTGCGACTTCCTGGAGACCTGCTACCTGCTGCTGCACGGCGAGCTGCCGACGGCAGACCAGAAGTCCGAGTTCGTCGAGACCGTGACCAAGCACACCATGGTTCACGAGCAAATGAACTTCTTCTTCCGCGGCTTCCGTCGCGATGCACACCCGATGGCAGTGTTGACCGGTTCGGTCGGCGCCTTGTCGGCGTTCTACCATGACTCGCTGGACATCAGCAATCCTGTGCATCGCGACGTGTCCGCGATTCGCATGATCGCCAAGTTGCCGACGCTGGTCGCCATGGCATACAAGTACAACATCGGCCAACCGTTCGTGTATCCGCGCAACGACTTGTCGTACAGCGCCAACTTCATGCGCATGATGTTCGCGAACCCATGCGAAGAGTACAAGGTCAATGAAGTGCTGGTGCGCGCGCTGGACCGTATCCTGATCCTGCACGCCGACCACGAACAAAATGCATCGACTTCGACCGTGCGTCTGGCCGGCTCGTCGGGCGCCAATCCGTTTGCCTGTATCGCTGCCGGTATCGCCTGCCTGTGGGGTCCTGCTCACGGCGGCGCCAACGAGGCTGCACTGACCATGCTGGAAAGCATCGGTTCGGTCGACAAGATTCCTGAGTTCATCAAGCAAGTCAAGGACAAGAACTCCGGCGTCAAGCTGATGGGCTTCGGTCACCGTGTCTACAAGAACTACGATCCACGCGCCAAGCTGATGCGTGAAACCTGCTACGAAGTCCTGAATGAACTGGGCCTGCATGACGACCCATTGTTCAAGCTGGCCATGGAGCTGGAAAAGATCGCGCTGGAAGACGACTACTTCGTGTCGCGCAAGCTGTACCCGAACGTCGACTTCTACTCTGGCATCGTTCAACGCGCGCTGGGTATTCCGACGTCGATGTTCACCTGCATCTTTGCGATGGCGCGTACCGTCGGCTGGATCGCTCAATGGAACGAAATGATCTCCGATCCGGAACAAAAGATCGGTCGTCCGCGTCAGTTGTTCGTCGGCTCCGCAAAACGCGACGTTCCTGCCATCGACAAGCGTTAATCGATGCGGCTGATGGCCGGCCCGGAACGGCTTGTCATCAGGCCGTCACCGGGCTGTCATCAAATCTTTGTTAGTTGCCCGGCGGCCATGGCTGCGTCATGCCGCCGCTTGCAACAAATGACAGAAATAAAAAAGCGAATCTTCAGGATTCGCTTTTTTATTGGAAATAAGGATATATAATTCGGGCTATGCTGGCTGGATAACTCAAAAAAGTTCAGGTAGACATGGTCCTTCCCCACAACTTGATGTGCAATCCGCTAATCGGTCAGGCCGTGTCGCGGAAGGTTAGATTAACCCGCTAATCTCGCGAAACGCGAAGAAAGGTGAGCAAGATATGACACAGCTCTACGAGCAATACAATCTCAATTCCTACCTCTTTGGTGGAAATGCGCCGTACCTGGAAGAACTGTACGAGGCGTATCTCAATAATCCCGGATCCGTACCAGACAATTGGCGTGCTTATTTCGATGCGGTGCAACACGTGCCTGCAGTTGACGGCTCCAATCGTCCTGACGTCGCCCATGCACCGGTGATCGCCTCGTTTGCCGAGCGCGCCAAGCAAGGTCCGATTCGCACCGTCGTCGCTTCCTCCGATACCGAAATGGGTCGCAAGCGCGTCGCTGCAACACAGCTGATCGCCGGCTATCGCGACATGGGTTCGCGTTACGCCAACCTCGACCCGCTGCAACGCCAGGAGCGTCCAACGATTCCGGAACTGGAGCCAAGCTTCTACGGCTTCAGCGATTCCGATATGGACATCGTGTTCAATATCAGCAATACCTACTTCGGCGGCGAAACCGCGTCCCTGCGCGACCTGCTGCAGTCGCTGCGCGACACGTACTGCCGTTCGATCGGTGCTGAATTCACCTACATCAGCGACCCGGCCGAAGTACGCTGGATTCAGGAACGCCTGGAGCCGACACGCGCGCTGCCGCAGTTCTCCGCTGAAAAGAAAAAGCATATCCTCGACCGCCTGACCGCGGCCGAAGGCCTGGAGCGCTACCTCCACACCAAATACGTCGGTCAAAAGCGTTTCTCGCTGGAAGGCGGCGAAAGCTTCATCGCTTCGTTGGATGAAACCATCCAGCGCGCCGGTGAAAAGGGTGTTCAGGAAATCGTTATCGGCATGGCCCACCGCGGCCGCCTGAACGTTCTGGTCAACACACTGGGCAAGACCCCGCAAGAGCTGTTCTCCGAGTTCGAAGGTCATCACGCCGACGACCTGCCGGCCGGCGACGTCAAGTACCACCAGGGTTTTTCGTCCGACATCAGCACTCCGGGCGGCCCGGTCCACCTGTCGCTGGCGTTCAACCCGTCCCACCTGGAAATCGTCAACCCTGTGGTTGAAGGTTCCGTCAAGGCGCGCATGGATCGCCGCGGCGACAAGGACGGCTCGCAAGTACTGCCTATCCTGGTGCACGGCGATGCCGCGTTCGCAGGTCAGGGCGTTGTGATGGAAACGCTGAACCTGGCGCAGACGCGCGGTTACGGCACCGGCGGCACCGTGCATATCGTGATCAACAACCAGATCGGTTTCACGACTTCCGATCCGCGCGACTCCCGTTCGACGCTGTACTGCTCGGACGTGGTCAAGATGATCGAAGCGCCCGTGCTGCACGTCAACGGCGACGATCCTGAAGCCGTCGTGTTCGCAACGCAGATCGCGGTCGACTATCGCATGCAGTTCAAGAAGGACATCGTCGTCGACATCATCTGCTTCCGCAAGCTGGGTCACAACGAACAAGATACGCCGGCGCTGACGCAGCCGCTGATGTACAAGAAGATCGCGCAACATCCGGGCACACGCAAGCTGTACGCGGAACGCCTCGCCGCGCAAGGCACGATCCCTGCGGATGGCGGCGACGTCATGGTCAAGGCCTATCGCGACGCGATGGACGCCGGCAAGCACACAGTCGATCCGGTCATCACCAACTTCAAGAGCAAGTACGCCGTCGACTGGCTGCCGTTCCTGAACCGCAAGTGGACCGACGCTGCCGACACCGCAGTGCCGCTGGCGGAACTGAAGCGCCTGGCAACACGCATCACCACCATCCCGGAAGGCTTCAAGCCGCACGCGCTGGTCGAGAAGGTCATCAACGACCGCGCTGCAATGGGTCGCGGCGATCTGAACCTGGACTGGGGCATGGGCGAACATCTGGCCTACGCTTCGCTGGTTGCGTCCGGTTACGCCGTGCGCCTGACCGGTCAGGATGCCGGTCGCGGTACTTTCGTTCACCGTCACGCCGTCTTGCACGATCAAAACCGTGAACGTTGGGATGCAGGCACCTACATTCCTCTGCAAAACGTCGCAGAGAACCAGGCTCCGTATACCGTGATCGACTCGGTTCTGTCGGAAGAAGCGGTGCTGGGCTTTGAATACGGTTATTCGACTGCCGAGCCAAACACACTGACCATCTGGGAGGCTCAGTTCGGCGATTTCGCCAACGGTGCTCAGGTCGTCATGGACCAATTCATCAGCTCCGGCGAAGTGAAGTGGGGGCGTGCTTCCGGTCTGGTGCAAATGCTGCCGCACGGTTACGAAGGCCAGGGGCCGGAACACTCGTCGGCACGTCTGGAACGTTACCTCCAGCTGTGCGCCGACAACAACATGCAAGTCGTTCAGCCGACCACTGCCGCGCAGATTTTCCACCTGCTGCGCCGTCAGATGATCCGTCTGTTCCGCAAGCCGCTGATCATCTTGACGCCGAAGTCGCTGCTGCGTAACAAGGATGCCGGTTCGCCGCTGTCCGATCTGGCCAAGGGTTCGTTCCAGACCGTCATCCCTGAACTGGACGACAAGCTCGACGCCAAGAAGGTCAAGCGCGTCATCGCTTGCTCCGGCAAGGTCTACTACGATCTGGTCAATGCCCGCAAGGAACGCGGCCAGTCCGACACGGCGATCATCCGCGTCGAACAGCTGTATCCGTTCCCGCACAAGGCATTTGCCGCTGCGCTCAAGCAATTCCCGAACTTCCAGGAATTGGTCTGGACTCAGGATGAACCGCAAAATCAGGGTGCATGGCTGCAAATCCAGCACAACATCTTTGAAAATCTGACTGACGGTCAAAAGCTTGCTTACGCAGGTCGTCCAGCCAGCGCATCGCCGGCGGTCGGCTACTACGACAAGCACTATGCGCAGCAAAAGGCGCTGATCGACACCGCGTTTTCGAAGCTCAAAGGCTTTGTCCTGACTAAGTAATCAGATCTTGCACGGCGCGCATCGCGAGGGCGATGCGCGCTGATGTTTATTGAATAACCCGAATCGGAGAAGTTACATGGCACAAATTGAAGTAAAAGTCCCGCAATTATCAGAATCCGTTGCAGAAGCGACGCTGCTGCAATGGCATAAAAAAGTGGGCGAAGCCGTCGCACGCGACGAAAACCTGATCGACGTCGAAACCGACAAGGTCGTGCTGGAATTGCCGGCCCCTGAAGCAGGCGTCATCACCCAAATCATCAAGGCCGACGGTTCGACCGTGGTCGCCGGCGAAATCATCGCGATCCTGGACACCGACGCATCTGCGCAAGTGAGCCCGCTGGAAGTCAAGGCTGCTCCTGCACCGCAATCGACCAACGAACCGACTCCGGTTGCCGCTCCCGAGCTGGCCAACAAGTCCGACGTCGCCATGCCGGCCGCTGCCAAGATCCTGGCGGACAACAACATGTCGATATCGCAAGTGTCGGGCACCGGCAAAGACGGTCGCGTCACCAAGGGTGATGTCCTGGCATCCCTCGCGACACCGAAGGCTGTTGCTCCAGCGGCTGGCGCCGCCAAGC
>NZ_AKJW01000018.1 GCF_000282135.1 Herbaspirillum sp. CF444
TGATCGAGGACATGGTCAAGGCGGTTGAATAAGCCTTGATGCATCGGAAATAAAAGAAGCCGCCGGATTCAAAACCCGGCGGCTTTTCTCATGGAGCGAAGAAATTACTTGGTGCCGAAAATCCGGTCACCGGCATCGCCCAGGCCAGGCACGATGTACGCATGACTGTCCAGGTGCGAATCCAGCGAAGCGACGTACAGTTTCACGTCCGGATGCGCATCCTGGAACACCTGCACGCCTTCCGGCGCTGCCACCAGCGCGACGAAGATGATGTTTTCCGCCGGCACGCCGCGCTTCTTCAGCACGTCGATGGCATGCACGGCGGAGTTGCCGGTCGCCACCATCGGATCGCACAGGATCATGGTGCGGTCTTGCAGGTCGGGCAGGCGCACCAGATATTCCACCGGTTGATGCTGGTCGTTGCGATACACGCCGATATGGCCGACGCGCGCCGAAGGAATCAGTTCCAGCAAGCCGTCGCTCATGCCGATGCCGGCGCGCAGCACCGGCACCACGGCCAGCTTTTTGCCGGCGATGACGGGCGCGTCATAGGTGACCAGCGGGGTCTCGATGGACTCGGTCGTCAGCGGCAGGTCGCGCGTGATTTCGTAGCCCATCAGCAAGGTGATCTCGCGCAGCAGGTCGCGGAAGGTGCGCGTCGAGGTGCGCTTGTCGCGCATGTGCGAGAGCTTGTGCTGGATCAGCGGATGATTGAGGATGAACAGATTGGGGAAGCGGGGATCTTGTTTCATGGTTTTATTCGTTCAGGGCAAGGCCGCGGGCCTGCGGCAATGCTGCATTGTCTCATGCCGGGCGTTGCCTGCAAGGACTCAGGGGGTGAGGCTTAACGCCAGCCGAACATCATTTGTTCGGCCAGAACGCGTTTTGCCGGCGCTACTACATCGATCAGTCCCAGCGAGAAACCCAGCAAGGCCTGTGACGGCGCGCCGTCCGGCGCGCTGGCGAAAACACGCGCCATGAGGTCGGTGAGCCTGATCGTGGCGTTGCGGTCGCGACGCCGCTGGGCAGAGAATTGTTCGAGTGCGGCAGGGCCGGAAGTCGTGCGCGTCAGCGCGCCGGCCAGCACGACGGCGTCGCGCAGGCCCAGATTGAGTCCTTGTCCGGCGACAGGATGCAGGGTTTGCGCAGCGTTGCCGATGGCGACCGTGCGTGCGGAAGCGCCGGGCTCGGCGTTCAGGCCCAGCGGATAACTGTGGCGCGGGCTGCATGAGGAAAAACGGCCGACGCGCCCGCCGAAGGCCTCGCCGAGTTCATGCAGGAACGTTTTTTCATCAAGCGCCAGCAGGCGTTGCGCCGTTTCCGGGCGGGTACACCATACCAGGGCATAGCCGTCGTCCTGCGGCAGCAGCGCCAGCGGGCCTTCGGCGGTAAAACGTTCGAACGCGCGATGGGCAATGCCCGCAGTACTGGCGACGTGCCCGACGATGGCGACCTGAGCGTAGTTGCGTTGCAGCGCCTTGGCGGTTTGCTCCGAGAACACGCCACCCTCGGCCTGCACCACGATGCCGGCGCTGAAGGTGCGGCCGTCCGCCAGTTGCACGTTGGCCTGCAGACCTTGCTCGTCAATCGCGGCAACCTGGGCCGGACGCAGTACGGTGACTCCGGTCGGCCTCAGCGCTGCGGACAAGGCCGTCACCAGTGCGCCGTAACGCACGACGTAACCGAGCGCCGGCAGGCCGTAGTCTTCGCGATTGATCAGCGTGCGACCGAAATGTCCGCGCCGCGAAACGTGGATCTGATCGATCGATGTGACCGACGACGCCATCAATGTCCATGCACCGATTTCATGCAGGATTTGCTGGCTGCCGTGCGAGAGCGCAATTGTGCGCGGATCTTGCGCCGCCTGTTTGGCTGCTTTGGCGTCGATCAGGGCGATGCGCTGCGCCGGCATGCCGCGTTTTTGCAGCAGGGCGGCGACACTGAGGCCGACCGGACCGGCGCCGCAGATGATGACGTCGTAGTCCGGCGGAGCCGGCATGGCGGTGTTGGCGGTGCTCATGGCGAGGGAATACGCATGGCCGGGACGGCTCACGCTGAGCGCATCAGCGCTTCGATCTCGGCGACCTTATTGGGGACTGCGGTGGTCAGGATTTCGCAGCCGTCCGGCGTGACATGGGCATCGTCTTCGATGCGGATGCCGATGTTCCAATATTTCTCCGGCACGCCTTCGGCCGGACGCACGTAGATGCCCGGTTCAACCGTCAGCACCATGCCGGGTTGCAGCGTGCGCCAGGGTTTGTCGCCGTTGCCGTCGGCCGGGTCGCGATATTCGCCGACGTCGTGCACGTCCATGCCCAGCCAGTGGCCGGTGCGGTGCATGTAGAACTGACGGTAGTCGCCCTTGGTGATGACATCGTCGAGCGCGCCGACCTTGTTCTTGTCGAGCAGGCCGGTGTCGAGCATGCCTTGCGCCAGCACGCGCACGGCGGCATCGTGGCCGTCCATGAAGCGCTTGCCGGGACGGATCTCGGCGATCGCGGCGTCTTGCGCGGCCAGGACGATTTCGTACAAGTCTTTTTGCGGACCGGAGAACTTGCCGTTGGCCGGGAAGGTGCGCGTGATGTCGGAGGCGTAGCTGTCGAGTTCGCAACCGGCGTCGATCAGCACCAGGTCGCCGTCCCTGAGTTCGGCGTCGCCGGCGCGGTAGTGCAGCACGCAGGCGTTGGCGCCGGTGGCGACGATGGAGCCGTAGGCCGGGTACTGCGAGCCGTTCTTGCGGAACTCGTGCAGCAGTTCGGCTTCCAGATGATATTCGCGCAGGCCGGGACGCGACAGGCGCATCGCGCGGCAATGCGCTTCGGCGGAGATGATGCCGGCGCGTTGCATGACGTCGATTTCACCGGGGTCCTTGAACAGGCGCATCTCGTCGAGCAGCACGTTGACGTCGACGATGGACGACGGCGTGGATACGCCCGTGCGGCCGAGCGCGCGTACGCTTTGCAACCATTCCTGCACTTGCGCATCGCGTTTGGCGTCATGGCCCAGTGCATAGAAGACGGCAGGCGCATCGGCCAGCAGCCGCGGCATTTCCTTGTTCAGGGCATCCACGGCGAAGGCTTCGTCGAAGCCGAATTGCGTGCGCGCCGCGTCGGGACCGAAGCGGTAGCCATCCCAGATTTCGCGTTCGAGATTCTTGTCGCGGCAGAACAGGATGCTGCGGCTTTCCTTGCCTGGTCCGGCAATCAGGACGATGACGGCTTCCGGTTCGGTGAAGCCGGACAGGTAGTAGAAATAACTGTCGTGACGATAGGGGTAGTCGGCATCGCGATTGCGCATGACTTCGTGCGCGGTCGGGATGATGGCGACGCCGCCGCCCTTTGCTTGCATGTGCGCGATCAGCTTGGCGCGGCGGGCGGTGAAGGAGGCTATGGTCATCTTGGTACTTTCTTCCAGATCATCCGGATTATCTGCCGGCGAGGGGCGTATTCAGTTCTTCCAGCTGTTCGACGGTGCCGACGTTGATCCATTCGCCGCGGTAAATCTCGCCGCCGACCTGGCCGCGCGACGCATATTCGCGCAGCAGCGGTCCGAGCTTGGCGTGTTCGCCCGGCGTGATGGCGTCGAACATCTGCGGACGATACACACCGATGTTGCCGAAGGTGTAGAGCGGCGATCCTTCGTTGGCGATCGAGAAGCTGTTCAACGCGAAATCGCCGGTCGGATGGTGCGGCGGGTTTTTCACCAGATAGATCCAGGCAACGTCGCGCTTGTCCAATGGTATCGGATTTCCCCACAGGTCGTTGTCTTCGAGTACGGTCTTGACCTGCTCGAAGTCGAAATGCGGGATATAGATGTCGCCCGAGATGGCGACGAAAGCTTCTTCGCCCAACAGATGGCGCGCCTTGGCGATGCCGCCGGCGGTTTCCAGCGCCGTGCCTTCGGCCGAATACTGGATACGGGCGCCGAACTGCGAACCGTCGCCCAGCGTTTCTTCAAACTGGTGGCCGAGATGGGCGTGGTTGATGACGATTTCGGTGATGCCGGCGCGCACCAGGTTCAGGATTTGCCAGACGATCAACGGCCGTCCGCGCACTTTCAGCAAGGGTTTGGGGCAGGTGTCGGTCAGCGGGCGCATGCGCTCGCCGCGGCCGGCGGCAAAAATCATCGCTTTCATCGCTGGCGCCGCCTCAGAAGGTGTAGCCGACTTGCGGCGCTTTGTCTTCCAGCTTCTCGATCAGCCTGACCAGCGGCGCCAGGGCGGTGTAACGGCGCGCCGCCTTGAGCGTGTATTCCATGACCAGCGGCATGTCTTTCAGATAAGCGTCCTTGCCGTCGCGATGGTAAAGACGTGCAAAGATTCCAAGGATTTTCAGGTGGCGCTGCAAGCCCATGAATTCGAAGTCGCGATAGAAGGTGTCGATGTCCGGCGCCACCGGCAGGCCGGCGCGCTTGGCGCGTTCCCAGTAGCGGATGACCCAGTCCAGCACCATTTCTTCGTCCCACTGGATATAGGCGTCGCGCAGCAGCGAGACCAGGTCGTAGGTGATCGGTCCGTAGACCGCGTCCTGGAAATCGATGATGCCCGGATTGCCGCTGGCCAGCACCATCAGGTTGCGCGAATGGTAGTCGCGATGGACGTACACCTGTGCCTGCGCCAGATTGTTGGCAAGCAGGGTGTCGAAGACTTTGCCCAGCGCATTTTTTTGCTCGTCGGTCAGCGTTACGTTCAGATGCTTGCCGACGTACCAGTCGGGGAAAAGTTGCAGCTCGCGCAACAGCAGGGCGCGGTCATACTCGGGCAGCACGTCAGGCTTGCTCTGGGTTTGCAGCAGCACCAGCGCGTCGATGGCGTCGATGTACAACTTGTGGGCGGTGTCGTTGTTGAGTTGGTTCAGGTAGGTCGTCGAACCCAGGTCCGACAGCAGCAAAAAGCCGCGTTCGACGTCCTGCGCCAGCACCGCGGGCACCGATACGCCGGTTTTGCCGAAGACCTCGGCGACATGGACAAACGGGCGCACGTCTTCTTGCGGCGGCGGAGCGTCCATGACGATCAGCGTTTTTCCGTCGGGAGTATCCACGCGGAAATAGCGGCGGAAGCTGGCGTCGGCGGAAGCGGGGCGCAGCGTTTCTGCCAGCGTCGGGGTTGCAGTCAGGGTTGGCAGCCATGCTTGCAGCAGGGGCAGACGCGAATCGGCGGGAGAATTATTTAAAGACATGAACAATCAGAGGAATTCGTTTGATGATGTTGAGTTCCCATATAATAAGGGATTAAATCCAAAAAATCGCCTGCCATGGTGTTTGAACGCTTCTTTACATGATCCGCTTTTTTAAGTTTCCATTTGGCCGTTTCGCCGACTTGCGGATGTCGCGTTTTTTTACGTCCCTCGCCTCTCTTGCCGTGGCCGCCTCGGCGACGACCGTTTTACCCGTTTCAGCGCAGGCGCAGACCACCCAGAACACGCAGGACAAACAGCCCGCAGCGACCAATGACAAGGATGCGCCGGTCAATGTCAGCGCCGAACAGATGACAGGCCGTCCGGATCGCCAGATCAATCTTGATCGCGACGTCGAGGTCGTGCGCGGCGAAACCACCATCAAGTCGGACAAGGCGGAATACCGCATCATCAAGGATGAAGTCGAAGCCACCGGGCACGTCTGGATGAAGCGTCTGCAGGATCGTTACACCGGCGACAAGGCGGTGATGAACATGGATTCGGGCAAGGGTTATGTGACCAACCCGACTTATCTGTTCGGTAAAAACGGCGGGCGCGGCAACGCGGAAAAAATCGACTTCCTGTCCGACGATCAGGCCCTGGTGACCCAGGGAACCTACAGCACCTGTGAAGCGCTCGATCCGGATTGGTATATCCGGGCATCGACGCTCGACCTCGACAGCGGTCGCGACGTCGGCACGATGCACAGCGGCCTGGTGTATTTCAAAGGCGTGCCGATTCTCGGTGCGCCGTTGATGTCTTTCCCGTTGTCGGGCGAACGCAAGTCGGGCGTATTGCCGCCGACTTTCGGCGTGACCAGTACCGGTGGCGCGGAACTGACGGTGCCTTATTATTTCAATATCGCGCCCAACCGCGATCTGACTTTGTATCCGCGCTATATTGCGCGCCGTGGCCTGATGCTGGGAGCGGATGCCCGCTATCTCGGTGAAACCTATTCCGGCGAGACCAAAGTAGAAGGCATACAAGACCGCGTCACCGGAACCGGACGCTATTCGCTCTCAACACTGCATTCGCAGACCTTGGCGCCTAACCTGAAGTTTGCCTGGAACGTCAACAAGGCTTCCGACAACGACTATCCGAGCGACTTCTCTCAATCGGTAGCCACCAGCTCACAGCGCCTGTTGCTGCGCGATGTCAGTCTCACCTACACGGGAACGTACTGGAACGCAGCCGGACATGTGACGAAGTATCAGTTGCTCCAGGACGTCAATAGTCCGATACAAAAGCCCTATGATCGCCTGCCGCAATTGACGCTGACTGCGGCACGTCAGGATGTCGGCGGTTTCGATCTCAATTTCGCTTCCGAATTCGCGCGTTTCTCGAATACGTACACCACCGGGACGAGCACTGGTTCCGATATGGTCGGCGGCGACCGCATGTATGCGACGCCGTCGATTTCTTATCCGATCATTCGCCCCGGCTATTTCATTACGCCCAAGGCAACTCTGGATGCGACCACCTATCGCCTCAACAATGTGGCAGCGGGGGCGCCTACCAGCCTGACGCGGGTCGTGCCGACCTATTCGCTGGATGCGGGCATGACCTTTGAGCGCGAGACGAACTTTTTTGGGCGCGACATGACCCAGACATTGGAGCCGCGCCTGTTTTACGTGCGCACGCCTTACCGCGATCAAAGCCAGTATCCGAACTTCGATTCGGGTCTGGCGGATTTCAATTTTGCACAGATATTCAGCGAAAACCGCTTTGTCGGCCATGACCGCATCAGTGACGCCAATCAGATTACCGGTGCGCTGGTGTCTCGATTCATCGAAGAGAATGGCCTTGAGCGCCTGCGTGCAGCGATTGGCCAACGGTTCTATATTTCCGATCCGAAAGTCACACTGGACGGCACGACATCGACGATCAGCGGCAGCAAATCCGATCTGTTGCTGTCGCTGGGCGGTCAGATCACGAACAAGCTGTCGCTCGACAATACCGTGCAATACAGCGAGACCTTGCGTCAGATGGTGCGTTCGACATTCGGCGGCCGTTGGCAACCGGCGCCGAAGAAGGTGTTGAATCTGACCTACCGCCTCGACCGGACCAACTCCAGCGGCTTGCTCAAGCAATTTGACGTGTCCGGTCAATGGCCGATCTCGCAACGCTGGTATGCTGTGAGCCGCATCAACTATTCCATTCCCGACAAGACCGTTGCGGAAGGCTTGCTGGGCATGGAATACCAAGCCGATTGCTGGGTATTCCGTCTGGTTGCACAACGCATTCCGACGTCTTCGTCCAAAGCGTCGACGTCGTTCTTTATCCAGCTTGAGCTCAACGGCTTCTCGAAAATCGGTTCGAACCCGATGGATGCATTGAAGAGCAGTATCCCCGGCTATCAGATCATCAATAAGCCGGATGACATTACACGTTATTAATCGATATTTTTTATGAACGCTTCCTTCTCCATGCGCAATCATTCTTCTGTACGTATCACGTCCGGCATCGTTTCGTTGTGCATGTCGCTCGGCATGATCGGCAGCGCCCAGGCGCAATCCGCGACGACGGCAACGCCTGCCGTTCCCGGGTTGACGCCGCCGACGGTCAATCCGGCCCCGGCAGCCCCGGCAGCCGCACCATCGAGAACGCCGCGTCCGGTGGACTCGATTCTTGTCGTGGTCAACAACGAAGTGATCACCCGGCAGGAGCTTGCTGATCGTCTGCGCCAGGTGGAAAAACGCCTGACCGCGCAAGGCATGGCATTGCCAGCGCGCACGCAGTTGCAGAGTCAGTTGCTAGACCGCATGATCGTTGAGCGCGCACAGACGCAAATGGCCAAGGAAAACGGCATTGTTGTCGATGACACCATGTTGGACCGGGCGGTATCCCGCATCGCGGAACAGAACAAATTATCGATGGCGGATTTCCGCGTCCAGCTTGAAAAAGAAGGCATGGATTTCCCCGCGTTCCGCGAAGACATCCGCCGTGAAATCATCATGCAACGCCTGCGCGAGCGTGAAGTCGACAACAAGGTGCAGGTCACCGAGTCCGAGGTGGACAACTATCTGGCATCGGAATCCAACGCGGCAAACAAGCATGAAGACCTCAACCTGGCGCAAATCCTGATCCGCGTGCCGGAAAACGCTTCGCCGGAACAGGTTGCCGCGCGCCGCCAGCGTGCTGAAGAGGTATTGCGCCAGTTGAAGACCGGCGCCGATTTCGCCAAAACCGCTGCGACCTACTCCGACGGCAGTGATGCCTTGAACGGCGGCGATCTCGGCTGGCGCGGGCAGGACCGCTTGCCGCAATTGTTTATCGACGCGGTGGCCAGCCTGAAACCTGGCGAAGTGTCGGCCATCGTCAAGAGCGGCAACGGCTTCCATATCATCAAGCTGGTTGACCGTCGCGCCACCGCCACTGCCAAGGCCAACGCGCCGGCAGTCGAGCAAACGCATGCGCGCCATATCCTGATCAAAGTCAATCAGGTCGTCTCGGCCGCCGAAGCGCGCCGCAAATTGCTGGAGCTGAAAGAGCGCCTGGATCACAAGGCGGCGACGTTCGAAGAGTTGGCCAAGCTGTATTCCAACGATCTGTCGGCCTCCAAGGGCGGCGATCTGGGCTGGATTTATCCAGGCGACACCGTGCCGGAGTTCGAGCGCGCCATGAACGAACTGAAGCCGGGAGAAGTCAGCCAGCCGATTGAATCGCCGTTCGGCTATCACCTGATCCAGGTGGTGGAACGCAAGACCGACGATGCGTCGCAAGAGCGCGCGCGCGCAGCGGCGCGTCAGGCCCTCCGCGAACGCAAGATCGACGAAGCGACCGAAGACTGGCTGCGCCAGCTGCGCGATCGCGCTTATGTCGAATTCCGCACCGACGACAACTGATTGCCGATGTCCGAACTTCCCTCCGCAACGCGTTCTGAACCTCGCCGGCGTCCGACGCTGGCGATCACTTGCGGAGAGCCGGCCGGCATAGGGCCGGAGATTTCCATCCGGGCCGCATGGGAGTTGCGCGCCGAAGTGCGCAGCGTGCTGCTGGGCGACGCCGCCTTTCTGGCGCAGACGGCGCACGCGCTGGACGCATCCATTGCCTTGTCGGCATTGTCCCTGCAAGCGTTTCGCAACACCGGGCTGCCCGATTTCCCGCAAGATCGCCTGATCGTCATCGATTGTCCCGTCAACGAACCGGTGGTGCCGGGCGTGCTCGACGCGCGCAACGGCCGCGCGGTGTTGCAGACGCTCGATGTCGCGGTCGAAGGCGCACTGCAAAAACATTTTGACGCCATCGTCACGGCGCCGCTGCAAAAAAGCACGATCAACGACGCCGGCGTGCCGTTCACGGGCCATACAGAATACCTTGCCGAACGTACCGCCACGCCCCAGGTCGTCATGATGCTGGCCGGCGGCGAAGCGCCGCACCTGCGCGTTGCGTTGGCGACGACGCATCTGGCCCTCAAGGACGTACCGGCGGCGATTACCTTCGACAGCCTGAGCCGCACGCTCGACATCATCCATGCCGATCTGCGCGACAAGTTCGGCATTGCAAAGCCGCGCATTCTTGTCACCGGCCTGAATCCGCATGCAGGCGAAAACGGTTATCTCGGCCGCGAAGAAATCGACGTCATCATTCCGACGCTGGATGCGGCCAAAGCGCGCGGCATGGATGTGGCCGGTCCCTATCCCGCCGACACGCTGTTCCAGCAAAAATATCTCGAGCACGCCGACTGCGTGCTCGCCATGTATCACGATCAGGGCTTGCCGGTACTCAAATTCGCCAGCTTCGGCCAGGGCGTCAACATCACGCTCGGCCTGCCGCTCATCCGCACTTCCGTCGACCACGGCACGGCGCTGGATCTGGCCGCCAAGGGCCTGGGCGAAGCCGATCACGGCAGCATGGTCGAAGCCATCAGGACCGCGGCGCTCATGGCCCGCGCCAAGAATTTTCTATGAAACACATCGCCCGCAAACGCTTCGGCCAGAATTTCCTGACCGATCAGACCGTCCTGTACGACATCATCAGCGCCATCGCGCCGAAAAAGGACGACATCATGGTCGAGATCGGACCCGGCCTGGCGGCCATGACCAGCCTGTTGCTGGAGTCGCTCGATCACATGCACGTGGTCGAACTCGATCGCGATCTGGTGGCTAGGCTGCAAAAGCAATTCAGCCCGCAACGGCTGCAGGTGCATTCCGCTGATGCGCTGAAGTTCGACTTCACCTCGATTCCGGTGCCGGCGGGACGCAAGCTGCGCGTGGTCGGCAACTTGCCGTACAACATTTCCAGCCCTTTGCTGTTCCATCTCGCCGAACTGGCGCCGCATGTCCAGGATCAGCATTTCATGCTGCAAAAGGAAGTGGTGGAGCGCATGGTCGCCGCACCCGGCGGCAAGGCCTTCGGGCGTCTGTCCGTGATGCTGCAATGGCGCTACTACATGGAGCTCATGTTCGTGGTGCCGCCGACGGCGTTTGATCCGCCGCCGCGCGTGGATTCCGCCATCGTCCGCATGATTCCGCTGGCGCAGCCTCTCGAATGCGATCAGGCCGTGCTGGAAGAAGTGGTAACCAAGGCGTTTTCGCAGCGTCGCAAGGTGATTCGCAATTGCGTGGCGGGACTGCTGACGGAAGCCGATCTGGTGGAAGCCGGCATCGATCCGCAAGCCCGGCCGGAAGCAGTGCCGACGGAACAATTCGTCGCGCTGGCCAACGTGCTGAAGAAAAAACGCGCGGCCTGACTCGGGCATGGCGGTACGCTGTGGTTTGCCGATGGCAAGCAATGTCTTGCTTGCTCTGCATCTTCTTAGAACTCATTTCATAAATAGGCGTGAGTGCGAGCTTGCCCTGTTTGGGAAGAACGCATCTCACGCCTATTTATGAAATGAGTTCTACTTGCGCGTCGCCTTGAGCAGTAAATCCATGAAGTCCACCGTCAGTTCCTGATCTTGCGTGGACAATAAAACAAATCGCGACAAGGCGTCTTCCAATCTTGCCGCCGAGACTTTGCCGGCGACGCTTGCCGGTTTGACGGGGTGGAGGTTTTGTTCCGCGATAAGATAGAGCGAAGAGACCGGCACGTCCAGCGCCTTGGCCACATTCTCAAGCATGTCGGGAGTCAGGCGCTGCTTGTCGCGCTCGACGCGGGATAAGTTGGCTGCGTCCGTGCCCGCGACCAATGCGATTTCTTCCAGGCTCGCTTTTCGCTCTTTGCGTATCTTGCGTAGGACTTGGCCAATATTCATTTACCAATTCTCCTGCCAACATTGCGTAACGCGCAAAGTTCTTCGGACAAATTTTTTGTTAAAATATTGCGTATAGCGCAAATTATTCGCGCCCAACCAAGGCTGGCAAGCAAAAAAACAATTGCGCGAGGCATCGTCGAAATGTGATTGTGGGAACTGCGCCACGATGCGTGCTTCGACGTTTGCATCAGTCATTGCAAATTGTGTCGGCTCGACGACAACCTGGTGCCGGACGAAATGACATCCTGATCGGTACGGCTGGCCAGGGGTATCGGGAATTTCCTGATGGCCCGGAACGGTCACGCTGGCTAATCTGCGCAAGAATTGCCGCCCGTCAATACGGTCTCAATGCAATATCGCAAAAAGTGCCGATCATGCATCCGCAGTGGTTGAAGCCCGACTTTTCGGCGCGTAGTATCGGCAGTGCGCTGAACATGATTCACCAAACAGCACGCGCCAGCCGTCAACCAGTACGTTTATCAGCACTTCGCACTTCAACAGATGAAAGGGGAAATGTATGCGCTTAACGAACTTGAAGATCGGGGCACGCCTGAGTGCCGGATTCGGATTCCTGGTAGTGCTGCTGGTGGCGATGGCGCTGCTCGGCGTGGCTCGCCTGTCGGCGCTCAACGAGCAGATGGACGAGGTCATCAACGACAAATATCCCAAGACGGTGCTGGCCAACGACATCATCAAAAACGTCAACGTCATTGCGCGCTCGTCGCGCAATGTCTTGCTGATGACGGACGCCGACGACATCGGCAAGGAAATGCAGGCGATCCGGCAAGCCAGCGACAACACCAAGGGCGCGCTGGAAAAACTCGACGTGCTGGTGACGGGCGACAAGGGGCGCGCGCTGATCAAGACCATCATGGATGCGCGCACGCAGTACAACCTCGGCCGCGATGAAGTTTTACGGCTGGTCGTCGCCGGTGCCAAGAACGAAGCCACGATGTTGTTGCTGCAAACCGTGCGACCTTTGCAATTGACTTACATGACGGCGATCGAGGCGTTGATCTCGCATCAGAACGAACTGATGCAGACGGCCGGCAAGGAAGTCACGGATGAATACAGGGAAGCGCGCGATCTGGTGATCGCATTGAGCGTGATCGCCATGGTCTTCGCCGGACTGACCGCATGGCTGGTCACCCGCAGTATCACCTCGCCGTTGAGCCGCGCCGTCAAGGTGGCCGAAACCGTCGCCGCCGGCGATCTGACCTCGCAGTTCGACGCCAGCAGCAAGGACGAAACCGGTCAGCTGTTACGGGCGCTGCGTTCCATGAACGACAACCTGCTCAATATCGTCAGCCAGGTGCGCCACGGCACGGACACGATTGCCACCGCTTCTTCGCAAATCGCGACCGGCAATCTCGATCTCTCCAGCCGCACCGAACAACAAGCCAGCTCGCTGGAAGAAACCGCGTCGTCGATGGAAGAACTGACTTCCACCGTCAAGCAAAATGCCGAGAACGCGCGCCAGGCGAATCAGCTTGCCGTGTCGGCCTCGGCAGTGGCCGTCGAAGGCGGCAGCGTAGTCGGCAAAGTAGTGCACACCATGGAGTCGATCAATGCATCGTCGAGGAAGATCGTCGACATCATCAGCGTGATTGACGGCATCGCCTTCCAGACCAATATCCTGGCGTTGAACGCGGCAGTGGAAGCGGCGCGTGCCGGAGAACAGGGGCGCGGTTTCGCCGTTGTCGCGTCGGAAGTGCGCACGCTGGCGCAACGCAGCGCCGCAGCGGCAAAAGAAATCAAATCCTTGATCGACGACTCGGTGGAAAAAGTGGATTCCGGCAGCAAGCTGGTCGAGCAAGCGGGCCAAACCATGAACGAAGTGGTCGCCAGCGTCAGGCGCGTCACTGATATCGTCGGCGAGATCACCGAAGCCAGCCGCGAACAAAGCGAAGGCATCGAGCAGGTCAACCAGGCCGTCACGCAAATGGATCAGGTGACCCAGCAAAACGCCGCGCTGGTGGAAGAAGCCGCCGCCGCCGCGCAATCGCTGCAGGACCAGGCCAGCAATTTGTCGCAGATCGTCGGCGTGTTCAAGATCGACAGCAACCGTCTGGCGCATGAATCGTCGACACCCCCGTCCGCCGCACCTCGTTCGCACGATGTAACACCCCGGGCGCCGACGTTGGCACGCAAGGAGGATGCGCCGCGTCTGCCGGCAGCACGTACGGTTGCGGCAACAACCGCCAAAGAAGACGACTGGGAACAGTTCTAAGCAGTACTCTGCATGCCGGGGCAGGCATCAAATGATCCGGTCAGGCTGATGTCGCATCAGCCTGCGCCGGCGGCAGCGTCGCTGAAGGATATCAGGCCTGTACGATAGCGATGCCTCTCCTTCCGGCAAGTCGCGCCGAACAGCGCTACAATCTTGCACTCCGATAAGTTCTCAGGCAAAAGGCTCACTATGCGTATTCTGCACACCATGCTGCGGGTTGGCGATCTGCAGCGTTCCATCGATTTTTATACCAAGGTATTAGGCATGAAGTTGCTGCGCACCAGCGACAACGCGGAATACAAATACACCCTGGCTTTCCTCGGCTACGGCAGCAACCCGGAGCACGCCGAGCTGGAGTTGACCTACAACTACGGCGTCGAGAAGTACGAAATGGGCACGGCCTACGGCCATATCGCCGTCTCGGTGGACGACGCCTACAAGGCTTGCGATGCGGCGCGCCACTCCGGCGGCAACGTGACGCGCGAAGCCGGCCCGGTCAAGGGCGGAACCACCGTGATCGCGTTTGTGACGGATCCGGACGGCTACAAGATTGAATTTATCGAGCGTAAAGACAGCGAGCCTGGTCAGGGGCTGTAATCGGATTCTGCAATGCGCAATGCTGGTAGGTGGCAGCGGCTTGCAGTAAAAAGAAAAGGCCTGCTCGCATCGGCGCGATGACGTGACGCATGCGAGCAGGCCCGATCAGGGGATCAGAAAATCGGCAGGGTTTCCGGCGCGCTCTCGCGCAATGCCCGCTTTGCCGTTTCAAACTCAGGAAAGATCGATTGCACCGTCGCCCAGAAGCGCGGGCTGTGGTTCATCTCGCGCAGGTGCGACAGTTCGTGCGCGATGACGTAATCGATCAGCGGCAGGGCGAAATGCATCAACCGCCAGTTCAGGCGTATGCGTCCGTCGGCAGTGCAGGAGCCCCATTGCGTCGTTGCCGACGACAGTGCGAAGGACTGATACGTGACGCCCAGTTTCTCCGCATACACCGGCAGGCGGGCGGCGAAGGTTTCCTTGGCGCGCGCTTGCAGCCAGCCTTGCACGCGATCTTTCAATTGCTGTTCGCCGGCGTCTGCCGGCAGGCCGACAGTCAATTCCAGCGTTTCTTCGTCGTACGCGATACCGGCAGCCTGATGGGCGCGGATGCGCAGCGTGACGTCCTGGCCCAGATACGGGAGGGTCGCGCCGTCGCGCCATTGCATCTGCGGTTGCAGGCGGCGTGCCGAGCGTTCGCGGCGCTCGTTGAGTTTGCTGAAGATCCAGCGCTGCTTTTCGCGGATGGCGTTCTCGATCTCGCCCAGCGTCACCCATTTCGGCGCCGTCACGCGCAAGCCTTCGTCGCTGATCAGGAAACCGATCGAGCGGCGCTTCGAGCGCAGCAGCGCATAGTCGATATGGTGTTCGCCCAGTTGGATGCGGCGCATGCCGTCGGCGGGGCGGCCGATCGGCGGCGACATCGGCGGCAACGGAGACTGATGCGTCAGCTCCGGCGCAGGGATGGATGGCTCGGGTTCGACAAACGCCGGTGGCGGGTTTTCCTGCTTCGTCTCAAGCGGCGTCGGAGTGAAGAAATCCAGTTGCAGCGTCAGCTGGTTAGGATCGGGCTGTGAATGACGAAGCAGTTTCAATGTAGTGGGGCCGATGTTAGTCTTTTATCTGGTCAACGGCGGCGTAGACCGCCGGGGAAATCACGCGCATCTCCGATTCTATCCAATTTTCCACGCGTTGGCTTAATTGTGCGGGATCCAGGCCTTCCGGCGAGATCGGCTTGCCGATCGATACGGTAATGATTCCCGGTTTTTTGATGAACGAGCCCTTGGGCCAGCATTCGCCTGCATTGACCGCCATCGGCACGACCGGCGTGTTGGTTTCCACCGCCAGGCGCGAACCGCCGTGCTTGTATTTACCGGTCTGGCCGACCGGAATGCGCGTGCCTTCCGGAAACATGATCACCCACTGGCCGTCGGCCAGGCGCTTGCGGCCTTGCACCACCACTTGGGCGAAGGCATCGCGACCCTTGCTGCGATCGATCGGAATCATGCGCAGCAGCGCGATGCCCCAGCCGAAGAAGGGAATATAGGTCAGCTCTTTCTTGAACACGAACACCAGCGGACGCGGCATGGTGATCACGTAGAAAATCGTTTCCCATGCCGACTGATGCTTGGACAACAGGATCACCGGCGCATCGGGAAGATTCTCCATGCCCTTGATCTGATAGCGGATGCCGCAGATCACGCGCGCCGCCCAGATCACCATGACGTTCCAGCGCGAGGTCAGGTAATAACGCTTGGCGTACGGGAACGGCGCAAACAGGATGCAGGCCATCGACCAGACCATGGTCACGACGGCCATGAACAATGTGAACAGAACGGAACGCAAAAACAGGTTGATACGCAAAATTCAATCTCCCTTGTACGATTCGGCCGGACCCGCGGCGACTGCGAGGCGAGGTCCGGGCAGAACCTAAACCGACACTTCTACCGGCGCTTTTAAGATGAAGTCGACCACGCCGGCGAGATCGGGATAAACGAGCGTTCCCGGCGGCAGGCCGCCTTTTTCGCGCGTCTTTTCGCCCTTGCCGGTCAGCACCAGATAGGGCGCGCAGCCGGCCTTGAAACCGGCCTGCAGGTCGCGCAGCGAATCGCCGACGGTGATCACGCCGCCGCGCAGGCTGACGCCGAAACGCTTGGCGATTTCGTTGAACATGCCTTCCTTGGGTTTGCGGCAATCGCAATTGTCGTCGGCGGCATGCGGGCAGAAAAACACGGCGTCGATATCCGCGCCCACCTGCTGCGCGGCGTTGTGCATCTTCTGATGGATCGCATTGAGCGTCATCATGTCGAACAATCCTCGTCCGACGCCGGACTGATTGGTCGCCACCACCACGCGATATCCCGCCTGATTAAGGCGGGCTATCGCTTCCAGCGAACCCTTGATGGGAATCCACTCTTGCGGCGACTTGATGAACGCATCCGAGTCGTGATTGATCACGCCATCGCGATCCAGAATGATCAGCTTCATGTTTTCTTATCCCTGTCCTGCCAAAATCACGCGGCCAGCTTGGAAATATCCGCCACCTGGTTGAGCATCTGATGCAACTCGGCCAGCAATGCCTGGCGGTTGTTGCGCAGCTGTTCGTCTTCGGCGTTGACCATGACGTCGTTGAAGAAGGCGTCGACGTTCTGGCGCAATTGTGCCAGCGCTTTCAACGCGCCGCTGAAATTACCCTGGGCATACGCAGCATCGACCTGCGGCTTCAACAGCAGCATGGCCGAATACAAGGCCTGCTCGGCGGTTTCGCGCAGAAGGCCGTTTTGCACGGTGCCGAGCAGTTTGCCTTCCTTGCCAGCGTCGATCTTCTTCAGGATATTGGTGATGCGCTTGTTGGCGGCAGCCAGCGACTCGGCTTCCGGCAATGCCGCGAAGGCTTGCACCGCGTCGAGACGTTCAGTGATGTTGTCCAGCACTTCCGGTTGTTGCGCGACCACGGCTTCGATTTCGTTGGGCGAATAATTGCGCTCGCGCAGCAGGCCGCGCAGGCGGTCGTAGAAGAAGGCGCTGACGTCGGCGCTCGGATCCTTGAAATTGCCGTTGCCGGCGAACAGGGCGACGGCTTCCTTCAGCAAGGCCGGAATGGCCAGAGGCAGGCGTTTTTCGACCAGCATGCGCAGGATGCCCAGCGCATGGCGACGCAGAGCGAACGGATCCTTGTCGCCGGTCGGTTGCAGGCCGATGCCCCAGATGCCGACCAGTGTTTCGAGCTTGTCCGCCAGTGCAACGGCAGTACCGGTTGCGGAGCCGGGCAGCGCATCGCCGGCAAAGCGCGGCTGATAGTGTTCGGATGCCGCCAGCGCGACTTCATCCGGTTCGCCGTCGTGGCGCGCGTAGTAGGTGCCCATGATGCCTTGCAGCTCAGGGAATTCGCCGACCATGTCGGTCAGCAGATCGGCCTTGGCCAGCAAGGCGCCGCGTTCAGCCAGTGCGATCGTAGCAGCATCGTTGCCCAGCAGTCTGGCAATCGCGCCGGCCAGCGCCTTGACGCGCTCGGTGCGTTGCAGCTGATTGCCCAGCTTGTTGTGATACACCACGTTGGCCAGTTGCGGTACGCGGTCGGCCAGCGCCTTTTTCTTGTCTTGTTCGAAGAAAAATTTCGCATCCGACAAACGCGGACGCACCACGCGTTCATTGCCTTGAATGATGTGTTGCGGATTGCCGGTTTCCAGATTGGAAACGATCAGGAAGCGCGAGCGCAGCTTGCCGTTGGCATCTGTCAGCGCAAAATATTTCTGGTTGGTCTGCATGGTCAGGATCAGGCATTCCTGCGGTACGGCCAGGAACTGATCGTCGAATTTGCATTCGTAGACCACCGGCCATTCGACCAGCGCAGTGACTTCATCGAGCAGCGACTCCGGCATCAGCACCTTGTCGTCGCCGGCCTTGCCGAGCAGGTCGAGGCGAATCTTTTCCTTGCGCTCGTTGAAGCCGGGAATGACCTTGCCCTTGCTGATCAGCGTTTCGACATACGATTCCGGCGAGTCGATGGCGATCGCGCCTTGCGACAGGAAGCGATGGCCTTGCGTGATCTTGTCGGCATCCAGGCCGAGGATGTTCAGCGGCACGACGGTGGCGCCATGCAGCGCGATCAGGCGATGCGCAGGGCGCACGAAATGCACGGTGTTGCCAGCGGCGCGGCCGTGCTGACGCTGATAGCTCATGACCTTGGGGATCGGCAGCTTGGCGACCGATTCTTCCAGCGCAATTTGCAAACCGGTCTGCAGCGCGCTGCCCTTGGCGGTGTAGGTGTAGAAGAAGCTCTCGGCCTTGCCGTCTTGCGCGCGTTCCAGCTGGTCCGGCGTGATGACGGTGGCGCCGACTTGCGCAGCGAGCGCGGCCAGTTTCTTGACCAGCGGCGCCGACGGACGGCCTTCGGCATCGAGCGCGACGCTGACCGGCAGCACTTTTTCGCGGATCGATTTATCCAGCGAGGTGGCGCGCACTTTGGTGATGGAAACCGCCAGGCGGCGCGGCGTGGCGTAAGCGGTGGCGGCAGCGCCGTCTTCGAGGAAGTCGCGTGCTTTCAGTCCGTTGAAAATGCCGTTGGCAAAGGCGTCGCCCAGCTTGGCGAGTACCTTCGGCGGCAGTTCTTCGGTCAGGAGTTCTACTAAAAGTGTCTGAGTCATTTTCTGTTTTCTTGCCAATTTCTTGCTTATTTGGCGCAGCGGCTTGTCTCAGCCGCTGCGCGATCCTGTCAATACGTGTTCAGGCGTTCAGGCTGCCTGGCGCGGGGCATCCGCTGCGCCGCCCATCGGGAAGCCGAGACGCTCGCGCGATTCGAAATATGCCTGTGCCACGGCGCGCGACAGATTGCGAATGCGGCCGATGTAGGCCGCGCGCTCGGTCACCGAAATCGCACCGCGTGCATCGAGCAGGTTGAAGGTGTGCGCCGCCTTCAGGATCATTTCGTAGGCCGGCAGCGCCAGCGGCACTTCCAGCAGACGCTTGGCTTCGGATTCGTAGTTGCCGAACAGCGAGAACAGGAAGTCGGTGTTCGAGTATTCGAAATTGAAGGTCGACTGCTCGACTTCGTTCTGGTGAAACACGTCGCCGTAGGTCAGCTTCTTCCTGACGCCGTTCTCGACCCATTCGGTCCAGACCAGGTCGTAGACGTTTTCCACGCCTTGCAGGTACATCGCCAGGCGCTCGATGCCGTAGGTGATTTCGCCGAGCACCGGCTTGCAGTCAAGACCGCCGACTTGCTGGAAGTACGTGAACTGCGTCACTTCCATGCCGTTGAGCCAGACTTCCCAGCCCAGGCCCCAGGCGCCCAGGGTCGGGTTTTCCCAATCGTCCTCGACGAAGCGCACGTCGTTTTGCTTGAGGTCGAGGCCGAGGGCTTCGAGCGAGCCGAGGTACAGATCGAGGATGTTCTCAGGCGCCGGCTTCAGCACCACCTGATATTGGTAGTAGTGCTGCATGCGGTTCGGGTTTTCGCCGTAGCGGCCGTCTTTCGGACGGCGCGACGGTTGCACGTAGGCGGCGCGCCATGGCTCGGGGCCGATGGCGCGCAGGAAGGTCGCGGTATGCGAGGTGCCGGCGCCGACTTCCATGTCGTACGGCTGGAGCAATGCGCAACCTTGCGCATCCCAATATTCTTGCAGCTTGAGAATGATCTGTTGAAATGTGAGCATCTTTTTTGTGGTTGCCGGTGACGGCAGGCAAGGAATTGCTAAAACCCTGAATTTTAGCGGTTTTTGGGGGGCTTATGCGCCCCGCATGGACGAATAGCGGGGAATGGAGCGCGAAACTGCGCGGAAAACTAGCGATTGCGGCGCGACAGCAGCCAGGCCACGGCCAGCGCGACGATCGCCAGCGCCAGCATCAGCTTGTTGCCGAACAGAATGTAAGGCGTCTGGCCCTGATAGCCTTGCACCGAAGCGCTCAGCATATTACGCGTGTAGGGCTGCAATTCGGCGATCACCTGCCCGTTCGGTCCGATCACGGCGGTCGCGCCGGTATTGGTCGAGCGCAGCATCGGACGGCCGGTTTCCAGGCTGCGCATTTGCGAGATCTGCAAATGCTGCGGCAGCGCGATGGAATTGCCGAACCAGGCGATATTGGACAGATTCAGCAGGATGCTGGCTTGCGGCTGGCCGGCGTAGTAGGCGCCGCCGAGCTGGGCGGCGATTTCCTCCCCGAACAGATCTTCGTAGCAGATGTTCGGCATCACCCATTGCTGCTTGACCGCAAACGGCATCTGCAGCGGCTTGCCGCGCGTCATGTCGCCCAGCGGGATGCGCATCATGTCGACGAACCAGCGGAAGCCGAACGGGATGAATTCGCCGAAAGGCACCAGATGGTGCTTGTCATAGCGATAAGGATTTTTGGCGCTGGCCGGATCGGATGAAAAACCGATCACGCTGTTGGCGTACTGGCCGGGGCCGTCCGAGACCGGAATACCCAGCGCCAGATGGCTGCCGGAGGTCTGGATGAAGCGCGTCAGGCGCGCCAGGTAATCCGGCGGCAGTTGCTGCGGCAGCAGCGGCACGGCGGTTTCCGGCGTTGCGATCAGGTCGGCGGGCGCGCTGCGGATCATCTCGTCGTACATGTTCAGCGTCGACAGCAGCGCTTCGTTGGAAAACTTCATCTCCTGCGGGATGTTTCCTTGCAGCAGTCGCGCGGTGATCGGCTGCCCGACCGGCTTAGTCCATTGCACCGCATGCAGTGCGGCGCCTGCACATGCCAGCAAAACCGCCAGTGCTGCAGGCAGGATGCGCCGGCCTGCGCGCAGGCTCACCATGGCCAGGCAAGCGGCGATGACGGCGGCAATCCAGGCCAGGCCGTAGACGCCGACGACCGGAGCAAAGCCGGCCAGCGGGCCGACGTTATGGGCGTAACCCGAAGTCAGCCACGGAAAACCGGTAAACAGCCATCCGCGCACCCATTCCGACAACGCCCACAACGCGGGCAGCACCAGCAGCAACAGCACCGCCGGCGATAGCTGCCAGCGTTGCCGGAACCAAGCTGCCAGCCCCGCCGTCAGCGCCGCGTAGATGCCGAGATAGGCCGCCAGCAAGCCAACCGCCAATGCCGCCATCCATCCCGCCATGCCGCCGTAGTCGTGCATGCTGATGTACAGCCAGTGCACGCCGCATGCCGCCCAGCCGAAGCCGTAAAGCCAGCCGGTCAGGGCATTGCGCTTGAGCGAAATTGTGCGGCTGACCTGGCGGAACAGCCAGGCCAGCGTCAGGATCTGGATCGGCCAGATGTTGAAGGGGGCAAAGGCCAGGACATTGAGCACGCCGGCCAGCAAGGCGACGAGCGGCGTCAATGCCGTGACCGCGGTATGGGATGCATCGGTTGCAACTGTGGCATCCGTTGCAGTGTCCATGCCGGCAGGGGAGCGAGTCGGGAGATTCACGCAGGGAGGTTTATTCTTCTTCCTCGGCTGCCGGGGCTTCCGGCAGTTTTTCCACCAGCAGCACATGGGCCTGGCGGGCGTCGGCGCGCAGCACTTCGAAATGCATGCCGGCGATGTCGAACTCATCGCCCTTGCGCGGCACGCGGCCGAGATGGTTGGCGACCAGGCCGCCGATGGTGTCGGCGTCTTCGTCGGAGAAGTCGGTTTCCAATGTTTCGTTGAACTGGGTGATTTCGGTCAGTCCCTTGATGCGCCAGCGCGGGCCGTGGGCGCCGTCCTTGATGGCGAGGATGTTGTCTTCTTCCTCGTCGAAATCGTATTCGTCTTCGATGTCGCCGACGATCTGTTCCAACACGTCTTCAATCGTGATCAATCCTGCCACGCCGCCGTATTCGTCGACGACGATGGCCATGTGGTTGCGGTTGGCGCGAAAGTCGCGCAGCAATACGTTGAGGCGTTTCGATTCCGGAATGAAGACGGCGGGGCGCAGCATGTCGCGCACGTCGAAGGATTCTTCTGCGTAATAACGCAGCAGATCCTTGGCCAGCAGGACGCCGATCACCTTGTCGCGTTCTCCCTCGACCGCAGGAAAGCGGGAGTGCGACGTCGACAGCACTTCGGGCATCCAGGTTTCGATCGGCTTGGTGATGTCGATGGTGTCCATTTGCGAACGCGGCACCATGATATCGCGCACGGCCAGGTCGGATACCTGAAACACGCCTTCGATCATCGACAGCGCATCGGCGTCGATCAGATTGCGCTCGTGGGCGTCGTGCAGGACTTCGAGCAACTCTGCTCGGTTTTCAGGTTCAGGGGAGATGAGAGCGGTGAGACGTTCAAATAAAGAACGGTGTGGTTTAGCGTCAATGGATTTGACGCTACTAGGGTGATCTTGCATATGGCGTGAGCCGTGGGTCCGACGTTGTTTCGATGAGCCATAGGATACAACAAATATATGACAAATCTACTAAAACGCATTGGGTCGGGATTTTTTGCGGCGCTGCAGAGACAGCGTAGATGCCGCCGAGTGTGGTAGGAAAAGAAACAGTTTCCGAACGGACATGTCCGCAGCAAGTGCCTCGCCACGAACATGTCGAAAGAAACGAAGCTTACTTCTTCATTTCATCTTTTGCCATGCCATCCTTGGCCATGCCGTCTTTACCCATGGAGTCCTTGCTCATGGAATCTTTCTTTTTCATCTTGTCTTTCTTCATGCCGTCCTTGGACATGGAATCCTTGGACATATCGTCCTTGGCCATGGTGTCGGCAGCGTAGGCGCCCGAAACGGCGGCCATCATCAGACAGGCGAACAGAGTAGAGAGTGCTTTTTTCATGTGAATCTCCTGGAAATAAAAAGTAATAAATAAGTGGCAAAAACGCCATGAACCCGGCAAACACTTGGCACCTTGCTAAGCACCGCCGAACCAGTTGTACCCCTGGTCTTCCCAGTAACCGCCGGGGTAAGTGTTGGTTACTTCGATTGAAGCAATATGCTTCGGATTCTTGTAGCCCAGCTTGGTGGGCATGCGCAGCTTCATCGGGAAGCCGTACTTCGGCGGCAGGATCTCGCCGTCGTAGGTCAGCGTCAGCTGCGTCTGCGCGTGCAGCGCGGTCGGCATGTCGATGCTGGTGTAGTAATCGTCGGCGCAGCGGAAGGCGATGTACTTCGCGCTCAGGTCGGCGCCGATGTATTTCAGGAAACCGGCAAATGGCACGCCGCCCCAGCGGCCGATGGCGCTCCAGCCTTCGACGCAGATGTGGCGCGTGATCTGCTCCACCTGCGGCAGGCGGCGCAGCTCCGGCAAGGTCCACGACTTTTTGTTGCCGACCAGTCCCTTGATCTCCAGGCGGTAGTCGTCGCCGTCGACTTCGGTGATCTCGTCTTCGCCGTAAAACGCATTGAACGGAAACGGCCGCGTGATCATCGACGCCGGATACGTCGGCGCCATCTTGTTCGGATCGAACAGCCAGGCCTGCACGCCGTCGTTCATGCGCGAGATCCTGGTGAGCATGCGATTGACCGATTCGTTGTCGGTGATGTCGCAACCGGTCAGCAGCGACAGGCCGCCCAGCGTCAGCGCACGCTTGCCGAACAGGCGGCGCGAGGGCATGGCCAGTTCCAGTTCGCGGCGCGCGTCCTTGATGATCAGTTCGCCATCCAGCGCGGACGGCAGGCGATTGGGTTTATTGATCATGATGTCCTTGGCCTCCTCAACGGCCGCGCAGCATGGCGAGCAAGGTGCGCGGCACCAGCGCCACCATCACGATATGCACGGCGATAAACAAGACCAGAAAAGTCATCGCGAAGAAATGCACGATGCGCGCATTGTCAAAGCCGCCCATCAGTTCGCGCAGCAAGGGCAGTTGCACCGACTTCCAGACCGCCAGGCCGGACACCACGATTAATATGAGGTCAAGAATGACCGACAGGTAAGCCAGCTTTTGCACGGCGTTGTAATGATCCAGCGATGCGTGCTGCAATTTGCCTTTCAGGGCTTGCAGGAAGTCATGCAGAATTTCCGCCGGACGCAGCGGAAAGAACTTGCGCCGCGCGCGTCCGGTCAGCAAGTTCAGCAAGAGATAAACGATGCCGTTGATCGCCAGCAGCCACATGGCCGCGAAGTGCCACTGCAGCGCGCCGCCGAGCCAGCCGCCCAGCGTCCATTCCTTCGGGAAAACGAAAGGAAAAATCGGCGAAGCATTGTAGATGCGCCAGCCGCTGGCAATCATGATCACGACAGAAAAGGCATTGATCCAGTGCGTCACGCGCAGCCACAGCGGATGCACCGCCGCGGTCGGAGCTGCTGGCGTGGTCGGCAAGACCGATGGGGAAGCTTTCACAATCGTCTCCTGAGTACATCGTGCAATGCAAAACGTCGTCAATCCGATTCATGCGAGGCGTTTTGCGATTTATGCCCCTTGGTCGCAGCGACCGGGCGATTTCTTACAGGAGAGGAGAAAAAGAATGAAAACGAAACACCATTTTGCGGACAGTCAAAAATGCAACGAGAAAGCGGTCAGCAAAATGTAAGAATCCGAGGTGGTCGCCGACTAAGCGATATGGCACCGGCGAATTGGGGGATGGCGCGTCATTTACAATGACGTCACAGGAGCGATTATATGAAATGCAAGGAAGCACACCGCGTCTTGTGCGAAGCGCAAGACAACAAACTGTCGTTTGCAAGAAGGCTGGCATTGCGCTGGCATCTGGCCATTTGCGACCATTGCACGCGCTTCGGCCGGCAGTTGGGATTTTTGCGGACGGCAGTCAGGCGCTATCGCGATGGGGAATAAGCACTAAGGACATGTGATGTGTTGCGGCAACATCATCGCAAGAGGGAAATTGCACGCAGCGTGCAGAAGTCACTTCAATCGCCGGCTTCAAGCTCAGCCGCGATCGGCATAAGGATTGCCGAAGCCCAGCCCCGCCAGGATTTCCGTCTCCAAAGCTTCCATCTCGGTCGCTTCTTCCTCTTCTTCATGATCGTAGCCCTGTGCATGCAGCACGCCGTGGACGATCAGATGCGCGGCGTGATCCGGCAGCGACTTCTTCTGTTCCAGTGCTTCCTTCTCCAGCACGTCGGTGCACAGGATGATGTCGGCCTGCGTCACCTCGCTGTCTTCATCTTCCGTGTACGCAAACGTCAGCACATTGGTGGCGTAATCCTTGCCGCGATAGTCGCGGTTCAGCGTCCGGCCTTCTTCGGCATCGACGAAACGGATCGTCAGTTCGGCGGGCGCGAAAAGCGCCGCCTGGATCCAGCGGCGGATCTGTGGCCGTGGCACGCTTTCTTTCAGGCGTGGATCGGCATACTGGACGGACAAGGTCAGTTTATTTTTTTGCATGACGTGGCTTGGCTGACTGGGTCAGGCCCTGGCTGAGACGTTTGACGGCGTTGTTGGAGGTGATGTGGGCGGTGCTGGCGGAGGCGCCCGCGTGCGCTTCATACGCGTCGACAATGCGCGCCACCATGGGATGACGCACCACGTCGCTGCTGGTGAAGCGCGAGAAGGCAATGCCGCGCACGTCGTGCAGCACATTGAGCGCATCGATCAGGCCGCTTTTCTGGCCGTGATGCAAGTCGATCTGCGTGACGTCGCCGGTGACCACGGCCTTGCTGCCGAAGCCGATGCGCGTGAGGAACATCTTCATCTGTTCCGGCGTGGTGTTCTGCGCTTCGTCGAGAATGATGAAGGCGTGATTGAGCGTGCGGCCGCGCATATAGGCCAGCGGTGCGATTTCGATCGCCTGCTTTTCGAACAGCTTCTGCGTGCGGTCGAAACCGAGCAGGTCGTACAGCGCGTCATACAACGGGCGCAGATACGGATCGACCTTTTGCGCCAGGTCGCCGGGCAGGAAGCCGAGACGTTCGCCGGCTTCCACCGCCGGACGCGTCAGCACGATGCGTTGCACGGCGTCGCGTTCCAGCGCATCGACGGCGCAGGCGACCGCGAGATAAGTCTTGCCGGTGCCGGCCGGACCGACGCCGAAGGTGATGTCGTGTTCCAGGATGGCGTGCAGGTATTCGGCCTGATGCGGCGTGCGGCCGCGCAGGTCATGCTTGCGCGTCTTCAGCACCGGACTTTCGATTTCGGTTTTTTCCTTTTTGTCGCCGGCAAGGTCGGCATCGTCCAGTTCGGCGTCGATGGTCGCGGTGGCGCGTTGTTCGACCAGCGCCAGCTGGATGTCTTCCACCGACACCGGCTTGTCCGCCAGCGCATAAAAGCGTTCGAGGATCGCCGTCGCGCGCTCGGCATTGGTGCCGCTGGCGATGAATTTTTCGCCGCGACGGAAAATCGTCACGTCGAGGGCGGACGAAATTTGCCTCAGGTTTTCATCCAGGGGACCGCACAGATGCGCCAGACGTTTGTTGTCGAGCGGTTGCGGGATGAAGTAGTGAGGCTGGCTGGGTGATTTTTTCAATCTGGCTCGGTATCGGTAAGGGTAAGTAGATCTGATCGGACTGAATTATTGTTTGACCACGATCTCGCCGCGCAGCGAGAACGGAAACGCTTGCAGGATCGAGACGTCGACCATCTGGCCGATCAGCCGCGCGCCGTTCGGACCGCTGGCGAAATTGACCACGCGGTTGTTTTCGGTGCGGCCTTGCAGCTCGTTCGGATCCTTCTTCGACGGACCTTCCACCAGGATGCGCTGCACCGAACCGACCATGCCCTGGCCGATCTTGTTGGCGTTGTCCTGCACCACCGCTTGCAGGTGCTGCAGGCGTTTGAGCTTGACTTCGTACGGCGTGTCGTCGGCCAGGTTGGCGGCCGGCGTGCCGGGGCGCGGGCTGAACACGAAGCTGAAGCTGGTGTCGTAGCCGATGTCGGTGATCAGCTTCATCAGCGCATTGAAATCTTCTTCGGTTTCGCCCGGGAAGCCGACGATGAAGTCGCTCGAGATCGCGATGTTCGGACGCACTTCGCGCAGGCGGCGCAGCACCGATTTGTATTCCAGCGCGGTGTAGCCGCGCTTCATCGCCGCCAGGATGCGGTCGGAGCCGTGCTGCGCCGGCAGGTACAGGTGATCGACCAGCTTCGGCACCTTGGCGTAGGTGTCGATCAGGCGCTGCGTGAATTCCTTCGGATGGCTGGTGACGAAACGGATGCGTTCGATGCCGGGAATGTCGGCGATGTATTCGATCAGCAGCGCAAAGTCGGCGATTTCGCCATCGGCCATGGCGCCGCGGAAGGCGTTGACGTTCTGGCCCAGCAGCGTGATTTCCTTGACTCCTTGCTCGGCCAGTCCGGCCACTTCGGTCAGCACGTCTTCAAAGCGGCGCGACACTTCTTCGCCGCGGGTGTAAGGCACCACGCAGTAGCTGCAATACTTGCTGCAACCTTCCATGATCGACACATAGGCGGATGCGCCCTCGACGCGGGCCGGCGGCATGTGGTCGAACTTCTCGATTTCCGGGAAGCTGATGTCGACCTGGGGACGGCCGCTGAAACGGCGCTCGCTGATCATCTGCGGCAGGCGGTGCAGGGTTTGCGGACCGAACACCATGTCGACGTAGGGCGCGCGCTTGACGATGGCTTCGCCTTCCTGCGACGCCACGCAACCGCCGACGCCGATCAGCAGGTCGGGATTGTTCTTCTTCAGTTCGCGCAGGCGGCCGAGGTCGGAGAACACCTTCTCCTGCGCCTTCTCGCGCACGGAACAGGTGTTGAGAAGGATGATGTCCGCGTCTTCCGGCTTGTCGGTCTTGATCAGGCCATCGGAGGCGTTGAGCACGTCGGCCATCTTGTCCGAGTCGTACTCGTTCATCTGGCAGCCGAAGGTTTTGATGAATACTTTTTTCTGCATAAATGTCAATCAGGCATGAGGGCGCGGCAGGGAATCAAAGTCGGTGCCGGCAGGGGGAAGCAGAGGCGAGTCGCGTATTGTTGCCGCCCGGCGCGGATGGCATTTAGTTGCAAATTCAGTTGCAAAAGCAGCGAGACGGCTGTTTTGCGGCGCGGGCAAGGCGAGTGCGGATCGTAGTCCCATGCACTTCCAAGGTTCGCGATTATAGCACCGGATGCCCCATGGGGCCGGGCACGGAGCAGTCCGCGGGAAGGTTCTGCAACACTCTGGAAAAATAACATATAGGCAATAAACCAAGCCTAAGCTGAAAAGCAGTCCTCCAGCCAGTCCAGCACGGCGCGCAGGCGCGGCAAGGCCTTCAGGTCGCGGTGATAGACCACCCAGACTTCGCGCTGCAGCTGCGATGCGGCATCCGCCAGTTCCAGGTCTGGCGCCAGCAGGTAGTGCGGCAACAAGGCCAGCCCCACGCCCGCGCGCGCCGCCACGCACTGCGCCACCAGGCTGGTGCTGCGAAAGCGCACCGGGTTGTTGCCAGCATGGTCGGCCAGCCACAGGGTTTCCGGGATCTCCGGCACACCGTCGTCATAGCCGATGAAGGCTGTCGAGGCAGGACGATTGCGCCAGTCCTCCACGCGCGCCTTGCTGCCGCACAGGAAGTAGCTGATTTTGCCCAGCCGCCTGGCGATCAGTTCTCCATCCTGCGGTCGGGCGAAACGGATCGCCAGGTCGGCATCGCGCCGCGCCAGGCTGACGGTCTGATGGCTCATGGTGAATTCGACATCCAGATTGGGCCACCGATCCAGCAGCGACGGCAGGCGTGGCGCCAGAAACATGGTGCCGAGGGCATCGGTGCTGGCGATGCGCACCTTGCCTTCCATGCGGATGTCTTCGCCGGCCAGCCGTCGCGCCAGTTGCGCCGTTTGCGCCTGCATTTCGCGCGCGGCCCCCAGCACCGTCTCGCCCAGGCGCGTCAGCTCGGTATCGTCGCCCCGTCGCGTAAAGAGCGGTCCCTGCAAGGCATGCTCCAGCATCTGCAGGCGCCTGCTGACGGTCGCATGCGTCACGCCGAGCATGCGGGCCGCACCGGAGAAACTGCCCGACTCGACAAAGGCGGCAAAGGTGCGCAAGCCTTCCCAATCGACGGGCAAGGCTTGTACGGCAGGATCTGGTGGAGCTGTTAATTTATTCACGGGTGGCTGCCTGTTTTTGCGAATTGATGTACGTATTTTAACCATCTACGATGACTCCACTTACTTAACCTTCACAAGGAGTCCATCATGTCCACACTCAAAACCCTGCTGCAGATTGCCGGCGCCGCACCACGCAAGCCGCAATGGAAGGACGCGGCACTGATCCTCATCGATCACCAGACCGAATACACCACCGGCGGCGTACCGCTGGACGGCATCGATGCCGCCATCGACGAGATCGCGCAATTGCTCAAACAGGCACGCGCCGCCGGCGCACCGGTCTTCCACGTCGTCCACCACGCCAAGCCCGGCGCCGCACTGTTCGATCCGCAGCGCGAATACGTCAACGTCATCGACGGCCTGCAACCGCAAGACGGCGAAGTGACCGTCGTCAAGGCGCTGCCGAATGCCTTCGCCAACACGACGCTCGACACCGAATTGAAGAAAACAGGAAAGAAGGAGCTGATCATCGCCGGCTTCGCCACCCACATGTGCATCAGCGCGACCACGCGCTCGGCGCTGGATCATGGTTATGTGTCGACGATCGTGGCGGCGGCATGCGCGACGCGCGATTTGCCGGATGCTTTGGGCAATGGCGTGGTGCCGGCGACGGAAGTGCAGCGGGCGGCGTTGGCGGCGCTGGCGGATCGCTTTGCTACCGTGCTGCCGAACGCGGCTGCCTTGGCTTGAGTGTTAGATGACGGTGGGCTGGATACACAGGTTTTTTTGAGGATATCGCACCGGCTCACGATACCCGCCGGCCTGCTATTCAGGTCCACCACCGGCAGGCAAGAAACGCTAAATACCAGGCCATTCCAAAACTTGTGCGGCTATCTCCGACATTCTTTGATTACAAGGGTGACAATAATATACTTGGTAGGTAAATATGTTGAGCCTGACAAGGATTGCCGTTGTTTCTACGGGGAAACTTTCCTGCGATTTTTTGTGAATTTATTTTCGCGCGAAAAAATGTATAACGTAACCGATAGTTACAACAAACCTATAAGGTCCTTTTCTTGTGAGAAGGTGCGCCATTTATAGGTAGGGTTTGGGGAAAGCACTCGGGTGAGCATTCTAATTGTCGGACTCCAGGCGGGCTTGCGGGAGATTGTGGAAAATCACCTTGCAGCATCGGGAATTCCAGTTCGTTCGGCGGCCACGATTTCGCAAATGAATTTGGAAATTCAAAAAAAAAGCCAACAGTCGTCGTGATGGACGCTCAACCTGTCAATGGCATGCGGCTATCCAGTATTGCCAATCTCCGACAGCAGTTTCCACAACTGGGGATCGTGGCGATGGTGGAGAAAAGCAATGAACAAAGCCAAGTGAATGCTCTGCATGATGGCGCCGATCATTTTCTGCACAAGCCCGTGAATCTTTCCATCTTATCCGCAACGGTTGTCGCCTTGTTCCGGCGTCTTCATATTCATGTGGAGTCGTTGAAAGAGAAGATTCAGGTATGGAGGTTCAATCGCCGGTCACAAATTTTATCCGGGCCGTCAGGCGTGAGAATTGTATTCAGCGATCGGGAGAGTGCCATATTGACGATGCTGTTTTTGAGCCCGCATTTCCCAGTGAGCACGGAGCGCTTGCTTCATTCACTTAACATGTCGACGGACATATTCGATCCTCATCGCGTCGATACCATCATTTACAGAATTCGTAAAAAACTCAGCTTCAGACAGGACTGCTCATTTGAGATTCGTAACGTCTATGGCAAGGGATATATGTGCGTCGGATCAGAAGGGGAAGCGGTATTTTATGTTTGGGATGGACGATAAGCTGACTTTCTATTTCCTTGTCTGCGCGTTGCTGATCGGTTTTCATCTTTGGATATGGAAGCGATTTTCAAAAATCGCAAGGCAAAGAGATGTCGCAACCGCGGAGATGGGTTTGTTGCAGAAAAAAATGGCTCAGCTTCAAGCTCAAGCGTTGCATGACTATCTGACGGGACTACCCAATCGCGCGCTGCTCGCAGACAGAATCCGACAGGCGCTCGCGAAAGCAACTCGCGAACGCTCCAGTTTCCTAGTTTTCTTTCTGGACCTGGATGGTTTCAAACCGGTCAACGACATGTACGGGCATGAGGTTGGCGACCGTCTGTTGGTCGATATCGGAAAACGCTTGCAAAGCATTATTCGCGAAGAAGATACCGTGGCAAGAATAGGCGGCGACGAATTTGTCATTCTTGCCTCGGTGAGTTCTTCTGCCGACGGGACTTTCATTGTCCGGAAAATAGAAGAGGCGATGAGCCGTCCCTTTGTCGTCGGAGACTACTCTATTCATGTTACTGCGAGCATCGGTCAGTCGGCTTTTCCCGAGGATGGGAATTCAATCGAGGAATTGCTCTGGAAGGCTGATGAGGCAATGTATGCGAATAAGCACTCAGGACGTGCCCGCACATACTTCGGTGGGATTGCTGCCGGCGATAACGGCAATTCGTCTGTTGAATGCGAGAGTGCCGCCGGCAGATAGGCCCAGGCCTGGATTTGTTTGGACGGAAGACGGTAGATGCGGCCAAGCGGCTGTTGCGTCACATCAGCAGGGTTTCTGCGGAAATATAAACAGGCAACAACAAACAATAACAAACAACAACAGGCAACAAAAAAGCCGCTGACCCTTTCGGATCAACGGCTTACAGTGTCTTTGGTGGTGATAGGTGGATTTGAACCACCGACCCCAGCATTATGAGTGCTGTGCTCTAACCAACTGAGCTATATCACCAAAAGCAAGCCCGCAATTATGATAGGCGGCTTCGCGCCTGTCAAGAAAAATGCACCTCGAAGGTTCAATTTTCTGTACTTGGTGAGTCACGAATCTCCGGGCTCAGGCCGCGAGCGCCTTCCGGACGTGATTCATCGCAATCTGCGTGGCATTGTCGGCATTGCAATCAATCACCACGCGACCCGGCGTCGATCGCAGCCAAGTGATCTGGCGCTTGGCCAGTTGTCGCGTGGCAATGATGCCGCGTTCGCGCATTTCGGCGTAGTCGTACTGGCCGTCGAGGTATTCCCAGGCCTGGCGGTAGCCGACGCAGCGCATGGAGGGCAGGCCGAGATGGAGGTCGCCGCGCGCGCGCAGGCGGCGGACCTCGTCGAGCAGGCCGTCGTTTTCCAGCATGAGATCGAAGCGACGGGCGATGCGTTCGTGCAGGACGGCGCGTTCTGACGGCTCCAGCGCCAGCGGCAGCAGCGTGAAGGGCAGGGTTTCGGTTTCTTTTTGCGCCAGCAGCGCCGACATCGGTTTGCCGGTCAGTTCGATGATCTCGAGCGCGCGCTGGATGCGCTGGCTGTCGTTGGGTTTGAGGCGGGCGGCGGTTTCCGGGTCGAGCGTGGCCAGGCGCGCATGTTGTGCGGGTACGCCGTCGCGCGCGGCTTCCTGGTCGAGGCGTTCGCGCACGGCGGGATCGGCTTCCGGCAAATCGTCGAGTCCGTCGCGCAAGGCCTTGAAATACAGCATGGTGCCGCCCACCAGCAGCGGCAGCTTGCCGCGCGCACGGATGTCTTGCGCCAGGCGCAGGGCGTCATTGCGAAACTGCATCGCCGAATAAGAAGCGGTCGGGTCGAGGATGTCGATCAAATGGTGCGGCACGCCGGCGAGTTCTTCGGCGTTCGGCTTGGCGGTGCCGATGTCCATCTCGCGGTACACCAATGCCGAGTCGACCGAGATGATTTCGCAGGGGATATGTCTGGCGATTTCCAGCGCCGCTGCGGTCTTGCCGGAGGCGGTCGGTCCCATGATGGCGACCGCCAGGGGCGCGGCAGTTACTACAGGTGCAGCAGTCATCCTATTGACCGCGCAGGAAGAGCTTGTCCATGTCGGACAGGGCGAGCTGGCTCCAGGTCGGCCGCCCGTGATTGCACTGGTCTGCCCGTTCGGTGGCTTCCATTTGGCGCAGCAGCGCGTTCATTTCCGGCACGGTCAGGCTGCGGTTGGCGCGTACGGCGGTGTGGCAGGCCAGGGTGCCGAGCAACTCGTTGCGACGTTCGAGCAGTACGCGCGAGCCGCCGAATTCGCGCACGTCGCGCAGCACGTCGCGCGCCAGCGTCTGGGCGTCGGCATTCTTCAGCAGCGCAGGCACGGCGCGCACCGCCAGCGTGGTCGGCGACATCGCGGCGATGTCGAAGCCGAGCGCGCTGAGGGTGTCCTGATGTTCCTCCACCGTGCCGACTTCGACGGCGTCGGCGTAGAAGGTCACCGGGATCAGCAGCGGCTGCACGAACATGCTGTTGTCGTCGAGCGCGTTTTTCAACTGCTCGTAGAGGATGCGTTCATGGGCGGCGTGCATGTCGACCACGACCAGGCCCTTGCTGTTCTGCGCGAGCACGTAGATGCCATGCAACTGCGCCAGTGCGAAGCCGAGCGGGAAATCGTCGGCAGGCAGGCTTTGCGTATTGGCGGCGACGGGCATGGTGAAGGCGCCGGTCGTTGTTTCGCTGCCTGATGTGGACGCCATGTCCAGATTGGTTTGCGTGCCGGGTCGGAACATCGCACCGTAGTCGGCCGTGTTCTGTGCGACGCCGAAGCCGCTGCCCGAGAAATTCGGACGCAGCTGGGCGCCGAACTCCGCCTGATGCTGCGGTTGTTGAACCTGATCGCGCATCCACGGCAGCGGACCGTTGCCGGCCGCTTGCGGCGCCGGCGCATTGCCGAAGGAAGTCGCGGAGGTCGCGGCCAGCGCGCGGCTGACGGCGTGGAAGACGAATTGATGCACGCTGCGGCTGTCTCGGAAGCGCACTTCGATCTTGGACGGATGGACGTTGACGTCGACCAGCGCGGGGTCCAGATCCAGCGCCAGCGCGTAGGACGGATAGCGGTCGCCGTGCAGCACGTCCTGATAGGCGGCGCGCACGGCATGCACCAGCAGCTTGTCGCGCACGAAGCGGCCGTTGACGTAAAAGTACTGGCCGTCGGCACGCGCCTTGGAGGCGGTCGGCAAACCGATGAAGCCGTGGATGCGCAAAGGGCCGGCGCTTTCGTCGACCGGCAGGCGCGCGTTGGCGAATTCGTCGCCGAGGATGTGCGCGCTGCGTTTGGCGAATTCGCCGACGTTCCAGTGATCGACGGTCTTGCCGTTGTGCGTCAGCGAGAAGGTGACGTCGGGACGCGCCAGCGCAATGCGGCGCACGACTTCGGCGCAGTGGCCGTATTCGGTTTGTTCCGACTTCAGAAACTTGCGGCGGGCAGGCGTGTTGAAATACAGGTCCTGCACGTCGATGGTGGTGCCGGGGGCGCCGGAAGCGGGGACGACGTTGCCGTCCTGCGAGCCGGTGATTTCCCACGCATGCGCCGCGTCGGCGGTGCGCGTGGTCAGCGTCAGTTGCGCGACCGATGCGATCGAGGCCAGGGCTTCGCCGCGGAAACCGAGCGTGCCGACGTTTTCCAGGTCGGTCAGGGAAGCGATTTTGGAAGTGGCGTGACGCGCCAGCGCCAGCGGCATTTGGTCAGGCGGAATGCCGCGACCGTTGTCGGTGATGGCGATGCGCTTGACGCCGCCTTGCTCCAGGCGCACGGTGATTTGCGTCGCGCCGGCATCGAGGGCGTTTTCGAGCAACTCCTTGACGACGGCGGAAGGGCGTTCGATAACCTCGCCCGCGGCGATCTGCGAGATCAGCTGGTCGGGCAGGGCCTGGATGGGGCGAATGGGGCGGGTAGGGCGATCTGGTGCGTTCATCTTGCGATTATACCGCCAGCCGGGCCAGGCATTTCCTGTCCGGCCGGGGGGCGTTTTCAACGCATGGTCGGATCGGACTGCGGATCAGAACTGTTCCCAGTCGCCGTCCTTCTCGGGCGGCGGCAGGGCTTTTTTTGCCGCAGGCAATTTCGCCTTCGGTGCGGCGGGTTTGATGGCCGCCGCCGGTTTGGCCGTCACGCTACGCCGCGGAGCAGGCGTGGCTGGGGGGGCAGAGAACGAGATGGCATGCGTTTCATCCAGCTTGAAGGTGCTGACCGACGCCGTCAGTTTGTGCGCCTGGTCTTGCAGCGATTGCGCGGCGGCGGCGGCTTGTTCCACCAGCGCGGCGTTTTGCTGCGTGGTCTGTTCCATCTGGTTGATGGCATGGTTGACCTGTTCGATGCCGTCGCGCTGTTCCTGGCTGGCCGAACTGATTTCGCCGACGATGTCGGTCACGCGGCGCACGCTGGCGACGACTTCGGTCATGGTGGCGCCGGCTTGTTCCACCAGTTTGCTGCCGGCTTCGACCTTGTCGACGGAGTCGTCGATAAGGACCTTGATTTCCTTGGCGGCCGAAGCGCTGCGCTGCGCCAGGCTGCGCACTTCCGACGCCACCACCGCAAAGCCGCGTCCCTGTTCGCCGGCGCGGGCGGCTTCCACTGCCGCGTTCAACGCCAGGATATTGGTCTGGAAGGCAATGCCGTCGATGACGCTGATGATGTCGACGATCTTCTTCGACGAGTCGTTGATCGAACCCATGGTGTCGATGACCTGGCCGACCACGGCACCGCCCTGGACGGCGACTTCGGAGGCGGACTGCGCCAGTTGGTTGGCCTGCTGCGCGTTGTCGGCGTTTTGCTTGACGGTGGAAGTCAGTTCTTCCATCGCGGAGGCGGTTTCTTCCAGCGAACCGGCTTGCTGTTCGGTGCGCGACGACAGGTCGAGATTGCCGCTGGCGATTTCGGTCGAGGCGGAGGTGATTTGTTCGGTTCCCTGGCGGACATCGGCAACCACGTGCGCCAGGCCATCGCTGATGCCGTTGACGGCAAGCATGAGCTGGCCGATTTCATCTTGCTGGTTGACCACGAGGCGCGCGGTGAGATCGCCGCCGGCCAGCTTGTCGGCCGCTTCGCGGGCGCGGGCCAGCGGACGCGTCACGACTTGCTTGATGACGATCACCAGCACGGCGCCGACCAGCAACAGGAAGATCGCGCCGAACAGCATGAAGCGGTTGCGCATGGCGGCGATTTCGCTGGTCACCTCGGCGGTGTAGGTTTCACCGGCGATGATCCAGTTCCAGCTCGGGAACTGGCTGAACGCGACGATCTTGTCTTCGCCCGCATGGCCTGCGGTATCGGGGTTGTCCCACATGTAGCGCATGACGCCTTCCTTCTGCGCCAGCATGTCCTTGATGAACTCCTTGCCGTTGACGTCTTTCAGTCCCAGCAGGTTTTTGCCTTCGTCTTTCGGACCGGCGATCAGCGTGCCGTAGTCCTTGCCTTGCTTGGCGTTGATCACGTAGAAATAGCCGGTTGCGCCGATCTTGAGCGCCTTGATCTTGTTGGTCAGCGCGGCGATGTCGCCGGAAATGTCGACGCCGACGTACAGCACGCCGATCAACTGGCCGGAAGCGTCCTTGATCGGGGTGTACTTGGTGATGTATTGCTTGCCGAACAACGTGGCGATGCCGCTATAGGATTTGTCGGCGAGCAAGGCGGCGTAGCCGGGATGCGTTCTGTCGAGCAGCGTGCCGACTGCGCGCTCGCCGTTCTCCTTTTTCACCGACGTCGAGACGCGCACGAAATCGTCGCCGGTCTTGGCAAAAATGGTCGCGGTCACGCCGGTCTGCGCCGTGAAGCGGTCAGGGATGGAAAAGTCGAGGTTGAGGTCGGTATTGCCATTGCGCAGCACCGGCGTCGCCTTGTCGCCGATCTGGACGGTGCGGCTGCCGTCGAGCGAAAATTTTTCCGGGAAAGAGTTGGCGAACATGTTGGAGAAGCGTTCCACCTGGCTGTTCACCGAACGGTCGAACATCTCGACCATGTTGACCACGCCGCGCGTCTCGCCGCTGATCTGGTTCATCGATCGATGTTCCAGCATCGTCGAGGTGGCGTAGCTGATCAACAGCATGGCCGCGATGAACAATGCTCCCACCAGCGCGAGAGTGAGAGAAGTGAGCTTGGTGCCGACGGCCCAGCTCCGGTAATGGAAGGCAGAAGTTTGCATAGTGTGTGGTGTTCTTTTTGTTGGGCGCGAAGGCGCCGGATACCGCGAGCAAATAGATTTTATGACGTGGTGGCAGCGTCAGGGCAAACGTTTGCGCGCATGCGGCAGTGTAGTGAAGCTTCGATTTTTGAAGGGAGCAAGTATAGCGAAAATCTCCCTTAAACTGGTTTTGTGGAACGGAATATTTGACGTAACCAGTTGTTTATTAATTACTTTTTACAATGAAGTCGTTAAAGGCGATGTAACAATGCTACGACAAATTGTTTTCCATGGGAAATTATCTAGAGGAAGTTGTCGATTTTGAAATTTTTCAACCAATGCTCAAAAATTTCGGCCAGCATCGGACGTGAAAACAGATAACCCTGGGCGACGTCGCAACCTTGTTGTTTGAGCAGGTCGTATTGCCGCTTGTCTTCCACGCCCTCGGCAACGACAGTCAGGTTGAGGCTTTCGCCGATGCGGATGACGGCGTTGGTGAGCGCCAGCACGGTCTCGTCGCGGTTCATGTCGCGCACGAAGCTCTGATCCAGTTTCAGTTCCGAGACCGGCAGGTTGCGCAGGTAGCCGAGACTGGAGTAGCCGGTGCCGAAATCGTCCATCGCCAGCTTGACGCCCTGGGCGTGGAGTTCATGGATGGTGCGCGTGGTGCTGGGGTTGGTGTCCATCATCACCGTCTCGGTGATTTCCAGCGTCAGGTCGGCGGGCGCAAGTTCGTAGCGTTGCAGCAAACCGGAGATGAATTGCGGCAGGTCGAGATCGTGGAAGTTGGTCGACGACAAGTTGACCGAAACCGACGGCACCTTGATGTCGCGCTTGCGCCAGTCGTTCAGCTGGAAGCAGGCTTCTTCCAGCGCCCATTTGCCGAGTTCGCCGATGAGGCCGCATTCTTCCGCAATCGGAATGAAACGCGCCGGCGATACCTGGCCCAGTTGGTCGTGATGCCAGCGCGCCAGCGCCTCCACGCCATGCAGCAGACCGGTGCAGACGTCGATCTGCGGCTGGTAGTGCAGCTCGAAATCGCCGCCGCGCAAGGCATCGCGCAACGCGCCTTCCAGCGCCAGCCGCTCCTGCGCCTGGGTGTTCATGTCGTCGCTGAAGAAGCTGAAACGGCCGCGATTCTTTTCCTTGGTCTGATACATCGCCATGTCGGCGCGGTGCAGCAGGATCTCGATGGTGTCGCCGTTGTCGGGGAACAGGGCGATGCCGATGCTGGCCAGCGGCGTCAGCGCCACGCCGGCGATATGGCAGGGTTGCGACAGATTGGCCTGGATGCGTTTGACGACATCGGTGACGCGATGCAAGTCGCATTGCGACAGTACGATGACGAACTCGTCGCCCGACAGGCGACCGACGATGTCCGATTTGCGCGCCTCGATTTGCAGGCGCGCCGCCACCGTGCGCAGCAATTCATCGCCGGCCTGGTGGCCGAGCGAATCGTTGATCTGCTTGAAGCGGTCCAGGTCGATGAACAGCACTGCCAGCGGCACCCGCGTGCGTGCGGCGTTGGCGATGGCCTGGTTGGCCTTGACCATGAGCAGGCTGCGATTGGGCAGGCCGGTCAGCGAATCGTAGAATGCCAGTTGATGGATGCGCGACCGCGTTTCTTCGCGCTCCAGCGCCAGTGCGCACAGGTGCAGGCTGACGTCGACCAGACGGTGATGGAAGGCGTCGGCGTGGCGCTTGCCGTGATAATAGAAGGCCAGCGTGCCGATGACGCGGCCGTCGGCCGATTTGATCGGCGTCGACCAGCAAGACTCCAGTCCCATCGGCAGCACCAGATGTCTGTAGTCTTCCCACAGCGGGTCGTTGGCGATGTCGACGACTTCCACCGGTTCGGCGCGAAACGCCGCGGTGCCGCAAGAGCCGACTTTGGGGCCGATCGGGACGCCTTCGATGGCCTGGTTGTAGGCTTCGGGCAACTGCGGACCGGCGACCGGATGCAGCAGGCCCTGATCGTCCACGCGCAGCACCGAAGCGACGACGTCGGGCGAGATATGTTCCAGTTCCAGGCACACCATGGTCAATACTTCCTGCAGGCTGGCTTCGCGCACCATGGCGTTGAGCGCCTTGTATTGCAGCACTTCGTGCATCTTGGTGTTGGTGATGTCGGTCAGGATGCAGACGGCATTGATCAGCTTGCCGTCGCCGTCGAGAATCGGATTGACCACGGTCGATACCCACAAAGGGTGTCCTTGCTTGTCGACCATCATTTCTTCGCCGTGAAAGCTGTTGCCTTGCGCAATGACGTCGTAGCAGTCGTCGATCAGCTTGAGGATCGCGGTCTGTCCTTCGAACAACTCGCGCGGTCGTTTGCCGATGACTTCGTCGGCGGCAAAGCCGAGCATGCGGCTGAAGCCGGTATTGTGAAAGACGATGTGGTTGGCATCGTTGGTGATGAAAACGGCGTTGTCGGTTTCATTGATGCCCAGCGACAGCAGGTGCTGGTATTCGCGGTCGCGCTGTTCGCGCACCATGCGGTAAGACACGTCGGAGCCGATGCTGATGATCTTGATCGGTTGGCCGTCGACGTCCAGCACCGGCGTGTAGGTCGCTTCCCACCAGATCGGACGGCCGTCGCGGGCAATCCGTTTGAAGCGGCCGGAGAAAAAGCGCCCCTGATTGACGTCGCGCCAGAAGTTTTCGTATTCCTGGCTGGCGACATACTCCGGTTCGCACAGGAAGCCATGGTGCTTGCCGACAATCTCTTCGGGCAGGTAGCCCATGGTCTTGAGATAGTTGCTGTTGGCGCCCACGATGATGCCGTCGGCGGAAAACTCGATCACGCCGAGCGAGCGGTTGAGCGCGCGCAGGACGCTGTGTTTTTCTTGCGAGTCGTCGACATGCGCGGTGATGTCGGCGGCGATGGAGACGACGTGCTGCAATTTTCCCTGGGCGTCGAAGACGGGGTTGCAGGTGGCCTCCAGCCACAGGCGAGAACCGTCGCTGCGCATGCGTTGCAGGGTGCCCGACACCACTTCGCCGGCATGCAGGCGGCGCCAGAATTCGGCATATTCGGGGGATTTCGCATACTCGGGATTGCACAGCATGCGGTGATGGCGGCCGACGATGTCGTTCTTGCGATACGCCATCAGCGTCAGGAAGTTGTCGTTGGCGCTCAGAATGGTGCCGTCGGGCGCCAATTCCAGAATCGCCATGGAACGGGAGAATGCCGCCAGCAGCGCTTCCTTCTCCTCCAGGGAGGCGCGGCATTGTTGGAGTTCGTGGCCGATGTGCTCGCCATCCATCATCATGGATTGTTCCCTTGCCTGTTCTCTTCGTTGCGTGACTACATCGGTACGCGCAATTTCCCTGCTCGGTAACGATCATATGCCGCTTTTAATTCTTGTGGGCTCCCGGTGCGACCACGTTACGACAGTTAACGGCAATTTTTTTCTTTGCTTCAGAATTGTTCCCACAGATCTTCGCTGCCCGCCTTGGGAACGGCGATGGTTTTCGCGGAGGCGGCAGACCGTTCCGCTTTCTTTGCGGCAAAGCCGACATTCGGGCGGACGCCGATTTTCAGGCTGGTGATGCGCATTCGAAGCTCCTTTTTTTATTGATATGTGCCGGTTGTTTTTGCCGGGCGTGTACGGCGGACATATCAAATGTTATCGGAACGAACATTGTTGTTCTTGAGTACTATAAGGCAAATAAGTTTCGCCGTATTTTTTTACTTGAAACGCGCTGTCTTTTCCGTCATGCCGCTTCGTTTGCAGCTGTTTTTGCGCTGACGGCAAGGCGCAAGGATGAGTAGTGTATGATTCCGGCGCAGCATAAAAGCGTAACGAAGCGTAATAAATAGTCGGTAACAGAGGCTTTCCGCGTTGGCCGCGATCAATGAAATGAGTGTATGGATTACTTGCAGTTACTGGATGTGCTGTTGCATGTCGACAAGTCCCTCGGCATCCTGATAGAGCAATACGGCACGATGATTTATGTGGTGCTGTTCCTGATTATCTTTTGCGAAACCGGCCTGGTCGTTCTGCCGTTTCTGCCAGGCGATTCCCTGTTGTTCATTGCCGGCACCTTTTGCGCCACCGGCGCGATGAACATCTGGCTGCTGATGTTCCTGCTGGTGGTCGCGGCCGTCACCGGCAATACGCTTAATTATTGGATCGGCAGCGCGATCGGACACCGCGTCTTCACGCACAATTATCGCTGGCTCAATCCGGAAGCGCTGGCCAAAACCCATTCCTTCTACGAAAAGCACGGCGGCAAAACCATCATCCTGGCGCGCTTCACGCCCATCGTCCGCACCTTCGCACCGTTCATTGCCGGCGTGTCGGAAATGACCTTCATCAAATTCCAGTTCTTCAACATCGTCGGCGCCTTGCTCTGGGTGGTCGGGCTCGTGCTGTTCGGCTACCTGTTCGGCAATTTGCCGTGGGTGCGCCAGAATCTCAACACGCTGGTGCTGATCGGCATCGCCGCCGCCATCCTGCCGATCGTGCTGGGCGGCTTGTGGCAGTTCTATCGCAAATTCGGCAGACGCAAATAAGCCTGCCGCTATAAGCCTGCCGCTGCGGGGCGTCATCCCGGTCGCTTAGAATTCCTGCCAGTGTGCGTCGCCGCCGCCGGGGGTATTCGTCTTGTTTCCCTCCAGTTTTCTGGCCGGCGTCATGCCGACCGTCGACGGCCGCGGCGTGATGTCGCGTGTCGGACGCACCGATGTCGTCATGGCTGGGGGCTCGCCGATCAGCTGGCGTTCGTCCAGCTTGAAGACGCCGACCACCTGCGCCAGATGGCTGGCCTGATCCTGTAATGACTGCGCCGCTGCGGCTGCCTGTTCGACCAGCGCGGCGTTCTGCTGCGTGGTCTCGTCCATCTGGGTGATGGCGAGGTTGATCTGTTCGATGCCGTCGCTTTGTTCCTGCCCGGCCGAGGTGATCTCGCCGACGATATCGGTGACGCGGCGCACGCTGGAGACGACTTCTTCCATCGTATTGCCGGCTTGCTCGACCAGCTTGCTGCCGTTGCCGACTTTTTCCACGGAGTCGTTGATCAGGGCTTTGATTTCCTTGGCGGCGGAAGCGCTGCGTTGCGCCAGGTTGCGCACTTCCGATGCCACCACGGCAAAGCCGCGGCCCTGTTCGCCGGCGCGGGCGGCTTCCACCGCCGCGTTCAGCGCGAGGATATTGGTCTGGAAGGCGATGCCGTCAATCACGCTGATGATGTCGACGATCTTCTTCGACGATTCATTGATCGATTCCATCGTGTGGACGACCTTGCCGACCACGCTGCCGCCCTGCATCGCCACTTCCGAGGCGGACACCGCCAACTGGTTGGCCTGGCGCGCGTTGTCGGCGTTCTGCTTCACGGTCGAGGTGAGTTGTTCCATGGCGGAAGCGGTTTCTTCCAGTGAACCGGCTTGTTGCTCGGTGCGCGAAGACAAGTCGAGATTGCCGCTGGCGATTTCGGTCGTCGCCGTGGCGATGGTGTCGGTGCCGCGCCGTACCTGGCGCACGATGCCTTGCAGGTTGTCGTTCATGGTCTTGAGCGCGCCCAGCAATTGCGCCGTCTCATCCTTGCCGCTGGTGTCGATGTCCGACGTGAGGTCGCCGGCGGCGACGGTTTTGGCGACCGCCACGGCGCGGTTGAGCGGCCTGGTGATGCTGCGCGTAATGGCGAAGGCGATGCAGCCGGACATCGCCAGGCCGATCGCGGCCAGTGCAATCAGCATGTTGCTGGCGTGCTGGTAATTGCGATCAACCTCTTCGCCTGAGGCCTGCATCATTTCATGTTGCTGTTTGATTAATTGTTCGACGGCGCCCATGTAGGCGCTCTGCACCGGGCGCACATCGGTGATGAGCAGATCGATCGCACCTTCTTTGGTGCCTTCGGCGACCAGCTTGAGCACTTGGTCGCGTTTTGCCAGATAGTTCTTTTGCGCCACCAGCAGATTGGCCAGCAACGTGCGGCTCTGGTCATCGGTCAGGCGTTTGTCGAGTTCGGCCAACTGAGCCTGGATGGCTTTCTCGGCGCCGACGATGCGGTCGCTTTCGCTTTTGATCTGCTGGGCATCTTTCAGCAGCAGGATGTTGCGCACCGAACGCGCGACCAGATTGATCTGGTCGATGATGTCGCCGGCGATGACCGTCTTGGGATATTTGTCATGGATGACGTCGTCCATCTGGCGGTTGAGCTGCGAGAGCCGGTTGATCCCGACGACGGCCATGGCGACCATCAGCAGCGTGAGCAGACCGAATCCGAGCCAGAGGCGGCTGCTGATCGTAATGTTGGCAATCTTCACGTGTTTCTCCCCTCTGTAAAACATGCAATGACAATGTTGCTGTTTGAAAAGAATCGGGTAGTACGACCTGCGACGTGATGAAAAATTTGAGTAAAGAATTTGAGCAAAGACTGCCGCTGCGAGCGCCGGGCTGCTCTTCCATCATTGTTCATGGATGAGCAAGAAGCAAATTAAATAGCGCGCGCGGCTTGAACGCGACGTCAGTGAGGCCTCGGGATTATCATACGATCACCGGCCGGGTTCGCCATGCGGGGAAATGACGTGCTTATGCCGATCTGTTTGCAATAAGTACGCTCAATCGTTTCAAATCGATTACGTGAAAGAAATATGCAAGACCGGGGGAGGGGGAGAAAAACTCCCGATGCGAGGACATCGGGAGCATGACGGAATCAAGGGCAGCAGCGGCCGCGGTCTGGAAATCAGGTCAGTTTGTTCTTGGCCAGCGGCGGATTCTTGGAGAAGTACTTCTTGATGCCGGTCATGATGGCGTCGGCCATGTCATCCTGATAACTGTTGTCGGTAAGCTTGGCTTCTTCTTCCGGATTGGAGATGAAAGCGGTCTCGATCAGGATGCTCGGGATGTCCGGCGCTTTCAGCACGGCGAAGCCGGCTTGTTCCACCGCGCCCTTGTGCAGCTTGTTGATGCCGCCGATTTCCCTGAGCACGGCGTTGCCGATGCGCAGGCTGTCGTTGATCTGGGCGGTGGTCGACAAGTCCAGCAAGACGCTCGCCAATTGCTTGTCGTGGGTCTTGATGTTGACGCCGCCGATCATGTCCGCAGCGTTTTCCTTGTTGGCGAGCCAGCGCGCAGCGGTCGAGCTGGCGCCTTTTTCGGATAGGGCGAACACCGACGAGCCGCGCGCGGTCGGTTGCACGAAGGCGTCGGCGTGGATCGAGATGAACAGGTCGGCCTGCACCTTGCGCGCCTTTTGCACGCGCATGCCCAGCGGCACGAAGAAGTCGGCGTCGCGGGTGAGCATGACGCGCATGTTGGGCTGTTCTTCGATTTTTTTCTTGAGGCGCTTGGCGATCGACAGCACCACGTCTTTTTCGCGATTGCCGCGGCTGCCGATGGCGCCCGGGTCCTCGCCGCCATGGCCGGGGTCCAGCGCGATGGTGATCATGCGCGTCAGTTGCAGCTTGGTGTCGTCCTGCGGCCTGGCCTTGGTGACCTGCGGGTCGTCGTCCTGCGCCGGCGCCGCAGATTTCGTATCGGGTTTGGCATCGGCCAGCGGCGGTTTGATCTCGGTCTGCTGATCCTTGGGCCAGTTGCCTTTCTGGATCAGCGCGGCGATCGGATCGGGCGGGTTGGCCGGATACAGGTCGATGACGAAGCGGTATTTGTATTCGCCGACCGGTTCCAGCGTAAACACCTGCGGCTTGATTTCATCCTTGAGATCGAACACCAGGCGCACCACGCTGGGGCGGTTCTGGCCGACGCGGACTTGCTTGATGTAGGGATCGTTGGGCTGGATCTTGGCGACCAGGTCCTTGAGCGTCGAATTCAGGTCGATGCCCTCGATGTCGACCACCAGGCGTTCCGGATTCTTGACGATGAAATGGGTGACTTTGAGGTCGCTGTCGTTCTCCAGCGTGACGCGGGTATAGTCGTCGGACGGCCATACGCGCACCGCCAGAATTTGCGATGCCAGCGCCGGCATGGGAGTCAATACGGAGACGAGGAGCGTGCCGCCTGCCTTCAGGATGGTGCGGCGAGTCTTGGACTTCAGAGATTTGGTGCGAATTTCAGTCGAGCGAGGCATTGATGACCCTTGTCAGACAACGCCCGTAATTCTACATCACGTCCGTGTCCTGCAACCGTTAGCGAGATATGGATGTCGGGGGCGGGCAACACTGGTTCGCCTTTTTCCGGCCATTCGATGATGCAGATGCTGTTTTCGTTGAAATGTTCGCGAAAACCCGCTTCCAGGAACTCTTCCGGACTGGCCATGCGGTAGAGGTCGAAGTGGATAACGGTTACCATGCGGTCTGCGAGCTTGACCGCATAGGGCTCGGCCAGCGTGTAAGTCGGGCTTTTGACCCGGCCTTCATGGCCGGCGGCGTGCAGCAGCGCGCGTGTCAAGGCGGTCTTGCCGGCGCCGAGGTCGCCATGCAGGTAGATCGCCATGCCCGGTTCCAGCACGTGCGCCAGCGCGGTGCCCAGCGCGGCGGTGCCGGCTTCGTCCTGCAAGTGCGTGTGGTGGATGTGATCGGGCGACATAGAAGAGGGCTGTAAAAATTTTGTTTGAAATGAATCAATGACCGACCTTGCAGCACTTGCCGACATCATCAAAGCCTGGGGGCGCGAACTCGGGTTCGCCGACCTGCGCATTGCCGACGTCGACCTGTCGCATCGGGAAGCCGGTTTTCAGGCGTGGCTCGACAAGGGCTACCACGGCGAGATGGATTATATGGCAAGCCACGGCATGAAGCGCGCCCGCCCTGCGGAACTGGTGCCGGGCACGGTGCGCGTGATCACCGCGCGCATGCCCTACCTGCCGCGTGCGACGTCCCCCGACTGGCGTGAACGCGAGGAAGCGCGCGGCGCCGACGGCAGCGCCGCCGTGGTCTCGCTGTACGCCCGCGGCCGCGATTACCACAAGGTGTTGCGCGCTCGCCTGCAGCAACTCGCCGGCCGCATCGAAAACGAAATCGGCTCCTTCGGCTATCGCGTCTTCACCGACTCGGCGCCCGTGATGGAAGTCGCGCTGGCGGAAAAATCCGGCCTCGGCTGGCGCGGCAAGCACACCTTGCTGCTCAACCGCGAAGCCGGCTCCATGTTCTTCCTCGGCGAACTGTTCACCGACCTGGCGCTGCCGGTCGACGAGCCGGTCACGCCGCATTGCGGCCAGTGCAGCAGCTGCATCGACGTCTGTCCGACCCAGGCCATCGTCGCGCCTTACGAACTCGATGCGCGCCGCTGCATTTCCTATCTCACCATCGAGCTCAAGGGCAGCATCCCGGTCGAACTGCGCAGCCTGATCGGCAACCGCGTCTACGGCTGCGACGATTGCCAGCTGTATTGCCCGTGGAACAAGTTCGCCCAGACCTCGACCCTGCCCGATTTCGATGCCCGCCACGGCCTCGGCAGCGCTTCGCTGATCGCGTTGCTGAACTGGAGCGAAGACGACTTCAATCGCAACACCGAAGGCAGCGCGATTCGCCGCATCGGGCACGAGCGCTGGCTGCGCAACATGGCGGTCGGCCTCGGCAACGCCGCCGGCACGCACAAGGGCGACCCGCAGATCGTTGCGGCCTTGCAGGCGCGCCTCGCGCATCCCTCCGAACTGGTGCGCGAACATGTCGAATGGGCGCTGGAGCGACATTCCTTGTAAAGTGTCGTCTCCACAAAAAACAAAGATGGAGACAAGAGATGTCAAAACTGAAACCACTCTCGCTGGCCTTGTTGTTGACTGGTTGCGCCGCGATGTCGCTCGCGCATGCGGCGGCCGATGGTGCCGCCACCGAAACCCTGCGCGTCCCCGGCCTGTACAAGAAAGCCGAAATCCTCATCGACAAATGGGGCGTGCCGCACATCTACGCCGCCAGCCAGACCGACGCCTTCTTCGTGCAAGGCTTCAACGCCGCGCGCGATCGCCTGTTCCAGATCGACCTGTGGCGCCGCCGCGGCCTCGGCCAGCTGTCGGAAGTGTTCGGCCCCGCGTATGTTGCGCAAGACCAGGCCACGCGCCTGTTCCTGTATCGCGGCGACATGCAGCGCGAATGGGATTCCTACGGCAAGCAGTCGGAACGCGTGGCGACCGCCTTCGTCGCCGGCATCAACGCCTACGTCGATTTCGTCACCGCCCATCCGGAGCGCCTGCCGTATGAGTTCAGGCAACTCGCCTATCTGCCCGCCAGATGGCGCCCGGAAGACGTGGTGCGCATCCGCAGCCACGGCCTGACGCGCAATCTCAGCAGCGAAGTGGCGCGCGCCAACGTTGCCTGCAAGGCCGATCTCAAGTCCGATGAAATCCGTTTCGGCCTGACGCCGAAATGGGAGGCGATGATGCCGGAAGGCCTCGACCCCTGCCTGCCCAAGGATTTGCTCAAGGTGTTCCAGCTGGCCACGCAAGACGTCAAGATCACCAAGGACAGCCTCAACGCGCGCGCCGACGATCACGGCGACAGCATCCGGATTGCCGCCGCGGAAAATCTCGAAGAAACCATGGAGGGCAGCAACAACTGGGTGGTCGCGCCATCGAAGTCCGCCACCGGCCGCGCCATCATGGCCAACGATCCGCATCGCGCCTATTCGGCGCCGTCGCTGCGCTACATCACGCACCTGAGCGCACCCGGCATGAACGTCATCGGCGCCGGCGAACCGGCCTTGCCGGGCGTCTCCATCGGCCACAACGGCACGATCGCGTTCGGCCTCACGATTTTCAACATCGATCAGGAAGACCTCTACGTCTACGAGCTCAATCCCGACAACCCGAACGAATACAAATATCAGGGCAAGTGGGAGCCCTTCACCGTGTTGCACGAGCAGATCGAGGTCAAGGGCGGTGCACCGGCCTCCGCCGATCTGAGCTTCACGCGCCACGGTCCGGTGATCTTCGTCGAGAAGGAAAAGAATCGCGCCTTCGCCGTACGATCAGGCTGGCTGGAGCCGGGCATGTCGCCGTATTTCGGCAGCATCGACTACATGCGCGCGAAGAACTTCGACTCCTTCAAACGCGCCATGCTCAACTGGGGCGCACCGACCGAGAACCAGGTCTATGCCGATGTCAAAGGCAACATCGGCTGGGTGCCCGGCGGCCTCGCGCCCAAGCGGCCGAACTGGGACGGCCTGCTGCCGGTGCCGGGCGACGGTCGTTACGAGTGGGCCGGGTTCTGGCGCGGCGATCAACTGCCGTCGACCTACAATCCGAAGCAGGGCTGGTTCGCCTCCGCCAACCAGATGAACCTGCCGGACGACTATCCGTATCGGGAGCGCAAGCTCGGTTTCGAATGGACCAACAACTCGCGCTTCACGCGCATCAGCGAAGTGCTGGCATCCCTGAAAAAAGTATCGCTGAAGGATTCCATGCGTTTGCAAAACGACGACTTGTCGATCCCGGCACGCCGCCTCGCGGCCTTGCTCAAACCGTTGACTTCCTCCGATGCGCAGACGCAGGCCGCACTCAATGTATTCAACGGCTGGGACTATGTCGAACGCGTCGATTCGCCGCAAGCCGCCTTGTATGAAGTCTGGCTCACGCGCCATCTCGGCAAGGCCTTCAAGGATGCCGTGCTGAGCAAGGAAGCGGCCGCTGCCATGGGCGCACCCGATGTCGCCGTCGTGCTCGACACGCTGGAGCAGCCGCAGACACAGGTACGTCTGGGCGCCAATGCCGCCGAAGCTGCAAAGAAGCGCGACGACATCATGCTGACCAGTCTCGGCGGCGCGTATGCCGAGATGGTCAAGCTGCAAGGCGACGACGCCGGCAAATGGCAATGGGGCAAGCTGCATCACAACCTGATGGAGCATCCTCTGGCCGGCGTGGTGGACGAGGCGATGCGCGCGAAGCTCAACGTTGGTCCGTTGCCGAAACACGGCGGCGCCTATTCGCCGAACCAATCGACTTATCGCCCGAGCGATTTCCGCCAGACCAACGGTCCGTCGTTCCGCGTGGTGGTCGACGTCGGCAACTGGGACAACTCGGTGGCGGTCAATTCACCAGGCCAATCGGGCGATCCGGACAGTCCGCATTATCGCGACCTGGCCGACAAGTGGCTCAACGGCGAATACTTCCCGCTGCTGTATTCGCGCAAGGCGGTGGAGAAGGCGACGACGCAGAGGATCGTTCTGGAACCTGCTCGGTAAGATCCTGGGCGTGCGTTCATCGGCAAGACACTGTCGTCCCGGCGAAAGCCGGGACTCAGTGTCTTGACTGGCGGCCGACACACGCCGCCGTCGACATTCAACCGGCTCAGATCAATGCCACGGCGTCGGCTCCGGCCGCAATGCGAAGCGGTGCTGCGGCATCGGTCGCCGCACGCCACACGGCCTCGCTCACGTCTTGCGCGTGTGTGATTTCCGACGATTGTCCCCATGCCTCAAAGACGCGTTGCGCCAGGTCGGCATATGCCTCGGGGATGCTGTTTTGCATGCGTGGCCGGGCGTTTTCACCGAAGCTGGTTTCTGGCGCTCGTCCCGGCAATACCAGGCTTACGCGCACATTGAATTGCCGCAGCTCCAGCGCCAGGGATTCAGTGAACGCGTTGATCGCGGCCTTGCTTGCGGTGTACACGGCAAGCAGCGGCAGCGGCTTCAAGGTCACGCTGGAGGTGACGTTCACGATTACCCCGGCCTTGCGTTGCCGGAATTGCGGCAGCACGGCCTGGGTCATTGCGATGGCGCCGAGGGTGTTGGTCTCAAAGACTGCACGTGCAGTGTCCATCGTCGTGCCTTCGAGGGCGCCCAGCACGCCTATGCCGGCGTTGTTGACCAGCACGTCGATCGGCCCTGCGGCTTCTACTGCGCGACGAATGCTTTCTGCATCGGTAACATCAAGGGGCAGCATGCGCAAACGCTCGGAAGCCGGCAGCAGGTCTTCGCGCAGGGTGCGCATCGTGGCGATGACTTGCCAGTCGCGTTCGAGGAAGTAACGAGCGGTATCAAGGCCGAAGCCGGACGAACATCCGGTGATCAGGACAGTTTTCATGCGAATTCCTGTAATTGGTGACGGTGAGGGCATGATAGGCCGTCAATGCAGGACCTGCTACAATCAAAAGTCCATTATTCATTCGCAAGAGTCTTGTCATGGCCGGCCCTGTCGATCCGCTTGCCGAAGTCGTCACGCTGCTTCGTCCCGAGGCCCCATTCTCGAAAGTCGTCAGTGGCATCGGCCGCTGGAACGTGCGTCGAGCGGAATTCGGACAGCCTTTCTATTGCGCGATCGTGGAAGGATCCAGCCGCCTGGCCGTTGACGGGCAAGAGTCGCTCTTGCTGCGGGAGGGCGATTTCGTTCTGATTCCAGCGGCGCGTGGTTTCACCATGTCGAGCCTGGAGCCGACCACCGCCGAAGACGTCGACACGCCGCCCGTCGTGTCCCCCCATGGCGAAGCCAGGCTTGGTGGCGCGGACGGTCCGCCTGACGTGCGCTTCTTGGTGGGGCACTGCATCTTCGGTTCGCCGGACGCGGCGCTGCTGGTGTCTTTGCTGCCGCAACTGGTGCTGGTGCGCGGCGAGCCTCGGCTGGCGACGCTGGTGAAGCTCGTCGGCGATGAATGCCGTGCATCGAGGCCCGCGCGCGAGGTCGTCCTGGCGCGTCTGCTGGAAGTCCTTTTGATTGAAGCGCTGCGCTCCACGGCAGGCACTGCGGCGTCGCCGGGTTTGCTGCGCGGACTTGCCGATGCCCGGCTGGCGCTGGCGATACGGAGGATGCACGAAATCCCGGCCGCGCCGTGGACGGTGGCGCAACTGGCCAGAGAGGCCGCACTCTCCCGTTCGGCGTTCTTTGAGCGATTTCGGCGTGCTCTCGGTGTCGCCCCGATGGAGTATCTGCTGGCCTGGCGCATGGCCCTGGCCAAGAACATGCTGTGCCGCGAAGACGTCGGTATCGCCGAGGTGGCTGCGCGCGTGGGTTATAGCTCCGCCAGCACTTTCAGTGTCGCCTTCACGCGCCACGTCGGTTTGCCGCCAGCGCGATATGCGCGCGAGCACGCGGCGGCGTGAGGAGCAATTCCCATGATACGAATGGATTCGTTTGAGGTTTTTCCAGGCGCGCCTAGTGCACCAGCGTCAGCCAGAACGGAATCGTCACCGCCGACACCAGCGTGCCGAGCGAAATCAGGAAGGCCGTCACCGGTCCGTTGCCGCCCATGCGCGCGGCGAGGATGTAGCAGCTCGAGGCCGTCGGCAGCGAGCAGAACAGCACGACGATCTGCAGTTGCAGATCCAGCAGCCCGATCCAGCGTCCCAGGCAATAGGCCACAGCCGGCACGGCCAGTAATTTGATGGCCGTGAAATACGCCGACATCAGTTTGCCTTCGCGCATGCCCGACAAGCGCAAACCTGCGCCGACCATCAGCAGGCCGGTTGCAATGGAGGCGCTGCCCAGCCGCGACAGTACGGCGCCGGCGACTTCCGGCAAGGTCAGGCCGCAGATGCTGAACAACAGGCCCGAGCCGGTGGCGATCAGCAATGGATTTTTGCCGAGTTCTTTAAGCAGATTGCCGTTGCGATGCGCCAGCGCATGCACCGCCGCCATATTGCAGAGCGGCACGCCGAAGCCGATCAGCAAGGCCATCAGGCCCACGCCTTCTTCGCCGGCCAGGCGCGAGGCGATCGCCAGCGCGATGTAGGAGTTGAAGCGGAAGGCCGTCTGCATGCCCGATTCGTAGGTCATCGGGCTGGCCTTGATGAAGGGTTTGCCTATCCATGTCAGCGCAATGCCCGCCAGCAGCGACAACACGCCGACCTGCAAAAACTTGCCGGTGGTCTCCAGATGCAATTGCAAACGCGCCGTCGAGTAAAACAGCAGTGCGGGGAACAGCAGGTAGTAGACCAGTTTTTCCATGCCGGTCCAGAAGTCGTCGCCCCAGTTGGTGATGCGGTAAATCACCACGCCCATCAGGATGAGCGAAAAATCGGGGAGGAGAAGCGAAGCAACTTGCATGGTGTCTTTTTACTTGAGCAGACGCGCCAGTTCGACCGCGGTCTTGACGTTCATCTTGTCGAAAATATGAGCACGATGGACTTCCACCGTGCGCATGCTGATTCCGAGTTCGTCGGCGATGATCTTGTTCATCTTGCCGGCGAGGATCAGGTCGAGCACTTCGCGCTCGCGCGTCGACAGCGCTTCAAGCCGGGCACGCACGGCATCCTGTTCGCCGGTTGCCAGCGAGGCCGTTAGCGCCTCCAGCACGCGATCCATCAGCTGGTTGTCGTTGAAGGGTTTTTCAAAGAAATCGAAGGCGCCGTTCTTGAGCATGTCGACCGCCATCGGCACGTCGCCGTGGCCGGTCAGGAAAATCACCGGGCGTCGCCGCGTGATGCCGCGGTCCTTCAATGCATCGAACAACGCCACGCCGCTCTGGTCGGGCATGCGCACGTCCAGCAGGATGCATTCGCCTTGCGGGTCGAGCTCGCGCGTCTGTTCCATCGCCGCCAGGAACTCGGCGCCGCTGGCATAGGCGGTCGCCGCGATGGCGCGCGATTGCGCCAGCCATGTGAGCGAATCGCGAATGATTTCTTCGTCGTCAACAATGTGCAGCATCGGATGAGTGAGTTTGCGACGCTCTGCCTTGGCGGGCGTCTTTGTTTTTATTCAATTGGCGGAGCCCTGCGCAGGCAGGGAGAAGCGGAAGATTGTACCTCCTGTGGGATTGTTGGCATAGGTCAGCGTGCCGCCGTGGAATTCGATGGTGGTGCGGCAGATGTTCAGGCCCATGCCCATGCCCTCGGCCTTGGTCGAGAAAAACGGTGAAAACAGGCCGGCCGCCACCTCGGGCGGAATCCCGTGGCCCTGGTCGATGACGGAGACGATGATAGCCTGCTGGCTCGATTGCGCCGACGAGGTGTTGCGATCCAGCGCCGCGGAGATGCGCAGGATGCGGCGCTCCGGCGCGATCGCCGCCATCGCCTGGATGGCGTTGCGGGTCAGGTTCAGCAGCACTTGTTCGAGCAGCACGGCGTCGCCCAGCACGTTCGGCAGGTTGACGGGGATGGCGGTCTGCAGCACCACCAGGAATTGCTGCGCCTGCAGTTCGATCAGCGGCGTGACGTTGTCGACGATGTTCTTGATCGAAATCGGCTGGCGTTCCGGTTCGCGTTTCTTGACGAACTGATGCACGCTGCGGATGACGTTGCCGGCGCGTTGCGCCTGGGTGTTGATTTTCTCCAATGCGGGTTGCAGCGAGGTCGGGTCGAGCGCGCCGTTCTGCATCATGTTGAGCGCGCCGGTGGTGTAGCTGGAGATGGCGGCCAGCGGCTGGTTCAGTTCATGCGCCAGCGTCGAGGCGAGCTCGCCCATGCTGGCCAGGCGCGCGCTGGCTTGCAGTTTTTCTTCCTGCATGCGGTTGAGGTCTTCGGCGCGCTTGCGATCGCTGATGTCGAGGATGGAACCCATCCAGCCGGTCTGCTTGCCGTTCTGGTCCACCAGCGGCGATTCGAAAATCAGTACCGGAAAACGTTCGCCGTCGATGCGTTGGAAGATGGTTTCGAATTGCGGCGTGACGCGGCCGGCCAGCACGTTGGAGAAGCGCTCCTGATATTCGTCCATGGCTTCCGGCGCCCAGTAGGGCATCGGCGGGATCTTGCCGACCAGCTCGTCGGCGGCAATCCCGACCATTTTGCAGAAAGCCGGGTTGACGTAGGTGATGCGGCCTTCCAGGTCGCGCGCGCGCATGCCGGTCACCAGCGAGTTTTCCATCGCGCTGCGGAAAGAGACTTCGTTGACCAGCGCATCTTCGGCCGTCATGCGCCGGTTGATGTCGCGCCACAGCGCCCACAGGCTCCACAGCAAGCCCAGCGACAGCACGATGACCGAGCCGACCAGCAGGTTGGGCAGCAGCTTGGGCGCGCTCTTGGTGCTGTTGGTGTGCAGTCGCAGGGTCAGTCCCGGCAACTCCAGTTCGCGGCGATGGGTGTAGACGTTCAGGCCGGGACCGCCGGCGGTGCGGCGCGCCACGACTTTGTCGTCGGTGTCGGTAAGGACGATTTCGTTGTCCTGGGCAAACCACCACGGCACCATTTCGTTGAGCACGCGCGAGACCGAATAGCTGGCGACCACGCTGCCGATGTAGTGGTTGTCGCGAAACAGCGGGATGTGATAGTCCATCAGGACCGGCTCGGCGATGCCGGGCGGCACGGCGGGGGCGCTGTACATCGGGCGGCGGATGATGCGCGCGTTGTGATCGGTTTGCTGCGATTGTTCGGACAGGCCGTTGCGCGCTACCGGGAAATCGTCGGTCGAGGCGACTGGGTGGCCGTCGGCATTGAACCAGGTGACGCGGTAGAACTCGCGGTTGTTGCGCAGCAGCGCGTTGAGACGGATGCGGAACTGGTCTTTCTTCAAGCGATCATTGATGATTTCACGACCGATCAGCCGCATGCTTTCATCGTCGCGGCTCAACTGGAAACGGATGGCCTGTTCAACCCAGAGCGAGTCGGCGATCAATTGCTCCTGCCGTTCGCTGGACTCCATCTGCTGCGCCTGGCGCGGCAACCAGATCAGCGTCATGAGGAATAGCAGCACCAGCAGGATGGGCATGACCCAGCGCAGCAGATGGCGGCGTCCGGGAGACAGCAAATGAGAGGGCGAAGAAATGTGCGGCGAGGTCATGGCGCCCAGTTTGGCATTGAAGATGAAGTGCGCCTAGTTTAGCGTGCTTATGGCGCGCCGGGAGGGTGGCGCCGGATGATGCGGCGCATCATGCAGATTGTGGTTATCCACACTTGTGGGGTGATTTCTTCATGGCAAAATGCGCTCAAGTCAGAATTGCGGCTACCTATTTCTATAACCATAAAAGGGGACAACAATGAAACTCAAATCGTTGGTATTTGCGCTTTCCGCGGCAACCATCATTGCCGGCAATGCATTCGCGCAAGCGCCCATTCTGATTAAATTCAGTCACGTCGTCGCCAACGACACGCCCAAAGGCAAGGCCGCCGAACGCTTCAAGGAGCTGGCCGAGAAAGCCACCAAAGGCCGCGTGAAGATCGAGGTCTATCCGAACAGCACGCTTTACAAGGACAAGGAAGAACTGGAAGCGCTGCAACTGGGCGCCGTGCAGATGCTGGCGCCGTCGCTGGCCAAGTTCGGTCCCTTGGGCGTGAAGGAATTCGAAGTCTTCGACCTGCCCTATATTTTCCCGAACAAGGAAGTGCTGTATCGCGTGACCGAAGGCCCGATCGGCAAAGACCTGTTCAAGAAGCTGGAGCCGAAGGGCATCACCGGCCTGGCATACTGGGACAACGGTTTCAAGGTCATGTCGGCCAACAAGCCGCTGCACGTGCCGGCTGATTTTCGCGGCCTGAAGATGCGCATCCAGTCGTCCAAGGTGCTCGACGCGCAGATGCGCGCGCTGGGCGCGAATCCGCAAGTGCTGGCCTTCTCCGAGGTGTATCAGGCGTTGCAGACCGGCGTGGTCGACGGCACCGAGAATCCGCCATCGAACCTCTATACCCAGAAGATGCATGAGGTGCAGAAGCACGTGACCGTCTCCGATCACGGCTACCTGGGTTATGCGGTCATCGTCAACAAGAAGTTCTGGGACGGCTTGCCGCCTGACATCCGCACCGCGCTCGAAGGCGCGATGAAGGACGCCACCAAGTACGCCAATGCCATTGCGCAGCAAGAAAACGATTCAGCGCTGGCCGCCGTGCAAAAGACCGGCAAAACTACGATCTATCGCCTCAACGACAAGGAAAAAGTCGAATGGCGCAAAGCCCTGGCGCCGGTGCAAGCGCAAATGGCCGACCGTATCGGTAAGGACCTGATCGCGGCAGTGAACAAGGAAGCGGCTGCGCTGGGTCAGAAGTAAGTCGTAAATCGGGTCAGAAATAAGAATGTTCCAAGAACTGCCGGCGCAGGGCATTGCCCTGCGCCGGGAAAAAATACTGACAGGGAAGGGCAAGTTTTACTTCCCCCACTGAGGAGACACGATGCTGAAATTTCTCGACCACTTGGAAGAGTGGATCATTGCAACGCTGATGGCGACGGCGACCGTCATCATCTTCATCGCGGTGGTGCACCGCTATGCCTCCGGTTTGCCGATTCCCTGGCTGCAGGACGAACTGATCCAGTTGAACACCAGCTGGGCGCAGGAGCTGTGCATCTACATGTTCGTATGGATGGCCAAGTTCGGTGCGGCTTACGGCGTGCGCACCGGCATCCACGTCGGCGTCGACGTGCTGATCAATCGCATGAGCGCGCCATGGCGCAGCAAGTTCGTGGTGTTCGGACTGCTGGCCGGCGCCTTGTTCACCGGCATCGTCGGCACGCTGGGCGCCGAGTTCGTCTGGGAAATCAGCCAGCATTCGAGCACCTCCGAAGTCCTGGAGCTGCCGATGTGGATGGTCTACATGTGCGTTCCCCTGGGTTCTTACCTGATGTGCTTCCGTTTCCTCCAGGTGGCCTGGGCCTTCATCAAGACCGGTGAATTGCCCAAGCACGACCATACCTACGTCGAAGGTCTGGACGAAGAAATCAGCGGAGGAAAAGCATGAACGCAGCCATCATTTTCATCCTGCTGTTCGGCCTGATGCTGACCGGCATGCCGGTCTCGATTTCGCTCGGCCTGACCGTCTTGACCTTCCTGTTCACGATGACGGACGTGCCGATCCAGTCGGTGGCATTGAAGTTGTTCACCGGAATCGAGAAGTTCGAAATCATGGCGATTCCGTTCTTCATCCTGGCCGGCAATTTCCTGACGCACGGCGGCGTGGCGCGCCGCATGATCAACTTCGCCACCTCCATGGTCGGTCACTGGCACGGCGGCCTGGCGCTGGCCGGCGTCATGGCATGCGCCTTGTTCGCCGCGGTATCCGGCTCGTCGCCGGCAACCGTGGTGGCGATCGGCTCGATCATCCTGCCGGCGATGGTGCGCCAGGGCTTCCCGAACAAGTTCGGCGCCGGCGTCATCACCACCTCGGGGGCATTGGGCATCCTGATCCCGCCGTCGATCGTGATGGTGATGTATTCGGTGTCGACCAATACTTCGGTGGGAAAGCTGTTCATGGCCGGCGTCGTGCCGGGCCTGATGCTGGCGTTCCTGCTCGGCCTGACGACCTGGTACCTGGCGCGCAAGCACAACTATCCGCGTCTGCCGAAGGCAAGCTGGGCCGAGCGCGCGGTGGCTTTTCGCAAGAGTTTCTGGGGCCTGTTCCTGATCGTCATCGTGATGGGCGGGATCTATAGCGGCGTGTTCACGCCGACGGAAGCGGCCGCGATGGCGGCGGTGTATGCGTTCATCATTGCGGTGTTCGTCTACAAGGACATGAGCCTGAGCAAGGTGCCCAAGGTCTTGCTGGATTCCGCTTCGATGTCGGCGATGCTGCTCTATATCATCACCAACGCGGTGCTGTTCTCCTTCCTGGTGACCAGCGAAAACATTCCGCAGGCGATGGCGGCGATGATCACCGACAGCGGCCTGGGGCCGATCGCTTTCCTGCTGGTGGTGAACGTGCTGCTGCTGCTGGCCGGCAACGTGATGGAGCCGTCGTCGATCGTGCTGATCATGGCGCCTATCCTGTTCCCGGTGGCGATGAAGCTGGGCATCGATCCGGTGCACTTCGGCATCCTGATCGTGGTCAACATGGAAGTCGGCATGTGCCATCCGCCGGTAGGCCTGAATTTGTACGTGGCGTCCGGCATCACCAAGATGGGCATCACCGAGCTGACCGTGGCGGTCATGCCGTGGCTGCTGACGATGCTGGCGTTCCTGGCCCTGGTGACCTATGTGCCGCAGATTTCGCTGTGGTTGCCGAATCTGGTGTTTGACTGACAAAATGCCGCCGGAGCCTGCGGATGGCGGCTTCCGGCGGCGAGTTTGTTTTTTTGAAATATTGCCAAAAAGTATGTTTTCGATTTGCGCAAAAAGTACTTTTAATGCGGGACAAGTACTGTTAAAGTGCGACCTTCGTCTGAAAAGACATCGGAATTTTTAGTCGCAGCTTAGTAACGATGTTGTTGTCGGTCATGCTTTAAAAAACGGAATTTAAAGTGGGTGATACATAACAAACGGTATTAATACCGAGGATACTGAGGAGACGTGGGTTCAAGAGACTGTTGAAACGGCCGGAACGCACAGGGGTTAGTTTGAGGCGCATCGCGAGATGCGCCTTTTTTATTTCCGGGGCCGGATTTGTCGCCAGGCAGCGTCGGCATTCATCCCGACAGGCCGAGCGGATGCATTCCGGTCGGGGTCTGTATCAGCGCCAGCAGGTGCGGCGTCTGGCCCGGCGCCGGGCGATGCATGGCGACGTGGCTTTGCAGGCCGATCAGCTTGAGGTTTTCGGTGATGACGTCGGCCTCGGGATGGAAACCTTCCAGCTTCACCAGCGAGCAGCCCTGGTCCGGCATGTCGTCGGTCGGATGGCTGGAGGTGTTCCATTGAATCAGGCTGGGCATGACGCCGTTCATCACCGGTTTGCCGTCAAGGGGAATGGTGATGCGCCACTGCAGCGCGCCGCGGCTCATGTCTTCGACCGGGCCGAGCGGGATTTCGGAAGCCGCTGCGGCGGCATCGATGTCGTCGGTGCGCACCACCCAGCTCGCCAGGCGCGGCTTGCTGCCGGCGGGCAGATGATCCAGGCCGAACCAGCGGGCGCGTTCCGCCGGCGGCGCCGACGGGTTGACGGCAATCACTTCCAGATAAAATCCGCGTCCCAGTTTCAGCAGGGCATTATGGGTGCCGATGCGGGCATGTTCGCCGCCGGCCCGCGGCGAGACGCCCAGCGTTTGCTCGATGTAGGCGACCCCCTCGGCGAGCGTCGGGGCGGTGATGACAAGGTGATCGGCGTGGCTGACTGGCATGGGCGTAGTGTTCTTCTGTTGGATTGGCAGGGACCGGCGACGATGTGCTTAAATAGCGTATTCCATTTTTATGTCTGAATGATGAAGAATACCCAGGCGGGCGATATTTTTTCTGCCATCGTACACGTACCGTTCGGCGGGGTCGGCATTCGCACCTCGGCGGGCGTGATTCTGGAAATGGTGTACCTGCCCAAGCACTTCCGCGAAAAAGACGCCACCGATGCGCTGGCCGACAAGGCCGCGAAGCAGATTCTGCGTTACATCGACAAGCCGGACTACAAGTTCAAATTGCCGCTGGCCGAGGTCGGTTCGGAATTCCAGCGCAAGGTCTGGACGGCGATTTCGTCGATTCCCCGTGGCGAAGTGCGCACCTACGGCCAGATCGCCAAGTTCATCCAGTCGGCGCCGCGTGCAGTCGGACAGGCCTGCGGCGCCAACTGGTTTCCATTGGTCGTTCCCTGTCATCGCGTGACCGCATCGGGCGGATTGGGGGGCTTTTCGCATCATGACGATGAGGACGGTTTTCCCCTGAGCGTGAAGCGCTGGCTGCTGGCGCACGAAGGCGTCGATGGCTACTGAAGCAGACAAGACCGTCAAGCCCCGCAAATCCGCCAAGCCTGCCCAGACCGCCAAGCCCGCGTCGAAATCGCGCAAGACAGCCGCCGGCAAGGCGCCCAAGGTCGAGGCCACCGGCGCCAGCCTGGCCGCCATCGACGAGTTTTGCGACACCTTGTGGCTGGAAGACGGTCTCGCCAAGAATTCGCTGGAAGCTTACCGGCGCGACATGACGCTGTTCGCACACTGGCTGCAGACGCAGCGCCACAAGGATTTGCTGGCCACAACCGCGGACGACCTCAACGCCTATTTCGCCGCGCGCCATGCCGACACCAAGCCCAGCTCGGCCAATCGCCGGCTGGCGGTGCTCAAGCGTTTCTTCCTGCTGGCGCTGCGCCAGAATCGCATCACCGAAGATCCCTGCCTGCGCCTGCGCTCGGCCAAGCAGCCGCCGCGTTTTCCCAAGGTGCTGTCGGAAGGCCAGGTCGAGGCCCTGCTGGCGGCGCCGGACGTATCCACGCCGCTGGGCCTGCGCGACCGGACCATGCTGGAGCTGATGTACGCCAGCGGCTTGCGCGTGTCGGAGCTGGTGTTGCTCAAGTCGGTGGAAGTCGGCATGAACGAGGGCGTGCTGCGCATCACCGGCAAGGGCAATAAAACGCGCCTCGTGCCTTTCGGCGAAGAAGCGCGCAGCTGGATCGAGCGCTACCTGCGCGACGGCCGTCCGCAGATCCTGGAAGGCCAGATCGACGACGCCTTGTTCGTCACCGCGCGCGGCGGCGCCATGACGCGCCAGATGTTCTGGACGCTGATCAAGAAATACGCGTTGCAAGGCGACATCCGCGCACCGTTGTCGCCGCACACCTTGCGCCACGCCTTCGCCACGCATCTGCTGAACCACGGCGCCGATTTGCGCGTGGTGCAGTTGCTGCTGGGACATGCGGATATTTCCACCACCCAGATCTATACCCACGTGGCGCGCGAGCGGCTGAAAAAACTGCACGCCGAACATCATCCTCGTGGTTGAGCGGTCAGCGGTAAAAGTGGTGGCATAATGTGCGCCAACTCAGGGTTCCGCAAGCGTATTAAATGAGCTCCAGAAAAGACCACATCTCCGAAACTCCCGCCACGCAGTTCCTGCGCAAGCAGGGCGTTGCCTTTACCGAACATCCTTACGCTTACGAAGAGCACGGCGGCACCAGCGTGTCGGCGCGCGAACTGGGCGTGGACGAGCACAGCGTGGTCAAGACGCTGGTGATGCAGGACGAGGCCGCCAAGCCCATGCTGGTGCTGATGCACGGCGACCGCAAAGTCTCGACCAAGAACCTGGCGCGCCAGATCGGCTGCAAGTCGGTGGAGCCCTGCAAGCCCGAGGTGGCCAACCGCCATTCGGGTTTCCTGATCGGCGGCACCTCGCCGTTCGGCACGCGCAAGGCCATGCCGGTGTATGTCGAAGGCAGCATCCTTGAATTGCCGAAGATTTACATCAATGGCGGGCGTCGCGGTTTCCTGATCGGCATCGCACCGGAAGTGATCGTCAAGGTCTTGCCCGGCAAACCTGTACACTGCGCGCTGGAAGAATAAGCAATCCAAAGCCGCTGCAATACAGAGGCGGCATAGAGAAGAAAACAAGAGAGTAAAAGAGGAACAGATGAATACAGTATTGTTTGCAATTGCAGCCTACCTGATCGGCTCCATTTCCTTCGCGGTCGTCGTGAGCAAGGCCTTCGGCTTGTCCGATCCGCGCACCTACGGTTCCAAGAATCCGGGCGCTACCAACGTCCTGCGCAGCGGCAACAAGAAAGCCGCCGTACTGACCCTGATCGGCGACGGTTTCAAAGGCTGGCTGGCAGTCTGGCTGGCCATGAAGTTCGGTCCGCAATACGGCGTCGACGACACCGGCATCGCGCTGGTGACGATCGCGGTCTTCTTGGGTCACCTGTGGCCGGTGTTCTTCCGCTTCGTCGGCGGCAAGGGCGTGGCGACCGCGCTGGGCATCCTGCTGGCGCTCAATGTCTGGCTCGGCGTCGCAACGTTGGTGACCTGGCTGGTGATCGCCTACGCCTTCCGTTACTCCTCGCTGGCGGCGCTGATCGCCAGCGTGTTTGCACCGTTCTATTACGGCTTGCTGTTCGGCAGCGCCGACGGCATCCTGCTGGCGGTGCTGGCAATGAGCGCCTTGCTGATCTATCGCCATCGCAAGAACATCGCCAATCTGCTGGCCGGCAAGGAAAGCAAGATCGGTTCGAAGAAGAAGTAAATGTTTCCCCGGATGTGAAAAAGCCCGGTTCATGCCGGGCTTTTTTCATGCGCCAAAGAATCCGATTCAGGCCTGGATACGCAGTTCATCCAGCGGCCAGCGCGGTCGCACGCTGAAGGCATAATCGCGTTTGGCGGCTTCGGGGTGTTCCTGCAAGCGCATGGCGCCGGCGAAGGCGATCATCGCGCCGTTGTCGGTGCAGAACTCCAGCTCCGGATAAAACACCTGATAGCGGCGCTTTGCCGCCGCAGCGTTCAGGGCCTCGCGCAACTGCTTGTTGGCGCCGACGCCGCCGGCGATCACCAGGCGCTTCATGCCGGTGTGCTTGAGCGCATTCATGCACTTGGCGACCAGCACGTCGACGATGGCGTCGACGAAGGCGCGCGCGATGTTGGCCTTGTCCTGTTCGCAGATGTTGGTGGTCTGGTTCTTGACGACGGTCAGGACGGCGGTCTTGAGGCCGGAAAAGCTGAAGTCGAAGTTCTTGGAGTGCAGCATCGGACGCGGCAACTGATATGCGCCGGGGTCGCCGAATTCCGCCAGTCGCGAAATCGCCGGTCCGCCCGGATAGCCGAGGCCGAGCAGCTTGGCCGATTTGTCGAAGGCTTCGCCGGCGGCGTCGTCGAGCGTTTCGCCGAGCAGTTCATATCGACCGACGCCGTCCACGCGCATCAATTGCGTGTGACCGCCCGACACGAGCAAGGCAACGAATGGAAATTGCGGCGGATTGGACGACAGCAGCGGCGACAGCAAATGGCCTTCCAGGTGATGCACGCCGACCACCGGCTTGTCCAGCGACAGAGCAAGTCCGCACGCTACCGACGCGCCGACCAGCAGCGCGCCGGCCAAGCCGGGACCTTGCGTGTAGGCGATGGCGTCGATATCGTTGCGGGCGATGCCGCTTTTTTCGAATACCTGCCTTAGCAAAGGAATGGCGCGCCGCACGTGATCGCGCGAGGCCAGCTCGGGGACGACGCCGCCGTATTCCTCGTGCATCGCGATTTGCGAATGCAGGGCGTGGGCGAGCAGGCCTTTTTGCGTGTCGTATAACGCCAGGCCGGTTTCATCGCAGGAAGATTCGACACCGAGAACTATCATTGCAGCAGGGAAAACAGTGAGAACGCTGATGCGTCCGAAGGCGCTATTGTAAAGGAAAGGCGCCTGCCGCCCCGGCAGCGGACAATGAATCGTGCTTGGTGTACCCTTGCGCACATGAAAAATGAGAGCAATGGACGAGAGTAAACCATGACGGATGCAAAGGACACAGGCGTAGAAATGCTGGCCGCGGCTCGCTTCATCAAGGAAATCGGCCGTGGCAAGGACGGCGCGCGCAGTCTGTCGCGCGAGGATGCGGCGCAGCTGTACGGCGCGATGCTGGACGGCCGCGTCAGCGATCTTGAGCTGGGCGCGATTCTGCTGTCCATGCGCGTCAAGGGAGAATCGGTGGAAGAGATCGCCGGCTTCCTCGATGCATCCGAAGCCTCGTTCACGCCGCTGCAGGCGCCGCCGGGTAAATACGCGCCGGTCATCATCCCCAGCTACAACGGTTCGCGTCACATGGCCAACCTGACGCCGTTGCTGGCGCTGCTGCTGGCGCGTGAAGGCGTGCCCGTGCTCATGCATGGCGTCACGCATGATCCGCAGCGCGTCACCAGTGCGGAGATTTTTGAAGCGCTCGGCATCCATCACGCCAAGAGCGTGGAAGAGGCGCAGGCGGCATTGGCGCGCGGCGAGCCGGCGTTCATGCCGATCCAGTCGCTGGCGCCGAAGATGGCGCGCTTGCTGGCGATGCGCCGCGTGCTGGGCGTGCGCAACTCGACGCATACGCTGGTCAAGATCATGCAGCCGTTCGCCGGTCCGGCATTGCGATTGACCTCTTACACGCATCCCGAATATCTGGAGATGCTGGCGGCCTATTTCGTTGCTGCTGCACCGCATGCGCGCGGCGATGCATTCCTGATGCGCGGCACCGAAGGCGAGACGGTCGCCAACGCGCGGCGCGCGCAACAGATCGACTGGTTCCATGCCGGGCAGCGCACGCTGTTGGTGGAAAAGCAAAAGGTGGCGGAAGATATCCCGGACTTGCCCGAAGGCCGCGATGCGGAAGCGACTGCGCGCTGGATCAAGGCTGTGCTGGCGGGAGAAAAATCCGTGCCCGAGGCGGTCGTGGAGCAGGTGGAACATTGCGCGGCAGTCGCAGGGGAGATTGCTGCGAGGTAAGTTGGCGCGACAATATCGGACGGTCAGTCAGGCAATGCAGGCAAACAAATTGAACGAACGATGCAAGCGAGCAAAAGTGCTGCACTCGTATCTTGTTCCGTTGCTGAAACAGCGATCGGAAATGGACGATCAGGCTTTGGTTTTTGGAGCAGCTTTTATTGCCGCAGGCGAAGTAACTTGCGCGAAGGCAAAGATCACTTCCTTGACGATTTTGCGTTGCGGCGCGGGGAGATTGATGAAGGCTTCGAAAGCTTCCCGTTCGCGGTAGCCGATGGCTTCTTCCCAGCGAGCGCGGCGCTTGTCGATGCGTTTGCCGATCTCTTCACCGAAGCGCAGGTGTTGCGGCGTGACAATCAGCCATTCGGCAAGCGTCTCCAGCTTGTCCTGATTCGGCATCGACTCGCCGAGAAGCCAGCGACGCACACCGTGCAACGTCATCGGCTTTCCCCAATAGCGCAAATTGAACTCGCGTTCCAGGACTGCAGGTTTAGGCTCATATCCCGCTTTTTCCATCGAGGCGCGCAGTCGTTTTGCAAATTTTTCGTTCGCGTTTTCCATGACTGGAAGTTACTGCCTAGCAGCTAAAAAATGGGTACGTTTGCGTTTCTGAATAATTACGCGAAGGATGTGACTTATAATCAACTCCGCAAATTGTTGCGTCGTTTTGTCTATCTTGTCTTATTTTTAACTTGACTGATAGATAACAATTGTAACGTGTCGGAATCTGTCAACATGATGCCCAGCAAGACTTTCAGGCCGGTAACGTAACTTTCTGCACAGGTTTTTCCTGAGCAAGCTACTGAGGCGAATGTCGGATTGCGTCATGTCGTGAAGCAAGTAAAAAATTTTGAGAGCTTGTTAAAAGATTCAGTTAACTTTCGATGTAAAAAACTCCCTGGAAGAAGCCGGGATTTTTTGGTTGAGACAGGCTAGAATAGGCGCGGATAAAGGGATTGCGCGGATCGTCCGAATGAATAATCAGCAAATGACGATGACAAGAACGCGCGGAAAACTCAAGCGCGAATCAAAGCAAATCAATAGTATTTCCGCGACGCTTTTTCTCTCGCTTTGAATACGTAAAAAATCTGATGCATGCCTGTGCGTTGCATGGGATCGAGCGGCATTGGTTGTTGTGAATTATCGAGATTCATTCCGTCACTGGCAGTTTGGATGGTGCGGTTCGTAAAGAACATGCAGACGAATTTTTCAGATCATGGCTGGCTCCTATAACCTTTTGCTGATTGGTTTTTCACTATTCGTTGCGACGCTTGCTTCGTACACGGTATTGGAAATCGCCGAACGCATTTCATCCCAGGAAACCGCGCGCTATCGCCGCATGTGGCTCGGCGGCGGTGCGATGGTGTTCGGCGTCGGCATGTGGGCCACGCACTTCACCGGCATGCTGGCGTTCCAGTTGCCGATCAATATCGGTTACAACGCGTTCCTGACGACGCTGTCGCTGCTGCTGTGCATCGCGCTCTCGTTCTATCTCCTGCAGCGCGCCACGCAACGCCGCCTGCGCCGCACGCGCATGCTGGGCGACGGCATTGCGCTAGGCGCGGGCATGGCGCTGGTGCATTACCTCGGTCTGCATTCCATGCAGATCACGCCGGCAGTGCGCTACACGCCCTGGCTGGAAATCCTGTCGGTGCTGTTGACGATGGCCGTGGCCGTACTCAATATCTGGATTATCTATACGCTCAATGCGCGCAAGAGCGATCATTTCTGGAAGCGCGTCACGCTGGCGGCGGTGCTCGGTCTCGGCATCTTCTTCATGCACTGCCTGAACATGGCGGCCGCAAACTTCTCGCCGGACAGCATCAGCGGCACCTACGGTAATATGGATCGCGACAATCTGATGAGCGTGGTGCTGCTCGGCACGCTGTTCGTGCTGATCGCCGCGTTGATTTTCAGCGGCGCGCAAAAGACCAAATTGCTCAAGAAGATCGTCGGCCGCACCAATGACAAGCTGCTGCATTTCGCCACGCACGACGTGCTGACGGGTTTGCCGAATCGCGCTTTGCTGGCCGAACGCATCCAGCACGCGATTCATGTTTCCAAACGCAGCGGCCTGTCGTTTGCGGTGCTGTTCATGGACCTGGATGGTTTCAAGGCGATCAACGACTCGCTCGGCCATGCGGTCGGCGACGGTTTGCTGATTGCGGTCGGCCAGCGCATTCGCGCCTGCATTCGCGGCGAAGACATGGTGTCGCGCATCGGCGGCGACGAGTTCGTGGTGGTGATGAGCAACCTGGCGTCGCCGGAGGTGGTGGAGAATTTATCCGAGAACATCCTCAGCGTGCTGCGCCAGGATTTTCGCGTCGACGAAGCGACCCTGCGCGTGACGTCGAGCATCGGCATCGCGGTATACCCGAACAGCGGCGAGACCGTCGATGCGCTGATGAAAAATGCCGATGCGGCGATGTACGAAGCCAAGCAAAACGGCCGCAACACCTATCGCTTCTTCGAGCCGGCCATGCACGCCAGCGCGATGCGCCACCTGACCATCCGTCACGCCTTGCAGCAGGCGGTGGAGCACAACCAGCTGTCGCTGCATTTCCAACCCAAATTCGAAGGCCGGCAGCGCACGCTGACAGGCGTGGAAGCATTGCTGCGCTGGAATCATCCCGAGCTCGGCAGCATGAGCCCGACCGAGTTCATCCCGATCGCCGAACGGTCCGGGCAAATCATTCCCATCGGCGACTGGGTATTGCGAGAAGTGTGCGCGCAGATCGTGCGCTGGGACGCGCAAGGTTTGCCGCCGGTGAAAGTGGCGCTGAATCTGTCGCCGCTGCAGATGCGTCCGGATCTGGTCGATAGCGTCACCGCCATCGTCGGCCAGGCCGGCATCGCGCCGCAGCGGCTGATGTTCGAGATCACGGAAACGGCGGCAATGAAGAACGTCGAAAAGTCCGCGCGCATCATCACCGATCTGCAGACGCTCGGCTTCGATATCGCCATCGACGATTTCGGCGCGGGTTATTCCAGTCTCGCCTACCTCCAGCAATTCCACTGCCGCCAGATCAAGATCGATCGCTTCTTCACCTCGCGCCTCGATCAGGGCGGCGACTCCGGCCCGGCCATCGTGTCGGCGATCATTGCGCTGGCGCATGCCCTGAACATGGAGGTGGTGGCGGAAGGGGTGGAGACCGAAGCGCAACTCGAGGCGCTGCAGAAACTCAAGTGCGATCAGGTGCAGGGCTTCCTGCTGGGCCGCCCCGCGGCGGCCGTCGACATGCAACAACTGCTGGGGCCGGGACGCGCTTTCGCCTGAGCAGGCGTCGGAAAATCAATTGGCGATGCGCCGTTGCACCACGCGCAGATACCAGATCAGAAAGAAAGCCACCAGCCCCAGGCTGGCGCTGTTGCCGAGCCAGAAGCCGGCAGCGCCGTGCAGCCAGGCCGGTGAAAAGCCGAAGGGATCCAATCCCAGCACATAGCCCCCGCCCAGCCCCACGCCCCATAGCGCCACCGCATAAATCACCGTCGGGATCACCGCCACCTTATAGGCGCGCAGCACGAACGCCGTCGTTACCTGCAACGAGTCGAACAGTTGATAGAAGGCGATGAACAGAAACAAGGGCAGCGCCGACGCGATGATCACCTCGTCCGGCGTATAGGCGCGGATGATGTGCTCGCGCGCAAACCACACCACCACGCCGATCAGCACCGACAGGAGGGCCGACAGGCGGATGCCGGCGCGGGAAATGGTTTTCGCCATGCGCCAGTCGCGCGCACCGATGGCTTGCGCCACCAGCGTGCCGGTCGCATTCGCCAGCGACAGCGGCAGCATGTACAGCACCGTGCCGACGTTGGCCGTGATCTGGTGCCCGGCCACGGCGACGGCGCCCAGGCGCGCGATGAAGATCGCCATCAGCGTGAAGGCGGTCACTTCGATGAAATAGCTCAGGCCCATGGGAATGCCCAGTTTCAGCAAGCTGCGCTGCGCCGCCCATTGCGGTTTGATGAAACCGCTGCCGAAGACCTTCAGTTCGCGATAGATCGGCGCCTTGCGCACCAGCATCCAGCCGGTCAGCAGCATCAGCCACGCAATCAGGCTGGTGGCGATGGCGCAGCCCGGACCGCCGAACGCCGGCAAGCCGAGTCCGCCGAAGATGAACCAGGCATTGAGGGGAATCTTCAGCAGCAGCGCGCCGATCTGGATCGCCATGACCATCTTGGGACGCGCGATCGCCGTATTGAGCGCGGCATAGACGCGAAAGCCCAGCGTCGCCGGCAGCGCCAGCGCTTCGATGCGCAGGTAGAGCGTGGCCTTTTCCGCCAGTTCGGGCGAAGCCTGTGCGAAGGACAGGAAAGCGGGAGAGAACAGCAGCGCCAGGCAGCCGACGCAGCTGAGGAAAAATGCCAGCCACAATCCCTGCTTCACTTCGCGGCCGATGTCTTCCAGCCGTCGCGCGCCGTAGAGCTGGCCGATGATAGGCAACAGCGCCTGCAATACGCCCGACAGGCCGACGAAAACGCTCACGTAGATCGATACGCCCAGCGCCAGCGCGGCCAGGTCCATCGCCGAAAAGCGCGACACCATGGCGGTATCGATGACGCCGTTGGCGATCAGCGCCAGTTGGCCGATCAGGATGGGCCAGGCCAGCGAGGCGATGCGGAAGGTATGGAAGCGTTGGTTCATGCGATAAACGATCAACGCAGGCTTCTTGCGAAAGCCTGCGTTTTATTTTCTGTGTGAATGGAGCGCAGTGCAGACGTCCGGCGCGATCAATGCGCAACGGATGGCGGCCGTCGCGCGTTGCCTCAATTATTGCCCAATGCGGCGATACAGGCGGAAGCGCTCGTCGCGGTCGGACGGACGGCGGCCTTCCCACAGCAATTGCCAGTTGCCTTCGTACTGGCGCAACATCTGTTCGGCGTTCTGGTTGTCGATACTGTCTTGCAGCAGCAGGAAATCGCAGCGCATGTCCGGACGGTCTTCAAAACGGACATGGCCGAAGTAGGCGAACGAAGCGCGTTGCGCCGGTCCGACGTTGGATTCCACGCATTGCTTGACGGCCGACATCTTTTCTTCGATCTGCTGCGCGACGCCGGCATAGCTCTTGCCGTAGTTGACCCATGGCAGCCACAAGGTCATCAGCAGCACCCAGCACAGCACCACGCCGCCCGACGACAGCACCACCGCGCGCCACAACACCGATGGACGACGCGAGATGCGCCAGTGCACCAGCAATATCCAGAAAATGGTCGTCACGACCGCAATCGCCAGCGCGATCATGTTGAAGCCGGGCTGGTAGCCCGGCGCCAGCTTGTAGGCGTTCTTGGCGATCTGCGCCGGCCAGCCGGTTTCCTTGGCGATCCAGCCGATCCAGATGAAGGCCGCGCAGGTCGTCAATGTCATCACCGAGAACCAGTCCACCGCATTGATGGCGCCGCGCTTCATGGTCGGCAGGCCGAATGCGGCAAGGATCGCCAGCGCCGGCAGCAGCGGCAGCAGCATGCCCTCTTCGCTGTGCACGTTGAGCAGCACCAGCAAGGTCAACGGGATGAAGAACGCCAGCGGCAGCGAGATGTGCAGCGAATGCGGCTGGCGGCGCCAGGCATACACGGCCCAGCCGGCGAACGGCCAGGCCGGCCAGGCGAACCAGACGCCGTATTTGAGGAAGAATTTCAGCGAGGCCATGGTCGGCCAGTTCAACTGGTAGATGTTCCAGCTCAGCCAGGTGGAAAACTGCGCGCCGGCTTCCGGCAGCAGTGCGCGGATGGACAGCACCCAGATCACGCAGATTGCCAGCGCGGCAGGCAGCGACACGCCCAGCAGCGATTTGAAGACCGGACGGTAATACAGGCCCGACAGCACCAGCAGGCCGATCAGCAGGCCGCTAGGCAGCAGCCAGCCATGCGTCAGCACCAGCAGGCCGAGCGTCGCACCCAGCGCCAGGGCCTGGTGTGCCTTGTTGGTGTCGAACACGCGCGCCGAGCTGTACAGCGCATAAGCCACCAGCGCGATCTGCATGGTCTTGGCGCTGGTTTCATGGCTATGCAGCAGCAGGCCGAGGAAGCCGAGATAAATCAGGAAGGCGCCGTCGGCCAGCGTGCGGCCGAAGTCGCGCGGCTCCGGCTGGCCGCCGAAGGCCAGTTTGAGCGGTTGCGCTTCGTTGCGGCGGCCCAGCAGGTAGGTCGCGTACCAGATCGACAGCGAGCCGATCAGGAAGCAGGCCACGGTAGAAATGCGCGCCGCCAGCGGATCGCCCAGCAGCCAGCCGAACAGCTTGATGCACAGCGCCCCGAACCAGTAGGCCAGCGGGCTTTCCGCCGGCATCGCCAGGCCGGCGATGTTCGGCGCCAGCCAGTCCTGCAGCGTGCCGTGCGCCATGGTCCACATGATGCCGAAGCTGGCGGCATCGTCGTTCTTCCACGGGTCGCGACCGATCAGGCCGGGCAGGATATAGAGCAGGCCGAGTGCGAGCAGGCCCCAGCGAGGCAGTGCATTGGTCGCGGCGGCAGGGAGGCGGACTGGCTTCATCAAGGTGTTATTGCTCTTGTTTAGTTTTGATGCACTGTTGGAGTGCAAATTCAGGGTATCGTTTTGTCGACAAGTTTGCAGGCGATATTGTGCAGCAAAACCCTGTTAAAAGTTGTATTTGACCGTAACGGCCATAGGGGTGAATACATGCCGGCTGAGGCAGATGAGACAGTTCGCCCGCATGCGGCGGGCAAAAAACAAAAAAGGCAGCCTGAGCTGCCTTTTTTGACATCGTGCAGAGATTATTCTGCTGCGACTGCAGTCTTGGAACCGACTGTGCCGAACTTTTGGCGGAATTTCTCAACGCGGCCGGCGGTGTCGACGATCTTGTGCTTGCCGGTGTAGAACGGGTGCGATTCGGAAGAAACTTCAATCTTCACGAGTGGGTATTCTTTACCTTCGAATTCGGCCTTTTCGCGTGTGCCGATAGTCGAGCGGGTGATGAACTTGAAGTCGTTCGAAACGTCGTGGAACAGAACTTCGCGGTAATCCGGGTGAATGCCTTGTTTCATTTTTTTGCCTTGAGATTAAATGGTAGCCAATCGTCACTTCGTCGGTCGTCTTGCCTCTTGACCCGATTGTCGATCACTTGCCGGGGGTGAAAAGTCCGAAATTATACAATGAAATCATGGGTTTGCGTCAAGTCTGAATGGCTTTGCCCAACCGGAGATGTTGTTTTCCGTCGATCGAAACGCTTTTCGGGCCCAAACACAAGTCAGCCGGCAATCCGGATTGCCGCCGGATGCAAGATCCGGCGGACGGGCTTGTCAGTTTGTCATGAAAAACTTACTTCCACAGCGCGCACTTGGATTCCGCCTTGGTGGTCCAGGCCTGTTCGCCCGGAATGGTCTGCACCACCTTGTAGTAATCCCACGGATACTTCGACTCGGACGGCTTCTTCACTTCCATCAGATACATGTCGTGCACCATGCGGCCGTCGGGGCGGATGGTGCCGTTTTTGGCGAAGAAGTCATTGATCTTGGTCTTGTGCATCTGCGCGATGACCTTGTCAGGATCGTCCGTGCCGCTGGCCTTGACCGCATTCAGGTACTGGGTCGTCGCCGAATAGTCCGCCGCCTGCAGCATCGACGGCATGCGTTTCATCTTGGCGAAGTAGCGCTTGGACCAGTCGCGGGTTTCCTGGTTCATGTCCCAATACCAGCCGTCGGTCAGGTACATGCCTTGCGTGACCTGCAGGGTAAGCGCATGCACGTCGTTGATGAACATCAGCAGGCCGGCCAGCTTCATGGTCTTGTTGATGCCGAATTCGTTGGCGGCCTTGATCGAGTTGATGGTGTCGCCGCCGGCATTGGCCAGGCCCAGGATCTGTGCTTTCGACGCCTGGGCCTGCAGCATGAAGGACGAGAAGTCCGACGCGCCCAGCGGATGTTTTACTCCACCCACGACGGTGCCGCCGTTGGCCTTGACGATGTCGGAGGTGTCCTTCTCCAGCGATGCGCCGAAGGCATAGTCGGCGGTCAGGAAATACCATGTCTTGCCGCCATTCTTGACGATGGCCGAGCCGGTTCCCTTGGCCAGCGCGACCGTGTCGTAGGCGTAGTGGATGGTGTAGGGCGAGCATTCCTCATTGGTCAGCCGCGCGGTGGCGCCGCCGACGGCGATGAAGGTTTTTTTCTTCTCCGCCGCAACCTTGGCCATGGCCAGGCTGGTGCCGGAATTGGTGCCGCCGATCAGCATGTCCACACCTTGCTGGTCGAACCATTCGCGCGCCTTGGAGGCGGCGATGTCGGCCTTGTTCTGATGGTCGGCGGTGACCAGTTCGATCTTCTTGCCGTTGACCGATCCGCCGAAGTCGGCAATCGCCATCTTGATCGCTTCGACGCCGCCCTGGCCGTCGATGTCGATGTAGACGCCCGACAAGTCGGTGATCAGGCCGATCCTGACGACGTCTCCTGAAATCTGCGCTGTCGCCGGTCCGGCGAATCCCCCTGCAAATGCGGCGGCCACGGTCGCCGCGATGGCTGTCATCCTGACTTTCATCTTTGCTCCTCCTGATTGGTTGTCTTTGCGATGCTGCTGTTTTTATACCGTCTGGCAGACGGCTGCTTTTACTGCCCGGTATGGGTAAATAGCCGGTGTGCCGCTTTCTTCTACAACATACAACGATGCTGCGGATGCCAATGACGCTGGTGATGCCGATGATGAAATAGTTGCCGGAGGATAGGCGAAGGTGCCCGTCTTTGCTTGTCTCTGCTTTGATTCTTATTTGTTTTGGTTCGGTCTGTTTTTGTTCTGACCGAAGCGTCTGAAATAGTAGTGTACGCAGAAAATTGCGGTCAAGCGGTTTTTCCGCGACCGTTGCGCATAAAAAAGCCGCGACGCGCGTCACGGCTTTTCAATGAAAATAGGCCGCTTGTCTTACTGATGCGTCGCCAGCCGCAGAATTCCGGAGAACTTCAGCAATTCGTTTTCCGCCACGTCGGACACCGCCCAGTAATTCATCTCATCCGCCGTCCAGCGCACCACGTGATAGCCGCGGCTGCTCCCGGCCTGCGGCCCGGCATCCTTGCCGCTGGCAGGCCAGATGTAGAGGTTGATCGGATGTTTCTGGCGCCGATAGATCAGCGCCGCCACCGGATGACCATCGAGGTAATCCAGCCGGCCGCCTTCGAGCACGAAACCCTGGGGCGCCAGATCGATCACCGTCGGCGAAAAATTCAGCTTGCCGTTGAACCACGGCTTCACCGTGTGCTGGTCGGTGGAGGCGACGTCGGTCAGATGGTCGGCCTGCAAGGAGCGCACGTGGTTGGAGATGGCCTCTTCCGTCAGGCGCTCCTCGGCCGTCGGCAGGTTGAGGTACAGGCCGGCGCTCCAGACCGCGACCAGCAAGGTCGCCATCGCGGTGCCGACTTGCAGCCAGCCAAGATTCCAGCGCGCCGGGAAGCCGGGCAGACTGATCCGATGCGGCTTGTCTTGCGGCAATGCATCGGCGATGCGGGTGGCAAGGTCGGGCGGCGCCTTGAAGTAAGCGGTTTCGGTGCGGATGCGTTTGCTCAGCGCCAATTGTTCGACGTATTCGCGCTGGCACTCCGGGCAGGTATCCAGATGGCGTTGCACGGTCAGCGTTTCCGCTATGCCGAGTTCCTGATCGACATAAGCCGGTAGCAGTTCCATGATTTCGCTGTGTTCCATCATTCCCCCTGATTTGCCGGAGCAAGAATTTTTGCCAGCAGTTTGCGGCCGCGACCGAGACGCGACATCACCGTGCCGATCGGGATGCCGACGATGCCGGCGATCTGCTTGTACGACAGGTCCTCCAGTTCGCGCATCACCATCACCTCGCGAAATTCCAGCGGCAAGGCTGCAAGCCCCTGTTGCAACTGCCGTTCGCTGTCCTTGCGCAACAGCAGTTGCTCCGGATTGTTGTCGCGGTAGTGCATGTCGACGGCATCCGCGGCGTCGAGGCTGTGAAATTCTTCGTCGAAGAGCGTGTTCTGCTGTTGCGCATGATTCTCCTGATACCAGGTGTAGAAGGTATTGCGGACGATCGTGAGCAGCCAGGCGCGGGCATCGTCGCCATGAAATCCATCGAAAAAACGGAAGGCGCGCAGGCTGGCTTCCTGCACCAGATCTTCCGCGTCGTGTCGGCTGCGTGTCAGCCAGCAGGCCAGGTTGAAGGCCGAGTTCAGATGCGGCATCACCAGCATGTGAAATCGTCGGTTCTTTATCGGGTCGGTCATGCACGCATTTCCATTGGTTATCAATACGAGACTGGCAATGCCTTCGATTTATTCCCGATTTGGCGAAAAAAATAACGGGAATAAATTTTCCGGGACGGCGGTTTAGGGAGGTATCGATCAGGTGATCGGTCAACCTTGGAGGACGTCATGGGCAACGATAGTAACAATGATACGAACAATCACACCAGCAATGACGCAAACAACGGCGTCGACAGGCGCAATTTTCTTCGCCTGGCAGGACTGGGCGGCGTCATCTTTGCGTCCGGCCTGAGCGGTTGGGCGGCAGCGGCGGAGACGATGGGCGTTGCAGGGAAAGAAGATTTCTTCTTCGTGCAGCTGTCCGATTCGCACTGGGGGTTTGAGGGCGACGTCAATCCGGACGCCAAGGGCACCTTGCAGAAAGCCGTCGCAACCGTGAACGGCCTGGAGCAAGTGCCGGATTTCATCGTCTTCACCGGCGACCTGACGCACACCACGGACGACCCGCGCGAGCGCCGCCAGCGGCTGGCCCAGTTCCGCGAGATCGTGTCGGCGCTCAAGGTGAAGACGGTGTACTTCATGCCGGGCGAGCATGACGCCGCGCTGGACAACGGCAAGGCCTATCAGGAGTTTTTCGGCAAGACGAACTACACCTTCGACCACAAGGGTGTGCACTTCATCGTGCTGGACAACGTCTCGGATCCTGCCGCACGCCTCGGCGACGAACAACTCGCCTGGCTGGCCGCCGATCTGAAGCAGCAGCCGGCCGACGCCAGGATCGTGGTATTCGCGCATCGCCCGCTGTTCGACCTGTATCCGCAATGGGACTGGGCCACGCGCGACGGCGCCAAGGCGGTCGAGCTGCTGATGCCGCATGCCAACGTCACCGTGTTCTACGGTCACATCCATCAGGAAAACCATCACATGACCGGCCACATCGCGCATCACTCCGCGAAGTCGCTGATCTTCCCGCTGCCGGCGCCGGGTTCGCAAGCCAAGCGTACGCCCTTGCCCTGGGACAGTGCGCATCCGTATCGGGGACTTGGCGTGCGGGCCGTGAAACCCGAACCGAACGGCACCGAATACACGCTTACCGAACTGGCCGTAGGAGCGGCGAAATCATGAATATGAAAAAAATTGACAATGAGATCGACAAGAAACGTCGTCTGTTGCTGGTCGGTTGCGCGGCAGGCGGATTGGGGGCGATGGCGATTGCCGTAGCCCAGCCCAAGGAACGGGTCATCAAGGTGACGGCCAAGCGATTCGACTTTTCGCCAAGCGTGATTCCCTTGAAAAAAGGCGTGCCGGTGGTATTGGAGCTGACCAGTCTCGATATTCCCATGGGCTTCAATGCGCCGGACTTCGGCGTGCGGACCGACGTGCTGCCGGGCAAGGTATCCAAGCTCAGATTCATTCCGGACAAGACCGGGGAATTCACCTTCTATTGCGACATCTTCTGCGGTTCCGGCCATGAAAGCATGTCCGGCTCGCTGGTTGTTACCTGAAAGGAAACCGCTGAGAGCCTCGCGGTTGTCAGCAGGTTGCCGCGGCTTCCTTCAGGCAGGCGATAAATGCCTGCGCGGCGGGCGTCGGCTCGCGGTCGGTGCGGATGGAATAGCCGATGTCGCCGCTGTCCCCGAGCGCGCCGAGATCGCCCAATGCGAGGATGGACAGCAGATTGAGATTGGCGAAATGCCGGGCCGCGGCGCGCGGCATCAGCGAGATCGACGGCGAATCCTGCATCAGGCCGATGTTGGTCAGCACCGATTGCGACTCCACCACATTGGTCGGCATGCCGAGGCCGGCATCGAGGAACAGGCGTTCGGTCGTCAATCGTGCGGGAGAACCTTGCAATGGGAAAATCCAGGGCCAGTCGAGCAGGTCGGATAACTGGATGTCGGCGCGTTTGGCCAATGGATGCCTGCAGCCGGCCACGGCGCACAGTGCTTCGCGATACAGCACGCTGTGTCCGAAGGCGCAGACGCGCGTCGGCGGCAGATCGTGTTCCGGCAGGCTGCCGACCACGATGTCGAGTTCGCCGGTCGCCAGCGCTGGAAACAGTTGATCGGCCGGGGCGTTGCGCACGGTAATGAGCACGCCGGGACGCTGCTGCTTGAGTCGCGTGATTGCCTGCGGCAACAGAGGGGCGGATGCCGGGATCGCAGCGCCGATGATGACGTGGCCGCTGTCGCCGGTGCGGAAGGTGTTGAGCTCATCGGTCAGGTAACGCAGTTCGGCGATGACGGTCTTGACGCGCGTGCCGAGTAGCGTGCCGTAACAGGTTGGCGTGACGCCCCGGTTGGTGCGTTCAAACAGCGGCACGTCGAGGTCGGCTTCCAGTTCATGGATGGCCTTGGTGACGGCGGGTTGGGTCAGATTCAATTCGCGCGCGGCGCGGGCAATCGAGGATGAACTGAGCACGCGCTCAAAAATCAGCAGCGGTTTCAGTTTGAGGCGGCGCAGCATGACGTCGGACAGCGGAAGATTGGCGCGCGGGTTGCCGGCGCTGCTGGTGTTGGCATCGGACATCGTTGTCTCCCTGCCGGGGCGCTGGCGCATGATTCCGGTCAGTCTCGTTAATCTTAGTTGCTCGGCATTCCGGCGGAATGCTCGGTCACCGGTCATGCAAGAGGTATGCCATTGCGGCACTGCCTGTTGTTGTTTGCCGGCGAATTTAGTCGGGACAGTTTACTGTATTCGCGGCACATGCCCGCTATAAAAAATGTAAGGGCGAAATGAGCGAACGTTGTTCGTCGCTGCGAATCATGACGTTCTGATACGTCCGTCGTCCTGAAGAAAGTCAGGACCCAGCGTCGTATCGCACATCGTCACGACACTGGGTCCCAGCGTTCGCTGGGACGACGGAGAAGAAAGGAGGGATATCTGCTCAAACGGCCTGCACGGATCGTGCTGAAAAAAAATCCGCCGGATTGCTCGGGCGGATTTTTGAAGAATCGCTTGCTTCGAAAGTGGCTGACACGGCGTCGCCGGCAAGGCGTTGCAACGCGGCCAGCGGCGTTGTGTTGGCCGCTTTTAACTGCCGCGACGCATCATGTCGAAGAACTCTGCGTTGTTCTTGGTCGACTTCATCTTGTCGAGGATGAATTCCATCGCTTCGATTTCGTCCATGTCGTACATCAGCTTGCGCAGGACCCAGATCTTTTGCAACTGGTCCGGCTTGATCAGCAGTTCTTCGCGGCGCGTGCCGGACTTGCTGAGGTTGATTGCCGGGTAGACGCGCTTCTCGGCGAGGCGGCGTTCCAGGTGGACTTCCATGTTGCCGGTGCCCTTGAATTCTTCATAGATCACGTCATCCATGCGGCTGCCGGTTTCGATCAGCGCGGTGGCGATGATGGTCAGCGAGCCGCCTTCTTCGACGTTACGCGCGGCGCCGAAGAAACGCTTCGGACGTTGCAGCGCGTTGGCGTCGACACCGCCGGTCAGGACCTTGCCGGATGCCGGGATCACGGTGTTGTAGGCGCGCGCCAGACGGGTGATCGAGTCCAGCAGGATGACCACGTCTTTCTTCATTTCGACCAGGCGCTTGGCTTTTTCCAGCACCATTTCGGCAACCTGCACGTGACGCGTTGCCGGTTCGTCGAAGGTCGATGCCACGACTTCGCCGCGCACCGAGCGCTGCATTTCGGTCACTTCTTCCGGACGTTCGTCGATCAGCAGGACGATCATGACGGTGTCGGGATGGTTGGTGGTGATGGCGTGGGCGATGTGTTGCAGCATGACCGACTTGCCGGACTTCGGCGACGCCACCAGCAGGCCGCGCTGGCCGCGCCCGATTGGCGCGATCAGGTCGATGATGCGGCCGGTGATGTTTTCCTCGCCGCGCATGTCGCGCTCCAGCTGCATGATCTTGTTCGGATGCAGCGGGGTCAGGTTTTCGAACAGGATGCGGTGCTTGGACGCTTCCGGCGCTTCGCCGTTGACCTTGTCGACCTTGACCAGCGCGAAGTAGCGCTCGCCGTCTTTTGGCGTACGCACTTCGCCTTCGATGGAGTCGCCCGTGTGCAGGTTGAAGCGGCGGATTTGCGAAGGCGAAATGTAAATGTCGTCGGTGGACGCCATGTAGCTGGCGTCGGGCGAGCGCAGGAAGCCGAAGCCGTCAGGCAGGACTTCAAGGGCGCCGTCGCCGAAAATCTGTTCTCCCGATTTCGCGCGTTTTTTGAGGATCGCGAACATCAGTTCTTGTTTGCGCAGGCGCGCTGCGTTATCGATGTCCAGACCAATTGCCATTTCAAGCAATGCGGAGACGTGTAACGCCTTTAATTCTGATAAGTGCATATGAGTGTCCCGAGATGGGAATAGTAAAAGGTGGGGGAGGGAGTTGCGTGGTGTGTGTAAATTAAAGAACAGGCCACAAGTATCTAATCAGGCTGACTTGTAAGCACAACAAGCGGCAATACGAGCGTATCGCCGCCTTGAATCTTCTTAGATGTTGCTGTCGATGAACGAAGTCAGCTGGCCCTTGGCCAAGGCACCGACTTTTTGCGCAGTTGCCGCACCGTTCTTGAACAGGATCAGCGTCGGAATGCCGCGAATGCCGAATTTGGCTGGAATGGCCTGGTTGGAATCGACGTCCAGCTTGGCGATCTGCAGCTTGCCGTCATATTCCTTGGCGACTTCTTCCAGAATCGGCGCGATCGCTTTGCAAGGTCCGCACCACTCAGCCCAGAAGTCCACCAGGACCGGCTTGTCGGATTTCAAAACGTCGGCTTCAAAAGATGCGTCGGAGATATGTTTGATGTTTTCGCTCATGGTATTTCCTCGGTATGAGGGATATATAAGTAGTCAAATAGCGCCGTGGGAACATACCGCTTGCGTGGCGTATGCCATCAACGCTTCCTGAATTGCTAAGTGCTTATTAAGTAAGTGCTCAAAGCAGATGGAGTCGTTGCGCCCTAATTCAAGTTATTTTGAAGTGCGGCAGCGGGTAATCGGCGGGGTACGGAGGCAATCATAACCCATTTTTGAAAAAAGTGCGTTTCAGATTGAAAGCCTTGTTGCGCGGGCGTTTGCCTGCGCCTTGGCCCACGCCCCCGCGCATTCGGGCGGGCTCTCGCATACAATGCCGCAAAGGCATGGCCGGATGATAGTTTTCGGCAATGTTTTCGATAGATATTTATTTTCCGGTTGTTTCCCATTTTTGTTGCTCATTTTTCCAAGATTCCCGCCGCATGCTCCATTCGCCCTTGCTGATCAGTCCGTCCGTCGATTTCTGGCCGCAGACCGCGGCCGCGCTGCTGGACGCCGATCACGCGCTGGGCGAGGCCGTGCGGGCCGGGTCGCGCGATTTTTCCGGCTGTCAGGTGGTGGTGCCGGCGTTTTCGCACGCGGTGCACTGGCGCGCGGCGCTGGCTCAGGAGCTGGCGAAGGTCGTTCCCGGCACGCTCGCGTTCATTCCGCCGCGCATCAACACCATGGCCGGCTGGCTGGCCATGCAGGAACCCGAACCGGCAAGCGCCGACAGCGAGCGGCTGATGCAGCTGTATGCGCAATTGCGCCAGCACGGCTGGCTCAAGAAGATGTTCACCGCGCGCCGCAACACCGATCTGCTGCCGCTGGCGCAGACCTTGCTGTCTTTGTCGGACGAACTCACGCAGGCGCTGCTGCCCGCCATGGAAAAGACCCCCGGCGACGCTGACGAGCGCTGGCAAGCCGCCCTCAATCAATTGTCGCCGTCGGCGCGCAGCATGCTCTCGGACGAGGCGCAACTGGTCTGGTCGATCTGGAAAAGCCAGCTCGACGGCAACGACAAGACGGTGCGGCGCTACGCTCGCATGCTGGCCCTGGCGCAGCCGCCGCAACACGGTGCGCTGGCGCCGTTGATCTGGATCAGCCCGGTTGCGCCGGAACCGATGGAGCAGGCCTTCCTGGAAGCCTATGCCGAACACGCCGACGTCCAGCCGGTCGTCATCGACTGGCGCGGACCGGATATTCCCTTGTTGTATCAGACCGCCTGGCCGGAATTGTGCGATGCGTCATTGCCGCCGGTGTCTGACGATTTATTTGCGCCGAGGATGGACGCCCCGACCATGGCGCTGTGCCCGGCCGGCAGCCTCGAAGAAGCATCGCAGCAAAGCGCGCTGATCGTGCTCGACTGGCTGCGGCAAGGCAAGCAGGACATCGCCATCGTCGCGCAAGATCGCGTCAGCGCCCGTCGCCTGCGTGCCTTGCTGGAACGCGCCGAGGTATCGGTGGCCGACGAAACCGGCTGGAAGCTCTCCACCACGCGCGCCGCCGCGGCGCTGGCGGCATGGTGCGACGTCGTCACCTCGCGCGGCGAAACCACTGCGCTGCTGGACTTGCTGAAGTCGCCGTTCATCTTCGCCGGCATGGCGGACAAGCCCACCGCCGTGATGCAGATCGAATGGCAACTGCGGCGCCAGAACATCGCCGGCGAATGGCGCAGCATTCTTGCCGTCTTCAATAATGAATCCGCCGCTGCCGATTGCCTCAATGCCGTGGCCCGGCAAGCGGCGGTCTTCGAAGGCCGCAAGAGCCTGTCGGCCTGGAGCGACTGCGCCCGGCAACTGCTGGATGCGCTCGACATGCGCAGCGCATTCGAAGCAGACACCGCCGGCCAGCAGGCCTTGCAGTTGCTGCAGGATCTGGGCGACGACAGCGCGCGCAATGCAGACGGCAGCGAACTGTTCTCTTTCGCCGAATGGCGCGCCTTGCTGAACCTGCAACTCGACGCCGTGACCTTCATGCCGCCGATCACCGATCGTCGTGTGGTGATGCTGCCGCTCAACGGCGCGCGCCTGCGCAACTTCGACGCCGTTCTGGTGATCGGCGCCGATGCCGAACATCTGCCGTCGCAGCCGCAGGAGACGCTATTCTTTTCCAACGCCGTGCGGCACGAACTCGGTTTGCCGACGCGCCTGAGCCGCCAGCATCAGCAATTGCGCGATCTCACCGAACTCCTGTGCGCCAACCGCGAAGTGGTCCTGAGCTGGCAGACGCACAAGGATGGCGAACCCAATCCCATGAGTCCCTGGCTGGAGCGCATGGAGCTGTGCCTGGCAAGAGCCGGCATGGAGCCGATACGCGTGCTGCGCCATCAATTGCCGTCGCAACAGTTGCAGGCGGAGCCGGCAAGCATGCCGACGCCATCGGCGCCGACCTTGTTGCCGCCCAAGCTGTCGGCCAGCGCTTACAATAGTTTTGTCGCTTGCCCGTATCAATTCTTCGCGCTGCGCATGCTGCGCGTGAGCATCATGGACGAGTTGTCGGATATGCCGGAAAAGCGCGACTACGGCGGCTGGCTGCATGAAATCCTGATGACTTACCACGAGACCGTGCGCGACCAGAAGACGCCGCTGGAGCAACGCGCGGCCTTGCTCGCCGCCATCTCCGACGAGGTATTCGGCAAAGCCATCAGTCAGCATCCGGCGGCGCTCGGCTACGCTGCGCGCTGGCAGAAAGTCATGCCGGCGTACCTCGTCTGGGCCAACGACCGCGAAGGGCAGGGCTGGCATTTCGCCTTCGGTGAAATCGCCTTGCAACACATGCTGGAATGGCCGGGCGGCGGCATCGAGCTGCACGGTCGCCTCGATCGCGTCGATGAGAACGCCGAAGGCGAACGCGCGGTGCTCGACTACAAGACGCGTCCCTTGCCGTCGCTGGCCACCAAGCTGAAAGACGCGGAAGATCATCAGTTGCCGTTCTACGGTCTGCTGTCCGGACAAACCATGGCCGCCGCGCACTATGTCGCGCTGGAAACCTTCAAGGACAAAACCGGCGATGTTGCCGCGCCCGATTTCGAACGACAGCAACAGGCGCTGCAACAACAAATCACCACGGTCATGCACGCCGTCACGCAAGGCGCGCCGCTGCCGGCCAACGGCATCGAATCGGTTTGCCAGTATTGCGAAGTACGCGGTCTGTGCCGCAAGGGAGTCTGGCAATGAGCGCCATGGACAACACAGAAAAAGACATTGCGCCGACTGTCGTGCCTATTTCGGCCTACGAAATCAATGGCCAGCCCGCCGCAGCGGCAGCCTTCACCGCAGCCGCCTGCGACCCGCGCCATTCGGTGGTGGTGGAAGCCTGTGCCGGCAGCGGCAAGACCTGGCTGCTGGTGGCGCGCATGTTGCGTCTGCTGCTGGCCGGCGCCAAACCGGCCGAATTGCTGGCGATCACCTTCACACGCAAAGCCGCGCAGGAAATGCGCGAGCGCCTGATGGAGCTGTTGCATGAGCTGACACTGGCGCCGGCGGAAAAAGCGCGAGGATTGCTGCTGGAGCGTGGCATCGGCGAAGCCGATTTGCCGCGCGTGATGCCGCAGGCGCGCGTGCTCTATGAGCAGATTTTGTCGGGGCAGCAGAGTCTTTCCATCGACACCTTCCACAGCTGGTTTGCGCGCTTGCTGCAAATCGCGCCACTGGCGTCGGGCGTGCCGCACGGCTATGCGCTGACCGAGAAGAACGGGGAGCTGATGAACGAAGCCTATCGCCGCTTCATGCAAGCCGTGCAGAAGCCGCCGCAGATCGACATCAAGCAAGCCTTGCTGGCGTTGTACGACCTGGCCGGCGACAGCGGCGCCAGGCGCCTGCTGGATTCCTTCCTCGACAAGCGTGCCGAATGGTGGGCGGCGACCATGCCGCCGCTGTCTTCCGACGACATGCCGCTGCAATGGCTGGAGGGTTTGTGCGGACCGGATGCGCAACGCGATGCGCGTCTCGACGTCTGGTCGGATGACGCGTTGAAGGCGAAGCTGTACGAGATATCTGCCGTGCTCGGCAAAGGCGCAGTCGCCAACCAGAAGCGCGCGACCATTATCGAAACGCTGGTCGCGGGCGAAGCGTCGCCGGAGAATTTCGCTGCGCTTGCCTCGCAGTTCTATGACGACGCGGAGAAAACGCGCGGCAACAATGCGCGCACCAAAGCCCTGAAGGCGGCGCTGGCCGAACACTATGGCGTGGACGAAGAAGTTGCCGTCTCGCTGTTCGAAGAAACCTTCGAGCTGACCGGCAATGCGCTGAAACGATTGCAGCGCCGCAGCGCCGAAGGCATCGTGCTCAAGCTCAATCGCGCCTTGTTCATCGCCGGCCGCGCTTATCTCGATGCGTATCAGGAAGTGAAGGCCGAGCAGCGCGTATTCGACTTCGCCGATCTGGAATGGCAAGCCTATCGCCTGCTGACCAACGAAGAGAGCGCGGCCTACCTGCAAAGCCGCCTCGATGCGCGCTACAAGCACATTCTGCTGGATGAATTCCAGGATACCAATCCGCTGCAATGGAGCATCGTGCGCTCCTGGCTGCGCGCCTACGGCGGCGATGCGGCGCAGCCGACGGTGTTTGTCGTGGGCGATCCGAAACAATCGATTTACCGCTTCCGCCGCGCCGAGCCGCGCGTGTTCTCGGCAGCGCGCGACATGTTGCAGGAGCAAGGCGCCGCGGTGTTGCGCGCCAACCAGACGCGCCGCAATGCGACGGTCATCGTCGACGTGCTGAATACCAGCTTCACCGGTCGCAATGCCCTGTTCGCACCGCAGACGACGCTGGGCATGCCGGGCGGCGGCGTGTGGAAACTGCCTCTGGTGCAGGCGCCGGAAGCCGCTGCAGACGCAGCCGAAGCTGTCGTCGATGCCAAAACGCAAACGCCGATGCGCAATCCATTGACCACGCCACGAGAAGAGGAAGACGATGCGCGTCGTCGCGACGAAGGCGCATTGATCGCTCGGGCGATCTTGCAGGCGCGCACGCGCATCACCGTCAAAGGCGAGGACGGCGAACGCGCGCTCAAGTGGGGCGACGTGATGCTGCTGGTGAAAAAGCGCCGCCATCTGATTGCTTACGAAAGCGCCTTGCGCGACGCCGGCATTCCCTTCGTTTCCGACAAGCGCGGCGGTTTGCTCGACTCGCTGGAAATCGCCGACCTGATCGCGCTGCTGACTTTCCTGATTACGCCCAACGATACGCGTGCGCTCGCGCATGTGCTCAAGAGTCCCATCATCGGCGCCTCCGACGACGATCTGATCGCGCTGGCGCAGCGCGAAGAGGGCGACTGGTGGCAGCGTGTCCGGGCGCAGCAGCACGGCGGCAACGCGTCGCCTGCGATCAATCGCGCGGTGCAGCTGCTGTCGCAATGGCTGGAAGCCGCGCCGCATTATCCGGTACATGATTTGCTCGACATGATCCTGCATCAGGGCCAACTGGTGGCGCGCTATGCGCAATCGGTGGCGCCGGCCATGCGCACGCAGGCGCTGGGCAACATCGAAGCCTTCGTCGAACTGGCGCTCAATCTGGACGCCGGCCGTTATCCGAGTCTGCCGAAATTCATCGACGCGCTGCGCGTTCTGCAGCGCCATGCCGAAAGCGATGCGCCGGACGAAGCCAGCATCGATGCCGCCGCCGACGCCGTGCGCATCCTCACCGTGCACAGCGCCAAGGGCCTGGAAGCGCCGGTGGTCGTGATACTCGACACCAATCACAGCGATCCCGCCAACGACAACGTCGGCATCCTGTGCGACTGGCCGCAGGATGAAGACGCGCCGACGCATTTTTCCGCTTTCGGGCGCAAGAGCGAACGCGGCTTGGCGCGCGACCGCTGGTTCGATGCGGAGGAGGGATTCAAGCAGCAGGAAGACTGGAATTTGCTCTACGTCGCCATCACGCGCGCCAAGCAATTGCTGATCGTCAGCGGCGTGGCGAGTACGCGCGGCGCATTGGAAGGCGGCGTGCAGGAGGGCAGCTGGTATCACCGCCTGTTCGACCGCACCGGCGATGTCGCGGGCATGGAAGAAGTGCACCCGCAGGCGCAACGCAACGATGAGCTTGCCGCGGCCGAGCAAACGTTTTCATTGGCATTGTTCGATCCCGTGCCGCAACCGGTATCGATTGCACCGTCGGCAGATAATTACAGCAATGAAGCGATTGAGGAGGGCGTTGCTCTGCATGCCTTGCTGGAACGCTTGACGCATGCAAAAACATGGCCGCCGACATTGCCGGATGATGCCGTGATTGCGCGTTGGCTGCCGTGTCCGCGCCCGCTGGCGACGACCATACGCGTACAAGCCGCAACCATGCTGGCGCAGCCGGCGCTGGAGCGGTTCTTCAATCCGGCCTTGTATCGTCACGCGCGCAATGAAATGGATATCGTGACCGGCGACGGCGTATTGCGCTGCGATCGCGTGGTCGTGTTCGATGAGGAAGTCTGGATTCTCGACTACAAACGCAATTTTCTCGACAGCGAGCGCACGGCTTATGCGGCGCAGCTTGCGCGCTATCGAGAGGCGGCATTGTCGGTGTTTTCTGACAAGCGAATCAGGTCTGCACTGATAACTGCCGACGGTCAATTCTGGGAACAATGAAAGCGCTTTCACCATTCAGAACGTGACGATCACAACATAGGAAAATATTTCGTTTACTATAAAACTGGTTTATCCTCGGGTTCGCTCTCGAGGTAAATGCGATAAGCATCACTTCTTCATTTCATCATCAGTGCATCAGCATTAACAGCTGCGTATCGCGAAGGAACAAGCAGTAGCGAACGTTGCGCCCGGATGCACGTCAAATCTAAAACCAGGAGGAGCTATGCAGTGGACTCTTCCGTCTTTCGCCCTTGCGCAACCGCTTCAATGGAACGCGTTGCTGCTGTTCGGTAGCTTGTTGCTATTCGGGTTGATAGCCGGTCATGTCGTGTCGAAGTCACCCTGGGTACCGCGTATCACGGGTTATCTGATCGTCGGTTTCATTCTCGGCGGCGGCGGTCTGAACTGGTTGTCCGGCGATGTGCTGAGCGTCACCAATATTTTTGCCGACATTGCCGTGGCGCTGGTCGTGTACCAGCTTGGACGTTATGTCGACATCGGCTGGCTCAGGCGCGAAAAGTGGCTGCTGGCCACCGTCGTGACGTCTGCCGTGCTGTGTTTTGTGTTTGTCAGTCTGGCCTTGTCCTGGTTCGGCACCTCGCAGGTGCTGGCTCTGCTCGGCGGCGTGTGGGCGATTGCCACGGCGCCGGCGGTGGTGCTGGTGGTGTTGCGTGATTTGAAGGCGGAAGGCCAGGTCACGCGCCGTCTGGCCACGATGACGGCGTTGAACAACTTTGTCGCAATTCTTGCGGCCTACGCTTTGCTGCCGGTGATTGCGCACGAGTCCGGCACGCCGGTGCTGACGCTGGTCGAGCACACGGCGTATTCGCTGATTGGTTCTTTCGTGCTGGCGTATCTGACCTACTGGCTGATGATGCCGTTGGCGCGTTTGCTGGGACGTCAGGGCAGCCGCCAGTTCGTGCTGGTGATTTCGGTCATTGCCTTGGCCATCGGCGTGGCGCATGCCTTGCACTTGCCGGTGATGCTGACGATGCTGATCTTCGCGATTTTGTCGAAGAACCTGGATCGCCAGTACGACTTGATGGAACTGGAGTTCGGCGTCGCCAACGAATTGTTCGTGGTGATGCTGTTCGTGACGGTCGGCGCCTCGATGCGTCTGGCGGATCTCACCATGGTCGGCTGGTCGGTGCTGATTCTGATCGCTGCGCGTTTCGTGGCGATGGGCTGCGGCGTATTCGTGTTTGCCCGTTTCGCGCGCATGAACTGGAAGCAGGCCGGCTTGCTCACGCTGGGCACCTTGCCGATGACCGAAGCAGGGCTTGGGCTGATGCAGACGATTTCGACGCTGTATCCGCACACGACGGCCGACGTGGTGCCGTTGCTGGCGGGATGTCTGATCGTGCTCGAATTGTTTGGCCCGGTCGCCACGCAATTCGCCTTAATCAAATCTGGTGAAAGTGGACGCGAATGACAACTACACTTATCCAAGAAGACGCACTGGCGACTGACCATGCCGCCAGTCCGCACCTGACGCATACAGTTGGCGCCACCAGCAGCGCAGGCATCCTGCCGTTCACGTCGTCGACGCCGTTCACCATGGGCATCGAGCTGGAGCTGCAACTGGTCAATCGCCGCAACTACAATCTCGCCAGCGATGCCGTCGATCTGCTGACCTGGATTGCGCCGCGCGAGTTGCAAAAGCAGATCAAGCTGGAAATGACGCAGGGGATGATCGAGCTCAACTCCGGCATCCATACGCGCGTCGATGAGTTGATCGAAGAACTCAAGGGTTTGCGCGCGGCATTGAATCGCGGTGCGCAGCATCTCAACATCGACGTCTCCGGCGGCGGCGCGCATCCCTTCCAGCACTGGAACGAGCAGCGCATCACGCCGAGCGAACGCTTCTTCCATCTGCACGAAAAATACGGTTATCTGGCCAAGACCTTCACCGTGTTCGGCCAGCACATCCACATCGGCGTTCCCAACGGCGACGATGCGCTGTACCTGACGCATGCGTTCTCGCGTTTCGTGCCGCACTTCATCGCGCTGTCGGCGGCGTCGCCGTTCTATCAGGGCGCCGACACCAAGTTCGATTCCTCGCGCAGCAACGTGGTGCGCGCCTTCCCGCTGTCGGGCACGGCGCCGGTGCAGACCAAGTGGAGCGAGTTCGAAACCTATTACGACGAACTGCTGCAGATGGGCATCATCGGCAGCATGAAGGACTTTTACTGGGACATCCGCCCCAAGCCCGAATACGGCACCGTCGAAATCCGCGTCTGCGACACGCCGCTGACCATCGAGCATGCCGCCCATCTGGGCGCGTATGCACAGTTGCTGGCGCGCTGGATCCTGACCGAGCGGCCATTCGAGATGCGCGACGATTTCTACCTGCTGTATCAGTACAATCGTTTTGAAGCCAGCCGCTTCGGCCTCAACGGCATGCTGGCTTTGCATGGCGATACGCCGGCGACTTCGAGTAAACTGCCGATCTTCGAGCATTTGTTGCTGCAATTGCAGTTGTTGCAGCCGTATGTGCAGAACGAAGTCGAACTGATTACCCTGAAGCGCTTGCGCCATATGGCGCACAACCGGCTCAGCGATGCCGGCTGGTTGCGTCAGGCATTCACCCAGCGCGGCTCGCTCAACGATATGATGCGCATGTCGTCCGAGCTGTGGATGGATCAGTCGCCTCCGCCTTATTTCCAATGATGCCGTTTGCTTTCGCCAGTAAAGCAAGTTGGCGAAAGCAAACATGACAACACCATTCGATGTAGCAGTAATCGGCGCCGGCGCCGCAGGCATGATGTGCGCGGCCGTGGCCGGGCAGCGCGGCAAGTCGGTCGTGCTGATCGACCATTCCGTCAAGTTGGCCGAGAAGATCCGCATTTCCGGTGGCGGCCGCTGCAATTTCACCAACATCGGCGCGACGCCGCAGAATTTCCTCTCGCAAAATCCCCATTTCTGCAAAAGCGCCTTGTCGCGCTACACGCCTCAGGATTTCCTCGCGCTGGTCAAACGCTACCGCATCGGCTTCCACGAGAAGCACAAAGGCCAGTTGTTCTGCGACGACACGTCGGAAGACATCATCGAAATGCTCAAGGCCGAATGCGATCTCGGCCACGTTGAATGGCGCATGCCCTGCGGCGTGGCCTCGGTCGGCAAGGACGGGGACTTGTTTCGCCTGGAAACGGATGGCGGCGAAATCCTGGCGCGTCACGTCGTCATCGCCACCGGCGGTTTGTCGATTCCGAAGATCGGCGCGACCGACTTCGCCTATCGCATCGCCAGGCAATTCGATCTCAAGCTGGTCGAGCCGCGTCCCGGCCTGGTGCCGCTGACCTTCGACGGCGCCGGCTGGCAGCCGTTTGTCGACCTGGCCGGCATCGCGCTGGAAGTCGAGGTCGAAACCGGCGTCAAGAAAGAGCGCGGCTATTTTCTGGAAGATTTGTTGTTTACACATCGCGGCCTGTCCGGCCCGGCGATCTTGCAGATTTCCAGCTTCTGGCAGCCGGGCGCCTCGCTCACGCTGAATTTGCTGCCGCAGATCGACGTCGCCGCAACTTTCATCGAAGGCAAGACCACGCTCAAGAAGAACCTCGGCAACTTGCTGGCGCAATGGCTGCCGGCGCGCCTGGCGGACGGCTTGCTCAAGGCCAACGGCTTCGACGGCGCGGCGCGCATTGCCGACATGCCCGATAAAGAGTTGCGCAAGCTGGGCGAAGCGCTCAACCGCTGGACCATCAAGCCCAACGGCTCGGAAGGCTACCGCAAGGCCGAAGTCACCATGGGCGGCGTCGACACGCGCGAGTTGTCGCAGCAGAGCATGATGGCTGCCAAGGTGCCGGGCCTGCACTTCATCGGCGAGGCGGTCGACGTCACCGGCTGGCTGGGCGGCTACAACTTCCAGTGGGCCTGGGCTTCGGGCGTGGCGGCGGGGCAGTCTATTGAATAGGCGGGAGAGTATATGTGGGGGTGTATGTTTCCGGCACGCACCCAGATCCTTGATTTATTTGGTTTTTTTGCGATGAGGTTGGAAAAAAGCCACGCATTGGCTTCCATTTGGTGTCGCGATCTGCTAAAATCGCGTTCTTTCCGTATCCAACCTAACCTCTTTGGTTTGAATCTACATGACCACTATTCGTCTTAAAGAAAACGAGCCGTTCGAAGTCGCCATGCGCCGCTTCAAGCGCACTATTGAAAAAACCGGCCTGTTGACCGAGTTGCGCGCGCGCGAGTTTTACGAAAAGCCGACAGCAGAACGCAAGCGCAAGCTGGCAGCTGCAGTGAAGCGCCACTACAAGCGCATCCGCAGCCAGCAACTGCCTAAGAAGCTGTACTAAGAAATTCTCGTCGCGCCGCCTTGGTGTGCGCGACCACGTTAAACCCGCTCTGGTCCGACCACAGCGGGTTTTCGCATTCGTAGGCCGTCGCTAAGCTACTGCGCGAACCGGCATGCGGCCTGCGGTGCTCATCGTACCTGAGTACGATTGCGCTCCTCGATCCACATGTCGGTCCTGCTCGCTACGCTTATCGACAGCCTACGTGGCCTCATATAAGTCCTTTGCGACGCACTTCCGCGGCTGGGATGTGGGGCTTGTGCTAGTCTGAATGAATCGCTATCTCTGGAGAATGCAATGGGTCTGAAAGAGCAAATCACCGAAGACATGAAGGCGGCGATGCGCGCCAAAGAGGCGGCCAAGCTGGGTACGATTCGCCTGATCACTGCGGCGATGAAGCAAAAAGAAGTCGACGAGCGCGTCGAGCTCGACGACGCGATGGTGCTGGCGATCATCGACAAGATGGTCAAGCAGCGCAAGGACTCCATCAGCCAGTTTGAAGCCGGCGGTCGCCAGGATCTGGCGGATATCGAAAAAGCCGAGCTGGCCATTCTGGTCGCCTACATGCCTGCCGGCCTGTCCGACGATGAAATCAAGGCCGAAGTGCAAGCCGCCGTTGCCGCCACCGGCGCCGCCGGTCCGCAGGACATGGGCAAGGTCATGGGCGTGTTGAAGCCCAAGCTGGCCGGTCGCGCCGACATGACTGCCGTTTCCGCTCTGGTCAAGGCTGCCTTGACCGCTGCCTGAATCTTGCCAGGACGTTAATTTTCTGTGATTCCACAGTCGTTCATTCAGGATTTGCTCAACCGCGTCGATATAGTCGATGTGGTTGGCAAGTACGTGCAGCTCAAAAAGGGCGGCGCCAACTTCATGGGCCTGTGCCCGTTCCATAACGAAAAATCGCCGAGCTTTACGGTCAGTCCGACCAAGCAGTTCTATCACTGCTTCGGCTGCGGCGCGCATGGAACGGCCATCAGTTTCCTGATCGAATATTCCGGCCTGGGTTTCGTCGAGGCGGTCAAGGACCTCGCGCAAGGCGTGGGCATGGTGGTGCCGGACAACGACGACCGTATCCCGCCGGCGCAGCGCGCCGAGCAGCAGGCCAAGAGCATGGCCTTGTCGGATGCGATGTCGGCGGCCTGCGATTTTTACCGCCAGCAGCTGCGCGCGGCGCCGCAGGCGGTCGAGTATCTGAAGGGCCGCGGACTGACCGGCGAAATCGCCGCCAAGTTCGGTCTGGGCTACTCGCCCGACGAATGGGACAGTCTGCGCAAGGTGTTTCCGGATTATGAAGTGCCGGCGCTGGTCGAAGCCGGCCTGGTGATCGACAAGAGCGAGGAAGAAGGCGCCCAGCGCATGGGGCGCAAGCGTTATGACCGCTTCCGTCATCGCGTCATGTTTCCGATCCGCAATACCAAGGGCCAGGTGATCGGCTTCGGCGGCCGCGTCATGGATGGTGGCGAACCGAAGTACTTGAACTCTCCGGAAACGCCGCTATTTCAAAAGGGTAGCGAGCTGTACGGCCTGTTCGAAGCGCGCCAGGCGATCCGCGAAGCGGGTTACGTGCTGGTGACCGAAGGCTATATGGATGTGGTGGCGCTGGCGCAGCTGGGTTTTCCGCAGGCGGTGGCGACCTTGGGGACGGCGTGTACGCCGATCCACGTGCAAAAGCTGTTGCGCCAGACCGATGAGGTTGTGTTCAGTTTCGACGGTGATTCGGCCGGACGGCGCGCCGCACGGCGGGCGCTGGATGCCTGCCTGGTGCATGCCTCGGACAACAAGATCATCAAGTTCCTGTTCTTGCCGACCGAGCACGATCCGGACAGTTATGTGCGCGAAATGGGCGCCGCAGCCTTTGAACAGCAGATCAAGGAAGCCATGCCGCTGTCGCAGTTCCTGATCAAGGAAGTGGTCGGCGACAACGACATGGGCACGCCGGAAGGCCGCGCCCGCGCGCAATTCGACGCCAAACCGATGCTGCAGGCCCTGCCGCCGTCGTCCTTGCGTCTGCAGATCGTGCGCAGCCTGGCCCAGGTCACGCAGACCTCGCCGGCCGAGATCGAGGCCTTGTTCGAACTGGCCAAGCCGGTGGTGCAAACATCCGCACGCCGCGCGCCGCCGCCGAAGAGCAAGCGCATGGCGCCGGTCGGCCTGGAACGCCAGATCATTCGCCTGCTGGTGGCGCATCCCGCGCTGGCGGCGGACCTGGACGACACGGCTTTGCAAGCCATCGGCCGCCACGCGCCGGACCGGGCGGACATGTTGTCGCGGTTGGTCGAGGCCTGCCGCAGCATGGGCGAGCAAGCCAATTTCGCCACGCTGGTCGAGCAGTTGCGCGACGCCGGACCGGATTTTGAAAGCCTGATCGCCGAAATCGCGGCCGAAACCGAGTCCGAATTCGATGTCGTCCGGCAAGAAATGGCCGGTGCTGTCCGCCAGACCAAGATGCGCGGCGTTGAGGATGAGATGGAACAACTGGCAAGCGCCGGACTCAGGGACGATGCCGCGCGCAGCCGCTATCGCGAACTGCAGCATCAAAAAGAGCACCTGAAGCGCCTGAGCGGCGCCGAATTCGGTTGAAATTCAGGTGCAGGCAAGACCCGACCCGTCTTGCAGAATGTCGGATGTTGTGTCTGATTGGCTTGATCTTGGGGTAAAACACCCTATATATGATATAATCTAGGGCTTTAATTCCGCGGCGAAACATACTCCGTGATGCGGAAAAGATTCATCGAACCATCGGTCCATAGGGCGATTTACAGCACATAAGCTATCGCATGGACACAGCAGAAAGCAGGGGACGAAAGATTTAGGAACGTTGCGCGGGCAGTCCGTGTCTATCTGATAGGCGGATACGGTTGCATGAAAAGCATGGTCTGATTGGCGCAATGAGTTTGACTCACTTGGCTTTGATTCTATGGCAAATGCAATGAAGAAAACCGCAAAAACTCCGACACCTTCCGCAAAGAACACCAAGCCGGCCGCCAAGCCGGCAAGCAAATCGACCCCTTCGGCACCTGCAACACGATCGGTCCCAAAGAAAGCAGCTGTTGCCAAGCCCACCGGCAAAGCAGCGGCAACGGCAGTAAAGGCGGTAGCGTCGCCAGTGAAAGCTGCATCGGCAGCGGCGGCGAAAAAATCCAGTGCCAAAACTGCTCCCAAGGCGGTTCGCGCTGCAGCGCCCGCGGTAGCCAGACCGGCGGCCAAAGCGACTGCGACGCCAACGAAGAAGAACTTATCCGAAGCCAACGTGAAGACGGCTTCTGTGCAATCGAAAGCTTCTGTGACAACCAAGAAACCTGAACCGAAAACCGCTAAGCCTGCCGTCAAGGCAGCAGCCAAGAGCGAAGCCAAAGACGTCAGCGTCATGATCGCGCCTGGCGTGAGCCAGACGACGGACGCCGCTGCACTGGCAGCCATCGACACGTCCGGCTACATTCTGCCGTCCGTCAAGGTGCCTGGTCGCCGTGGCCGCAAGCCGAAGGAATTCCAGCCCGAGAACGACGAAATCGCCGCGCTGAACGCGGTCGAGCGCGCCGAACTCAAGGCCGTCGACAAAGCCAAGGCCAAGGACCGCAAGGCCAAGGAAAAGGCCCTGTTGAAAGACGCGTTCTCGTCCGACACGGAAGCAACCGAAGAAGAACTCGAACGCCGCCGTCAAAAGCTCAAGACCCTGATCAAGCAAGGTAAAGAGCGCGGCTTCCTGACCTTCTCCGAAATCAACGATCACCTGCCGGAAAACATCGTCGATCCGGAAGCGATCGAAGGCATCATCGGCACCTTCAACGACATGGGCATCGCCGTGTACGAACACGCGCCCGATGCCGAGACATTGCTGCTGTCCGACAACGTCGCCAACGTCGCCAGCGACGACGACGCCGAAGCCGCCGCCGAAGCAGCGCTGTCGACCGTCGACTCCGATTTCGGCCGCACCACCGACCCCGTGCGTATGTACATGCGCGAAATGGGCTCGGTCGAACTGCTGACCCGCGAAGGCGAAATCGAAATCGCCAAGCGCATCGAAGACGGCTTGAAGGACATGATCCAGGCGATCTCGGCTTGCCCGACCACCATCGCCGAAATCCTGGTCGCCGCCGACAAGATCAAGAACGACGAAATCAAGGTTGACGAAATCGTCGACGGCCTCGTCGACATGAGCGAAGGCGAAGTCGTCGTTGCCGCCGCTGCTTCCGATGAGGAAGAGGACGAAGAAGACGAGGACGAAGAAGAAGACGAAGAAGAGGAAGGCGAAAGCAGCGGTTCCGGTGCAGCCGGTTTCTCCGCCGAGCAGTTGGAACAGCTCAAGCGCGACGCGCTCGGCAAGTTCGCGACCATCTCGACCCAATTCGACAACATGCGCAAAGCCTTCGAAAAAGAAGGCTACAACTCCAAGCCTTACGTCAAGGCGCAGGAAATCATTTCCAATGAGTTGCTGGGCATCCGCTTCACCGCCAAAGTCGTTGAAAAGCTGTGCGACACCCTGCGCGGGCAAGTTGACCAGGTGCGTCAGATCGAACGTCAGATCCTCGACGTCGCCGTCAACAAGTGCAACATGCCGCGCACGCACTTCATCAAGGTTTTCCCCGGCAACGAAATCAATCTGGACTGGGTTGACGGCGAAGTCAGCGCCAACCACGACTACAGCACCGTATTGAGCCGTAACGTGCCTGCCATCAAGGAACTGCAACAAAAGCTGATCGACCTGCAGGCGCGCGTCGTGCTGCCGCTGCCGGACCTGCGCGGCATCAACAAGAAGATGGGCGCCGGCGAGAAGAAGGCGCGCATGGCCAAGCGTGAAATGACCGAGGCCAACCTGCGTCTCGTGATCTCGATCGCCAAGAAGTACACCAACCGCGGCCTGCAATTCCTCGACCTGATCCAGGAAGGCAACATCGGCCTGATGAAGGCGGTGGACAAGTTCGAATATCGTCGCGGCTACAAGTTCTCGACCTATGCGACATGGTGGATTCGCCAGGCCATCACGCGTTCGATCGCCGACCAGGCGCGCACCATCCGTATCCCGGTGCACATGATCGAAACCATCAACAAGATGAACCGCATCTCGCGTCAGATTCTGCAGGAAACCGGTGCAGAACCCGATCCGGCGACGCTGGCCATCAAGATGGAAATGCCGGAAGACAAGATCCGCAAGATCATGAAGATCGCCAAAGAGCCGATCTCCATGGAAACGCCGATCGGCGACGACGACGATTCGCACCTGGGCGACTTCATCGAAGACAACAACACATTGGCCCCGGCCGATGCAGCGTTGCACGCCTCGATGCGCGGCGTGGTCAAGGACATCCTCGACTCCCTGACGCCACGCGAAGCCAAGGTGCTGCGCATGCGTTTCGGCATCGAAATGTCGACCGACCACACCCTGGAAGAAGTCGGCAAGCAATTCGACGTCACCCGCGAGCGTATCCGTCAGATAGAAGCAAAAGCGCTGCGCAAGCTGCGCCATCCGTCGCGCTCCGACAAGCTCAAGAGCTTCCTGGAAGGTAACTAAGTCAGATCGGGATTCACGTCCCGACCAGACTCAGGCCCCCTAGCTCATGCTTGGTTAGAGCAGCGGACTCATAATCCGTTGGTGCCGTGTTCGACTCACGGGGGGGCCACCAGTAAAATCAAGGGGTTACGTGCAGACGTAGCCCCTTGTTCCGTCTTATGCATAGGTGTTGGTGCAATTTCAGTACAGTGAAGATCAAAATCACTGCATCGGAGAAACAATGGCCACCATCGTAAAGACGGTTGATTTGCGCCGAAATTTGCCCCGCTTTTGGAGTGCCCTTCTCGGGCTGGACCAAGGCCAGTCGATGAAGTGATACGCTTGTCGAGCCTTCTCCAGAGGAGCGACACCATGGCAGCACGAGGACCATATCGGCGGCACAGTCTGCAGTTCAAGATTCAGATCTGCAGTGACGTTCGCAGCGGACGCTTGGACGTCGAGAGGCGCTCAAGACAAGGTTGCCACCAACACCGGCACGACGCACAGCACAGTCAGAATGCCGACGATGGCATGCAGATCTCAGTCTGGCGACCAGGGGCGACATGACTGCAGCGTCCGCGGATAACGCCCCAGCGTCAGCACTTTGAACGCCGCAGCACCGAGCAGGGGCATGATTGTATTGAACAGCACATACCGTAGCAGGAAACCACAAAAACTCAGCAATGCTTCCATTTGTCTCTCATATTGTCCGTTGGCTCAGTTTCTCTTGATCGCATTTTTTTGCGGACGTTCCGCCAGGGTGCTGGGAAAGGCAATCATCCATTGCTCTTCCGTTTCCGACCACGGCACGCCTATCTTGGCTTCATATGCGCTCTTGAGCAGGCTGACATCGCCGGTAAAGTAAGCGTGCTTCAGGATCTCCCGGCCGATCTTCTGCGCCATGAAGCGCACCGCATCGACCTGCTTGCGATACACCGCATTCTTTCTTTTTGCATCGGCCTTCTGGACTTCCTGCCCAAAATATTCGGTAAAGCCTTCGTTAATCGAATCGGCCTTGCCAAAGCAGAAGTCCCGGATGAATTTATCCTGTGCGCCGTAGAAATGAATCAGTTCGTGCACCACCGTCGAGGCATTGGGTAGCTCGCGGAAGAAAATCCGGTCTCCGGCCTGTATCGCTTTTTCAGTTTCGCATTTCATCTGGCGTAACTTCGCCAGTGTAACCAGATCCTCATCCAGGCTGGCATGATTGCGCAAGGCATCCTTGATCGCTTCAAAAACACAGGCAGATGGATAAGTCACAGGATCGAGCACAAAGGCAATGGCATCGGTGCGCATCAGACGCAAGCCCAGTTTTTGGGCAATCAGCTCCTTTTTCCCTTGCAACTGCTGCTGCCCTGCCTGCCGCGCCTGGCCATGATTGGCCTCGATCCAGGGCGCAATACCGGCCAGATGCAGCACTTCATTGATTAAGTCTTCCGGTGCATTGCCATGACGCCAGGTGCGCAAATGTCCTATGCTCAGGTGACCCGCAATCAGTTGTTCAATCGTCCATGCGACAACCCCGTCATGCGCAAAACCGGCCAGTTCCGTCAATGTGATTCCGCTGTTTTTCGCACGTGTGATCAAATTCCCACCATAAGACGATGCACTCAATGCCATCGCCTGCTGCACGGTTGCCTCTTCGGCAATCACAAAATCGACCGCCCATCCGGCAACCACATGACGCGCCAGCATTGCCAGCGTATCGAGCGTAACTCCGCTTTGTATGGCCAGCGCGATGCGCGCCTTGCCCAGCGACGACGCGCTCAGTTCGGTCGCCTGAAGTGACGTCATTTCGATACCGTAAGTAGTTTTCATCGATGCTCTGTAGGCATCGATGGCGGCCTGCTTGCGCTCCATTTTGGCGGCTTTGCGTTCCCAGAATTTCTCACTCTGTTGTCGCTGTTTGGCGGTCCAGCTCTTTTTGTTTTTACCGCTCTTGCCTTGCTGCTGCACCGTGGCGCCATTGCCCGCCGCCATCGGCTTCATCTGCAGCGGCACAGCCGCCTCCTGTTGCCCCAGCGTCGCAGCGCGCGCGCCCATCACATCGGCTTCATGTTCCAGGCCTTTGTCATTGTTGACCGGCGTGCCCTCTTCCATGTGTATCGTCGGCTGCACCCGGCCTTGCGCCTGTTGCGCCACATGCCAGGCTTCATGCGGCAGATGCTGCTCCTGCCCCGGCGCCAGATGGATATCACGCCCCTTGGCATAGGCGTGGGCCTGCAATTGCGCCGGCTGCGCCGAGTTGTAATGGACCTTGACATCGTCCATGCGTATGCCGGAAAGCTGTTCGACTGCTCGTCTGAGCTGTATCGGCAAGCCGTTCTGCCGTGCCGTTGCTGCGCCTGTTTCTGTTGCTGCGGTATTGGACTGAGCCTGATGCGCCTGTAGCGGCATGCGCTGACGTGAACGCGGACTGTTGTGCATCATTTCTTCCATCGCACGCAACTGCGCCGTGCGCGGGCTATCCTGCACGATGTCATGCAACGCGCGCAACTGGCGTGCTGCAGGACGCTGCTCATCGTGGACAACTGGCGCCGGTATGGCCGATTTCAGTTGCGCCGGTGTTTCCCGGGATGGTGCCGGTTTGCTGCGGGAAAGATAAACAGCCATGGCTTTTCCTTTGAGTCAGTGCTTCTCGATACGATACTTCCCATCACGATCACCGGGTTCTTCCACCAGGCGCACGATTGGTTCTTTGCGCAGCGCCTTGGCGATGATCTGTTTAGCTGTCGCCGGTTCTGCCGCTGCGATTTCTTCTTCGATGTCATCGAAGTAAAGCTTCGCATCAGCCATCGCCTCGGTTACAGCTTTCATAGACCGGTAGAGATCGACGTTGTAGCCTTCGTCAACGACTGTGTACATGGCCATGTTTTCCGTTGTCTTACCCCAAGCGGTATCAAGGCACCGAGGAACTTCCGTTTGGATGCACCCGTGCGGGGAATAATTGCGTCATGATATTTTCCTATCCGAACGCCGGACGAGGGCATTCTATAACGACTTCATTCGAGCCGACAGTCCAATACTGATGGTAACCATGCAACCTGCAATCTTTACCGTCGAAAAGCGCTTGAGGAACTTGGGTGGCGAAAAAATCATTCGCGACCACGCCAAACGCTGCGGTCTTTCCTGTAACCGGGAACTTAAGCATATTCTCTGTTTCCGAGAGTATGCGGATGCATTCAAAGTCATCCATGTCTTCGAGCACAGGGATTGAAAGCCGATTCATATAGTTTTCCTCGATCAGAACGCTTCGGGCAATGCATCGAATTCAGCCTGCTATCACGACAAGCGCGCGGCGATGTGTCCTACCTGTGTGCCCGGCGCATCAACCCATTGCGTGCCAGCACAGGCATACGAATTGCGAGGAGGCCACGCATCAGGTGACATCCTGTGCGACCACGGCATCGCTGTCGATCAATTGCAGCCAGCCACGCGCCGCGATGTAGTCGGGCTTGAGCGCTATGGCACTGTTGAAGCAGTGCCGAGCCTGCGCTGTATCGTTCAGGGCGCAATGGCAAAGGCCCAGGTTGTAGTGCAGGGAGGGCATGTCCGGCTGCCGCTGCAAGGCTTGCTGGTAGTAAGTGATGGCCTGTGCAAATAGCTTGAGGCGCTGGCACAACACGCCGAGGTGCTCGAAGAAGTGGCTGTGCGCGTTGAGCTCATAGTAATTGGCTGCCATCAGCGGCAAGCCACGCACCAGGTCCTGGATGGCAAACAGATCGCTGTGATCGAGGATTGCGTAGATGTGCTGGATATGGCTATCGAAGACGTGGGGATCCCAGCCGGTCATGTTCAGGTAAGACACCAGGACATTCAGACTGGTGCCGGCCTGTACCTGTTGCAAGTGTGCGTAGAGGCCGAACAGGTCGCCGGGACTGAAACGGTCGAGGAAATGCTCGAGTGCATGACGGGTCTCCACCAGGGCATCGAACCGCGCGCCGCAGACAAAGGCGGCGGTGCCGATCTCCTTATTGGTCGATTGCTGAAAACAATCGCCGCCGCGCTGCTGAAAAAACATGCCGAGCAGGTCGAAATCTACCATCATCGAGAACGCCGTAGCATGAAACGCCAGCCCCGGTTCAGCTTGCATGGCAGCGAGCGTATCGGCACCGTAGGATTTGTCGGTGGCGATGAGCAGCATGCGCTCGCCGGCGATGCGGGAAAGTGTTCGCACCGCGCGTAGGGCTGCCACCGGCATGAGCACATGGTGCTCGGATCCGCGTTGCAAGGCGGTCGCCAAGATCTGGTCTAGTTCCGGATCGTCGTAGCGCGCTTGCGACGACAGCGGACGGTAGGTCACCGGGCAGCCGCTCTGCGTCAGCGACAGGCCGGCATTGTCGGGCAACCCGTCGGGAATGGTTGGCGCGGCTGGCACCAAGCCTTCCTCGGCCACACCATCTACGACGCGGAAAAGGTCTTGCGGCAGCGAGTCGAACAGGTAGTTCGCGACCAGGACCATCGGCGCCGACGCGCCATCCTGCTCCTCGGCCGACAAGACCCTGCCGGAGACCTGCAAGTTGAGTTGGGTATCGGTGAGTGCGTCGAACAGCGCGAAATCCAGTTTGCCCGCGGCAATAAAGGGTTGGAACTGCGGATGCGCTTTCCAGAACGCGAGGTTGCCCGGCACGCAATCGGTGGCGACGTAGACGAAGGGTAGATGATCGAGATGCAGCGACTGGCTCAGTTCGAGGATGCGCCGCAGCAGGTAGAAGGTAAAGATGCCGTGTCCCGCCCCCAGTTCGACGATATGGCAGGGCGGGCTATCCGGCCTGGCATCGCGTAGAGTCTCTTGCAGGTAACGTACGATGGCGTTGGCGTAGGCGTTGGCAATGTAGGGGTTACAGGTCGCATAGAACGGCACGCGACTGTCCCAGGCCTGGATATCGAACGACTGGTAAAAATCGGTCTGACGATGCCACAGAGCGCTGGCGGACAAAGGGACGAGGTTGTCCAGCGTGACATCGATTGGGTTGGTTGCGGCAACGTCAAGGGGGAGGATGGACATGGGCGGATATTCCGTGCGATGGATGAGATGTCATGGTATTAGGAGCCATAGACCGTATGGCTTGCAGATCTATTAGTGCTTGAACAGGTTCGGTGCCGGGGCGGCTTTCTTGATGGTGTCGGCGTAGGTGACCTTTTTTGCGCCTGCTGCGGGCCCGTAATCCTTGAACGCGTCCTGATTGGCCTTGGCCTGGGTGGCGCGGAAAAGTCCATCAGCCTGGTTCAGGATATTGATCAGGTTGTCGGTCATGTTGTTGGCCGCCGTGATCGAAGCATTTTGCCAATCTGCGGGGTCCAAGGCAATCTTGTGGACCGCATCGATACCTCTGAACTGGCCTTTGAGTCGCTTCATCAGTTCTTTGCGGATATCACCATTCACAATGTTCGCTTTCTTCCCGGACAATATTTTGCCAGCAGTCCATGTCGAGACCTCGATCAAATTTGCATTGACAGGATGCGCCTTGCGTATGTTCGAATGGGGGACCGTCCGTTCCTCGATATCGGGCATTGTATGGCCAGCGAGACGCCGCAGCCATGCGCTCGGGTTGACCGATGTATCCTTGTGCTTGAAGATGGCACGTGCAAAGTTTGCAGAATTTAATTCCGAATCCTTCATCTGCGTGTCGTCCTCGTGTTTCATGTGATGCGAATTGGCACTGGAGACAATGGATAATTTACTGAAGCTGAAATCGGCCTCGTCGCCCTGGACCAGATTGGCCAGGGTGGAGCCGAAGTCCACCTTATAGTTGTTCCATGTATTCCAAGAGCCTTTGGCTTGAACCCCATTGTGCAGCGTATCGTAGTCGATGAAGGTATTGGGTTCGGTCATCCAGGGTGCGCTGCCGTAGGCTGCCGCCATGGATTCCCGGTGCGACATGTCCAGGTCGTGAACGGTCTTGATCCCCCATGCCTGATTGCTCGGCGCGTCGCCATCGTTGTTGATACCTTGATTAGTGATGCCGCCGCCCAGAAGCTTGATGCCCGCTTTGCCGCCGGCGCGATAGGCGTCGACGCGATCATAGATACCTTGGCCCGTCCCCTGCTGCTTGACGCTGATGACGTCGCCATCGCCAGCATGCATGAACACCTGGAGGTTGCGCGCCGCCAGTTGCTTCTTGAAATGCCCCGTGGCAGGGTGATTGAAAGTGATTTGGCGCATCTGCCCAAAGCGGAACTGCGGCTTGGCATAATGTTCCTTCAGCGCCGCGACATCGGCGCCGGCTCCGACGGCATCTTCATAGGCCCTGCGCACCTCCGCCGTAGAGGCGTCCGCGCCGAGCGTGCCATCCGCCGCGCGCCTTTTCCACGTATGCGTCCAAAGATGTCCAATAATCACAGCCTTGCCGTTGACGTTGGCGACTGCGGCACGTTCGCTGTTCAGGGTCTGGTAGAGCGCATGGGCCTTCGAAGGGAGAAGCGGGTCGTCGTACTGATTGACGTTGACGACCATGCGCAGGCGGTTCTTCGCATCGATGGCCTCGGCAAAACCCTCTTGATAACGGGTGATACTGGTACGCGCTTTGAGATCGCCCTGGTCTTCTTTCACGGCATCGGTCTGGGTATTGCCAGAACTGATATTGACGAGGTAGCCGGCCTTTCCCCCTGCGTAGATTCGATTGGGGTCGCTCGCAGGCTGGCCAGGCGTGGCGACATAGTCCGCAGGCAACGCGGGTAGACCGACTTCCCGGGTATGGAATTCATTCGCGAAAAGCTCATACTCTTCGCTCGGGTCACCGACATTCACCGGAATCCTGCGCTGGATCGGCATGATGCCATGTGGCGTCGCCGCTTGCGCGAGTCGCTGGATCGCTGTCGGCGCAGCGGCGCCCATTGACGGTGCATTTGGTGCATCTGCACCGTGCCAGGCCTGCCGCAACTGCGCTGTCCCTAATTGCAAGGCCCTGGCTCCCATGCTATCGGCTTCTGTCTCAAGTCCTGCATCGTCGTTGAGCGGCACGCCGGCACGCATCTGTCGTGTCGCCTGCACCCGGCCTTGCGCCTGCTGTACGACGTGCCAGGCCTCATGAGGTAGATGCTGTTCCTGGCCTGGAGCCAGGTGGATATCAGTGCCTTGCGCATAGGCATGGGCATTGAGTTGGGCCGGTTGTGGCGAATCGTAGTGGACGTTGACATGGTCCATCGACATGCCGGACAGCGATTCGATGCCGTGTTTAAGACCGTCGGGCAAGCCGCTCTTGGCGGCCGCAGCCGAGCTCGCCTGGCGCTGCAATGGCGCCTGTGCTCCGATGGAGGCTGTTTCGCCGTCTTCTTCTCGGTCACGTTCGCGCTGCAAGGTAGCTGCACGGGCCTGAAATGCCTGCGCCCGACCGCCCTGGATTGTCAGCTGCGCCGTTTGCCGGACACGCTCGGTGCGCGGACTGTTTTGAGCCAGCGTCGCCAGTTGCCGGATTTCAGCCTGCGCTGGACGCTGGTCAATAAAGCCATCATTAGCCTGCATCGCACCACTGGGTCGCTCGGACTGCTGGTTGTCCGGCTTGCGTACGGATTCTTGTTGTTTATCGTGCACCGGACCTCCGGACAGATGGACTATCGGGAAAAGCATGTGGAAAGACGTCGGCAGGCATGCTGATATCGCGACAGCGGACTAGGGGCAGAGTATAACGATATTCCTGTCGACTTACGTCGAAAACTGCCCCACTTTTGGAGTGCCCCCTTGGGCTGGACCAAGGCCAGTCGATGAAGTGATACGCTTGTCGAGCCTTCTCCAGAGGAGCGACACCATGGCGGCACGAGGACCATATCGGCGGCACAGTCTGCAGTTCAAGATTCAGATCTGCAGTGACGTTCGCAGCGGCAAGCCTGGACGACGGGAGGTGCTCAAGACTCACAACTTGTCGACCAATCTTATGCAAATGTGGCTAGGACGGTTTGATCGCGATGAACTGGATCGGACAGGTGCTGCTGCATCAACGGGCGCAGAGTATGAAGCGCACATTGCCGCTTTGGAGCGAAAGGTCGGCCAGCTCACGATGGAGATCGATCCCTTAAAAAAACACCACGACTGCAACTCGTCAGCAACAACGAGAACTCATCAATCATCAGCGGCCCCCGGCTTGCTCCATCCGAGGATGGATGCCAAATGATCGATCTGCTGAGTATTCTCAGAAAATGCACCACTCATTGCCCTGACAGTAGGGCCATATTCTGATCCATCGAAAGCACCAACTACGGCTTAGTAAGAGAGGCCGGCCCCAGTTCTTCTAGAAGAATCGCGACGTGGCAACTAAGTATCACCACCCTTCTTATCAGCATTTAAACGCCACTCACTTTTAGTACCAAGCTACCAGTCAATACTGAATAAGCGGCGCCATTCATTTTCAGAAATCGATACCATTTTTTATCTTTCGGGAAAAAATTCTTGTGCAGTAAAATGAAAAGAGGCAATACAAGAACATCGCCGAAATGTTCTTTGAAAAACTACTGCGTAACGGTTAGACGTGCTTGAAAGACAGATACTTGATTAGTTTTCAAAGTCCGCAATCGGCCAGAAGCCGACATCTCTGAGACAGGAGCATCATCTCCTCGGTTATTCGCTAGAATTGGTCTTCCACGTGAAAGTCCAACTCAGCGTGTTCGAGAGAGGCACCACCTTAATCAGCTCAAAGTGATATTCGTGGAGGCGAACCTTCCCGGTGAAATCCAATGTTCTTTTAGAATCATCTCCTCGACATGATGAGGGAATGCCGCCGCATTTTTTTAGTGCCGTCTTCAATTGTTCTTCTGTTGGTACGTCCCGTTCTTTTTTTTCCACGACAACATAGTTCATGACGGTCCTTATTTTGAAATCGGCTTGGATAGGCTGGCTGATGAATCCTGCTTTTCGAGAATACTTCTCAAGCGTGCCATGCAATGCCAAGACTACTTGACCGCCTGTCTCACTTTTTACGTTTTTTTGTGCAGATGCTTCAGGAATGTCTCTCGGGTGCGTCAAGATCGACGCCCAATCTACGTCCGCAAGCCCCGAGGCCACTAGGTCATGGCCGACAAAGCAGTGAGTCAGCCGCCCGCGAGGCGGCTTTTTCTTGCGTCTGTCAAGTACCAGTTATCGAACTTGCGTCCAGCACGACCACGTGGCCGCCCGGCAGTGGGCGCAAAGTGCAGGTGACAATGCGTGTTGATGAGGACGTGTTAGAGGCATTTAAAAATGAGGGCGAGGGCTGGCAAACCAGGATGAATGACGCCCTGCGTCAGTGGGGTCAGGAGCATCGACGCTAACGGACATGCTCTGTACGTACCGAAGGCCGCCTTGTGCGGCCTTTTTGCGTCCGCTGCTATCCAAGAGGAGCGGCGGCGGGGTTGTTCGACGCTCAAAGTCGCGAGACCAAGCAAAAATAAAACATACCAAAACGAATGTTGTAGGTGTCGTAATTAATTGAGCTTTGACCCTCTGGCGCGCAGTTGCCCCACCCCGCGCCTGCCGGCTTCATAGGGGGCTCAAAATTGCATCAGTGGGCAATGTCCACCGGGCGTGGCTTTGATACCCGGCGGATGGGCGCCGAGTTTGATGCATTTTGACGCGCCCGAGAGATATTCTTGATGCGTCTGCGGCTTACTCACAAAAAATATAAAAGGTGAGATAGGCAGTCAAGTGCTCTTGGAATTGTGTGGCACGCTTGCCCAGCACAATCGATTAATTTTCGTGACCAATAATTGCCTGCTACTAGCAGATTGTGGACGTTAAGCGCTACTGCAATTGGCTCAAATCCACGAATGACGAGAATAAGGAGCCGATATGTCTGGAAAAGCACCACTGCAAAACAAGGTCAATCCATCACATCAGGAAATGCAAAAGCTGGGGGGCGTGTCAGGCTCGGCCGGTTTTCTGGATGCCCGTCCGGCGGCACAGACGAATTCGGACTTGATGCGAATGGTCGGCGACAGTCCACGCGCCAGGCAACAAGTCGCTGTGGCGCAGATGATGTTCGGCGGCCGTAATGCGCCGGTGCAGCTGATGCCGAAGAAAAAGAAACCCGGTGGTGGTGCCGCAGCGTTAACTGCAACCGTCACAGAAGAAACGAAAGTTGAGGTGATGAACAACGACGACGTGCCGAAGCTGGAGGCTATGGAGGCAGAGGCCGCCGTAGTGGATCATGGCGCGATGGACGGCGACAGTAAACGGGCTACTGCCGACCCTGAGAATAGCGATGACGGTTTCGATGCTGCCACTTACGACGCGGAGCAAATTCTAACAGTCGCTACAGCGACAGCCAGGCCACACGCGGACGAGAAAGATGCAAAAAGTACGGAGCCGACGGACATGCAGGTATTGACTAAATGGCGAGGCCTAAATAAGAAAGCGTCTTCCAAAGATCCATTCCTGAAAGAGATGGCGAAGAATATCAAGGCAGCGCGGCTCTTACTTCGGTTAGAGGTCGTGGATCAAGCCAAGTTCGAACAATTTGATGATTGGAAGACAATGAATCACCAGAGCTACGTCGATGCGGCTCTCGCTTGCCACACTTTTTTGGCAACGTTACCTGGCTCGGCCAATCCAGCGCTTGGCCGCGAAGAGAAAATGCCGTCACGCGCTGGTAATACGCTGGAAACTATTGCCGAGTACTGGCCGCGTTGCAGATTCAACCCTATTGGAATAATGCCGCATGGCGTACAAAAAAAGGTAGACTCCAGGAGCGGGAGAGCCATGTCCATCTTTACTGGAATTGTAGTGCAGGTGAAAAAGGGAGTTTGGTTATCGGCCCATATTTCATTGCCGCCGGACACCACAGGAGATGGAACCATATTTTCGGACAGTTGCCACTTGAAGGTCACGACGGGGCACATCCCTTTTCCCGGCAGCTATTACTTCTCAATCAGCAAGGACGGAACGTGCACAAAGACAACAAGGGGTGATGATTGGAGCAAACTCGATAAAAACGTTTGGATAGCCTTGGAGCAAACCGCGAAATATCTAGCGGTGGGAAATCTGAAGTAAGAACTTGTTCACAATTTGTAGCATGAGTCCGTCAATTGGTGACGTTAGAGGCCGAGAAGCGATTGCGATATGTTGTCAGATAAAGCACACGAATTTCTTCAATGACAGCTTTTTGCCAGCATTTCCAACGAAGCCGCTAAGTGACTGGACATAGCGTTAATTCGAATCCCGCGATAGAAAAAGCCCGCATCGTGAACTGACCCGCTCTAACTGATCCACCCTCCATTGCCGAGCGAACGCGGCAACACGGTCATAAGAACCTTCAAATCCCAATGCGCACAGATGGGGCCTCAATGTGCGTGCTCTACATCTCTCACCAGACGCATTCCCACCAGGGTATAGCGAGTGCTAGTGGTATTCCAGTTGCGGAAGGCGCAACGTGCATACAATGACCAGGTATGCCACGAGCCGCCACGTCGCACTTTGACTTCACCGTCTGCCGGGCCATGGGGGTCTGCCAGCGGCGAATGTGCGTAGGTGTCTTCGCCATACCAGTCGGCTGTCCATTCCCAGGCATTGCCGACCATGTCATACAGTCCAAATCCATTCGGTGGGAAACTCCCCACGGGAGAGGTAAAGGCAAAGCCGTCATGATTCTTGAGCGCATGACTGGCGAAGCGAGGCCAGTACGGTGTAGCGTTGGCATCGAAGGTATTGGCGATGCGGCTCAAGCCCTCCGGATCATCGCCATTGGGGTAGCGAGTCGTGCTGCCTGCGCGACACGAGTATTCCCATTCCGCTTCGGTCGGTAGCCGGTAGTGCACCTGTTCTTTCTTGCTCAGCCATGCTGCCAGGGCTTGTGCATCATTCCAGGTGACGTTAAGTACCGGATGATTGTCGGCCTGCGGAAAGCCGGGATTTTTCCAGCTGTATCGCGGGTTGCGGCCTTCGAAGGCGTCTTTGCGTTCAGTTTCTTGAGGATCATAGTCCGGGTTGTAACCATAGCCTCCGGTCTGGTCTCGAATGGATTCCGGGGTATAGCCCGACTCCGCCACAAATTTGGCAAACTGCCCAACCGTGACCAGATACTTCCCTACATAAAACGGATGGGTGATCAGCACCTTGTGTCGTGGCCGCTCATCGTCAAGGTCCAGCAGACGACGCTCTTCATAATCCGGATAGGCCCCTTTCAGCGATGCGAGAGATTCATCGGTACCCATCAGAAATTCTCCCGCAGGGATCAGGACCATTTGCATTCCAATTGAATTTTCAATGGTCGCAGGCAGTGGTGTCGTTTCCTCGGCATGCAGAGATGTCAACGCCATGCCAAGCAGCATTGCCAGTAATCCAGCGTATCGGTGTTTCAAGTTCTCTCCCTTGTTTTGACTATTGTTATTCGTTGTTCGTTGTTCGTTGTTCGTTGTTCTGTTCCAGCTCCAACAACGTGCTGAAATCCTTGCTGCTTGTCCTGGGATTACCGAAAAAAGTGGTCGATTCGATCGCAAATGAAATGGTGAGCAGTTAGTAAGGGAGCATGCAGTGGCAGAAGTATCAGCCTCGGCCGATTGCGGACATCGGCGGCGATCGCGAACGCCACTTTATCAGCAATTTCTTGTTGGGGAATATTTTGCCCAAACCGGCGCAAATCGGCGAATTCGCGCACTGTATGCGCAATCAGTGATCCTTGCCCAGTCTGACTTTGCGGCTCGCCGCGCACATGCTCTTTTGACTCATAATCCGTTGGTGCCGTGTTCGACTCACGGGGGCATCAGCAATTCAGAAGGGCTTGCGGTAAAACGTAAGCCTTTTTGTTTTGGCAGTTCTACGTCGGTTTGAAATAGTGTTTAATGCTGTTTCTGAAGATGTCGCTATCGATGTCGGACATGCTTTGCTGCCGCGACATCAGCGCTATCGGTGAACGGGCAATACACTATAAAACGCAAACAATGCATAGATACCAGAAGATCACGTTGTACGGCATCGCCGGCTTGAGCTTGTTGGCGGGGGCGTGCTGGACTGTCACGAGTTTTCTGCGCTTGCCGTCACCGACAGCATTACTTGGCCTGGCTCTCGAGCTACGACCATTTTCACAAAGCTATGTCTATTTCGATAGCGTACCATTCGTCGCGAGCACGAACCCGCAAGCGCTACAAACTTCTTCCCCCGCGCAATCGAGTTCACCATCGCCATTCCTGTCCCAGCAAGTCGCCTGGCGCAATGGCGCAACCATCGACCTCTCACAATTTTTAAGTCAGACCCACACCAACGCCTTGCTGGTCATTCATCGCGGCCAACTGATACAAGAACTCTACCCCCTCGGTGCAACACGCGAAACCGTCTTTCCTTCCTACTCCATCGCCAAATCCATCCTCTCGGACCTCACCGGCATTGCCGTGCAAGAAGGCAAACTCTCCCTGTCCGACCCGGTACGAAAATATCTCCCGTACCTGCCGGAAAAATTCAACTCGCTGAAAGTGAACCACCTGCTCAACATGCACTCCGGCATCCACGTCGACGAGAAGTACGACAGCGTGTTCTCGCAGATCGCCTACATGTACATCACCACCGATCTCAAGCGCTTCGTGCGCGGACTCGGGACGACGCAGTTCACGCCGGGCGAGGGCTTCGTTTATCGCAGCATCGATTATCTGTTGCTGGGCATGGTGTTGTCGGCGGCGACCGGCGAGCCGTTGACGCGCTATCTGCAAGACAAGCTGTGGCAGCCGATGGGGGCGCAGTATCCGGCGAGCTGGAGTGTGGATAGCGACGCCGGTGCGGTGGAGAAAAGTTTTTGCTGCATCAATGCGCGCGCGGTCGATTTTGCGCGTTACGGGCTGCTGCATTTGCGGCACGGGCAGGCGAACGGCAAGGCGGTGTTGCCGGAGAGCTGGATGCGGCGGCCGGAACAGGTCGGCGTGGCGGATGCCGACTTTGCCTATGGCCGCGGCTGGTGGTTGCCGCGCCGTGCCACCAACGGGCAGGATTACACGGCCATCGGCATTCACGGACAGTACGTCTATATCGACCCGGTCAGCGATACCGTCATCGTCAAGCTGAGCGATCACGGTGCGGAGCAGGACGAGGCGTTGACGGTGGCGGCCTTCCGCAGCATCGTGGCGTCGTTGCCGGCAGCACGGAACTGATCATTACGGAAAAAAGGGCTTACGGTAAAACGTAAGCCCTTTTTACATTGCCTACGCCGCCACCGCCCCATGCGGATCAATCACAAACTTCTTTGGCGCACCCGCGTCGAATTCGCCGTAGCCGCCCGGCGCCTGATCCAGCGAGATGACTTGCACGCCGACGATGTCGGCTATGTGCAGGCGATCCCACAGGATGGCTTGCATCAGCTGGCGGTTGTACTTCATCACCGGGGTCTGGCCGGTGTGCATGCTGTGCGACTTGGCCCAGCCCAGCCCCAGGCGGATACTGAGGCTGCCGCGTTTGGCGGCGCTGTCGACGGCGCCCGGATCGTCGGTGACGTAGAGGCCGGGGATGCCGATGCGGCCGGCGGCGCGGGTGATTTCCATGAGCGAGTTCAGCACGGTCGCCGGCGCTTCCACTTGCGAGCCGCTGTGGCCGTGGCCGCGCGCTTCGAAGCCGACGCAATCGATGGCGCAGTCGACTTCGGCGTCGCCGAGTATCGCGGCGATCTGATCGGCCAGCGTCGCATCCTGCGACAGGTCGACCGTTTCAAAGCCGACCTTGCGCGCGTGTTGCAGGCGCGTGGCGTTGACGTCGCCGACGATGACCACCGCCGCGCCCAGCAGTCGCGCCGATGCCGCGGCAGCCAGGCCGACCGGACCTGCGCCGGCGACATACACGGTCGAGCCGGGACCGACGCCGGCGGTGACGGCGCCATGGAAGCCGGTCGGCAGGATGTCGGACAGGCAGGTCAGGTCGGTGATTTTTTCCATCGCCTTGTCCTTGTCGGGAAAACGCAGCAGGTTGAAATCGGCATAGGGCACCATGACGTATTCGGCCTGTCCGCCGATCCAGCCGCCCATGTCGACGTAGCCGTAGGCGCCGCCCGCGCGCGCCGGGTTGACGCTGAGGCAGACGCCGGTGTGCTGTTCCTTGCAGGTGCGGCAGCGGCCGCAGGCGACGTTGAACGGGACGGAAACCAGATCGCCTTTCCTGAGCGTTTCGACGTCCTTGCCGACTTCGATCACTTCGCCGGTGATCTCGTGTCCGAGCACCAGTCCCGACGGCGCGGTGGTGCGGCCGCGCACCATGTGCTGGTCCGAGCCGCAGATGTTGGTGGTCACGACTTTGAGGATGACGCCGTGTTCGATCTTCCGGCCTTGCGGATTGTCGAACTTGGGGAAGGGAATCGACTGCACTTCGACGCGCCCATGCGCGACATAGACAACACCACGATTTTCTGCCATGAATCATCTCCTTTGTTATGGGGGAAAGCCTTCTTGTCAATCCGTGATCCGCGGATCCGGATCACGCCGTCTTCTTCGAGACCTTGATTGCTGCTGCAGCGATGCGGTCGGCGACCTCGCGCCAGTTTTTTCGTGTTTGTCGATGACGCCTGCACCTGAGTGGCCAGCCCGTCTTTTCGTGGAGAAAAAGAACAGTCCGGCAAGCGGGCGGTCGCCTGATTCTGTGGGAATTCATCGACGCCAACCAGCGCAATTCACTCGCACAGGCATCTGATTTTCTTATCGGGATGGAAAAAACGATGTCGATTGCATAAGCTGCGAAGAGAGTTCGTGTTCCGCCGCAATGCGAGCTTGTAAAAATCGTGCATATCCTTCATCCTAGAAAAAAAGATATCGGAAATCATCATTCCGCAACGCCCGGAGCCGCGCCCTTCCTATGACATCCACCGTAAGCCTGCGACATCTGCGCGCCTTCATCACCGTCGCCGAACTGGGCAGCGTCACGCGTGCCGCCGATGCGCTGTATCGCGCGCAGTCGGCCATCACGCGTTCGGTACACGAGCTTGAAACGGTTATCGGCGAGTCGTTGTTCGAACGCAAATCCAGCGGCATGCTGCTGACGGTGTTCGGCAATACCTTGCTGTTTCGCGCGCGCAGGGCGGCGCAGGAGTTCGAGCTGGCGCGCGACGAAATCTATAGCAAGATCAAGACGCCGACCGGCGCAATGAAGACTTCCATCCTGTCGATGCTGTTCAATGAGCGTCGCCTGCAGATCTTCGTCAGGCTGGCCGAATCGCACCACATGCCGACCGTCGCCAATGCGCTCGGCATCACGCAACCGGCGGTGAGCGCCTCCATTTCCGATCTGGAAACCAGCCTCGGCGCGACCTTGTTCCAGCGCACGCCCAAGGGCATGTTGCTGACCGAGGCCGGCGCCTTGCTGCTGTTTCGCGCCAAGCGCGCGCTGGCGGAATTGCGTCACGCCGAAGCCGACATCTCGGCGCTCAAGGGCACCACGCAAGGCCGCGTGGTGGTCGGCGCGCTGCCGCTCAGCCGCACCACCATCCTGCCGCGCGCGATCGCCAGCGTGATCGCGGCGCATCCGCAGCTGCGCATCACCACCATCGAGGGACCGTTCGACAGCCTGGCGGCGCGTCTGCGCGCGGGCGACATTGATTTCATCCTCGGCGCATTGCGCCCGCCGGAATACGCCAACGACCTGCATGGCGAGCCGCTGCTGGAAGACAAGATGGCGGTGATCGTGCGGCGCGGTCATCCGCTCACGCAGAAATCGAAGGTGACGCTCGACGACTTGATGCGCGCGCAGTGGATCTTGTCGGGCAAGGGCACGCCGGCGCGCGCGCTGTTTGATCTGTCGATGAGCCGCAAGGACATGCCGGCGCCGACCGAAGTGGTGGAGACCAGCGACCTCGCCATCCTGCGCGGCCTGCTGTTGCACAGCGACATGGTCACGGCGATTTCGGCGCAGCAGCTGGAATATGAGATCCACTCCAATGCGTTGCAGGTGCTGGATTTCGATTTGCCGCGCACTTCGCGCACCATCGGCATCACGCAACGCGAAGAAAGCCACCCGTCGCCGGGCGCGGTGGTGCTGATGGATGCGATCCGCGAAGTGACGGCGCAGATGCAACGACGCGCCGTCAACAGCGGTCATTGGTAGCGCATCATTGCCGTCGCAATGACCGTCCAGGAAAGTTTGCTCAGGCGGCCCAGTCCAGCAGCGCCTGCGTGACGGCGTCCGCTTCTTCCATGGTCGACATGTGCCCGCAGGCCGGGATTTCGGCCAACACGCTTCCCTTCACCAGCGCCGCCATGCGCGCATGCCGTTCCGGCGGGCTCCAGGCATCTTCGGCGCCGCACAGGATCAGGGTCGGGCAGGAGATCGTCGACAACACCGGCGTCGCATCGGGACGGCCCAGCAGCGCGCGCGTCTGGGCGGCGTAGATCTCGGGAGACATGCGTCCCACCATGTCCAGAATGCTGTTGACCAGCCTTGCATTGCCCCGATTGCCGGGCGCCAGCATCGGCATGGCCCAGGTTTCCGCAATGGCGGCGATGCCTTCGGCGCGCGCGCGATCGACCAGCACGGCGCGGCGCGCGTCTTCGCCCGGTGTCGCGGCCTCGTAGCCGGTATCCAGCAGCGCCAGCCGCTGCACGCGATGCGCGGCCTGGCGATACACCTCCAGCGCGACGCGGCCGCCCATCGAATGGCCAGCCAGAAAAAATTGTTCAGGCGCATCCCGCAGCACGCGGCCCGCCATGCCGGCGATGGAATCGTCCTGCTGGAAACTCAGGATGCGCACGTCCGCATGGTGTTGCTGACGCAGGGCCTCGGCTTGCGCTTCCCAGACGACCTCGTCGCACAACAAACCACACAGCAGATAGATCGTTTTCATGTCGCTTCCGAAAGGGTGAAAAACGAGATGCAATGTATCCAAACGGCTTGGCCGTGTCCAGCTGCCCATCTTGTCTCAATCAGTCAGTTTGACATGCCGCAGCAATGTCGATATCGCGTTCTTGTTCCTGGTTTCAATTTCAATTTATTGATTTTAAAGGATTTAAATTCTTCATATGGAATGAGTAACCGGCTGTCGATCAGTGACCGTCAAAAAATCAATAAGCAAATTAGATGGGGTGGCAAGGCTAAATGTATAACGCCGGCATGCTCCGAACCCGATAATGCATCCATAACAACGGCAGCAAGCCGACAACAAAATTCCATACGACAGGAGACCACCGATGTTGCACCGATTGATGAAGTTCGCCTTGCCGCTCGCCGGCGCCGCCATGTTTGCCGTCCCCGCCGCCCATGCCGATGAAATCCGCATCGGCGTGATCGCCGCCTTCAGCGGTCCATACAGCAACTGGGGCAAACAGATCCAGGACGCCACCGAACTGTTCCTCGCGCAGAACAACGGCCGTGCCGGCGAACACACGATCAAGATCATCTATCGCGACGTCGGCGGCAACAACCCTGCACGCGCCCGCCAACTGGCCGAAGAACTGGTCGTGCGCGACAAGGTGCAATACATCAGCGGTCTCGAATTCACGCCGACGGCGCTGGCCGTGGCCGACGTCGCCACGCAAGCCAAGGTGCCCATCGTCATCATCAATGCCGGCACCTCCGGCATCCTGAGCAAATCGCCTTACCTGCTGCGCGCCGGCTATACGCAGTGGATGGTGGCGACGCCCCTGGCGAAGTGGACGGCGGAGCAGGGCGCCAAGCGCGTGGCGCTGGCGGTGGCCGACTATGCGCCGGGAGCCGATGCGCTGACCTCGTTCAAAAAGTCGTTCACCGAAGAGAAGGGCCAGATCGTGGCGGAGCTGAAGATGCCGCTGAACACGTCCGACTTCTCGACCTACATGCAAAAGATCAAGGAAGCCAATCCCGAGTACGTCTACATGTTCACGCCGGTCGGTCCGATGGCGGTGGCTTTCATCAAGGCCTTCGTCGAGCGCGGACTGGACAAGTCCGGCATCAAGCTGCTCGCCACCGCCGAAACCGAAGAAAGCGAACTGCCGTCCTACGGCGACGCCGCGGCCGGCATCGTGACCGCGCTGCATTATTCGCCGGCCGGCACGTCGCCGGCCAACGTCGCCTTCGTCAGCGCATTCCGCAAGAAGTACGGCAACGACAAGACGCCGAACGTGGCGTCGATCGCCGCCTACGATTCGATGAAGATGATCTATGAAATGATCCGCGCCACCGGCGGCAAGCAGGACGGCGACAAGGCCATGGCGGCGATCAAGGGCTATTCATGGGAAAGCCCGCGCGGTCCGGTGACCATCGATCCGCAGACGCGCGAGATGACGCAGAACATCTACATCCGCCGCATCGAGAAAGTCGATGGCGTCTACGTCAACAAACCGTTCAAGACTTATCCGGCGATCAAGGATCCGGGCGTGAAGGTGCAGTAGTCGTCACGCGCATCGTGTTCATTGCGGCGACGGAGCGAGGTCGCCGCATACCGTTTAAAGGAATTCACCATGCTCCAGAAAGCCGCCGCCAAGCCGAAGATGGCCAATCACACCACGCCGCTGATCAGGGATTGCTGGTACGTCGCCGCTTTGTCCGGCGAAGTCACGCGCGACCTGCTGGAGCGCACCCTGCTCGGCAAGACCGTGCTGATGTATCGCAAGCTCGACGGCACGCCCGTCGTCATGCAAAACCGTTGCGCCCATCGTTCCTTCCCGCTGTCCAAGGGGCGGCTCGACGGCGACCAGGTCGTGTGCGGCTATCACGGCATGGCCTACAACCCGGAAGGCCAGTGCGTGCACATGCCCTCGCTGGCCAATCCGCCGACGCATGCGCGCATTGCGTCCTATCCGGTGCAGGAAAGAGGTCCGCTGATCTGGATCTGGATGGGTGACGCCGCCAAGGCCGACCCGGCGTTGATCCCCGATACCTCCTGGCTGGATGCGCCCGAGTGGACCACCGTCACCGGCTACTTCCACATGAAGTCCAACTACGTCGCGATGCACGAGAACCTGCTGGATCAGACGCACTTCCCGATCCTGCATGCGGATACCGTCGGCACGCCGGAATATTCGCGCTCCAGCCTGGAGATCCATAACGAAGGCGACGTCGTGCGCATCCGTCGCGAGCTGCGCAATTCGCCGCCGCCGCCGATCTACGGCATCCCGATGAAGCTCATGGGGCGCCCGGTGGATCGCTTCTCCGACAGCCGCTTCGTCTCGCCGGCGGGACATATCGCGTTCGCGCGCATCACCAACCCGGAGCCGCGCGAAGACGAGCAAACCGACTATCGCGTGAATATTACGCACTTGTTCACGCCCGAGTTTCAGGGCACGATCCATTACTGGTGGTTCAACAGCCGCGACTTCGCGCTCGCTGACGCCGGCGCCAGCGAGTACCTGGCGTCCGCCTCGGTCAAGGCTTACACCGAAGACGTCGACGCCCTGACCTGGATACAGGAAGAAGTCGAGAAGGGCGACGGCCCGCCCGATGAACTGAGCTTCGGCCCCGACCGTCCCGGCCTGGCCATGCGCAAGACCCTGCTGCGTCTGGCCGAAGCAGAGATGACGCCGGCGGATGCGCCGCCCGGCGTCGCCGTAAAAATGTATTGAATGTGTTGAAAGCGTATTGAGGAAAACATGGCAAGAATCGTAGGAGGAATCGGCACGTCGCACGTGCCCACCATCGGCCTGGCGTACGACAAGGGGCGACAGAACGATCCGGCCTGGGCGCCGCTGTTCAAGGGCTATGAACCGGTTGCCGAATGGCTGCGCGAGCAGGCGCCGGACGTGCTGGTCATGTTCTACAACGACCACGCCAACAGCTTCTTTTTCGACTGCTATCCGACTTTCGCGCTGGGCGTGTCGCCAAGTTTTGAAATGGCCGACGAAGGCGCCGGCAAGCGTCCTTTGCCGGACATCAACGGCCATCCGGAACTGGCGGCGCATCTGGCGGAATGCCTGGTCAACGACGAATTCGACATGACGCTGTTCCAGGAGCGTGCACTCGACCACGGCTGCAACTCGCCGCTGTCGCTGATGTGGCCGCATGAACCGGCATGGCCGGGCGCGATCGTGCCGATAGAAATCAACGTGCTGCAATATCCATTGCCGACCGCCGCCCGCTGCTACAAGCTCGGCCAGGCCGTGCGCCGCGCCATCGAATCCTTCCCGGAAGATCTCAAGGTCGCCGTGGTCGGCACCGGCGGCTTGTCGCACCAGATCCACGGCGAACGCACCGGCTTCAACAATCCCGAATGGGATGACGAGTTCCTGCGCCGCATCGTCGACGATCCGCACAGCCTGACCCAGCTCAAGCACGCCGACTTCGTGCGCCTGGGCGGCGCCGAGAGCGTCGAGGTCATCATGTGGCTGGCCATGCGCGGCGCGCTCGACGACAAGATCAAATGCATCCACCAGAATGTCTATCTGGCGACCACCACCGCGATGGCCGTCGCGATTTACGAACAGGCATGAAGAGAATCAGACGATGAATCCACAACTTGAAGGTATCGAGGACATCGAAGGCACTTACGTCTTCGACGTCCGCCAGAGCGTCAAATCGCTGCGCCTGAACCGCTTCTTCTGGCGGCATCGCGAACCCGAGTTCCGCGCCTTGCTGGCGCGCGATTTCAAGGCCGCCTGCGACGAACTCAAACTCAGCGATGAAGAGCGCACGCTGGTCACCAATCAGGACTGGCTGGGGCTGATCAAATACGGCGTCAGTTTTTTCGTGCTGGAGAAATTCGCCCGCGTGGTGAAAATGTCCAACCTGGCCGTCTACGCGTCCATGCGCGGCGAGACGCTGGAAGCCTTCCTCAAGACAAGGCGGGTTCCGGAGTCAGCCTGATAAGCGGCATGGCAATCCTTCCGAGCATGCACGGCGTCCGCTGCGATGGCAGGGACGCCGTTTTTTTATGCCGATTTTTCCTTGTTTTTGCGGCGCAATACGGTTTTTGGTATGGCCGGTTTCGCTGAATTCTGTATCTCGATAAGTAAATTAGATGCGCTATCAGCCAAAGAGAAACGCGAGCGGACAAGCCCTGCCATAGAATAAATCGACTCAACAAAAATCAACGACGCGGCGATCGAAACCGGCAATAAGGCAAGGATCGCAAGCGCGCAGAGACGGCAATAAAAAATAAAACGCACGAGACAAGCAAGCCAATTCATTTTTATCGCATCAACAGGACAAACATGGAAACGACTCAAAAGCCATCGCTGCTGGTGGTCAGCGCACATGCCGCGGACTTCGTGTGGAGAGCCGGCGGCGCAGTAGCGCTGTACAGCGAACGCGGCTATCGCGTGAAAGTCGTGTGCCTCTCTTACGGCGAACGCGGCGAGTCGGCCAAGATGTGGAAGCAGCCGGACATGACGCTGGACAAGGTCAAGGCCGCACGCCGCGAAGAAGCCGCCAGGGCCGCCGACATCCTCGGCGCCGAGATAGCATTTCTGGATATCGGCGATTATCCGATGCGCGTCAGCGACGAGGTGTTGTACAAGCTGGTCGACATCTACCGCGATCTGCGTCCGGAATTCGTGCTCAGCCATTCGTTGCACGACCCCTACAACTTCGATCACCCGCTGGCCACGCACGTGGCGCAGGAAGCGCGCATCATCGCCCAGGCGCACGGCCACAATCCGGAGCAAGCGGTCATCGGCGCGCCGCCGGTGCTGCTGTACGAACCGCATCAGCCTGAGCAATGCGGCTGGAAGCCGGACGTGCTGCTCGACATTTCCTCCGTGTGGGAAAAGAAAAAAGCCGCCTTCGAAACCATGAATGCGCAAGAACACCTGTGGGAGTACTACACCCGCGTGGCGCTGCAACGCGGCGTGCAGGCGTCGCGCAACTCCTCGCGCAACATCAAGTACGGCGAAGGCTATCAACGCGTCTTCCCGCAAGTCTGCGGAGAGTTCTCATGAGCCGCAACGTCGCCGTGCGCAATATCCCACGCGCACAGGTCGAACGCGTCGCCGCGCTGGCGCAATACGGCGTCGCCACCGTGCATGAAGCGCAAGGCCGCTCCGGCCTGCTGCATCATCGCCTGCGTCCGGTTGTCGCCGATACCTCGATCGCCGGATCGGCCGTCACGGTCAGCGTGGCGCCGGGCGACAACTGGATGCTGCACGTCGCCGTCGAGCTGTGCCAGCCCGGCGACATCCTGGTCGTCAGTCCGACGTCGCATTGCGAGGACGGCTACTTCGGCGATCTGCTGGCTACCTCGCTGCAGGCGCGCGGCGTACTCGGGCTGGTGATCGATGCCGGCGTACGCGACGTTCGTACGCTGCGCGAGATGAATTTCCCCGTCTGGTCGCGCGCCGTGTGCGCACAAGGCACGGTCAAGGCCACGGTCGGTTCGGTGAATGTGCCGCTGGTGTGCGGCGAGCAGTTGATTCAACCCGGCGACGTGATCGTGGCCGATGACGACGGCGTGGTCGCCGTACCGCGTGAACAACTGGGCATGGTCACCGAGGCCTGCGTGGCGCGCGCCGCCAACGAAGAGCAGAAACGCAAGCGCCTCGCCGCCGGCGAACTCGGCCTCGACATCTACGACATGCGCGCCAAGCTGGCCGCTGCCGGATTGACCTACCTCTAGGAGACACAGGCATGGAAGCTTCCCAGCGCGCCATTCCCTGCGCCTTCATGCGCGGCGGCACTTCGCGCGGCCCGTTCTTCCTGGCGGGCGATCTGCCGCAGGATACGGCCACGCGTGACGCCGTGCTGCTGGCGGTGATGGGGTCGCCCGATCCGCGCCAGATCGACGGACTGGGCGGCAGCGACACGCTCACCAGCAAGGTCGCCATCGTATCGCCGTCGTCGCTGCCGGGCGTCGACGTCGACTTCCTGTTTGCCCAGGTGGCGGTGGACAAACCGCTGGTGGATGTTTCGCCCAATTGCGGCAACATGCTGGCTGGCGTCGGTCCGTTTGCCATCGAGCGCGGGCTGGTGCCGATACGCGGCGATCGGACGCCGGTGGTGATCCACATGGTCAACAGCGGCAACATTGCGACTGCGCTGGTGCAAACCAGCGGCGGTCGCGTGGCGTATGACGGCGAGGCCAGGATCGCCGGCGTGCCCGGCGCGTCGGCGCCGATCAACATCGCCTTTCGCGACACCGCCGGTTCGGCCTGCGGCAGCTTGCTGCCGACCGGCCGCACGCGCGACGTCTTCAACGGCATCGAAGCGACTTGCATCGACAACGGCATGCCGGTGGTGGTCATGCGCGCCGAGGCATTCGGCAAGACCGGACAGGAGACGCCGCAGCAACTCGACGCCGACGCCGATTTCAAAAAACGCCTGGAAGCCGTACGCCTGCAAGCCGGCGAACTGATGGGGCTGGGCGACGTGCGCAACAAGGTGGTGCCGAAGATGACCCTCATTTCACCGGCCGTCAACGGCGGTCACATTTCCACGCGCACTTTTATTCCGCATCGCTGCCACAGCGCCATCGGCGTGCTCGGCGCGGTGAGCGTGGCCAGCGCCTGCCTGCTGCAGGGATCGGTGGCCGAGGGCATGGCGGCACTGCCGCAAGGCCGCGACGTCGAAATTTCGGTGGCACATCCGACCGGTGAATTTACCGTGGCCTTGCGTACGGAAATCGTCGACGGCCAGACGCGCTTTCTCAGTTCGGGTTTGCTGCGCACCGCGCGCATGCTGCTCGACGGCCAGGTGTTCGTGCCGCATCGGGTGTGGCCGTGATGTTGGCGCTTGTGAATCACGCAACTCTTATGTAACCGACTGCCAGTCAAGGAAAACCATGTTATCCCGTTTTGCCATTTCTCTCGTTTCACTCCTGTTCGACGGCCTCGCCTTCGGCATGATCCTGTTCCTGATTTCGATCGGCATGTCGATCACGATGGGCGTCATGCGCGTGGTCAACCTGGCGCATTGCAGTTTTGCCATGGCCGGCGGCTACATGACCTTCATGCTGGTGACGCAGGCACAGCTGCCTTACGCCGTCGCCGTGCCGCTGGCGGTCATCGGCACCATGCTGCTCGGCGCGCTGCTGGAGCGTACCGTGTATTCGTGGATCTATGCCCAGAGCGAACTGGGCCAGGTGCTCATGACCATCGGCCTGACCTTCGTCATGATCGCCACCGCCAATGCCATGTTCGGCTCCACCATCCAGGACATCCCGGTGCCGGGCGCCTTGCGCGGTACGTATCAGGTGGGCGCGATCGGCCTTCCCGTATATCGCCTGTTCCTCATCGCGGTCAGTTGCGCCTGTGCGCTGGCGATCTGGTATGTGCTGGACCGCACCCAGGTCGGCGCCAGGCTGCGCGCGGCCGTCGACAACGCCAGGATGGCAGGCTGCATCGGCATGAACGTCAAGGCCTTCTTCGCCGTCACCTTCGCCATCGGTTGCGGCTTTGCCGGACTGGGCGGCGCGCTCGGCGCCGACATGTTTCCGCTGGAGCCGTTCTACGCGCTCAACTATCTGGTGCTGGTGCTGATCGTGGTATCGGTGGGCGGCCTCGGCAGCATCAAGGGCACGCTCATCGCCGCGCTGGTGCTGGGCATGATCGACACGCTGGGACGCTACTTCCTGCCGGAAGCGGGCGGCCTGGTGATTTATCTGGCGACGCTGGCGATGTTGCTGGTGCGCCCTCAGGGACTCTTCGGAAGGCAAACAGCATGAAAACCACGAATCTCCGCATCCTGCCGGCCGGGGCGCTGCCGTTCTACCGCGTCCGTCTGGCCGACGTCTTGCCATGGGTGGTCGCGCTGGCGGCGTTCTTCACCTTCGACACCTATATGTCGATCGGCTCGCAAATCCTGGTCATGGTGATCTTCGGCATTTCGCTCGATCTCGCGCTCGGCTTTGCCGGCATCAATACCCTGGGCCATGCGGCCTTCTTCGGCATCGGCGCATATGCGGCCGGTTATTTTTCGCTGCACGTCTCGCCCGAACCGTTCAGCGGCCTGCTGGTCGCGGCCGGCCTGGCGGCGCTGATCGGTTTGCTGTCGGGCTGGCTGTTGCTGCGCACCAGCGGATTGGCGCTGCTGATGCTGACCATGGTCACCACCGTCGTGCTGCACGAGATTGCCAATACCTGGCGCGGCGTCACCGGCGGCGCGGACGGTTTATCGGGCATGGAGACGGCGCCGCTGTTCGGCCTGTTCGCGTTCGACCTGTACGGCAAGACGGCGTATCTGTACGCATTGGGCGTGCTGTTCGTGGTCTTCGTCGCCGTGCGCATCATCGCCAATTCGCCGTTCGGCCTGTCGATCCGCGGCATCCGCGAAAACGCCAAGCGCATGCTGCTGGTCGGCACGCCGGTACACGCCAAACTGATTCTCGCCTACACGCTGTCGGCGGCGATCGCCGGCATCGCCGGCGGCCTGAGCGCGCAGATCACGCGCACCGTCAGCCTGGACCTGCTGAGCTTCCAGTTGTCCGGCAACATCCTGATCATGCTCATCATCGGCGGCGTCGGTCGTCTGTACGGCGCCTTCATCGGCATTCCCTTGTACATGCTGTTGCTGGATCGCGCCGCGGCGATCGATCCGTTTCACTGGATGTTCTTTGTCGGCATTGCGCTGATCGTGCTGGTGCGGTTTGCGCCGGGCGGCTTGCTGGCCTTGGCTTCCGGCGTGTGCGATCGGATAAGCAAGCGCCTTGCGCTCAATCTCGCCAAGGAGCAGAAATGAATCCCGTCCTGCAAGCATCGCATGCGGACATGGCGTCTCCGGCGACAGCCTCCACGCCTCCCTGTGCATTGGAAACCCGTGGACTGTGCAAGCGCTACGGCGCCATCGAAGTCACGCGCAACGTCGACCTGCGCATCGAACGCGGCGCCCGCCACGCGCTGATCGGTCCCAACGGCGCCGGCAAGACGACTTTCGTCAATCTGGTCACCGGCGTGGCGGCGCCGACGGCCGGCAGCATCTATCTGGACGGCCGCGACGTTACCCAGGCCAGTCCGCAGAAGCGTGTCGCGGGCGGCCTGGCGCGCACCTTCCAGATCAACACCCTGTTCACCGAACTGACCGTCGCCGAGAACGTTGCCATTCCGCTGGGCCAGCGCATGGGCATCGCCTGGAAGCTGTGGGGCAAGCCGGCCCATCATGCCGGCGTGGTCGAAGAGGCCGCCGCCTTGCTGGAACAGCTCGGCCTGTTGCCGCTGGCGTCGCGCCGCGTCAACCAACTGGCCTACGGCCAGCGCCGCATGATCGAGATCGCCATCGCGCTGGCGTTGAAACCGCAGGTGCTGTTGCTGGACGAACCGGCTGCCGGCATCCCCAACGGCGAGAGCGGCATGATCCTCGATCTGCTGGAGCGCTTGCCCGAAGATATTTCCATTTTGTTTATCGAACACGACATGAACCTGGTATTTCGTTTCGCCAAAAAAATCACCGTGCTGGTCGAAGGCAGCGTGCTGACGGAGGGCGCGCCCGCCGACATCCGCGTCGACGAACGCGTGCGCAATGTCTATCTGGGGCGACGCCATGGCTGAACTGCTCGACATCCACAATCTGACCGCCGGCTATCGCGACGCCGTCGTCATCGACGATCTGTCTTTCCGCATCGGGCAGGGCGAAGCCGTCAGCCTGCTGGGCCGCAACGGCGTCGGCAAGAGTACGCTGCTGGCGACCATGATGGGGCTGACCACGGTCAGCAAAGGCTGTCTCGAATTCGACGGCAAGAACATCGGCAACGCCGCCAACTACCAGCGCAACCGCATGGGGATCGGCTACGTGCCGCAAGAGCGCGAGATATTTGCCTCGCTGACCGTCGAGCAGAACATGCGCGTCGCCGCGCGTCCCGGCGAATGGAACATCGCTGCGGCGTACAAGCTGTTTCCCCGCCTGGAAGAGCGCCGCAACAACTACGGCAACCAGCTGTCCGGCGGCGAGCAGCAGATGCTGGCCATGGCGCGCGCGCTGGTCGGCAATCCCAAGCTGCTGTTGCTCGACGAGCCGCTGGAGGGTTTGTCGCCGGTGATGATGGACATCCTGCTGGACGCCGTCAAACAGCTCAGGCAAAGCGGTCTCACGCTGATCCTGGTGGAGCAGCACGCGCACCTCGCGCTGGAAGTCACCGAGCGCGTCGTCATCATGGACCGTGGGCGCATCGTGCATGACGGCCGCAGCGACCTGCTGCTCAAGGACGACGCCACCATGCACCAGTTGCTGGGTCTGGCGCATGAACAGGCAAGTGAAAAAGCAGCAGAGCCTGCGCGGAAACCCGATCTCAAACTCGCGAGCTGACAGCCATATGCCTTTCGATGCACTTCAACACCTGCTGGTCGAGCAGGAATGCCGGCGCCTGATTCACCGCTACGCCTACCTCAACGACGAGCGCAACTTCGATGCGCTCATCGATCTGTTCACCGACGACGCCATCGTGTATCGCCCTTCGGCGCCGGCAACGCCTCTGGTCGGGCGCGAGACGATCCTGGCATCGTTCCGCGGCCGGCCTGCCGATGTGCGCACTTTCCATCTGTGCACCGACGTGATCGTTGAGATCGAAGACCGCGAGCACGCCACCGCACGCTCGCGCATCGTGCTGTTGTCGGGGCCGCGGTCCGAGCCGGGGGCGGCAGCGATCGATGCCGTGTCCAAACCGCCTGCGCCGGGTACGTTCGAAGACCGCCTGCGTCTCACCGCGCAAGGATGGAAATTCGTCGAGCGGCGCGGGTCGTTCTGGATCTGAAAACGCAAACGAAGGAAGTGTCGTTTTCTGCGCCGTCATAAACAGATTAGATCGACCCTCGCGGCAATCGGCAACAAAGGCGGGCAGGCCCGTCGCTAGAATGATTCACGCTGAATCATCGATACGAATGCAGCACACGCATGACTTCGCAGCAGCGCAACGACGCCCAGATCGGTCCCGCTGCCGACGAATACATAAACAGAAAATACCTGGAGGAGACAAGAAATGAAGAAATCAGTACGCGCCGCAACCGGAGTAGTGAGTGCATTGGGCGCCATTGCCGGAATCGCCGGAGTCTTGTTGTCGCCGTCGGCGATGGCGCAATCGCAGGTGACGATTTACGGTCTGATCGATACCGGCGTGGAATATGTCACCAACGCCAACGCGGCCGGCAACTCGGTCGTCAAGATGCCGTCGCTGACCGGCTCGTTTCCGTCGCGCATCGGCTTCAAGGGGACCGAAGACCTGGGCGGCGGCCTGCAGGCGATGTTCGTGCTGGAAGCCGGCATGGCGGTCGACACCGGCGGCATGGGACAGGGCAACCGCCTGTTCGGCCGCCAATCCTACGTCGGCCTGAAGAACGCCACGCAAAGCGTCATGCTGGGTCGCCAGGTCAACATGACCTACCTGTCCACGCTGAAGTCCGACGTGATGGGACCGAACATCCACAGTATCGGCAATCTCGATGCTTACTTGCCGAATGCACGCAGCGATAACGCCATTGGATATCTCGGGACCTTCTCCGACGTGACCGTGGGCGTAACCTACAGCTTCGGCCGCGACGCCACCGCCGCAGGCGGTCCGGCATCGACCAACTGCGCCGGCGAGACCGCGGGCGACAGCAAGGCCTGCCGCCAGTACACCGGCCTGCTCGGGTACGACAACAAGTCCTTCGGCGTCAACCTCGCGTACGACAAGCTCAACGGCGGTCCCAACGCGCTGCTGGGTTTGAACAGCAGCAGCTATACCGATACGCGCATCGGCCTGCACGGCTACTTCATGATCAGCGATGCGCGCATCGGCCTGGGCGTGCTGGATCGCAAGACGCAGACCGCGACCAAGAGCGATTCCGATCTGTACTACCTCGGCCTGAGCTATCCGTTCACGGTGGCGCTGGTGCTGGATACGCAGATCTCGCGCCTGAAGTTCAAGGGCACGGCGAACTCCGCGACGCTGTCGGTGGCGCGCCTGACCTACAACCTGTCCAAGCGCACCGCCTTGTACACGTCGCTCGGCTATATCAAGAATGCCGGCACCTCGGCGATTGCCGTCGATGCCGGCGGCACGGTCGGCACCGGCATGAACCAGCTGGGCGTCATGACGGGGATTCGCCATACTTTCTGATGATATTTTTGAGAACCTGTTCAAAGTCTGTAGCGAGAGGCCATCAGCTGGTGGCGCCCGGAGCGGAGAAACCGGAGTGTACTTTAGTACATGAGGATTTCGAGCACCGGACGACGCCAGATCATGGCCTCGCAGTAAGACTTTGAACAGGTTCTTGGCATCGTTGCCGGAAGCGTGTCTTCTGAATGGACGACACGCTTTTTTTATTTCTCCGTGTTTGCCCCGTCAGGGAGCACGACTGCCGATAACTGTGCAGGCGCGCAGAAGCTGCGCCTCATTGTCGTGCAAAACCTGGCTTGCCTACCTGTATACAGCTTGGCATGAAATCTGCATACAGGTTTGGCATGACTACATCATCCGAAATCAGCGACCGTATTCTTGAGTCCGTGCTGGCCAAGCGCCTGCTGCCGGGGGCGCGACTGAGCGAGCAGCAACTGGCGACCCTGTTCGGCTGCAGCCGGACCATCGTGCGCGAAGCCCTGACACGCTTGTCGGTGCGGCAACTCGTGGTGTCGAGCGTCGGCAGCGGCTGGTATATCGCCGCACCCACGCAGGAAGAAGCGAGCGAAACCTTCGAAGCGCGGCGCGTCATCGAAACCGGCCTGCTGCGTAGCAGGGAGCGTCTCGACAGCGCCGGCCTCAAACGTCTGCGCCAGCATCTCCAGCAACAGCGCCGCGCGCTCAAGAGCGGCGATACCGGTTTGCGTAGCTTCTTGCTGGGCGACTTCCATGTCTGCCTGGCGCAATGCCTGGGCAACGCCGTGCTGGCCAATACCCTGAAAGACCTGACGGCGCGCACCACGCTGATCGCGATTGAACATCAGAGCGACGCCGATGCGGCGCATTCCTGCGAAGAACATGCACGGATCGTCGAAGCGCTCGATGCCGGCGATCTGGCGCGCGCAGAGAAACTGATGGCGGCGCATCTCGGCACCTGGCACCTCAAGTTGCCGATGCAGGATGAGACGGCTGCCGCCCGCGCTCCCGATCCCTTGATGGCGCTGCAGGAAGTCTTGCAGCCGCTGGATGTGCACGGCGCATCCCGGACTCCATCACCGAAAACCGCCGCAAAGGACCGCACTGCGCGGCCGTCCCGTTCAACCTGACCTGGAGTAAAGTAATGATGACCATCACCAAACGTCGTTTTTTCCTAGCTGTCGCCGCGTTGGCGCTGTTCGCGTCGGCTTGCGGCGCACGGGCGCAGAGCGCGCTCGACGACATCCAGAAGACGAAGCAGATCCGCATTGCGATTCCGACCGATTTTGCGCCTTACGGCTTTGTCGACGCCGACCTGCATCCGCAGGGGTTGGATATCGACATGGCCAATTACGTCGGCGCCAAACTGGGCGTCAAGGTGGTGCTGGTGCCGGTGACCAGCGCCAACCGCATTCCTTATCTGCAGACCAAAAAGGTCGATATCGTCATCTCCACGCTGGGCAAGAATCCCGATCGTGAAAAGGCGATCGACTTCACGGTCGCCTACTCGCCGTTCTTCATCGGCGTGTTCGGTCCCAAGACCATGGCGGTCAAATCCGGCGCTGATCTGGCCGGCAAGTCTATCGCCGTCACACGCGGATCGATGGATGACATGGAGCTGACCAGGATCGCACCGGCGACGACCGGCCTGCGCCGCTTCGAGGACAACAACACGACCATCTCCGCCTACATGGCCGGACAGACGCAATTGGTCGCCACCAGCGTGCAGGTGGCCGACGTGATGATGAAGAAAAGTCCGCAAATGGGCACCGAGTTCAAGTTCGTGCTCAAGGTGTCGCCGAATTTCATCGGCCTGGCCAAGAACGAAGACAAGCTGCGCGGCCGCCTGAACGAGATCCTGATGGAAGCGAAGAAGAGCGGCGAACTCGACAAGCTGTCGCAGAAATGGCTGAGCCGTCCTGCCGGCGACCTGCCGGAATAAGTTGATCAGCCGATGAAAGACGAACTGTGGCGCCTCGACGCCGCGCAGCTTGCGGCCGGCTATCGCAGCGGCGCCTTCACGCCGGTGCAGGCGCTGGAGGCTTGCCTGGCCCGCATCGCGCAATGCCAGCCGGCGATCAACGCCATGGTGGTCATCGACGCCGACGGCGCGCGTGCTGCGGCGCAGGCCAGCCTTGCACGATGGAATGCGTCTGCGCCGCTCGGGCCGCTCGACGGCGTGCCGGTCAGCGTCAAGGACAACATGCACGTTGCCGGCATGCCGACGACGTGGGGCAGTCGTTTGCTTCAGGGTTTCGTCGCAGCCAGGGATGAGTTGCCGGTGGCGCGTCTGCGCAGCGCCGGTGCGGTACTGATCGGCAAGACCAATCTGCCGGAGTTCGCCATGCAAGGGTATACATGGAACGGCTTGCACGGCGCTTCGCGCAATCCCTGGAACACGGCATTGACGCCCGGCGGTTCGTCCGGCGGCGCGGCCGCGGCGGTTGCCGCCGGCTGCGGCCCGTTGGCGCTGGCGACCGACGGCGGCGGTTCGATCCGGCGTCCGGCATCGCATTGCGGGCTGGTGGGATTCAAGCCGTCAGCGGGCCTGGTGCCGCGCAGCGACGGCTTGCCGGAAATTTTTCTCGACTACGAAGTCGCCGGCGGCATCGGCCGCAGTGTTGCCGACGTCGCTGCATTCACCCGCGTGCTGGCCGGGTGCGATCTGACGGCGCCGGTACCGCATAGGGCGCGCATCCTGTTCGTGCCGCGCTTCGGCGGCCATCCCGTCGACGCCGGTATCGCTGCACAGCTGGCACAGGCGGCCGATCGGTTTGCCGCGCTCGGCCATGATGTCGTGCAGAGTGAATCCTTCGAGCTCGCGGAGGAGATCAATCAGCGCTGGTCTGCACTGTCGACTGCGGGATTGGTGTGGATGATGGAGCGCGTCGCTTCTTATCCGGAATTCGCCGCCGCGTGCGGTACCGGCACGGAGCCGGAACTGCTGTTGGGCAACGCTGCACGCGAGCATCTATCGGCCGGTCGCAGGCAGGCGTCGTCGGCCCTGTTTGAGACGCTGGCTGCGGTGCGTACGCTCAAACTGCGTCTGTCCGGGATTTTCAGTCAGTACGACGCCATCCTGACACCGGCCACGGCGGCGCTGCCCTGGCCCGCAGAACAGACGCATCCGGCGGCGATCGCCGGCAGCGCCGTCGGGCCGCGTGGGCATGCAATATTCACCGCGTTTGCCAATGCCGCCGGATTGCCGGCGATCGCCTTGCCGACAGGCCTGGTCGAGGGCATGCCGACCGGTTTGCAATTGATAGGCATGCAGGGGCGGGACGCCGGGTTGCTGGCACTGGCGCAGCAATACGAGCATGCGCATCCCTGGCAGGAACGCTGGCCGGATGCGGGATACGTTCCTGTCTGATTGCAAGAATGCGTGGACCGGCGGCTACTTGGCCCAGCCGCGCGGTCGCGTCAGTTCGAAGTTGGCCTCGCTGCGCGTGCGGCCGTACCAGTCGCCGCCCATGCGCGAGAGCAGGTTCAGTTTTTCCGGATCGGGCAATTGCTTGTCGTTGAGGATGCGTTCATCGAAATGCGCCGCCAGCACGCGCGCCAGCAAGATATGGCAGGACGGCGCCTCGGCGGGGTAGGGCAGGCAACTGACCAGTGCGCATTCGAGACTGACCGGCGCCGCCGCGACACGTGGCGGACGCACCAGCGAAGACGGCGTGGAGGCGATGCCGCAGCGATCGAATTCGCTGATATCGGCGTCGTAGGAAAACGAAGTTTCATTCATGGCGTCGGCCAGTTCGAAGCCGACCAGGTTGACCACCAGTTGCCCGGTTTCCTGCGCGTTGCGCACGGTGTCCTTGATGCTGCCGTCGCGTTGCACCAGCGGCGAGATCATCACCGTCGGCGGTTTGCCGGTGACCATCTGGAAAAAGCTGAACGGCGCCAGGTTGTTCACGCCCGATGCGGACACGGTCGATACCCAGGCGACCGGGCGGGGAATGACGGCCGAGGCCAACCAGCTATAGGCCTGGCGCGGGTCGACGTTGCCAAAATCAATATACATAACAACTCCAAAGTGGTGCGGCCATCGTGTGCCGCCGCAACCCAGACCTGCGAAGGCCGGGATTTGATCTGACGCAAGAACGCTTGCCTTTCGCCTGCCGGCGAACGCCTTCGCCGGTATACTTCGATTCTGGCATTGCCGGACCGTTGCCGGGCAGCTTTTACGCATTCGCTTGCACACCGGCTGTCTTTAGCTTGCTATTGCAGTCAGGAAAAGCGATAGTTTTACATATTCAGACCAAGACCAGAACCCGTGCCTAAAAGCAAAAATATTTCACCCGAGCAGGCCAAGGATGCCGATGCGCTTGGCAGCTATCATTTCTCCGAGCAAGTAGGCCATTTATTGCGCCGCGCGTATCAGCACCATGTCGCGATTTTCCAGCAGCATATTTCGGATTCGCAGCTCACCGCGGCGCAGTTCGTGACGATGTGCGCGATTCAGGAGCATGGCACGTGTTCCCTGAGCGATATCGTCAAAACCACGGCGATCGACCAGGCGACCATTCGCGGCATTATCGAGCGGCTCAAGCTGCGCGAGCTGATCGTGCTGTCGCACGACGCCGCGGATCGCCGCAAGGTGCTGGTGACGCTGAGCGACGCCGGCGCATCGCTGGTAAAGTCGACCGTGCCGCATGCGGCGGATATCTCGGAAGCGACTTTCGGCAAGCTCAATCCGGCCGAGCGCGTTGCGATCATGTTCCTGCTGCGCAAGATGATCGACTGATTTCAGTTCCTGCCTGCCGGTGCGGCCAGCGCCTGCAGAATCTTTTCTGCGGTAAAAGGAGGCTGGCGAAAACGCCGGCCGGTCGCGTCAAACAGGGCATTGGCGATTGCCGCCGCGCTCGGTACGGAAGCCGACTCGCCGGCGCCCAGCGGCGGTTCTCCCTGCCGCTCCATCAACACCAGTTCCACAGGCGGCACTTCGCCGAATTTCAATATCGGATAAGCGCCCCATTCCAGGCTGTTCACTCCTTGCGCATCAAAGCGCACCTGCTCCTTCAATACCCGGCTCAGCGACTGGATGATGTTGCCGTGCATCTGATGCCGCACGCCGTCAGGGTTGACCATCATGCCGGTATCCTGTCCGACCACCACTCGGTTCACCGTCAACGCGCCCGATCGCGGATCGACGCTGATGTCGATTACCCATGCCGACCATGCTGCGCCGAAGCCGGGGAATTTACTGTGGACGTAGCGTGCATAGGCGATGCCGCGTCCGAGCAGCAGGCCGTCCATCCCGGCGATGCCGCGCGAGCCCGCGGCGCGCGCTTTCCATTGGGCGCGTTCAGCCGTGGCTTGCAGCAATTCGGCGGCGCGCTGGTCGTCGAGATGGCGCAGGCGGTATTCCAGCGGATCGGCGCCGGCTTCGTGTGCAAGCTCGTCCATGAAGGCATCGTGCGCGAAGGAGTTCGGCAGCGCCGAGACGCCGCGCAGCCATGCCGAGCGGACTACGGGGGCCGTGTCGTCGCAGGCGATGCGGGTGTGCGCATAGCGGTAGGGCGGCACGGAAGTGCGGTCGCCCATCTCGAGCACCCGCGGCTCGGAAGGGACGGCGCCGGTCAGCAGCAGGGCCAGCGTCGGCGCGTCGTTGGAGGGATAGCGCGTAATGAAGTCGTAGGCGCCGAGCTCGCCTTCGCCGTCGATGCTGCCGCGCACGCGCATCAGTTGCGCGGCGCCTTTGGGTTCCCATGCGTGTTCTTGCTCGCGCGTCAGTTGGACGCGCACGGGACGGCCGACGGCACGCGACAGCAACGCGGCGTCGGCGCCGACATCATCGGCGCAATTGCGGCCGTAGCAACCTGCGGCTTCCATGCGGACGACTTCAATCTTGCCTTCATCGATTTGCAGCAGCTGCGCCAGATCGATGCGCAGCACATGCGGATTTTGCGTGCCCGACCAGACCGTCAGGCCATCCTCGCGAAAATCCGCCAGGGAGCACGAAGGGCCGATCGACGCGTGCATCTGGTAAGGCCAGACATAGGTGCGTTCAAGCGCCACGCCATCGCCGGACCGCGCTCGGGAGAATGCGGCCGCGGCGTCGCCTTGCCGCAGCAGCTCGCGCCGTCGCGAGGGCAGGTTGTGCAAGGTGGTTTCGAGATCGGCCATATCCGGCAGCGGCTGCTGCGGCTTCCATTGCACCCTGAGTTCGCGCGCGGCGCGTTGCGCCTGTTCCTCGCGCTCGGCGACGATGCCGATGAAGTCGCCTTGCACCACGATTGCCACGATGCCGGGCAGATGAGCGACGGAGGCCTTGTCGACCACGATCAGGCTGGCGCCGACGAAGGCACCGCCGTCGCGTCCGGCATACGGCGGGCGCACCACGCGTGCGTGCAGCATGCCGGGAACACGCATGTCGTGGACGTACACCAGTTCGCCCGTCACCTTGGCGGGAATGTCGACGCGCCGCGTGCTGCGGCCGACGACGCGATACTGGTCGACAGGCTTGAGGGCCACCTCGCCGGCCGACAGCGGCAGCTCGATGCGCCTGCCGCGCAGCAGGTGTGCGTAACTGATCGACTTGGCCGGATTGTCGGCGGTGCTTACGATGCCGTCGCGCACCTGCAGCGCAGCGACGTCGGCTTGCAGATGTTGCGCGGCCAGCGCCAGCAGTTGATGACGCGCCTGGGCGGCGGCTTTTCTGAGCGGAATGGCGGAAATCTGTATCGTCGCGCTGGCGATGGTGGGGCCTTGATTGGGCGCTTCTTCGGTATGGCCCAGCACCATGGTGACGGCGTCGGGCGCGACGTCGAGTTCCTCCGCGACGATTTGCGCCAGCGAGGTGCGGATGCCGGTGCCGAGGTCGACGTGGCCGTTGAACGCCATCACGCGCCCATCGCCGAACAGGGCGATAAAGACGTCGGGCTCGCGCGGCACATAGGACGAGGCTGCGCCGGGTTGGCCGGGCGCAGGCTTGGCGGCCGCCTGCGGCGCGCGCGTCACCAGCAGCACGTCGCCGCTGTCGAGCAGGCGGCGGCGCGTGTCGCTGGGTACGAGGATCGCCGGCGAGGCGCGACCGTTCGTCTGCTGCTGATCCATCAATGCCTTCCGTGCGGTTGGTTGTCGGTGCCGGTCGATGTTCCGATCAGGCCTTGCCGGCGCGGGCAGTTGCTTCCAGCGCCTCGGTCAACGGCAATACTGTCGCATATTTTTGCGCCATGTCGAACAAGTTTGCCTCATGCGGGGCAATCGCGCGGTCGCCGACGCAATCGGACACCACCAGCGGACGAAATCCCCATGACATCGCATCGACGACGCTGGCGCGCACGCAACCGCTGGTGACGGCGCCGGCGACCAGCAAGGTCTGCACGCCATGCTGCGTCAACCAGGGGGCCAGCGAGGTGCCGAAGAAAGCCGACGGTACGGTCTTGCGCACCACCAGCTCGCCGGCGGCGGGCGTCAATTCCGCGACGATGGCGCTGTTGGGGGTGTCTTCGGTCAGCGTCATCATGCCCGGCACCTTGATGCCGAAAATATTGCGGTCGGACGCGTCGTCGGCGAAGACGATGCGGCTGTGCGCGACGGCCCAGCCCTGCTGGCGCGCATGCGCCAGCAGTTTCTCGGTCCGGGCGATGGCGGGGGCGATATTGCCGCCGCCGAAGACATCCGGATTGGCGAAGCCGTTGACGAAATCGACGATCAACAGGCCGAACGGCGCTTTGGCTTCCAGCGTCTGGCCGAAGCCCTGGCGCTCGTAGGTGGAGATTTCCTTGTGCATGATCTGTTCCTTGCTGGATATGAGTCTGCCTATGAGGCTGCCCGAAAGAGGAGATAAAAGAGGCAATGAATCAGGATTTGCCGTATGCGAAACCGTCGAGCACCTTGCCATTGCGCACGACGGCCTCGCCGTCCAGGGAAACCGTGCAGCGGCGCAGCGGGATGTCGATATGGCAGGCGGTATTGCGCTGGCCGCCGGCTTCGTTGTTGGGGCCGAAGGAGAACAGGAAGTTGCCCTCGTAGGCGCGCGCGTCCATGCCGATGGTGGCTTCGCGGTCGTACATGGCCAGCGTCGACCAGTGCGCGCGCGGTTGCAGGCCCCAGCCGATGTGCGACATCGCGTAGGCTTCCGGATCCTTGAACGAGGCCATGTATTCGCTCAGCAATTCGGCGTCGACGCCGCCTTCGATGTTGGTGACGAAACCATTGCGCACGGTGACATGGATCGGCTCCTGCGCGTACGATTTCATCGGCAGCAGGATATCGCCGCGATCGATGACGAGCGTGCCTTCGGTGCCGCGTTCGTTCGGCCAGGTCAGCACGAAGCCGCTCGGCCAGTGATCCCAGCGCCCGGGCTCGTCGACAAAACCATATTCGCTGATCACCGGGAATTCACCCAGCGGGCAGCGCAGGTCGGTGCCGGCTTCCGAGCTGATGTGCATGTGCTTTGCGCCTTGCAGTTTCCTGGCGGCTTGCGTCACGCGTTGCTTGTCGTCGGCGCTCGGCACCATGCGCACCAATACCTCGGGCGGTTCCACCGCCAGCAAAATTTTGGTTCCTGCCTTGAGTATCTCGTGCTGCTCGGGTGAGAACAGCAGCGTCATCAGATCGAGCACCAGATCGCTTTCTTTCAGCGCCGCGATGGCGGCGCGATTGCCGGTCAGCGGCGTGGTGCCGAGATAGGCCAGCGAGTCGCGGCTGAGCGCCTTCTCCGCGTTGACCGGCTGCAGGTCGAGCCGGTTGGCGGTCGCGCCGAGAAGGCCGATGGCGGTCAGCGCCGTCGACAGGGTTTGCGGGTGCGTGCTGCTGCTGGTAAGCACCGTGACGATGTGCGCGGGTTCGAGTTTGGAAAGCGTCAACACCTGCTTCCAGGCTTGAATCAGATCGTAGTCGCTGACGGCCATGGCCTGTCCTTTCTGAAGAGGCGCCATGCATGCACACGGCGCAGTGAGTCAAACAATTACAACGGAGCGCCGAGGAATTCGCCGAAGGCCGCATAGAAGCCTTCTTCGTCATCCCAGGGGATCATGTGGCCGGCGTTGTCGACCCGCGCCACGCCGACTTGCGGCAGCAGCGCGCGGATCTCGTCGATGTCGGCCGGCAGCAGCACGTCGCCGCGTCCGGCGACGATCAGCAGCGCCGGAATTTTTACCGCCGGCAGGTGCTGGTGGATGTCGTCGGCATGGAAGCCGTCGAAGCTGGCGATCACGGCGCGCTCGTCGCAGGTATGCAGCCATTCCGCGCGCAGGCGCAGCTGTTCTTCCGTCCAGGTGGGACAAAAGGCGCGCATCTGCCCGGCGCTGCAGCCTTCGCGCGCCAGTTCCATCGAGTCGACGTACCACGGCAGCTTGGATGGGTAGGCGCGCCGTCCAGGGCCGGAAACCGGCGGATCGATCATGACCAGGCTGTTCAGTCCGCGCGGACGGTGCGCGGCGGCGCGAATGCCGATGCGGCCGCCCATGGAGTGGCCGACGATGGCGTAGCGCTGCAGGCCCAGGGCTTCGGCGAAAGCGATGACGTCGTCGGCTTGCGCCTCCAGGCTGTAGTCCAGTTCGGTCGAGGCCGACGACAGGCCGCGTCCGCGCACGTCGATCACATACGTATCGAAGTGGCGGCCGAAGCGTTCGCCGACGAAGCCCCAGGTCGCCGCCGGGCTGGTGATGCCGGGAACGATGATCACGGCGTCGCGCGCTGCGCGGCCGCCTTCGGCGCCGCCGTAGCGAAGATAGTGCTGGCGGATGCCGTTGGCGCGGACGTTGGCGCCGTAGAGAAAAGTGCTGGTCATGACGATCCTTGATGCGGGAGAGAGTGGGGCGTTCAGTGGCGTCGCCGTCAGTAGGCGCCGGACAGCAGCGCACCGGCGCCGGGCACGATGGTTTCCAGGTTGAGCCGCTTGAGCATGGCGTAGGTGGTGGCGACGGCGGCGGTGATGACCGGTTTGCCGGTCATCGCTTCCACTTGCGCGATCACCGGCAGCGACGGCATTTGCACGCAGGCCGACAGCACGATGGCGTCGACATTGCGGGTATCCATCTGCGCAACGATGGCCGGCAGGCGCGACGGATCGTGGCGGCCGACTTCCAGGTTGTCGGGGATTTCCAGCGCGCGCCATTCGACGACGTCGTAGCCTTCGTGGCGAATGTAGTCGACCACCAGTTCCGTCAAGGGCTTCATGTACGGCGCGACCACCACGATGCGCTTGGCGCCGATGACCTTGAGTCCGTCGATCAGCGCGCCCGCGCTGGTGACGACCGGCGCGTCCGCGCCATTGGCGGCGGTGTGGGCGGTCAGTCGCTGCTCGGACTTGCGGTGATAGCCGCGGCCCATGGCCATGATGGCAACCAGGCAGGCGTAGCCGAGCACGTCGACGCGGGCGTCGCTCAGTTCCACGGCGCAGCGGTCGGATTCGCCGTCCATGGCCGCCAGCTCGTCTTTCTCGACGCGCTTCATGCGCATGCGGCTGGAATGGAAGGTAAAGCGTTCGGGCCGGATCATCTGCCGCGCCGTCAGCATCGCGGGGATCTCCGTTTCCATGGTGGTGTTCGAACTCGGCACGATCTGTCCGATGCGGTATGCCTTTTGCATTTGTCTCTCCAGGTGGTTGGCGTTGCCCGTGGAAAACATGAGTGTTTACACGGAATATAGAGTGCATACGCTATATTTAATCATTTTATGGAAATTGGCAAGGCTCCTTTGTGGCTTCTGTAATTTTTATGATGATCGTCCAAGATAGTGCTAAATATGCGCTAATTTGGCGCACTGCAAAATAATTTGCACGCAAAAAGTGATTTTAAATATCCGGGAAACATTTTCTTTACTTTGAAAAAAGCAGTGTGTACACTCAATTTCAGGTTGTAGTGCTTGTTGAATATTTCACCCCATAGTGAGGAGATTGATTGTGCAAAAATCACCGCGCATTGCCGTTATCGGTGCCGGATTGGGAGGCGCAGCCGCAGCGTCGCTGCTGCAAAAAGCCGGATTCAACGTTCATCTGTATGAGCAGGCGCCGGTGTTTTCCCGTCTCGGCGCCGGCATTCATCTTGGTCCCAATGTCATGAAGGTGATGCGGCAGATCGGCATCGAAGATGCGCTCAACGCCACCGGCTCGCATCCTGATTTCTGGTACAGCCGCGACTGGAAGAGCGGCGAAGAGATCGCCAGGATTCCCCTGGGCGACTATGCCCTGTCCCATTACGGTTCCAGCTACCTGACCGTGCATCGCGGCGATTTCCATGCGCTGATGATCGACACGATCCCCGACGACGTGTTGTCCTTCAATAAACGTCTGGCAAAAGTGGAAGACAAGGGCGACGTCGTCCATCTGCATTTCGCCGACGGCACCATGGAAGAGGCCGACATCGTGATCGGCGCGGACGGCATCAATTCCAAAATCCGCGACACCCTGCTCGGCGCGGAACTGCCGAAGTACACCGGCTACGTGGGCCATCGCGCCGTATTCCCGGTTGCCGGCGTCAAGGGCTTCACGCACGACCTGTGCACCAAATGGTGGTCGGACGACCGCCACATGATGGTGTACTTCGTGACCGGCAGTAAGGACGAAATCTATTACGTCACCGGCGTGCCGGAAGCGACCTGGGACATGAGCAAGAGCTGGGTGCCGAGCAGCCGCGACGAAATGCTGGCGGCCTTCGACGGCTGGCATCGCGGCGTGCAGTCGCTGATCGAGGCCAGCGAAAACGTCACCAAATGGCCTTTGCTGGAGCGCGACCCGCTGCCGTTGTGGAGCCGCGGCCGCCTGGTGCTGCTGGGCGATGCCTGCCACCCGATGAAACCGCACATGGCGCAGGGCGCCGCGATGGCGATTGAAGACGCCGCCATGCTCACGCGTTGCTTCCAGGAAGTCGGACCGGCCGATTACGCCACCGCCTTCGCGCTCTATGAAGCCAATCGCGCGGAACGTGCAGGTAAAGTACAACTGGTTTCCCACAACAACACCTGGTTGCGCAACAATGAGAATCCGGATTGGTGTTTTGGCTACGACGTATTCAGCGTGCCGCTGGTGAATCCGGTCAACGCCAAGCGGGCGTGACCGACGAGCAGGAAAGAGCAGGAAATGGCACAAATCCCGGACGGCTGGCCCGTTCGGGATGTGTGCCGATAAGTTAACGCGCCAACCGGATCCGCCAGCAGCGATTTTCTGAGACTTGCCATGTCAGCTTCCCGTCCACTGTCGATAGAGGTCAACCGCATCCGGCACACGCTGGATGTCGCGCCCGACGTTCCTTTGCTGAACGTTCTGCGCAACGACCTTTGTCTCAATGGGCCGAAGTTCGGCTGCGGCCTGGGAGAGTGCGGCGCCTGTACGGTGCTGGTCGACGGCGTGGCGGCGCGATCCTGCGTGATCCCGCTGGTGGGTGTCGACGGGCGTTGCATCACCACGCTCGAAGGACTGGCGGCGCCGGCCGGTGACGGCCGGGCGCCGCAACTTGATCCGGTGCAGCAAGCTTTTATCGACGAGCAAGCCGCGCAGTGCGGCTACTGCATCAACGGCATGATCATGACGATCAAGGCATTGCTGCTGCGCAAGCCCGAGCCGACTGAACAGGAAATCCGCTCCGAGCTTGAATTCAATCTCTGCCGCTGCGGCACGCACGTGGAAATCATGCGCGCCGCCTTGCGGGCAGTCCAGCTGAACAAGGCAGCCGTCGCGAGCGAGGCAAGCCGATGAACGCTGCGCTTCTTTCCCTCCGGCCGGATGCTGCGGACATGCTGTATGGCCGTGTCCTCAGGCCGCCTCGCCTGGACTGGAACGGCCGCGACTATACCGGCATGCATCTGGCGTGGCACGACGTCGCGTCGCTGGCGGACGTGCCTGGCATCGTCAGGCTGGTCGTGCGCGGCGACTTCATCGGCATCGTCGCGACGGAAGACCGCTACGCGTTGCAAGCGATCGCGCAACTGCGGGTTCGATGGAAGGCGCACGAGGCATCGCCGCAATCGCTTCCCGCGGAACGGCAGTACAGCACCGTTTATGCACGCGGCGACGTCGCAGGTGCTTTCGGCGCATCGTCCTCCCCCATGGAGCGTTCTTACAGCTGGACGGCGACGGGCGTTTTGCCGGATGCCGGCGATCCGATGCTCAGCGCGATTGCGGATTGCAACGCCGGAGGTGCGCGTCTGTGGACCGCGTCGCCGCTTTCCGCCGTTGTGCGTCAGCAGATTGCCGCATTGATCGGGATGCCCGCGTCCATGGTGCAGTCGGATGTGGCGCAGTTCGACGAAGATTTTTTCAAGCGCGAACCGGGTCTTGCACAGATTCAGCAAGACGCCGCTGCGGACGCCGCACTCTTGTCGGCGGCGGCGGGACGTCCCGTCAGCGTCACCTTGTTGCCGGAACAGGCCGGCGTCATGACGCGGCGGATGGTGGCGCAGATCGAAGCCGGAATCGACACGCAAGTCGATGCAAAAAACGGCGGCGGCATACTCGCCTATCGTCACACGGCGCATGCCGCCAGCGGGAATTTTCCGCCGCTGGCGCTCATGCTGGCGGGGATTGCCGATCCGGTCAGCGATGCCGCTTCCGGCGTGCATGATCAGTACGGCGCGCAGCTGCCGCCGTATGCCTATGCCAATGTGCAACTGGTTCAGCAGGGTCATGCCGGCGACTATGCCGCCGCGCATGTTTTTGCGCATGAGTCGTTCATCGACGAGGCAGCCCGTCAAGCCGGGGCGGATCCGGTGCAATATCGTTTGCAACATCTGCAGGACGAGCGCGGTGCAGCGCTGGTGCACGCCGTTGCGCGGCAAGCCGGCTGGAACGGCGCGGCAGCAGAAAAGAAAGCCGGCGGCAATATGTTGCGCGGACGCGGATTTGCCTATGCCAGCGTCATCGACGAAGGCGGCAAGCCGGACGCAGCGCGCCGGCAATGGTCGGCGTGGGTGGCGGATGTCGAATACGATCGCGATTCCGGCGACCTCAGCGTGACCCGCGTGGTGGTCGGACAAGACGTCGCCGAAGCCGGAACAGACATGCAGCCAGGCGACTTTCACCGCATTGAAGATGAGGCTTCGCGCAGCGACGCACAATCGGCGATGCGTGGATTGCTGGCAAGCGAAAGCAGCTTCGATGCCTGGGCAAAGCAGGAATACGGCATCAGCGTTGCATCCGCCGTGCAGGCATCGCTGCCCGCGGTGGAACTGGTGGGTCTGCCCGCCGCGAAGAACGGCGGCACGCCCGGGCCGGTTCGCCTGAGCGGCAACGCCGCCTTTTCTCTTCCGGCGGCTGCTGCCGTCGCCAACGCGATTCACGACGCCACCGGCATCCGTTTGCGTTCGGCGCCGTTCAGCAGCGAACAGCTGCGTCTCGCGCTGGGGGAAGGCAAGACGGCGAAGAAGCGCATCCTCGGCTGGAAGGGCGGCATCTTCGGCGGCGTCGCCGCGACGCTCGCAGGCTTGTTCGTCATGGCGTCGCCGTGGCGCGCCGAGATCAAACCGATCGCCGCTCCCGACCCGACCCTGTATTCCGCCGCGACCATCGCGCGCGGCAAGCTGGTTGCCGCGGCGGGCGACTGCGTGGTGTGCCACACCGCGCCCAACGGCGTGCCCAACGCCGGCGGCCATGCCCTGGAAACGCCCTTCGGCACGGTCTACAGCACCAACATTACTCCGGATGAAAAGACCGGCATCGGCAACTGGTCGTTTGCCGCGTTTGAACGCGCCATGCGCGAAGGGATTCACCGCGACGGCCGTCATTTGTATCCAGCCTTTCCTTACACCGCATTCGCCAGGATCAGCGATGCCGACATGCAGGCGCTGTATGCCTACCTGATGGCGCAGGAACCGGTCGCGCATGCGCCGCCGGCAACCAGGCTGGCGTTCCCGTTCGGCGCGCGGCCGCTGATGGCGGGATGGAACCTGCTGTTTCACAAGAACGAACAATTCGTGCCGGATGCTTCGCGCTCGGCGCAATGGAATCGCGGCGCCTATCTGGTGGAAGGCGCCGGCCATTGCAGTGCCTGCCACTCGCCGCGCAACATGCTGGGGGCAGAAAAAGGCGGGCGCGCGTATCTCGCCGGCGGCAGCGCCGACGGCTGGGAAGCGCCTGCACTGACTTCCTTGTCGCGGGCGCCGGTGCCGTGGAGCGAAGCGGAATTGTTCACTTATCTGCGCACCGGATTTTCGCCATTGCACGGCGTTGCCGCGGGTCCGATGGCGCCGGTGGTGGCCGAACTGGCGCAATTGCCTGCCGACGATGTGCGTGCCATCGCGCACTATCTGGCCTCGTTCAATGAGCCTGCGTTGCGGGAAAAATCGAAGACAACCGTTGCCGTCGCGGCCGATACGGAGACACCGGCGACAACAACGATGCAGACACAAACCGTTGCCTCCGTCATGGGCGCCAATCTGTATCGCGGCTCCTGCGCCGTGTGCCATCAGGGCGATACCGGTCCGACCTTGTTCGGCGTCAAGCCGTCGCTGTCGCTCAACACCAATGTGCACAGCGCCGCGCCGGACAACCTGATCCGCGTGATTTTGCAAGGCATACGCGAGCCGGCCAATCCCGAGCTCGGCTACATGCCCGGATTCGCCGATAGTTTCAATGACGAACAACTGGTCGAATTGTTGAAATACCTGCGTGCAAACTTTGCCGCGGACAAACCGGCGTGGCCGGATCTGAAAGCCGACGTGGCGCGAATACGAGAGGCCGGCAAGGCCGCAGCGCTGACTCACTGACGAACGATGACGAACGACAAACGGAATTTCCATACCTTGAGTGGAAGGGGCGGGGCATGCTTGCGAATTTGGTAGTGGCCGATCAGAGCGCCCTCGCGTGGCGCGCGGAGGATCTTCATCTCGATGACGATGAATACCTCATTACGCGCACCGATCCCGACGGCAAGATGGTCTACCTGAATTCGGCCTTCGTCGCCCGCAGCGGCTATGGCCATGACGAACTGCTGGGCCAGCCGGCCAGCCTGATGTACGCCCCCGACACGCCGCCGCAAGTCGGCGCCGATCTGTGGCGCACGGTCAAGGCGCAAGGCGCCTGGACCGGCGTGATGCGGCACCGCTGCAAGGATGGTCGCTGTTTCTGGGCCAGCGCCACGATTACGCGGACCATGGTCGACGGCGTCCATGTCGGGCATACCACCGTCCGCACCAAGGCGGCGATGTCCGACGTCGCGATGATGGCGCAGTTTTATGCGCAGCTGGCGGCGCGCCGCCGCAGTCGCCGCAAGCTCAGCGCCGGCGCGCTGGTGCAACGCGCGCCGTTCGGCTGGTGGCGCCTGTTCAGCGCGCCGAGCCTGCATGTGCGGCTGTTGACGGCGCAAGGCCTGAACGCCCTGGCGCTGCTGCTGTCCGCCTGGTCGGTGGCGACGACATGGCCGCATTACGAGCAAGCGGACATGCTGACATTGCTGATCAGCCTGCTGCTGGTGGTGACGCTTACCGCGATCGGGACGCGGGTGCGCGCGCCGCTGCAAGAACTTCTGAGCCATGCCCGCAAGATCGGCGCCGGCGATTTGACCAGCACCGTCGACGGCGATCGTGCGCGCCATGACGAAATGTCGGTGCTGGCATCGAGCATGGGCGTGATGCAAAAAAGCCTTGCCAATCTGGTGCAGGACCTGCGCGTGGGCGTGCATACCGTGGATGTCGCGGCGGGAGAAATTTCGGATGCCAATCTCGATCTTGCCGCACGCACCGAAGAGACCGCCGCCGCGGTGGAACAGACCGCTTCCAAGATGAACGACCTCAGCCGCATGGTGCAGCAGAACGCCGCCAGCGCGGCCGAAGCGCGCAAGCTGGCGGGGACCTCCTCCGAGGTCGCCACGCAGGGGCATGCGATGGTCGGCAAAGTGGTGGCGACCATGGACGACATTTCACGCAGTGCGGCCGAGATCGCCGCCATTTCCTCGGTGATCGAAGGCATCGCTTTCCAGACCAATATTTTGGCGCTCAATGCGGCGGTGGAGGCGGCGCGCGCCGGTGCGCACGGACGCGGCTTCGCCGTGGTGGCGTCGGAAGTGCGCAACCTCGCGCAACGCAGCGCCCAGGCCGTGCAGGAAATCAATCGCCTGCTGGCGCAATCCGGAGAGCGTGTCGCCGTCGGCGTCAGGATCGCCGGCGATGCGGGCAAGACCATGCAGCAGATCGTGGCGTCGGCATCGCAAGTGGCGCAGATCGTCGGCCATATCGCCGATGCATCGGCGGCGCAAAGCCGCGACATCGGACAAGCCAATGAGGTCATCGCGCAGATCGACGACGCCGTCAAGCAGAACGCGGCGATGGTCGAGCAGGCGGCAGCCGCAGCGGCATCGTTGGCGGAACAGAGCAGGAAGCTGGGCGGATCGGTAGCAATGTTCCGTTCCCGGCAGTGAGGTCTTGGGAGCAACAGCAGGCGGGACGGCCGGCCTGCCTGCTGTTGCCCCGGGAGGTCCGGTCGCGCCGGCGAGGGGCTGGCGCGGCCGGGCTTGCAGTGCAATGGGAGCAATGAGAGTCACGGGAACAATGGGATATCACTTAACCAGCATAAGGGAAGGCAACATGAAAAAGGAATTTGCGCTTGGCGCATTGGGTTTGTTGTGCGGGACGGGGTCGGCAATGGCCCAGTCCAACGTCACAATCTATGGCGTACTCGACACCTATATGGCATACACCAATGCCACCGGCAAAGGCAGTGTGGTGTCGATGGACGGCGGCGGCTATCAGGCCAACCGCATCGGCTTTCGCGGCACGGAAGACCTGGGCGGCGGTCTGCGCGCCAACTTCCAGTTGGAGAACGGCTTTTTGTCCGACACCGGCGGCCTGGCCGACAGCACGCGGCTGTTCAACCGCCAGTCGTGGATCGGCCTGGCCGGCGGCTTCGGCGAAGTGCGTGCCGGGCGCCAGAACTCACCGGGATTCCTGATGACTGCCCGCCTGGATGCCTTCGCAGGCGCAACTTTTGCTTCTTTCCTCAGCAATGTGACGGCCTATACCCCGCGCTACGACAACATGATCGGCTACATTTCGCCAAGCATGAACGGCTTGAAGCTGCAAGCCTATGTCGGACTCGGCGAGCAGGTGGCGCCGAGGAACGGCCAGAACTCGTACATGTTCGGTGCTGAATATGACAGCGGCCCGCTCTCGCTGTCCCTCAACTCGTCGTGGCAAAACAGCGCCAACGACAACCAGTCGATCAAGTCGACCTTTGCCGGCGGCGCTTACGATTACGGCATGGGCAAGGTGTACCTGGGGTATTACCGCGGCAACAACCTCGGCGCCGCCGCGGCGACCAACGTGGCCGGCGTGTATTACAGCGCGTATTCGATCTCGGCGAATTATCGCGTGACGGCGCAGGGTACGCTGGGCGCCGGCTATGGCTGGGCCAAGGACAGCAGCGGTGCGGACCGGAATGCGCGTCAGTTCAGCCTGATAGGCACTTACGATCTGTCCAAGCGCACCATGCTGTACAGCACCTACGCGCATCTGAGCAACAAGAACGGCGCAACGTTCTCGCTCAGCGGCGCAGGGCCGATCACCAAGAATGTGCCGACGGCAGGCGGCACCGTCAACGGCGTGCAGGTCGGCATTCGCCATCTGTTCTGATGTTCTGATAGCGGCGGTGGGCGCCCGGCGTCCGCCGCGCAGGCTTGAAGTACCGACCGCTTGCGCGGTCTTTTTAGAAAAGGGAATTATCGTGACTGAATTTCTTGGGTTTTCTCGTCGCCGCCGCGGCTTCTCGCAATTTTTGCAATTCTTGCAATGCGCAGTCGCCGTCTCGGCACTGGCCTGCACCGGCAGCGTCATGGCGCAAGCCACGATCAAGATTGGCGAAATCAACAGCTACAAGGCGCAGCCCGCCTTCCTCGAACCGTACCGCCATGGCTGGGAAATGGCGCTCGAAGAAATCAACGGCAGCGGCGGCGTGCTCGGCAAGAAGCTGGAAGTGATCGCCCGCGACGACAACGGCAATCCGGGCGATTCCGTGCGCGTTGCGGAAGAACTGGTGACGCGCGAGCAGGTGGCCTTGCTGTTCGGCGGCTTCTTGTCCAACACGGGCCTGGCATTGACCGACTACGCCAAGCAGCGCAAGATTTTCTTCCTGGCGGGCGAGCCGCTGACCGACAAGATCGTCTGGCAAAACGGCAACAAGTATACATATCGCCTGCGGCCCTCGACTTACATGCAGGTGGCCTCGCTGGTCAAGGAAGCCGCCAAGCTCAAGAAGAAGCGTTGGGCCATCGTCTACCCCAACTATGAATACGGCCAGTCGGCATCCGCCACGTTCAAGAAGCTCATGAAAGAGCTCCAGCCGGACATCGAGTTCGTTGCCGAACAGGCGCCGCCGCTGGGCAAGATCGATGCCGGCGCCGTCACGCAGGCATTGGCCGACGCCAAGCCGGATGCGATCTTCAATGCGCTGTTTGCGGCCGACCTCGGCAAGTTCGTGCGCGACGGCAATACGCGCGGTCTGTTCGAAGGCCGCGAAGTGGTCTCGCTGCTGACCGGCGAACCGGAATACCTCGATCCGCTGCGCGCCGAGGCGCCCGTCAACTGGATCGTCACCGGTTATCCCTGGTATGCGTTGACCACGCCCGAGCACAAGAAATTCGTCGACGCCTATCGCAAGAAGTTCAATGACTATCCGCGCAATGGTTCATTGGTGGGCTACACCGCGCTGATGTCGATTGCGGCAGGCTTGAAAAAGGCCGGCGCCGTGGATTCCGATAAACTGGCGGCAGCGTTTTCCGGCCTCAAGGTCGATACGCCGGTGGGGCCGATCATTTATCGCATGCAAGATCATCAATCGACAATGGGTGCTTTCGTCGGCCGCACCGGCGTCAAGGATGGCAAGGGGGTGATGGCCAGCTTTGTCTACGTGGATGGCGCGGCGGTGCAGCTGCCCGACGCGGAAGTAAAGAAGTTGCGTCCGGCCGATTGATCCTCCAATCGATTAATCATGTAGCAACCGGCGACGGGCGGTGGTTTTCCGGGAAACGCAGGAAAGCTGCCGCCAACCGCCTCAGGGAAATCAAGGTATGACTCTCTCAAGTCTGATAGTACAGTTGATCAACGGCCTGGCCGATGCTTCCACCATGTTTCTGGTGGCGGCGGGCCTGTCGCTGATCTTCGGCGTGACGCGCATCGTCAACTTCGCCCACGGCTCGTTTTACATGCTGGGCATTTTCATTGTTTATTCACTGGTGAGCCTGATCGGCGCCAGCGGCGTCGGTTTCTGGAGTGCGGTGCTGTTGTCCGCCTGTGCCGTCGCACTGCTCGGCGCACTGGTCGAGATCGTCATCTTGCGCCGTATCTACCGTGCGCCGGAGTTGTTCCAGTTGCTGGCGACCTTCGCGCTGGTGCTGGTGCTCAAGGATGCCGCGCTCTACATCTGGGGACCGGAAGATCTGTTCGGCCCGCGCGCGCCGGGCCTGGGTGGTTCGGTGCAGCTGCTGGGCCGACGCCTGCCGCAATACGATCTGGTGCTGATTTTCATCGGCCCGGTCGTGCTCGGCCTGCTGTGGCTGCTGCTCAACCGCACGCGTTGGGGTACGCTGATCCGGGCCGCGACGCAAGATCGTGAAATGGTCGGCGCGCTGGGCATCAATCAGTCCTGGCTCTTCACCGGCGTATTCGCGCTGGGCTGTTTCCTCGCGGGCCTGGGCGGCGCGCTGCAAGGTCCGCGCATTCCCGCCAACCTGGCGCTCGATCTGGAAACGATAGGCAACGCCTTCGTGGTGGTGGTGGTCGGCGGCATGGGCTCGATCAGCGGCGCTTTTCTCGCCGCCTTGCTGATCGCCGAAATCAAGGCGCTCTGCGTGGCGATCGGGCAGGTATCCCTGTTCGGCATCGACGTGTCGCTGTCCAAGCTGACGCTGGTGGTGGAGTTCCTGGTGATGGCTTTCATTCTCGTGGTGCGTCCCTGGGGCTTGCTCGGCAAACCGCAGGCAGCCAGCCGCGCCAGCGGACCGCCGGAAGCGCCTCTGCGCGCGGCCAGCACGATGCAGCGCAAGCTCGGCCTGGCCGGTCTGGCGTTGCTGGTGGCGGCGCCGCTGCTGTCGGGCAGCTTCCCTTACCTGACCGTGCTGCTGGTGGAAATTCTGATTGCCGTCCTGTTTGCCGCCAGTCTGCATTTCATGATGGGACCGGGCGGCATGCATTCCTTCGGTCATGCCGCGTACTTCGGCCTGGGCGCCTATGCCGCGGCGCTGGTGCTGACCAAGCTGCATCTGCCGATGGAAGTGGCGATGATCGTCGGTCCCCTGGCGGCGGCGGCCGGCGCCTTGTTGTTCGGCTGGTTCTGCGTGCGCCTGTCGGGTGTGTATCTGGCGATGCTGACGCTGGCGTTTGCGCAGATCGTCTGGGCCATCATTTATCAGTGGGATGACGTCACCGGCGGCAGCAACGGCCTGGTCGGCATCTGGCCGTCGGCTTGGGCGGCTTCGCCGGTAGCGTTCTATTACTTGGCGCTGGCGTTCAGCGTGATCGGCGTGCTGCTGTTGCGCCGCGTGCTGTTCTCGCCGTTCGGGTATGCCATGCGCGCCGGCCGCGATTCTTCGTTGCGCGCCGACGCCATCGGCATCGACGTCAAGCGCATGCAATGGATGGCTTTCGTGGTGGCGGGATTGTTTTGCGGCGTGGCGGGCGTATTGTTCGCGTTCTCCAAGGGCAGCATTTCGCCGGAAGCGATCAGCGTCGGACGTTCCGTCGACGGCCTGGTGATGGTCATGCTGGGTGGTTTGCAGACCTTGCTGGGGCCGGTGGTGGGCGCGGCGGTATTCACCTGGTTGCAAGACATCATCGCGCGCGAAACCGATTACTGGCGCGCACTGCTGGGCCTGATCATCCTGGCGCTGGTGCTGTTGTTCCCTGCCGGTATTGCAGGATTTTTCCAGAAACTGTTTGATCGCGGCGAAGAAGGCGAAGCAGCGTCCGTCCGGAACGACATCAGCAAGGAGGCGGCATGAGCCTGCTACAAGTCAACAACATCAGTAAAGCCTTCGGCGGCGTCAAGGCGGTCAACGGCGTGTCCTTCGATCTGCCCGGCGGCCAATTGCTGGCCCTGCTGGGGCCCAATGGCGCCGGCAAATCGACCTGCTTCAATATTCTCAACGGCCAGTACCGGCCCGACACCGGCTCGATCCGTTTCGACGGCCACGAAATCGGCGGCATGAAGCCGCGCGACATCTGGCGCCTCGGCGTCGGTAGGACGTTTCAGATATCGGCGACTTTCAGCTCCATGACGGTGGTGGAGAACGTGCAGATGGCATTGATGTCGCGCGAGCGCAAACTCTTTCAGTTGTGGCGTCCGGCGGCGTCTTTCTTCCGCGACGAAGCGATGGAATTGCTGGAGCAGGTCGGCATGGCGGCGCAGGCGCAACGTCCTTGCGGCGTACTGGCCTACGGCGACGTCAAGCGTGTGGAGCTGGCGATCGCCATGGCCAATCGCCCGCGCCTGCTATTGATGGACGAGCCCACCGCCGGCATGGCGCCCAAGGAGCGCAACGCCTTGATGGCGTTGACCAAAAAGCTGGTGGTCGAACGCAACCTGTCGGTGCTCTTTACCGAACACAGCATGGACGTCGTGTTCGCCTTTGCCGATCGCATGATCGTGCTGGCGCGCGGCCAGCTGATCGCCGAAGGCGACGGCGAAACCATTCGCAATCATCCAAAAGTGCAGGAAGTGTATTTCGGTTCCGGCAAGACATTTGAAAAAGAGGAGGCCGTCTCGTGAGCGCCGTCATGAATGAAATCAATCCGGTACAAGTCGGGGCAGCCGCCGGCGGCGAGGTCTTGCTCAAGGTGGAAGCCCTCAACGCTTTCTACGGACGCGCCCATATCCTTTTCGATGTCGGGCTGGAAGTGCGGCGCGGCGAAGTGGTGGCGCTGATGGGGCGCAACGGCGCCGGCAAGTCGACCACCATGAAGGCCGTCATGGGCCTGATGGATCGCGCGCAAGGCAGCGTGAGTTTTCTCGGCAACGACATCAGCCGCGCCAAGCCGTATCAGATCTCGCGCATGGGCATGGGCTTCGTGCCGGAGGATCGCCGCGTGTTCGCCGACCTGACGGTGCTGGAAAATCTGGAAGTCGGCCGCCAGCCGTCGCGTCCCGACGCCGTCGAGTGGACGCCGCAAAAACTGTTCGATCTGTTTCCCAACCTCGGCGAAATGCCGCTGCGTCCCGGCGGCCAGATGAGCGGCGGCGAGCAGCAGATGCTGACGGTGTCGCGCACCTTGATGGGCAATCCCTATCTGGTGCTGCTGGACGAGCCGTCCGAAGGCGTGGCGCCGGTGATCGTCGAGCAGATGGCCAACATGATCATGACGCTCAAGCGTGAAGGCATGTCGATTCTGCTGTCGGAGCAAAACCTCCATTTCGCCGAACTGGTCAGCGATCGTGCCTACGTCCTCGAAAACGGCCACATCCGCTATCAGGGCACGATGGCGCAGCTGGCGGCGGATGAGGATGTGCGGCGCGCTTATCTTTCCGTATAGCAAGGACGGCGCGCCTGTCCTTGCGAGCCGGGGGCAGGCGCGTCCGGTCTGCTTCCCGCGGGCTCCCGGTCCCCCCTCTGGTACGGTTGCGCGGACATAGCACAAGACATTCCGTCGTCAAAGCGGCGCAGGGGGAATGTCGCCTTTCGCACACGTTGCCCGGCAGAAGCATGTTTAAAGCGATGCTTTTGTGCGTTAATTCCGTCTGTCGAATTTCTACAATTCAAAGAATTTCCGCAGGAAAATGTCGCCGGCTTGCAAAAGCATCCGGACGGTGGGGAAACTTGCCGCTCAGGCATTGGTGCAGATAGGGATGCAAAATTAATCGTTTACGGAAGGTCTTGAGGATCAATGGCGTCCTGCTGGTCGCCATGATGTGCGGCTTGTGCGCCTGGGTGCTCTATCGGAGCCATGAAGAGGCGCGCCACTACGCCGTCGAGACCTCGCAGAACATCACGCTCATCGCGCAGCGCGATATCGTCAGGAACATCGAGATCCTGTCCCTGTCCCTGGATGCGCTGGCCAATCGCTATCAGAACGCCATGTATGCGACGCTCACGCACAACCAGCAACATTCCTATCTGTTCGGCAGCACGCTGGCGGCAAAGCATGTCGTCGTCATGGCGGTGCTGGACCGCACAGGCAAGGTCGCGGTTTCGTCCCTGCCGGGCGCGCCTGCCAATACCTATGGCGACCGGCCTTACTTCACCATCCAGCGCGACCAGCCCGACGTCGGTCTGTACATCTCCAAGCCCATCGTTGCCAAATTCGCCCAAGACCTGCGGGTGATCGTGCTGTCCAAGCGGCTGTCGAAGGCCGACGGCAGCTTTGACGGCGTCGTCGTCATGGCGTTGGACCTGGCTTATTTCCGCGAATTGTTCAGCGGCGTCGCGCTTGGGGAAAACGGCGTGATGTCGCTGTATTCCGGCGACGGCGTGGTATATATGCGCTTGCCGTATTCTCAGTCCCTGATCGGTCGCGACGTCAGCAGCAGCGCCGGCTTCCTGCAGATCCGGTCGCTGATGCAGCAGGACAGCGGCAGCTTCTTTGCGCGCGCGGTCAACGACGGCGTGCGGCGCCTGTATGCGTTCAGGCGGATTCCGGAAACGCAGCTCGTCGTGTTCGTGGGCCGTGCCGAGAAAGACATCTACAAACATTGGACCGACAATCTCTACACCATCGTCACCATGATGTTCCTGTTCGTGCTGGTGTGCATGGTCTTGTTCCTGGTATTGCGCAAAGAGCTGAAGAAGCGTGTCGAGGCGGAAGAGAAACTGCGCCAGCTGGCGCGTATCGACGGCCTCACCGGCCTGCTCAACCGCCGCGCGCTGGATGACATGCTGCGCGATCTGTGGAATCGCAACCGGCGCAGCAACGGCATCTTCTCCATCCTGTTCATCGATGTCGATTATTTCAAGTTCTACAACGACACCTACGGACACCAGAAGGGCGATGACGTCCTGGTGTCCGTCGCGCGCGCCATCTCGGTCCAGCTGCCGCGCAGCGCCGACATCGCGGCACGCTACGGCGGCGAAGAATTCATTGCGGTGCTGCCGGAAACCGACCAGGGAGGCGCTGTCGTGGTCGGCGAAAAAATCAGGCGCGCCATTGAAGCGCTGCAGATTCTGCATTCAAAAAGCCAGAGCGGGCATGTGACGGCGAGCATCGGAGTCGCCACGTACGAGCATGGCGTGCATGACTCCATCGACGCGGTGCTGAACGCCGCAGACGGCGCCTTGTATGCGGCCAAGGGCAGGGGCCGCAACAACGTGCAGTCGAGCCGGGAGCTTGCCGGCGCGGCCTGACTGGCGGTGTCTTACAGATACTGTTTCGGCAGCGGATAATTCCATTCGCCGCGCTTGCTGGTGTGCAGGCCCAGCCGCACCAGGCTTTCGGCAAAGGTCACGGCAGCGCTGACGCCGTCGATCACCGGTACGCCCAACGTTTTGCTGATGGCCTGGCACAAATCGGCCATGCCGGCGCATCCCAGTACGATGCAGTCGACGTTATCCTGTTCCAGTGCGAGGCGGCATTCCTGCATGATCGCGGCGTAGGCGTCGGAAGCCGGATTGTCGAGATCGAGCACGGCGATTTCGCAGGCGCGGATGTTGCGGCAGAAGCGCTGCATGCCGTAGCGTTCCGCCAGATGCGCGGCGATGCCGCAGGTTCTTCCCAGCGTGGTGACGATGCTGAAATGCTTGCCCACGAAACTGGCTGCGTGCATGGCAGCTTCGGCGATGCCGAACACCGGGCCGCTGGCGATTTCGCGCGCGGCTTCGAGGCCGGGATCGCCGAAGCAGGCGATGATGTGAGCGTCGGCGCCGGCGGTTTCGGCGCGGCGGATTTCGGCGAGCAGGCCGGGCACGCACATGGCTTCATCGTAATGGCCTTCGATCGATACCGGTCCGGTGGCGGGATTGCAGGCCCAGATCTCGGTATCCGGCGCAGCGACCTGGCGTGCGCAGTCGCCGATCTTGGCCGTCATGCCGGCGGTGGTGTTGGGATTGACGATATTGATTTTCACGTTGTCTCGATTGTTCTTGGCGGTTGATGCGGGGTCTTGCGCTTGCTCATGTTCGTGCTTATGGTCGTGCTTATGGTCGTGCTCATGCGCCCAGGTACAGGCGCTTGATGTCGGGATGGTCGAGCAGTTCGCGCGAGACGCCTTCGAGTTCGATGCGGCCGGTGGCGAGGATGTAGGCGTAGCGCGAGATCATCAGCGCCATGCGGCTGTTCTGTTCGACCAGCATGATGGTGACGCCTTCGTCCTTGTTGATTTCGAGGATGGTGCGCGCGATCAGGCGGATGAATTGCGGCGCGATGCCCAGCGACGGTTCGTCCAGCAACAGCAGGCGCGGACGCGCCATCAGCGCGCGGCCGATGGCGACCATCTGCTGTTCTCCGCCGGACAGGCTCGACGCCTGCTGGCCGAAGCGTTCCTTCAGGCGCGGAAAGCGCGTCAGCACCTTGTCCAGGTCCGCCGCGATGCCGCCCTTGTCCGAGCGCGTGTAGGCGCCCATCAGCAGGTTGTCCTTGATCGACATGAAGGGAAAGACGTGACGGCCTTCGGGCACCATCGCCACGCCTTGCTCGACCAGCTTGTGCGCCGAGGTGCCGGTGACGTCGGCGCCGTTGAGCAGCACCTGGCCGCCGCATACCGGCGACAGGCCGGTGACGGCGCGCAGGGTCGACGACTTGCCTGCGCCGTTGGCGCCGATCAGCGCCACCACGCTGCCTTGGTCGACGCGCAAGCTGACGTCTTGCAGCGCGCGCACCTGGCCGTAATTGAGCGAGATGTTTTGCAGTTGCAGGTGCGGGATGGCGCTTGTTGCCGGCACGACGGGCGCAGCGGATTCCAGTATCGCGTTCATAGGCCGATGTCCTCGTCTTCCTTGCCCAGATAGGCTTCGATCACCTGTTCGTTGTTGCGGATGTCTTCCGGCGTGCCTTCGGCGATTTTCTTGCCGAAGTAGAGCACGTGGATATGGTCGGAGATTTTCATCACGGCTTTCATGTCGTGTTCCACCAGCAGGATGGAGACGCCGCTGGCGGCGATCTTGCGCGTCAGTTCGACGGCGCGGTCGGTCTCGTCGGGATTGAGGCCGGCGTAGGGTTCGTCCAGCAGCAGCACCTTGGGACTCGCGGCCATGCCCATGGCGATGCCTAGCAGACGCAGGTAACCGTGCGGCAGCGTCTTGGCGACGCTGTCGGCGACGCCGTCGAGATCGAGGAAGCGCAGGATCTCCAGCGCGTCGGCGCGCATGCGCTCTTCGTCGCGCCGCGCCGAGGCGGTGTTGGCGAACACCTGTAAGTCGTTGGCGCTGCGCGATAACTGCCGTGCCAGCGCGACGTGTTCGAGCGCGGTCAGCTCGGGGAAAATCGTGGTTTCCTGAAACGTGCGCACCAATCCCTTGGCGGAAATCCTGTGCGGCGTCAGGCCGGTGATGTCTTCACCGAACAGGCGCACCTTGCCGGTGGTCGGCGTGCAGAATCCCGCCAGCATTTTGAAGAAAGTGCTTTTTCCTGCGCCGTTGGGGCCGATCACGGACGTAACCTTGCCGCTCTCGGTGCCGAGCGAGAGCGAGACGTCGTCGTTGGCCAGCAGGCCGCCGAAGCGTTTGCTCAGGCCGCTGGCTTCGAGGATGATGCGTTTGTCCGGTGCAGGGACCACCGACGGACTCACCGGGTTCATCGATGCGCTCATTTCGCCTCTCCTTTGCGGAACGGCAGCGAGAACGAGAAGCCGCGCAGCGCCATCAATCCATTCGGCAGCGTCAACATGACCACGATCATCAGCACGCCGTAGATCAGCGACTGATATTGCTGGAAGTCTTGCAACAGCTCGAACAGGATGGTCAGTGCAAACGCGCCGATCATCGCGCCGCTGACATATTCCAGCCCGCCCAGGAAGCAGAACAGCATGTAGTAGATGCTGTGTTCGACCGTGAAGCTTTGCGGATAGACGCTCTGCGTGAACACCGAGAAATAGCTGCCGCCTAATCCACCCAGCGCGCAGGCGATGGAGAAGGCCAGGATGCGGTAGCGCCAGACGTTGACGCCGAAGCTTTCGGCCAGGTCTTCATTGAGACGCATGGCGCGGAAGATGCCGCCCAGACGCGAATAGTGCACGCGCCAGACCACGCCGAGCGCGATGGCCAGCAGGGCTATGCCGACGTAATACAAAGGCAGCGGCGAGTCGCCCGAAAACGGCTGCGGCAAACCGGTGATGCCCTTGGAGCCTTGCGTCAGGCTGCCGCCGTTGAGGAAGGCGAGACGAATCGCTTCGGTCAGGCAAATGGTCAGCATGGAAAAATAAATGCCCTTGAGCTTGAGGATGACGCTGCCGATCAGCGCGCCGCACAGTGCCGACGCCAGGCACGACAGCGGCAGCGCAATCCAGAAGCTGAATCCGGCCTTGGCGATCAGGATGGCGGTGACGTAGCCCCCGATCAGCGCGAAACCGGCCTGGCAGATATTGATGCGACCGATGCAAAAGGTCAGCCACACGCCGCTGGCGATGACGGCCACGCCGGCGCAGTTCATCAGGACCGACATCAGGTAGCGCGAGTGGCCGATGCCCAGCGGCAGCACGATCAGCGCGCCGAGTATCAGCAGGATCATGGAAAAATCGCGGCGTTTGTCGAGTTTCATGGAGCCTCGTGAAGACACGGAAGTGAGCAGGGAATGGAGAGGTGTCGTCATGCTCAGCCCCAGGGTTTGCCGAACAGGCCGTTCGGTTTGAAGATCAGGAACACGATCATGGCGACGAAGATCAGTAGGTAAGTCATGCTGCTCGGCAGCAGGTCGTAGCCGACTGCTTCGGCCATGCCGAGCACGAAGCCGCCGACGATCGCGCCCGACGTCACGCCGGCGCCGCCGATCATGATCATGATGAAGGCCTTGGTCGAGATGTTGGTGCCGACGCCGGCATTGACGCCGTACAGCGTCACCAGCAGGCCGCCGGCGATGCCGGCCAGCGCCGCGCCGATGGCAAATCCCAGCGTGGTGATGAACTTGACGTTGACGCCTTGCAGCAGCGCCGCTTCCTTGTCCTGCGCCACGGCGCGCAAGGCGCGGCCGGGTTTGGTGTATTGCACGAACAGCAGCAGCGCGACGATGAAGCCGATCGAGATCGCGGCGACCGCGAGATTGGAATAGGGCAGATAGGCGTCGCCGTCGTTGAGGATCAGCACGCCGTCGATCAGCGTCGGCACGCCGCGCTGTTTTTCGCCGAACAGCGAGAGCGCGACATTTTCCAGCAGCAGGGCGGTGCCGACCGCCATCAGCATGCTGCTTTCTTCGCGCTTGGAGGTCGCCAGCACGGGCTGGAACAGCAAGCGGTTGAACGCCATGCCGATCACGCCGAGTGTGGCGCCCGCCAGCAGCAGCGCCAGCCAGAACGGGAAGCCGAATTGTCCGTACAGGTAGTACATGACGAAGCCGCCCAGCATGTACATCTGGCCGTGCGCGAAATTGACCACGCGCATGATGCTGAAGACCATGGTCAGTCCCAGCGCAATGAGCGCATAGGCCGAGCCGAGGATGAGTCCGTTGATGAGAATTTGCAGCATGTCGGTTGATGAATCCTATGTTGTTGCATGCATGAACGTCCAGGTATTGTCTGCACCGGAAGGGAGGCCGGCGCAGACAATGGGTGAAGCAGACTAAACCTGCTTATGGTCTTACTGCGAGGCCGTGATCCGGCGTCGGGCGGTGCTCGGAATCCTCACGTACCTGAGTACGTTCCGGTTCCTGTGCTCCGTCCGCCACCGGCTGACGACCTCTCGCTACAGACCCTAAACAGGTTTTTTTGTTACTAACTACTACTTTGCTTCTACTAAACCCGCCTCGCGCGGGATAACGCTCGGCGGGGTACAACAACGCTCGTTGCAACTGCGATCAGTTCGCGACCTGGCCGACGTAGACCGCTTCGAAGCCGCCGCCCTTGTAGGCATTGACCACCAGCGGCACGCCTACCTGCGATTGGCGGCCGAAGTCTTTCTTGCCGACGAATTGCAGCGTGGTCTTGTCCTTCACAAACGGATTGCTCATCTTGAACGACGGCATCTCCTTGCGGAATTGCTCGACGTCGGTCAAGGCCTTCGGGTTTTTTTGCAGCACGGCCAGGATCAGTTCCAGCGCATAAGCCTTGGTGCCGGCTTCGTCATTCCACTCGCCGACGCGCTTCTTGTAGACCTCGACGAATTGCTTCATGTAGTCGGACTGGATCGCCGGCGTCGATGCGCCGCCGACGGAGAGGAAGCCTGCCGCTTTTTCACCGGCGACCTGTTCCAGGATCTTGGCGTCCTGTCCCGTCTCGGTCGACAGCTGGCCCTTGAAGCCGAGGTCGCGTGCGGCCTTGATCAGCAGCGGCGCGTCCGATGGCGCCACGCCCGACAGCACGATGGCGTCAGGCTTGGCGCGCACCAGCTTGGACATGATGGGCATGAAGTCGGTGGTGCCGGGCTCGTAGCTTTCCTTGTCGGCCAGCACCTTCAGGCCCAGGCTCTTGGCCGCGGCCACGCCTTCTTCCTGCTGGTTCTTGGCGTCGGATTCGTTGCGCGCGACGAAGGAAATGCTCTTCACGCCTTTCTTGTCCATCAGGTATTTGTAGACCACCGGACCGACCTGGTACGAGGCCACCATGCCGAGCACCGAGGCGTTGGCCGGCGCGGTGTACAGCTCCTTGGAGAAGGCGTAGGGGAAGTTCATCGCCCTGGCGCGTTCCATCACCGGCTTGACGGCGATGGCGGTGGTGTCGATGTTCGGTCCGATGATGTACTTGATGCCGTCGCTGGCGAGTTTTTCGGCGTTGGAAATGGAAATCTTCGGATCGTTCTTGTCGTCGAGCGCGACGATTTCGATCTTGTACTTCTTGCCGCCGATGTCGACGCCGCCTTTGGCGTTGTACATCTCGGCGGTGGTCTCGGCGCAGTATTTGTTGACCAGTCCCCACGATGCAGCGGCGCCGGACATGACGCCGTTGACGCCGATCTTCAGGACGTTGTCGGCAGCGTGCGCCACCGGCACGGCGGCGAACATGGTCAGCGTCAATGCGGCCAGGGTTTTCAAGGACATGCGTTTGTTCATCATTACTCCCGTTTGAAAAAAGGAAAACAGAAAAGTCGATTCAGAAATTCTCAGGTGAAGATCAAGCAAGGATCACGCCGTGCCGTTCTTTATCTGTATGTGCAGCATCTCTCATCAGAACGTGTGGCGGATGCCCAGCGCCAGTGCGGTCTGGTGCTGATTGGCAAAGCCGCCGCCGATGGCGGTCGAGTTGGTGCTGATCAGCGATTCGGTGGCGCCGTCGCCGTTGCTCAGATACGCCAGGTTGGCGATCAGGCTGGTGCGCTTGGACAGGCTGTAAATACCGAGCAGGCGATACACCTTGGTGTTGTTGGAGAGCGTGGTGTTCTTGCGATAGAGCACGTCGGCCGAACCGGTGAAGGCGGGGGTGAAGGTGTAGTCGACGCCGGCTTCCACCGCGTAGGCTTTGCGCGCGGTCGGCAGCGAAGGAATCGACTGGAACGTGCCGGGGCCGGAGATGTCGCTGCGCGCGGCGCCAAGACGCAGTTTGAGTGCGTTGATGGTGTAGCTGGCGCCGAGCGTGGTCAGCTTCAGCACGTTGCCGGTGTTGGTGAGGCCGAGGGTCGCGTCCTGTTCGCGGTCGAAGGTGATGCCGACGAAGAACGGCCCTTGCACGTATTTCGCCGCGATGTTGTACACCTGGCCGGTGCGCAGGCTGCCTGCGGCTTCGCCGAAGCCGTACATCACGCCGCCCTGGAAGCCGCCGACTTCAGGCGACACGTACTTGATGGTGTTGTTGTAGATTTCGCTGACCGCATCGAACTCGGAAAACTTGAAGATCGCGCCGGAGTTGTAGCCGCCCTTGAACACGCTGCCCACCAGCCAGTCATCGTTGAAGTTCCATTGCTTGCCGACGGTGAGTGCGCCGGACGAGCTTTCCAGGCCGACCAGCGAATTGCGCGAGAACAGCTGGCCGGTGGCCGACTGTGAGCCGTTGGTCGGATTGAAGCCGGCCTGCAGGTTGAACACTGCATTGAGGCCGCCGCCCAGGTCCTCCTTGCCGCGGAAGCCGACGTTGGACACGCCCAGGATGCTGTTGAGCATGCCGACCTTGTTTTGCGAACCATTGCCGGCGTTGCTGGTGTAGCCGAAGCCGGTGTCGATGACGCCGGAAACGGTGACGCTCGATTGTGCACAGGCGACGCCGCTGGCGCCCAGTGCAAGGATGGCTGCCGCCCCGAGTTTATTGAAAGTGCTCATGTTTTCCTTCTTGTCTTGATAGATGTTTGCCATATCGGTCCGATCCCTGCTCCCTGTCGGACCTGCTTTTCACGAGTTGTCACGAGGATTACCGAGGTACCTGTACTGCATGCTGCCTGTTCGCTGCACGCGCCGATGCAAACTTTTACGTATCGGCGGCGTTGTCACGATGAATACAATTTCAATTAGGATTGTGCACAATCTTGGAATTGGTGATAAGCGAGAAGCGTGCCAGTAGGCTTGGAAAATGGCGGTCGTTGTGGTGGAAAGCGTTGTGGGAGAAGCTTTTCAGCAGCTAAATGCAGGTCGGATGTGGGATTTTCTCCGAGGCTGGAGGAAGGGGGAATGCTGTCGGCTGGCTGACGAAATCGAGGTTTGTGCACTTTCTTGTCGCGATTGTGCGCAATTTGCGGGCCGTGATGAGATCTTGGTGCGAAAACAGGCGAGGCGTGCAAACAGTCGCTTTTCCTCGGCTTGGCGCGCCATGCAAGGCCGTTCCCGGATTGTGCTCGACTTGTGCAGGCCGCGGGCGAAGCACTTATACTGTGAACATATGTACAAATATTTTCTACGATTTATGCGTCGATTGAGCACAATAGCTTGCCATTCTGCCATTGGTCCGGAGGTTGAATGAGCGAGGCCAAAGGGGAGAGGGGCAAGGAGCTGAACAAGGAATTGAGTAACGACGCCGTCGACGCCCGTATATATATGGCGATCATCGACGCTATCCTCGATCACAAGCTTCCGCCCGGCACGCGCCTGGTCGAAGCGCCGTTGTGCGAGGCCTTCGGCGTCACCCGCGGGACCTTGCGACGCGTCTTCGTCAAGCTGGCGCATGAGCGCGTCATCGAGCTGCAGCCCAATCGCGGCGCCATTATCGCCCTGCACGACATCGGCGAAGCGCGCGAAGTCTTTGAGGCGCGGGTCATTCTTGAGGTCGGTTCCGTCAAGGGGCTGGCCGCCAAGCCGGGTAACAAGAGCAAGGCGTTCGCCGAACTGCGCGAGATGATCAGGAAAGAGCATGCGCTGCGCGAGGACGGCAACTGGCGCGACTGGATCCGGCTGTCGGGCGAATTCCACATCAAGCTGGCAGAGGTGAATCGGAACGACATCGTCAGCGGGTATCTGCGCACACTGATCGCGCGCACCTCATTGCTGATCGGTCTTTATGAGACGCCCAAACGCAACAGTTGCTCGGCCGACGAACACGTCGCCATCCTGGATGCGATTGAACAAGGCCAGCCGGCGCTGGCGGCGCGCTTGATGGAGCATCATCTTGGCGAATATGCACTGGGATTGCTGGCCGAGCCGACGCAGCCGGTGGAAATCGATTTCGGCAAGCTGTTTGCGCCGGTGCGCTGAGTCGTTCGTTTCGAAAATTTCTGACGGCGGTTTTGCTGCCGTCGTCGCATAAATTGGAAAGAGGGTTAGCAGATTCTGCTAACCCTTTGTTTTTTCATCTACGTTCTTGCGAGTAGGTGAATTCATATTTGCTTGCCCTGACGCAATCTTGCCTGTTTCTCATCGAACTCATTCCTGATAGCAAGCTTTCATTCCGCTTGTCAACTTCCAAACACGTCAAAATGTAGTTTTAAAACTAAGTGCAAGTAACAAAGTTACTTGTAACATTAGTACACATATTATTCGGCGTTATGGGAAAAGAGTGTTGTAATTCGCATTAAATCTATTGAATCTCTGTAGTTGGGGTAAAAAAATAATGGAAATAAAATTTTTAATGTGTAGAATTAAATAAAATTTTTAGTAAAACTACATAAAATGTAGAGAGGCAAAAGGAAGTGCGGACCGTTACATGGTCGTGCGGAAATAATGCCAATAAGAAAGAATTCGGGTGCAATGCCCGAAAAATAGTGGAAGTCCCACAAGCAAATTTAGGAGATGAAATGAAAAAAGCTTCAAAAGTCGCATTCATTGCGAAGCCGCTCGCTATTGGTGCCGTCCTGGCATGCGCATCCGCCGGCGTCCAGGCTCAGACCAACGTGACCATTTACGGCCGTATCGATGCCGGCATCAACTACCAGAGCAACCAGACTACTGCTAGCGGTGGCCGCGGCAGCAAGTGGGGTATCGATGGTAACGAATGGGGTACCAGCATGTTCGGCTTCAAGGGCAACGAAGATCTGGGCGGCGGTCTGAAAGCCTTGTTTACCCTGGAAAGCGGTTTCGACGCGTCCACTGGACAAGTCAACGGCGGCAGCGGTCTCTGGACACGTCGTTCTTTCGTCGGTCTGAGCGGTTCCAGCGGTACTCTGAAGATGGGTAAAGACCTGGCGATCCAGAGCGACCCGATCTGGGCAATCGACCCAACCGGCCAACAGGCTCTGAGTACAGCGACACTGGTCAAGGAACGCAACTGGCCACAAACCAACAACATGGTCAGCTATGAATCGCCAAACTTCGGCGGCTTCTCGGCAACCGTGATGCATGGCTTCGGCGAAGCTGCGGGCTCGTTCACCAAGGGAACCGGCACAACCAACACCAACAACGGCAGCCGCGATGGTATCTCCCTGGCTTACGTGCAACCGACCTATGAACTGCGCGCCATCTATGATGTGCAACGCGACACCAACGGTCAGTTCTCGACGCTGTTCGCTTCCTCCAAGGAACTGACTCTGGGCGGCACCTTGACCATCGATAAGCTGAAGCTGTTCGCCGGTTATGAAAACCTGCGTGCGCCGTCTGCGGCAACCGGTAATCCAGATCGCGCCAATCACTACTGGTTGGGCGCCAACTACCAGATCACCCCGGCCCTGACGCTGATCGGTGCGGCTTATCACGTCAACGTCAACGCTGGCGTTGGCAGCGCGAACCTGTTCGTCGTCGGCGGCAACTACAGCCTGTCCAAGCGCACGCTGTTGTACGCGACCGTCGGTACGGTTCGCAACGGCGCCAACTCCGACTTCTCGGTTGAGTACGGCGGCGGCGGCATCAAGGGCCAAAACCAGAACGCGTTCTACACAGGTATCAGCCACTCGTTCTAATTGTTCTGACGTAAGACAAGCCCGGGGTCGTATGACCCCGGCACCGTCCTCGTGGGCATGATTCTGTCGTTAATAGTCGCGGCAGGGTCGTCCTGCGCGGGTCTGCAGCAAACGTGCTGTACTTTAGTCGGGCGGCACACGTAACGCAGAGTAGTCGTAGGTGTAGTGACATCCTGAGGAACTCCCCCTCTTGGCCCGTTCGATGTTGAGCGGGCTTTTTTATGCCCGCCGTATTGTCATCCTCGCCATTCCGGGGTCAGTCGGCAGTTAGCCAGCAGTTAGCCTGTAGTTAGCCTGTCATGCAGCGCATCGAAAGCTGCGCACCACTCGGTGCGCCAGCGGCGTCGCAGATCATCGGCTATCCAGGCGGCATCAAGGCCATTGAGCATGAAGTTGCGCATGTCGTCCACGCCGAAACCGAATTCCGTCATCATCAGCCAGGCGCCTGTCGGCGTGACCAGGTGCAGCGTCGGATCGTCGGTGTTGGGATGCACGCGCACGCCGGCGTTGACCATGGCGCGAATCGGATGGTCCTGCGCCCAGCGTTCCGGCGGCAGGGTGCGCAGGTAGTACGAATTGGTCGGCACGACGGTGAAGATCACGTCTTTGGCGATGCACTCTTGCATGTACGTCGGATTGTCAACGATGGTGTAGCCGTGATCGACGCGGTCGACCTTCAGCAACTCGATCGCCGTTTCCACGTTGACCCATGGCATGCCGAATTCGCCGGCGTGCGCCGTTGTTCTGAAACCGAAAGCCTGCGCATCGCGATAGGCTTGCAGGAACAGTTCCGGAGGACGATCGTTCTCGCGGTAATCCATGCCGATGCCGATGACTTCCGGCTGGCGATGCTCGGCCATCCATCGCACCATGGCGACGGCTTCCAACGGATCGGCTTCGCGGTCGATGCTCGGGATCAGGCGGCCGATCACGCCGAAGTCGCGTTGCGCCTCGCGAATCGCCAGCACGATCGCCGCCTGCGCCGAAGCGTAGCTGATGCCGGACACGCGCACCGTGCCGGTCGGATTCCAGAAGAATTCCGTATAGCGCACGCCGTGGCTGTGCAGGTCTTCGAGATATTCGTAGGTGATGCGATGCAGGTCGCTTGGTCCGAGGATCAGGTATGCATCCAGCGCGCGCAATACGCGCAGCACGCCGACCGGTTTCTCGCCGCGGCTGTAGAACGCATCGATTTCTTCACGCGAGACGCGATTGCCCGATTTTTCCGCCAGATCGATGAAGGTCTGTTTGCGCACGGTGCCGAAGAGATGGCAATGCAATTCCATCTTCGGCATGGCGCGCACGAATTGTTCCAGGCTCAGCGGCGTTGCATTATTGCTCTGCATGACGCGCTCCCTGAGTCGTGCACATCCCGGATGGCGTGGCAATGGCGGATGAATCAACTGCTTTCATAAAACCTGAATCCATTCTGTTGTGCTGTCGTTTTGTTCTGTTCCGTGCCGTTGAAATCCGGACTACGACAACGTACCCAGCAATTCCTGCATCATGCATGCCATGGCGCGCGGACCATCGACGGTCATGGCGACTTCGGTATTGGCTTCGGCGCGGCGCGGCACGCGGAATTCGCACACCGTCATGCCGCGCGTGAGGCGACCTTGCACTTCAATGTCCACGCGCGCCGGCTTGAAGGCAAACAACTCCGGCCGGCGCAGGTAAATCGCCACCGCCGGGTCGTACATCGGCATCGGCACGGAGCCGTCGGCGCTGCGAATGCGCAGGTAGGCATCGAAGTATCCCGCCAGCCATTTGGCGCGCGGCGTGCCGAGCGCGCGCACTTGCTGCACTTCGGCCGACGTCACCAGCAACTGGCGGCACAGGTTCAGACCGAACATGCGCAGAGGGATGCCGGCATTGAAGACGATGTCGGCCGCTTCCGGATCGGCAAAGATGTTGAATTCCGCCGCGGCGGTGTGGTTGCCCTGGTCGGCCGAGCCGCCCATGAGGATGATTTCCTTGATCTGCGCGGCGATGTCCGGCGCCCGCTGCAGGGCGGTGGCGATATTGGTCATCGGCGCGATGCACATCAGCGTCAGTGCGCCGGGATGCTTGCGCACGGCTTCGATGAGCGCGTCGACGGCGTGGGGCAGCGGGCTGCGCTGCTCGCGCGCTTCCTGTTCCGCTTCCGATTGGCGGATGTCGACGGTCGGCAACGGCTCGCCGGTGGTTTCCATGCCGTCTGCGCCGAGGATGCATTGCGCGGTTTCCTGCGCGCCTGCCAGTGGCGCATCGCAACCGGCGTACACCGGCACGTCGAGGTGGTAGTGCTTCTTGATGCGCAAGGCATTGTCATAGGTTGTCGCCAGCGGCGCATTGCCGGCCACGACCGAGACGCCCAGCCATTGCACGTCGAGATTGGCCGACAGCATCAGCATCGCGAGCCAGTCGTCGAAGCCGGGATCGGTATCCAGCCATATTTTTTGCATGATGTGTTCTTTCTTGCGTGTGATTTTCTTGTTGTTTTTCTTGTTGCTCTAGGCCGGTAAAAACAAGGCGCTGTCCGACGGCAGATCGAACGAGACCGTGTCACCTTCGCGCCACGTCGCAAAGCGTGCTTCGGCAAAACCCTTGACTTCGCCCAGCGGGGTTTGCAGCAGGTATTCCACCGCATCGCCGAGAAAGCCGCGCGACAGGACGGTGCCGCTGTAAGCGCCGGCGCCGACGATCACGCGTTCCGGACGCCAGCCGATGCAGGCGGTGCCGGCGGGCACGGTCGCATCGAACGGAAGTTGCCGGCCGTTGCCGTGCAAATTGCCGTCGCGATAATCGAAGATGTTTTCAAAGCCCATGAAGTTGGCGACGAAACGCGTGCGCGGTTGGCGGAACAGGCTTTCCGGCGCATCCATCTGTTCGATCTTGCCGGCGTTCATCACGACGATGCGGTCCGACAGCGCCAGCGCTTCTTCCTGGTCGTGGGTGACGTACAGCATGGTGATGCCGAGCTCGCGCTGGATGCGGCGCAATTCGGCGCGCATCTGCACGCGCAGCTTGGCGTCGAGGTTCGACAGCGGCTCGTCCAGCAACAACAGTTTGGGTTCGATGACGATGGCGCGCGCCAGGGCGACGCGCTGCTGCTGGCCGCCCGACATCTGGGCCGGCAGGCGGGCTTCGAAACCGGCCAGGCCGACGGCGGCGATGACTTTCTCCACCTTCGCGCGCAGCGTCTTGTCGTCGACCTTGCGCAGGCGCAGGCCGAAGGCGACGTTGTCGAACACGTTCAGATGCGGGAACAGGGCGTAGGATTGAAACACCATGCCGATGTTGCGTTTGTTGGGCGGCAGGCGGCCGATGTCGCGGCCGTCCAGCGTGATGCTGCCGGCGCGCAGGTCGATCAGGCCGGCGATGGCGCGCATGGTGGTGGTCTTGCCGCAACCGCTCGGGCCGAGCAGCGAAATCAGTTCGCCCTGTTCGACCGACAGATCCAGCTTGTCCACCGCGGCATTGCTCTTGCCGTAACCCAGCGCCAGTTGGCGCAGTTCCAGATAACTCATCGTGCTCTCACATGTATTTTGAAATTCCCAGCACCTTTTCGGTCGCCAGCACGAAGGCCATGGTGAACAAGACCAGCAAGGTCGACAGGGCGGCGATCGAAGGATCGAAACTGTTTTCCATATGGCCCAGCATCTCGATCGGCAAGGTGCTGATGCCGGGACCGGTCAGGAACAGCGACACCGGCACCTGGTTGAAGGAGGTGACGAAGGCCAGGAAGAAGGCGGCAATGACCGCGCTGCGGATATTCGGCAGCACGATCAGGAAGAAGGTCTGCGCGCGCGAGGCGCCCAGCGTGATCGCGGCTTCTTCGATGTCGACGCGCAGGTTGACCAGGCTGGCATACACCACGCGCACCGCATACGGCGTGAGCAGGCCGATATGGCCGACCAGCAGGCCGAGGAACACCGGCGCATCCACCAGCAGCACGAAATGGCGCAGCAGGCCGAGACCCACCAGCATCGCCGGCACGATCAGCGGCGAGGTCAAAATTTGCTTGATCGCACCCATGCCCGGCGGCGGCATGCGCGACATGGCGTAGGCCACCGGCACGCCGAGCAGCAGCGCAATCACGGTCGCCAGCAAGCCGATTTCCAGGCTGGTCCGGAAGGCGCGCTGGAATTCTTCCGCCGCCAGCACCTCAAAGATCCAGCGCAGCGAATAGGACGTCGGCGGAAACGCCAGCGTTTCTCCGGCGCTGAAGCCGGCCAGGAAAACAATGACGAACGGCCCCAGCAGGAACAGGAACACCAGCCACAGCATGGTGCGGGAAAACAGACCTTCTTTCATGCGGTGCTCCGGCTGGAAGAGATGCGTTTCAATCCGGCGTTGACGGCAAGCGTCATGGCGACCAGGATCACGGCGATCACATTGGCGGTGCCGAAATCGCTTTCGACGCTGACTTTTTGGTAGAGCAGGGTTTCCAGCATCAACACCTTGGGGCCGCCCAGCAATGCCGGCGTGACATAGGCGGTGACGCAGCCGGTGAAGACCAGCGTGCCGCCGACGATCAGGCCTTCCTGCGTCAACGGCAGCGTGACGCGGGTGAATACCTGCCAGGCATTGGCGCCGAGGGTGGAAGCGGCCAGCGTGATGTCGCGCGAGAGGTTTTCCATCGAACTGACCAGCGACATCAGCATCAGCGGCAGCAGCAATTGCAGCAGGCCGACGAACACCGCCATTTCGCTGAACAGCAGGCGCTGCGGCTCATCGGCCAGGCCCAGGTGCAGCAGGGTGGAATTGATCGCGCCGTTGCGGCCGAACAGGACGATCCAGGCGTAGGTGCGCGCGATCGGCGACACCATCAGCGGCAGGATCATCATGCCCAGCACCAGCCCGCGATAGCGCGGCGACACGCGCACGATGGCTTGTGCCGCCGGATAGGACAGCAGGGCCGAGAACAGCGTCACCAGCGCGGCGATGCGCAAGGTGCGCATAAAAACCTGGCGATTAAGCGGTTCGGCAAAGAAGGCGATGAAGCGATCCAGCCCCCAATGCGCGACCGGGCCGTCGACCCGGAAGGCGTCCAGCAGCAAGGCCAGCACCGGCAACAGGAAGCAGACCACCGTGAAGATCAGGGCCGGCGTCACCAGCAGGATGCCTAAGCGTTTTTTATCATGTGCAACCATGTGTTGCGACTCCGTTTACTTGCGGTGCATCAGATGCGCAAGCCCGGGACAGCGTGGTTGCGATCCCGGGCGTTGAGTGAGGCTTCAGCGCCTCTAACTATTTACTGATGCCCTTGTTCCACTGTTCCAGCCACGCCGAGCGGTGCTTGAGCAGAGTTTCCGGCTTGACGAACTTGAGCGAGGCAATATGCTCGCCGCCGTAGGTATTGAACTCGGCCTTGTCTTTCGGCAGCACCACCTGGGTGTTCACGGGCGAATCGACCAGATCCATCGCCAGCGCGGTCTGCACCTCTTTCGACAACCAGAAATCGATCAACTGGTAGGCCAGGTCGGCGTTTTTGGATTTGTTGACGATGCCCATCACGTTCATGCCGGCGGCCTGGCCTTCTGCGGGGATGCTCCATTTCAGCGGCATGCCGGTCTTCATCAGTTGCGCCCAGGTGAAGCGCGCCACCGGCGCAGCCCAGATTTCATCCTGCGCGAACAGCGAGGACAACTGGGCGCTGTTCTTGGAGAAGGTCACCACGTTGTTCTTGATGGCCAGGATCTTTTGCATGCCGGTGCTGAAATTTTCCGTCTTGCCGCCCCAGGCGATGTCGGCCATTTGCAGCGCCAGCGGACCTTGCGTGGTGCTGACGTCGGGCAGCGCGATGCGGCCCTTCATGTCGTCGCGCCACAGGTCTTTCCACGAGGTCAGCGACTTGATCTTGTCGGTGCGATACACCAGGCCGACGGAATAAATGGTGTAGCCGACCGCGTAGTTGCCGCCGATGGGATTGCGCGCGAACGGATAGATCTGGCTGTAGTTCTTGAGCTTGCCGTAGTCGAGCGGCTGGATGAGTCCCTTGCGCGACGCTTCCAGCATGCCGAAGTCCGACAACAACACCAGATCGACCACCGGATTGTCGCGACGCGCATCCAGCTTGGCGATACGATCGGCGTTGTTGCCGGTTTCGACCACGATTTCACAGCCGCACTTTTCCTTGAACGGCGCATACACGTACTTGTTGAACAGCGGCTGTGCGATCGGGTAGGCGGACAATACCAACGTACGTTTCTCGGCATGGGCTGGGGAGACTGCCAGGGTGAGCAGGCCCGTGCCGAGCAGGGCAAGCATGCCCGCCAAACTTGCTTTTTTCAAAATGGATTTCCTTTAGACATAATCAGACGCGATGCCTATTTTAGGCCTGTCCATGGGAAGACAGGCCCGTGACTGCAATTTAGAATACGTGGCGCATGCCCAGCATCAAGACACCCTGATGCTTGTCGCTCGACGACGGGAAGCCGAAGATGGTGGCGTTCTTGGCGTCGCCGGCAGCGATCTGGTAGCTGTAGGTGATGGCGACGTCGGTGCGCTTGGACAGGAAATAGTCGGCCTGGAAGTTGACCTGATGCCACTTCGGATTGGTGTTGATGGTGTCGTACTTGCCGACGGTGTAGAAGTAGGAGGCGCCCAGGTTCAGCGCCGGCGTCATGTGGTGCACCAGGTTCAGATCCAGGTTTTGCAGCGTCAGCTTGGTGTTGTCCAGGTAGTCGTATTTGACGTTGCTGTACATCATGCCGAAGTCGGTATCGCCCACGGTGTAAAAGCCGCCGGTGCCGAGGATGCGTTGCTTTTGCACGCCGAACGCGCTGTTCACGGCGCTCTTGTTGAACAACAGCAGCGAGCTGGCATAGTCGTTGGACATCGCGCCGTCCGGGCTCTTGGCGCTGTTCGGCGTATCCATCTGGGTGTAAGCGACGGCCCATTTGAAGCGTTCGCCCTTGTAGCCCGAGCCGATGCTCATGACGCGGTTGATGCTGGTGTCGCCGGCTGCTTCACCGAAACCGTACAGCGCGGTGACGTTGAAATTGTTGAACGTCGGGCTGATGTACTTGACCGAATTCTGCGCGCGCAGGTTGTTGTAGCCGTTGTCGTTGTCGCCGATATGCACGCCGTTACTGGCGATCACCACCGGGCCGAGATAGTCCTTGACCGCCTCGTACTGGCGGCCCAGCGTCAGGGTGCCCATGCTGTTGCTGCTCAGGCCGACGTAGGACAGGCGGCCGAACAGGCGACCGTTTTGCGATGCTGCGCCGGTCATCATGTTGAAGCCGTTTTCCAGGTTGAAGATGGCCTTGTTGCCGCCGCCCAGATCTTCCTGGCCGCGGAAACCGATACGCGGATTCTGGTTGGTGCCGCTCAGGGCTTCCAGGTTGTGCGGGCCGCCCTGATTGCTCAGATAGCCGATGCCGCCGGAGATCAAACCATAAATTTCCACCTTGCTTTGCGCTTGCGCCTGGGCGCCCGCCAGCAGCGCCGGAATTGCCATTGTGCCGATCATCCATTGCTTCATCATCACATCCCCCCGGAATAACGGGCGCAGAGCCCGAGAAAATAAAAATACGTTTTAGGCGTTATGCCACCGGATGCAGAATATGATAATTGGATAAATAATATAATTTGTTTATTTTTATAATTTCATAAATTTAACTTATAACCGACCGGCCTGGAATGTGCATGGGCGGGGAAAAGCGAGCCATTGCCATGATTAAGCTCAATAACAAGGTTACCTTGCGCCACCTGCAGGCGCTGGCGACGTTGGCTTCCACCAACAGTTTCAGCAAGGCGGCGGAACAGCTGTCCGTGACCCAACCGGCGCTGAGCGCCTCCATCAAGCAGCTGGAAAACCAGTTGGGCACCAAGCTGTTCGACCGCACCACGCACCAGATCGGCCTGACCGCGCAGGGCGCGGTGGTGCTGGAATACGCCAGGCACCTGCTCAATACGGCGGCCAATACCTTTGACGACATCCAGCACGTCATCGGCACCGGACGGCATCGCATCCGCATCGGCGCAATTCCATCGGCGGTCACGCTGACCGCGGCGGTGATCGCGCGCTACAACGCCGCCCATGAAGAACACGTGGAAATCATGTTGTCGGATATGCCCAACGACGCCCTGCTGGCGGCGTTGCATACCGGCAAGCTGGACTTTTGCGTCGGCATCAAGCCGCCCGAGCCTGACTCGGCGTCGCTGGATAGCGTGACGCTGTTCGAGGATGAACTGGTGCTGATCGTGTCGCGCGAGCATGCTTTGGCCGGCTCCAAGGAAGTGCACTGGCGCCAGATGGCGGGCGAGGAGATCGTCCTGTTCACCCAGGGCAGCGTATGGGAATTCGCCTCGGCGGCCTTGCTGCAGCATGGCTTGTCGTCGTCCAAGCGCTATCAGGTGGTGCACAGCGAGTCGCTGTACGGCGTGGTGCGCTCGGGTATCGCCATCGGCATCATGCCGAGTCTGTACACCAGCTATCTGCGCGACGATACGCTGCACGTCGCGCCGCTGCGCTTTCCCACGCTCAAGCGCAAGATCGTGCTGATGCGGCGCAATGAAGTGAGCCGCAGCGAATGGACCGATCATTGCTTCCGCGAGTTGCGCAACGACCTGAAGCAGGCCAATCACTGGTTTTGAGGGGCTGATGCCGTTTGATTAAATTTATTACCGTCTTTCATAGTTCACCGTCGTCCCAGCGAACGCTGGGACCCAGTGGCGTGACAACCGTTGCTACGACACTGGGTCCTGACTTTCGTCAGGACGACGGCGAAACAAGCTTTTGCACCAAGCTGGCAAGGTGCAAAGAAAAACCGGCAAGACCCAAAGGTCTTGCCGGTTGTCTTTTATGCAGAAGGCTTATATGTTTCATCTGCCTTCCTTGTCTCCGCCGATTAACTGATGAACTGATCGAGCGATACGCCTGCTTACTTGGTATGCGAGATCAGGTTGGGTTTGCCGCCTTCGTCGCCGCGATGATCGGCGGAACGGTCGTCGGCAGCCGCCACCTTGTCGCCGATCACGTCATGCGTGGACGCGATGTGGGCCAGGATGCCGCGCTTGGCCTGGCGCTGCAGCTCGGCGAACGGGCTGGAGCGGTTCAGCGACACGCCCACCGCCAGCACGTCGACCAGCAACAGCATCAGGATGCGCGACACCATCGGGATGTGCATCATGCTGCCTTCGTCGTGCTCGACCGCCAGGGTGAAGTCGGCGCGTTTGGCCAACTGCGAATTGCTCGGCGCCAGCGCGATGATGGTCGCGCCGGAGTTGACCGCGACTTCGACCGTGGTCGCCAGGTGGCGCAGGCGGCCGGAGTTGGAGATGATCACGGCGACGTCGGTGTTCTTCAGCAGCGATGCCGAGACTTCCTGCAATTGCGGATCGGTATAGGCGGTCGACGGAATGCCGAGGCGGAAGAACTTCTGCTGGGCGTCTTCGGCCACCAGACCGCAGCTGCCGAAGCCGTAGAATTCCACGCGCGTGGCGTGGCTCAGTACCTCGATGACTTTGCTCAGCGTGTCCGCGTTGAGGCTGTCGCGCACTTCCATCATGGCGGCGATGGTGTTGTCGACCACCTTGACGCCGACGTCCAGCGACGAGTCGCCGACGTGCACCTGGCTGTGCGCGACCGGTACGGTCCCGGTGACGCCCGAGGCGAGTTTCAGCTTGAAGTCGGCCAGGCCCTGGCAACCCATGGTGCGGCAGAAGCGGATCACGGTCGGCTGGCTGACGTTGGCGCGGCGGGCGATTTCCGAAATCGGTTCGCTCATGACGGCGCGCGGGTGCGCCAGGATCAGGCTGGCGACGCGTTCCTCTGCCGGCGAGAACTGCGAGCGCGCCTTGCGGATGCGTTCCAGGAAAGGCACGGCATTGCCGCCGCCGAGGCGTTCGGCCAGGATCGCGGCGACGCCGACGAAGGCCGGGTAGGGCGCGGTGATGACATAGGTCGGGATCTTTTGCATGTAGGCGTCGAAACGCCCCTTGCTTTCGAAACGGGCGCGGAAGGCCGAGCGCGCGAAGTAATCGCCCAGGTGCGGCACCACGCCGCCGCCGATATAGATGCCGCCCAGCGTGCCCAGCGTGACGGCGACGTTGGACGCCAGCGTGCCGAGCATGGCGCAGAAGCAGTCGACCACTTCCAGGCACAGCGGATCTTTCTGGTTCAGCGCGCGGTCGACGATTTGCGGCGCGGCCAGTTCTTCGGCGTTCTTGATCTTGTTGATCTCGCACAGGGCGCTGTAAATCATTTCCAGGCCGGGGCCGGAGATCAGGCGTTCGGCCGAGACGTGTTTATAGGTGCGCCAGCAATACTGCAGGATCGCCGCTTCTTTTTCGTCGGCAGGCGAGAACGATACGTGACCGCCTTCGCTGCCCAGCGCGATCCAGCGGCCTTCGCTGGGGATCAGGCCGCCCACGCCGAGGCCGGTGCCGGCGCCGACCAGGCCGATCACGCCGCCTTCAAGCCCCTGGCCGCCGCCGATCTGCACGCAATGCGATTGCTCCAGATGCGGCAGCGCCATCGACAGCGCGGTGAAGTCGTTGACCACCAGCAGCGTGTCGAGACCGAGCAGCTTGCGCGTCTCTTCGATCGAAAACGCCCAGTGGTGATTGGTCATCTTGATCTGGTCGCCCTGCACCGGATTGGCGATGGCGATGGCCGCGTGATGAATCGCGGGATGGTCGTTGGTCGCCAGATAGGCTTTGACCGCCTGCGAAAACTCCGGGTAATCGGCGCAGCGCAGCGTCTGGATGGTGTCTATCTGCCCGGGCGCGCGTTCCAGCGCGAAGCGGGCATTGGTGCCGCCGATATCAGCCAACAAGCGCGGACCATCCATGAAGGTGTTCGACGGGTTGTAACTGCCATGTATGAGCGATGCTGAAGACATGTAGTAAAACTTTCCGAATAAAAACGGTTATGCGTTATCGGTGATTCTGAACGGTATCAAATCGCAGTGGCGTATAGTAGCTCGCTTTGCGCAAATCCGTTTTGGTAAAGCTGTAACGCCAAGCTGGCGTTGTTGTGCCATCTGGTCGTACCTCCGTACTGCCTGCGATGGCACGCCTAGCCATCTTGGCGTTACAGCTTTACCAATTTGATCACCGGTCTTCTGGCCAGTGCGCGCCGGCGCGCGACATCATCGCCGACGATGCACTGGGTCCCCAACTTCCAGCCAAATACGATTTCGGCGCGGCCGAGGTGCTCTGCCAGTGGTTCAGCAGCGGCTCCACCCAGCGCCAGGCGGCCTCTTGCTCATCGCGCCGCACGAACAGCGAAAGATTGCCGCGGATCACGTCCAGCAGCAGGCGTTCATAGGCATCGGCTCGCTTTTGCTTGAACGCCTGGTCGAAGGCCAGGTCCAGCGCCACGGGCTGGATGGTCATGCTGTCGCCGGGTTCTTTGGCAAAGCAATGCAGTTGTATCGATTCTTCCGGCTGCAAGCGGATCACCAGGCGGTTGCTGGTCGGGATGCCGCTCGGCATCGGCAGGATTGCGTGCGGAATCGGGCGGAAGGTAATCACGATTTCCGCGGTGCGTTCCGCCAGGCGCTTGCCGGTGCGCAAGAAGAACGGCACGCCGGCCCAGCGCCAGTTGTTGATTTCGGCATGCAGGGCGATGAAGCTCTCGGTCTTGGACTGCGCCGGGATGCCGGCTTCCTGGTGGTAGCCGACGACCGGTTGGCCGCGTACCGCGCCGGCGGCATATTGGCCGCGCACGGCGTGCGATTCCAGGTCGTCGCGGCTGAACGGTTTCAGGGCGCGCAGCACGCGGACTTTTTCATCCCGTATCGCATTCGCATCAAGCGAAGTCGGCGGTTCCATCGCCACCATGCACAGCAGCTGCAGCAAATGGTTCTGCACCATGTCGCGCAAGGCGCCGGTGCCGTCGTAGAACTCGCCGCGGCCTTCCACGCCAAGCTGCTCGGCGATGGTCAGTTGCACGTGTTCAATCGATTCGCGCCGCCACAGCGGCTCGAACAGGCTGTTGGCGAAGCGCAGCGCCAGCAGGTTCTGCACCGACTCCTTGCCTAAATAGTGATCGATGCGATAAATCTGGTCTTCCGCGAACACGCGCGCCACGGCGTCGTTGATCGCGCGCGAGGATTGCAGGTCGTGGCCCAGCGGCTTTTCCAGCACGACGCGGGCGTTGTCGAGAGCGATGCTGCCGGCCGCCAGATGATTGCAGATCGGCTCGAACAGCTTCGGCGACGTCGCCAGATAGAACACCGTGACGGCTTCGCTATTGAGCTGCCGGCCGAGCAGGGCGTAGTCGGCGGCGTTGGTGGCGTCCAGCACGACATAGGTAATTCTTTGAAGAAAACTCTGCCATTTTTTTGCATGCTCACCGGCAATGCCTTCACTGACGTGGGCGCCGGCCTGGGCGTGGGCCCAGTCGAGATAGGCGTCCTGGCTCAGTTGCTGGTTGGAAACGCAAATAATGCGACCGTCTTGATGCAATTTGCCGTCAAGATGCGCGGAGAACAGCGCCGGAATGATCTTGCGCATCGCCAGATCGCCTGTCGCTCCAAACAGGACGAAATTGAACAAGGTCGCTTCTTCTGGAATGGCGTGCATGAGATTTCTATGTAATTAAACAAAACTTATATTGCAATGTTACTGTAGCATTACTACAATTACAAGCGAGCGACGGGAGTTCGCCCTAATAATTAAATTTTATTGAGGCAGTTTTTGTAGTTTAAGTAAAGTGAACCGGCAAAGAGTGTCCACCAGGCACCGCCAACCAGTAGCAAGTTCTCCCCCGGGAACGCTGACCTTGCCGCGATGCAAGTCGCCGGCAATTTTTAAAACACAGGAGATAAAAAATGATGTTGAAGCACGCCATTAAAAAAAGTCTGATCGCCACCAGCCTGATCGCAGCTTCCACCGTAGCGTATGCCGCGGAAGTGGAAGTGCTGCACTACTGGACTTCCGGCGGTGAAGCAAAATCGGTTGCCGAACTGAAAAAAATCATGGAAGCCAAGGGTGTGACCTGGAAGGATTTCGCGGTCGCCGGCGGCGCGGGTGAAAACGCGACGACCGCCCTGAAGGCGCGCGTCATCGCCGGCAGCCCTCCGACTGCCGCCCAGATCAAGGGCCCTGCCATTCAAGAGTGGGGTCAGGAAGGCGTGCTGGCCAACATCGACTCCGCCGCAACCGCCGGCAAGTGGGATTCCCTGCTGCCGAAGTCGGTGTCCAGCGTGATGAAATACCAGGGCCATTATGTTGCCGCACCGGTCAACGTGCACCGCGTCAACTGGCTGTGGATCAACCCGGAAGTGCTGAAGAAAGCCGGCGCCAAGACGCCGACGACCTGGGATGAATTCTTCGACACTGCAGAAAAGATCAAGAAAGCCGGCTTCGTCGCCGTTGCCCATGGCGGCCAGCCATGGCAGGACGCCACCGTGTTTGAAACCGTCGCCCTGGGCGTCGGCGGCGCCGACTTCTACCAGAAGGCCCTGGTGAAACTGGACCAGACAGCCCTGACCAGCGCCAACATGGTCAAGACTTTCGACACACTGGGCAAGATCAAGACCTACATCGACAAGGATTCCGCAGGCCGTGACTGGAACCTGGCAACCGCCATGGTCATCAACGGCAAGGCCGGCATGCAATTCATGGGCGACTGGGCCAAGGGCGAGTTCACCACCGCCGGCAAGCAACCGGGCAAGGACTATCTGTGCGTGGCAGCACCGGGCACCGACAAGTCCTACACCTTCAACATCGACTCGATCGCCATGTTCAAGGTCAAGAATCCTGATTCGCAAAAAGCACAGCTGACGCTGGCAACCGCGATCATGAGCCCGGAATTCCAGGAAGTCTTCAACCTGAACAAGGGTTCGATCCCGGTCCGTCCAGATGTGCCGCGCACCAAGTTCGACAGCTGCGCGACCAAGTCGATGGATGACTTTGCCGCATCGAGCAAAGCCAATACACTGGAGCCGAGCATGGCCCACGGCATGGCCGTCAGCTCGGCAGCACAAGGCGCGATGTTCGACGTGATTGCCAAGTTCATGAATTCCAACATGACTTCGCAAGCCGCCGTGCAAGCGCTGGCAAAAGCCGCGAAAACGCAATAATAAGTAATATGTATTAAGGACCTGTTCCGCAGCGCGCTCCGGCGTGCCTGCGGACAGGGTATTTACGGGGCGGGCGCAGCGGTCGGGCGCCCACCGTCGTGAAAGGCCGGCAAGATTGTTCGACCGGCTTCGCGATATTTCCCCGGGTTCAGGAGACATGCATGTCCAACTCAACAGTTTCCCTGTCGTCGACTGGCGCTGGCGGCAGCCCCGCAGCCGGCAAGGCCACGCCCCGACGCAGTGGAAAATTCGCCGCGCTGGCCGACAACTGGCTGCCGCGCCTGGTCTTATCGCCGACCATCATTTTGTCGCTGGTCTTTGTTTACGGCTTCATCGCACTCACCGGCTATCTGTCGCTGACCAATTCGCGCCTGATGCCCAACTACGAATTCGCCGGCTTCGATCAATACTCCCGACTGTTCGCGCTCGACCGCTGGTGGACGGCGGCCAGCAATCTCGGCATCTTCGGCGGCCTATTTATCTTGCTGTGCCTGGCCATCGGCCTGTTCATGGCGATCCTGCTGGATCAGAAGATCCGTGCCGAAGGCGCCTTGCGCGCCATCTACCTGTACCCGATGGCGCTGTCCTTCATCGTGACCGGCGCCGCCTGGAAATGGATTCTCAATCCCGGCCTCGGCCTGGAAAAAATGATGCATGACTGGGGCTTCGCCAACTTCAGCTTCGACTGGCTGGTCAACTCCGACATGGCGATCTACACCGTCGTCATCGCCGGCGTGTGGCAATCGTCCGGGTTCGTGATGGCGCTGTTCCTGGCCGGCCTGCGCGGCATCGACGACGCCATCATCAAGGCCGCGATGGTCGACGGCGCCAGCTTGCCGACCATCTATCGCCGCATCGTGATTCCGGCGCTGCGCCCGGTGTTCTTCAGCGTGCTGCTGGTGCTCGGCCACATCGCCATCAAGAGCTTCGACCTTGTGATGGCATTGACCGCGGGCGGACCCGGCACCTCGTCGGACTTGCCGGCGATCTTCATGTATCAGTTCTCCTTCACGCGCGGACAACTCGGCCTCGGCGCCGCTTCCGCCGTGATGATGTTGGCGACCGTGCTGGCCGTGCTGGTGCCTTTGATGTATCTGGAAACGAAAGGAACCCGCAATGGCCGTTGATACTTTTGCGCCCAAAGGCGGGCCCAACCAGGAGCGCAAGCCGCTCACCATCGGCCGCGTGCTGATCTATGTGCTGCTGGTGCTGGTGGCGCTGTACTACCTCGCGCCGCTGTACGTGATGATCACCACCTCGCTGAAATCGCTCGACGAAATCCGCACCAGCAACCTGCTGGCGCCGCCGATGTCGCCCACGGCCGCGGCCTGGGGCAAAGCCTGGGACAGCGCCTGCACCGGCGTCGACTGCGGCGGCCTGGCGCCGTTCTTCTGGAACTCGATCAAGATGACGATTCCGGCGGTGCTGATCTCCACCCTGATCGGCTCGCTCAACGGCTACGTGCTGGCGCACTGGCGCTTCCGCGGTTCCGAAGCGTTGTTCGCCGGGCTGATGGTCGGCTGCTTCATCCCGTTCCAGGTGGTGATCCTGCCGATGGCGCGCCTGCTGGGCATGTTCGACCTGGCCAACACCACGCCGGGCCTGATCTTCGTCCACATCGTCTACGGCATCGCGTTCACCACGCTGTTCTTCCGCAATTACTACGTGACCGTGCCGGAAGAACTGGTCAAGGCGGCGCGCATCGACGGCGCAGGATTCTTCCTGACCTACCGCAAGATCATCTTCCCGCTGTCGCTGCCGATTTTCATGGTGTGCTTCATCTGGCAGTTCACGCAGATCTGGAACGACTTCCTGTTCGGCGTGGTGTTCGGCGGCTCGGATGCCAAACCGGTGACCGTGGCGCTCAACAACCTGGTCAACACCTCGACCGGCGTGACCGAGTACAACGTCAACATGGCGGCGGCGATCATCGCTGCGCTGCCGACGTTGCTGGTGTATATCCTCGCTGGTAAATATTTCGTGCGTGGCCTGACGGCTGGCGCAGTCAAAGGTTAAGCAGTTAATCCTCAGTTCCTGGCTGTCGTCCCAGCGAACGCTGGGACCCAGTGTCGTAAAGACGGTCGATACGACGCTGGGTCCTGACTTTCGTCAGGACGACAGTTATACAGTTGGGCTTAACTGAATAGAAAAGAATTCATGGAGATGTAAGAAAATGGCAAGCTTATCAATTCGCAACGTACGCAAGGTCTACCCGAACGGTAACGAAGTCCTCAAGGGCATCGACCTGGAAATCGAAGACGGCCAGTTCCTGATCCTGGTCGGCGGCTCCGGCTGCGGCAAGTCGACGCTGCTCAACATGATCGCCGGTCTGGAGACCGTCTCCGAAGGCGAGATCATGATCGGCGACCGCGTCGTCAACAACGTCGCCCCGAAAGAGCGCGACATCGCTATGGTGTTCCAGTCGTACGCGCTGTACCCGACCATGACCGTGCGCGAAAACATTTCCTTCGGCCTCGGCATCCGCAAGATCCCCAAGGCCGAACAAAAGGAAATCGTCGAGCGCGTCGCCAACATCCTGCAGATCACCCATCTGCTGGACCGCAAGCCGGCCCTGCTGTCCGGCGGCCAGCGCCAGCGTGTCGCGATGGGCCGCGCGATCGCGCGCGATCCCTCGCTGTTCCTGTTTGACGAACCGCTGTCGAACCTGGACGCCAAGCTGCGCGTCGAAATGCGCGCCGAAATCAAGCGCATGCACCAGCGCCTGGGCAGCACCATCGTCTACGTCACGCACGACCAGATCGAAGCGATGACCCTGGGCGATCGCATCGCCGTCATGAAGGACGGCGTGGTCCAGCAGTTCGGCAGCCCGCAAGAGATCTACGACTCGCCGAGCAACCTGTTCGTGGCCGGCTTCATCGGTTCGCCGTCGATGAACTTCCTGCGCGGCAAGCTGGCCACCGACGGCTCGGCCCCGGCATTCGAACTGGACCACGGCGGCCGCAAGACCCTGCTGACCCTGCCGCTGAACGGCCACACCGACGCCGTCGCGAAATGGGTAGGTCGCGACATCGTGCTCGGCATTCGTCCGGAACACGTCACCGACGCCATGAGTGCGCGCAATGGAGATCCACTCAGCACCACCGGCAGCTACCGCCCGACCGAAGTCGACTGCACCATCGAACTGACCGAGCCTACCGGCCCGGATACTTTGGTGGTGGCGCGCTTCAACGATGCGCCGGTGACTTGCCGCACGCATCCGCGCGCAGGTGCTTTGCCGAATGAGCCGTTGAAGCTGGCGTTTGATCTGACCAAGGCCTTGTTGTTTGATCCGGCTTCGGAGCAGCGGATTGCCTGAAATAAAGCGTAGATAAAAAAGCCCCGCGACAGTGATGTTGCGGGGCTTTTTTTATTGTTAAATTGTAGACAAGTGCTAGTTTTCATCAAATTCCCCTAGCAGAAATTTTGAACGAGCACCGGCGTTAGATGGAAGATCCCAGTTAAGATAGTCCGAAAATATACAACGGCTTGGACTAGGAATCACAGCATGGAGTTTCGAGCGCTATCCAAATAGGGGGGATTGATGACTATTAAAAACATCGCAAAGCTAAGCGACTTTGGCATATTTAAGAATCATACAAATAAAGATCTTCAGGATTTCGGAAAGTACAATCTTATCTTTGGGTGGAACGGCACTGGAAAATCTACGCTCGCTGGCCTTTTCCACTGTCTTGAGCATAGGGCCCCTTCTTCCAAATTTCCTAGCTCTCAATTCTTGATTGCCTTGGAAGGAGGAACTTCAGTCACTCAAAATACAATAGCCGCGACCGACCTGAAGATCTACACTTTCAATCAAGATTTTATTGACGAGAACATTTCCTGGGATAGTCATGTAAAAAGCATATTATTAGTAGACCAAACTAAGATTGCTGAACGCAAGAAGTTAGATGAACTCCAAGTTCAGCAAAAAAAAGATAATGAAAGTCACCTGAAAGAAAAAAAAGAAATAGGACGACTTGAGGACGCGATATCAAAATTCGGTACCGATAGCGCAAGGCATCTGAAAAATAGTTTGCAATCTATAGATACTACAGATAAATATTATTTGAACTACGACAAACGTAAATTTGATGCGTTTATTTTATCCAACCTCCAAAACACAATTTTAGACCAAGCAATATTGACCGAAGTGCAGGTTCTAGAATTCACCAAAGCTGCTAGACCGGAACAAAAAGCGGAGATCTCATTCTTCTCTTCAGAACTCAATCAAGAGACGTTTTCTAAAGCCAAATCTCGACTAGAAAATCTTTTAAAGTCGAGTGTCGTTAGTAAGGTCATCGAGCGTCTGACAAAAAACAACGATATTAAAACTTGGGTTCAGACCGGGATTGAAATTCATAAGAAGCACGATAGTTCGGTATGTGAATTTTGCAGCAGTCAACTCCCTGAAGGCAGAATCGCAGCCTTGGAAAACCATTTTAATGATGAATATAAAGCCTTTCAGGATCGGCTAGAGAAAGCCGACGAATGGCTCAAAAGCCAGTATTTCTCTTTTCCCATACTTCCTGCGGCAAGTGACTTCTACGATGAGCTAAGAACCGAATATGGGGAGGCGATCAAGGTCACAGAGAATGTGACAAAAACGTTGAATGATGGAATCCAAGGCTGGCACTCGACTCTGCAAAAGAAAATCGCTAATCCGCTCGATGTTACTTTGACTGTGGAAGACGTCTCGCCAGAGGCAATCTTAGAGGTAAACACTGTCATCAAGAAGATTGTGAGTGTGATAGAAAAGCACAATCATAAGTCGAAGAATTTTCAGCAAGAGACTAGCAAGGCAAAGAAGAAGCTCGAACTTCACTATGCGGCTACCGAGATGCGGTCGTTCAAACTCGACGACAAGAAAAAAGCAACCAAGACTCGCACCGAAACCAACAATACGCTGAAGGCCGCGATTGATGCACGTGCTTTAGAAATAAAAAAACTTGAGGACTCGCTTGCAAACGAAAGTTTGGGTGCAGAGAAATTTAATGCTTCGCTTCACAAATTTTTAGGCCGTAGCGAACTTACTTTACGCTTCAATGCAAACAAAAAGGGATATGAAATATTGCGTAACGGTTCGTATCAGGTGAAAAGAAATTTAAGTGAGGGAGAAAAAACAGCGATCGCCTTTGTATATTTTATTGTCAAAATTTCGGAGAACGATAACAAGATAAATGAAACTATCGTTGTCGTTGATGACCCGGTATCAAGCTTCGACTCAAACCATTTATTTCATGCCTACTCATTTTTACGGAATAACTGCGACGAAGCCAAACAGATATTTGTACTAACACACAATTTCACCTACTTTAAACTCGTGCGCGACTGGTTCAATGGAGTTAACCGCGGTCGCATTCGCAAGAAGAAAGATCCAAATGCTTTCTTCTTTTCAATCGAATCTACCGCGGACCTTCCTCGGGCCTCGGCTCTCAAGAATGCGGCTAATAGTTTGGTAGATTACAACTCTGAATATCACTACATATTTTCAAAGCTGTATCACTACAAAGACAACGCAACCTTATCTCGTGAAGAAGCATTCCTCACTGCGAATCTTGCTCGGAAAATATTGGAATCATTCTTCAGTTTTAAATTTCCCAGACATCGATCAGATGTAGCGGCGCTCATGGATGCAGGGCTAAAAGGTTGTACTAGTATCGACGAAGGTATTAAAGAGAAAATATATCGATTCATCAACAAATACTCTCATAGCATCGTGATCGATATAAACGAAGATGCCTCGGAGAACTTGGCTGGCGAGAGCCAAAATGTTATTCAACATATTTTTGCTTGGCTTAAAGAAGTAGATGAAGTCCATTTCAATGAAATGGTCGAAGTGATCACCACTCAATGAGTGGCCTTTGTGCATTTTCTGAATAGTGAGATTACATAAGATGACTACCACAAGCATCGCACTAGCTAAGTTAGCTGGAATTCACAAGGCCTTAAGTGGCACCATAGGCCCGGACGGACCTCTTCGCCCAATTCAAAGTTTTAAAAAGACGGCGGTACAACATTATTTTGATGGCGCTAACGCGCAACTTGTCATTTTGAAGGAGGCTGCACCAGAATTGTTTGCTGATTTTGTTATGGCAACGCCAGAGCCAAATGCGATCTCAGGACTAGAAGAAAATGTACCGTTGTATATGCGAGAAAAAGTCCGCCGCCTGATTAACGACATTGACCAGATATTGGAGATCCGAGCGAATAGCGAACTGACACTCACAGTTTCTACGTCCCAAAAGCTAGGTCGGGTGTTCATTTCTCATGGTCGATCCGGAGATTGGCGTGAAGTTCAGGCCTTCTTAGAGAGAGATCTCGGCTTAGCGACGCTTGAGTTAGCTCAGGAGCCCAATCAAGGCATGACAGTAATTCAAAAGCTCTCCGCAGCTGCGGATCAGTGCGATAGTGCGGTAATCGTTATGACAGGTGACGATATAGATGCTGATGGGGTTGCTAAAGCACGCGAGAATGTGATGCATGAAATCGGCTATTTTCAGGGCAGATATGGACCATCACGTGTCTGTTTGCTTCACGAGGAGGGTGTAAATATTCCCAGTAACATGCAAGGGTTGGTTTACTCGGCGTTTCCAAAGGAGGCCGTGCATGCCTGTTTTGGGTTGCTTACCCGTGAGATGAAAGCGTTTTATAAGTAGAACTGTGATCGAAGGTATGGAAAGCAATATCGGACAACGAGTTTTAAAGCGTTCTGGTCAAATTCAAAGCCGTAGATGGAAGGTCTGAGTCTTATATCTGTAATTCGCCAGAGGCTAGCCAGCAATAAGAAGTAAGATGCCCCGCAACATTTATGTTGCGGGGCATTTTCATTTTTACGACGACGAAATGATCTTGCGCTTACCCATGCGTAGCCAATCTTGTAAGCGGCTACGCCATGATGGTGATTTTCCGACCACGTCATCATCTTCTAAGTCTGACGCATGCACCAACCGATACAACAACGGCAACACCAGCAACGTCAACACCGTCGACGACAAAATCCCCCCGATGACCACAGTCGCCAATGGCCGTTGCACCTCGGCCCCGGTCCCGGTTGCCAGCGCCATCGGCACGAATCCCAGCGAGGCCACCAGCGCGGTCATCAACACCGGCCGCAGGCGCGTCATGGCGCCTTCGAAGATGGCGTCGTCGAGCGAGCGGCCTTCTTCGCGCAGGGTGCGGATGAAGGCGATCATCACCAGGCCGTTGAGCACCGCCACGCCTGACAGCGCGATGAAGCCGACGGCGGCGGAGATCGACAGCGGGATGCCGCGCATCGCCAGCGCCAGCACACCGCCGGTCAGGGCGAACGGGATGCCGGTGAAGACCAGCAGGCCGTCCTTGACGTTGTTGAACATCGCAAACAGCAACACGAACACCAGCAGCAAGGCAACCGGTACGACGATTTGCAGGCGTTGCGTGGCCGATTGCAGGTTCTCGAACTGGCCGCCCCACGCAGTCCAGTAACCGACCGGGATCTTCACCTGCGCGCCGATCTGGCGTGCGGCATCGTCGACGAAAGAACCGAGATCGCGGCCGCGCACGTTGGCGCTGACGACGATGCGGCGCTTGCCGTTTTCGCGGCTGACCTGATTCGGCCCCGGTGCGATGTCGAAATCGGCCACTTCGCCCAAGGGGATGAAGCTGATCTTGCCGTCGCCATGCGGCAAGGGTATCGGCAGGCGTTTGATGGCGTCGAGGTCGTTGCGCTCTCGTTCCGGCAGGCGCACGATGATGTCGAAGCGGCGGTCGCCCTGGAACAACGTGCCGGTTTCCTTGCCGCCGATGGCCATCGCCACCGTGTCTTGCACGTCGCCGATGTTGAGGCCGTAGCGGGCGGTCTTTTCCCTGTCTATCTTCACGGTCAGCATCGGCAGGCCGGTCGATTGCTCGATCTTGACCTCGGTTGCGCCCGGCACCTTGCCGAGCACTGCCGCGATCTTGGCGGCGGTGTCGTTGAGCACCTCCATGTCGTCGCCGAAGATTTTCACCGCGACGTCGCTGCGCACGCCCGATATCAGCTCGTTGAAACGCAACTGGATCGGTTGTGAAAACTCATAGCTGTTGCCGGGCAGGGTAGCGACGGTCTTCTGGATGGCTTCCTGCAGTTCCGCCTGTGTCTTCTTCGGCTCCGGCCATTCGTCTTGCGGCTTGAGCATGATGTAACCGTCTGAAATATTCGGCGGCATCGGGTCGGACGCCACTTCGGCGGTGCCGGTGCGGGCGAATACGCGCTCGATCTCGGGGAATTTGTCCTTGAGCGTGCGTTCCAGTTGCTGCTGCATCTCGACCGATTGCGTCAGGCTGGTGCCGGGGATGCGCAAGGCCTGGATCGCCAGGTCGCCTTCGTTGAGGCTGGGCACGAATTCGCTGCCCAGTTTCGCTCCGAGCAAGGTGCACAGCACGATGACGGCGGCGGCCAAGGACAACACAATCGGCTTGTTGACCATCGAGCGTTGCAGCAAAGGCGCATAGCTGCGCTTGGCAAAACGCATCAGAGCGTTTTCCTTTTCGTCGACCTTGTCGCCGATGAACAAGGCGATCGCCGCCGGGATGAAGGTGACCGACAGGATCATCGCGCCCAGCAAGGCCGCCACCACCGTGAACGCCATCGGCTGGAACATCTTGCCTTCGACGCCGGTGAGCGCAAACATCGGCAGGTAGACGATCATGATGATCAGCTGGCCGAACAGCAGCGGCCTGCGCGCCTCGCGCGAGGCGGCGAAGACTTCGTGGAAGCGTTCGCTGCGCGTGAGCGGCCGGCCGTGATGCTGTTGCGCATGCGCCAGGCGGCGCACGCAGTTTTCCACGATCACCACGGCGCCGTCGATGATGATGCCGAAGTCGAGCGCGCCGAGACTGAGCAGGTTGGCGCTGACGTGGTTGGACACCATGCCGGTGAAGGTGAACAGCATCGCCAGCGGGATCACCGTCGCCGTGATCACGGCCGCGCGGATGTTGCCGAGGAACAGGAACAGCACCGCGATCACCAGCACCGCGCCTTCGATCAGGTTTTTCTTGACGGTGTTGATGGCCTTGTCGACCAGCACCGTGCGGTCGTACACGGTGACGGCCTGCACGCCTTCGGGCAGCGAGCGGTTGATTTCGGCCATCTTCTTGTCGACCGCCTGCGACACCGTGCGGCTGTTCTGGCCGATCAGCATGAAGACGGTGCCGAGCACGACTTCGCGACCATTCTCGGTGGCGGCGCCGGTGCGCAGTTCGCGGCCGATGCCGACTTCGGCGACGTCGCGGATGCGGATCGCCACGCCCTGCACGTTGCCGAGGATGATGTTGCCGATGTCGTCGATCGAGGCGACCTGTCCCGGCGCGCGGATCAGGTATTGCTCGCCGCGTTTCTCGATGTAGCCGGCGCCGACGTTGGCGTTGTTGCGTTCCAGCGCGGTCGCGACGTTTTGCAGCGTCAGGCCGTAGGAAGCCAGCTTGGCCGGCGAGGGCGCGACGTGATATTCCTTGGCGTAGCCGCCGATGGAATTGATCTCGGTCACGCCGGGCACGTTGCGCAGTTGCGGCTTGATGATCCAGTCCTGGATTTCGCGCAGGTCGGCCGGTGAATAGGGCGTGCCGTCGGCTTTCTTCGCGCCGTCCTTGGCTTCGACCGTCCACAGGTAGATTTCGCCGAGGCCGGTGGAGATCGGTCCCATCGCGGGATCGATGCCGGACGGCAGCTTGCTGCGCGCTTCCTGGATGCGTTCGTTGACCAGCTGGCGCGCGAAGTAGATATCGGTGCCGTCTTTGAAGATCACGGTCACTTGCGACAGGCCGTAGCGCGACAGCGAGCGCGTCTGTTCCAGGTTGGGCAGTCCGGACATGACCGTCTCGATCGGGAAGCTGATGCGCTGCTCGGTCTCCAGCGGCGAATAGCCCGGTGCGGAGGTATTGATCTGCACCTGTACGTTGGTGATGTCGGGGACGGCGTCGATGGGCAGCTTCTGGTAGCTGTAGACGCCGTAGGCGGCCATGCCGAAGACGGCCAGCATGACCAGCCATCGATGCTCGATGGCGAAGCGGATGATGCGTTCAAACATGAGTGTGTCCTTCTCGCTCGGAGTGGGAGGTGCAGTCGTTATTGAGCAAATATTCAATGCGCATGTTCGGCGCTCCCTTTGCCCAGTTCTGCCTTGATGACGAAGCTGCCGGCGGCGGCGTAGGCGTCGCCTGCGCTGAGGCCCTTGAGGATTTCGACGCGCTTGCCGTCGCTGCGGCCGAGCGTGACTTCCTGTTTCCTGAAGCCGTCAGGTGTACGCACGAAGACCACCTGTTTTTGCTCGACCGATTGCACGGCATCGACGGCGACGGCAAGCGCTACCTCGGTTTCCTGCGCCAGCACGTCAACGTTGACGAACAGGCCGGGACGCCAGGCATTGCCGGGATTGGGCAGCACGACGTGCGCCTTGGCGGTGCGCGTTTGTTCGCCCAGCAAGGCGCCGACGTAGGCGATCCTGCCGCTCGCGCTGGAGGCGAATGCGGTGGCGTTGACGGTGACGTTTTCGCCGACGCGCACGGCGCTCATGTCGCGGGCGGCGACCGTGATTTCGGCCCAGACGCTGGACAGGTCGGAGATCGTGAAGACGTTGGCGTCTTCCTTCACCGCTTCGCCGAGCGCCAGGTGCTTTTCGACCACGACGCCGTCGAAGGGGGCGCGGATTTCATAGCGGTTCAGCCCGGACGAGGCACTCCCTGCGCCGATGGCGGCCAGCTTCTGTTGCGCGTTGCGTACGGCGATTTCGGCTTCCTTCAATGCCTGTACGGCTTGCAGGTAATCCTGTTCGGCGGAGATTTTTTCCTGCCACAAGGTTTTTTCGCGTGCATGCGTCGATTGCGCCAGCGTGAGGCGCTGCTGCGCGTTCAGCAATTCGCTGCGTTGCTCGGATACCGTGCTGCTGCTGACGATGGCGAGCACTTGTCCTTTCTTCACATGCTGGCCGAGATTGGCGCTGACCGATTCGACCACGCCGTTGACCTTGGGGACGACGTGCGCAGTGCGGTCCTGGTTGAAGCGGATTTCACCGGGCAGTTGCAGGCTGGTGCGGATGCGGCCCGGGGCGGCGGTGTCGAGGACGATGCCGGCGGCTTTCAGTTGCGATTCGCTGAAGGCGACGGCGTTTTCTTCGTCATGGCCATCGTCATTGCCATGGTCACGGCGGCCGGCTTCTTTGCGTCCGTCTTCCTTATGTTCATCTTCTTTGTGTCCATCTTCTTTGTGTCCATCTTCTTTGTGCTCCTCCTTTGCGTTCTTTTCTGCGGCATGGTCGTGCCCGCTTTCGGCGTGGGTGTCGGCTTCATTGGCCTGTTCCGCCTTGCCGGAACCGCCGAGCAGGATCAGCGCGGCCAGCAGCGCAGTGATGGCCGCAATGGCGGCGAGGGTGAGTTTCTGTTTCTTGGTCATGATGGCGTCCGGTTATTGGTTGGGGCCGGCGGAACCGAGCAGGCGCTCCAGTTCGGCCGAGGCGAGATGGGCATCGGAGATCGCGCGCAGGTATTGCGAGCGCGCCTGGAACAAGGTGCGCTGGGCGTCGAGCACTTCCAGGAAATTGAACTTGCCGAGTTCGAAGCCCTTGCCGGCGGCGGCATAGGCGCTCTGTGCGCCGGGCAGGATGTCGCTGTGCAGGACGGCGACTTCGGCGTGGGCGTTGCGCAGCTTTTCATACGCTTGCGCGATGTCGGTGCGCACGCGCGTCTCTGCGGCGGCCAGTTCGTCGCGCGCCTTGTCGGTGCGGCGCAGGGCTTCTTCCAGGTTGCCGCGATTGTTGTCGAAGAAAGGCAACGGCATCGATACGCCGACCACCCACATGCTGCGGCCGGCTTCTTCGTCGCGTTTCCTGCCCAGGCTCAGCGTGGCGTCGGGAATGCGCTTGCTGCTTTCGATCTTGCTCAATGCCTGGCGGCGTTCGACCTCGAGCCGGGCCAGCCGCAGTTGCGGCGCGTCGGCGCTGCGTTCCGCGATGTCGGCGATGGCCGGCAGCGGCGGCAATTGTGCGGCGCTGCCTTCGGCCAGCGTGAAGCGCGGCTGGGCGTTGCCCCACAGGGCGGCGAGGCGCCGCCGCGAGAGATCGAGTTCACCGTCGGCCTGACTCAGTTCGAGCCGTGCAGAAGCAGCGGCAACGCGCGCCCGAGTTTCTTCGACCGGCGAGATCTTGCCGGCCGTGACGCGGCGGCCGGTGGCGTCGGCTGCGCTACGGGCAAGGTCGGCGGATTCCTGCGCCAGGCGCCGGCGTTCCTGTGCCGTCAGTACGGCGAAGAACGCAGAGGTAGCGGCGATGCGGATTTCGTCGCGCCTGATCGCCAGTTCGATACGGGCGGCGTCGCGTGACCGTTCGGCGGCGCCGATGCGGGCATCGCGCTTGCCGCCGAGTTCGATCGGCTGATTGAGCTGGATGGTCGTGGTGCGCGTGCTTTTGCGCGTGTCTTCCATCAGCGTCGACAGTTCGGGATTGGGGCGTGCGCCGGCTTGCAGGACCGCGGCGTCAACCGCTTCGAGTTCGTGCCGGGCGGAGGACAGTTCAGGGTTGTTGTCGAGCGCGAGCGCGACGGCGTTGCTTAGCGTGAGGGGCGTTGCCGCCTCCTGCGCATGCGTGTAGGCAGGACAGGCGAGCAGAAGCGCCAGTCCCAGCGGATAGAAACGGGTGTACATCGAATTCTCCGATTAAAGGGAAGGAATTCGGCGAGCGCTCAGCAGTGGTGAGGTAAAGAGAAAGACGGCTCGCCGGCGCAGAACCTGTTCAAGGTCTCGCAGCAAGACCTTGAGCAGGTTCTCAGGCGGTGAGTTTCCAGTCGGGCTCTTCGGGGGATTCTCCGATGTGGGAGAGATAGCGGGCAGGAGTTGATACGGTAAAGCGGTCTTTGTCAGCGGCGGCGGGCGCCCAGGTCACGAGCGGATTCAGCGGCTTGCTGCAGGAAAAATGGCAAAAGCTGCAATCGGCGTCGTCGCCTTCGCTCAGTTTTTTTTCCGGAGTCTGGTCCTGCTTGCTGCCGGCATCGGCTTCATGGTGACCGAGATGCTGCGTGCTGCTTTCAGTTTCATGCTGGCAATACGACGCGACCGCCGCCCAGGAGAACTGGAACGGCAGGAGCAGCAGCAGGAAAATGATCAGGTAGCGTCGCATGGCGCGGCAATTATAGCCGTACTTGTCGAGAGGGTGCTCAAATATGAATGACTCCTGAACGAAGCATTTATTTTTGATGAGTAAATAGAAAATTCGCGATTAAAAGAATGGATTTCAATCTCTTACAACTGCGTCGTCAACACGCGCCGTCAGGACATCGTTGTTGGTCCAGTCCTTGGGAGCGGAGCTGTGCAAGGCAGAGGATGTCTCTCAGGCAAGGCGTCGATTGCAGACTTTCCCGGGTCGATCGACATGTTAGTTATTTTTCGAAGGTAAATCATGCATTACATTTTGATGTTTATCGTTGGTATTGTCGTTGGCGCGATTGCTCGCCTTGTTGTTCCGGGGAGCGAGCATTTCGGCATCTTGCTGACCGGAGTGTTGGGTATCGTCGGTTCGGTCGTCGGCGGCCTGATCGCCCGTCTGTTCAGCAAGCCTGTCGATGGGGCGTTCTTCCATCCGGCAGGCTTGATCCTGTCGGTGATCGGTGCGGTGGTGGTTCTGCTGGCCTATAACCACTTTCTCCGTTGATGCGTTATTGATGGCGCTGTTGTTTCCGGCCGCGTGACGAAAAACGCCCCCGGGCAAAATTGCCAGGGGGCGTTTTCATTGATGCGTCGGCAGGGCTGTTTTATGCCAGCGCTCTCGCAGCGCGACGGTCCAGCAGCGCCGAGGTCAGCACGGTCAGAAAACCCAGCACCGATACGCTTGCGCCCAGCAGCGGCAAATCGGTGAGCGGCAAGCCTGCAGAAATCGCCAGGCCGCCCAGCCATGCACCCGTCGCATTCCCTACATTGAAGGCGCCCTGGTTGAGCGTCGACGCCAGGTTCGGCGCATCCTTGGCCTTGTCCAGCACGCGGATCTGCGCCGCCGGCACGACGGCGAACGAAAAAGCGCCCCAGATGAACATGGTGATCAGCGTCGGCAATTGATAATGGCTGCTCCACGAAAACTGGACCAGGATCAGCGCGATGCAGACGAACATCGAAAAGAGCACCGGCATCAGGCGCCAGTCCGCCAGACGTCCGCCGATCAGGCCGCCGACCGTGATGCCGGCGCCGAACAGCAGCAGCACCCAGCTTTCTTCGTGCGCGGTGAAGCCGGTGACGTCGAGCAGGATGTAAGCGATGTAGGTCAACACGCTGAACATGCTGACCGAGGCCAGCGTGCTGGTCAGCAGCGCCAGTTGCACTTGCGGATGGACGATGGCGCGGAATTCCTTGAAGATGCTGCCGCCTTGCATGGCGATCTTTTTCGGCAGGCAGACCCACAGCATGATGACGGCGGCCAGGCCGATCAGCGTGATCGCGCCGAAGGTCGAGCGCCAGCCGGCGGCGTGACCCAGTGCGGTGCCGAAGGGCACGCCGAGAATGTTGGCGACGGTCAGGCCGGTGAACATCAGCGCCACGGCTTGCGCGCGCTTCTCGCGCGGCACCAGTTCGGCGGCGACCACGGCGCCGATGCCGAAGAATGCAGCGTGACAGAATGCCGTCACCACGCGCGCCACCATCAGGAAGTTGTAGTTGGGCGCAATCGCGCACAGCACGTTGCCGAGAATGAACAGGCACATCAGGCCGACCAGCGCGCGCTTGCGCTGCCATTTTGCGGTGAGGATCGCCAGCACCGGCGCGCCGGCCGCCACGCCGAGCGCATAGCCGGACACCAGCATGCCGGCCGCCGGAGCGGAAACGCCGAGATCGCGCGCGACATCAGGCAACAGCCCCATGATCACGAATTCTGTAGTACCGATGCCGAAGGCGGCAACGGCGAGGGCGAAGAGGGGCCAATGCATGATGAATCCTGTGGAGTTGCTGCGGAGGAGAAACGCTATTTTACTTGGCAAACGTTTTTTCAGTGCGGCGAACGCCGCTGGGTCCTGACGTTCGTCAGGACGACGACGTTTTTTCGATTTCAGATTGCGTCGTCGCGTCGCAGAAATCAAAAATGCCGTCGTCCCGGCGCACGCTGGGGGACCCAGTGTCGTGAAGGCGGTTGGTGCTACATCAGGGAATGGTTTTTCTCACCACTCTGCGAAGCTGCCGTCCTTATGTCGCCAGATCGGATTGCGCCAGCGATGCCCCACTTCCGCGCGCTGCTTCACATACTCTTCATTGATCTCGATGCCCAGTCCCGGGCCGTTCGGAATTGTCACATAGCCATCCTTGTAGCTGAATACTTCCGGCTTGGTGACGTAGTCGAGCAAGTCGTTGCTTTCGTTGTAATGGATGCCCAGGCTTTGCTCCTGGATGAAGGCGTTGTACGAAATCGCATCGACCTGCAGGCAGGCCGCCAGCGCAATCGGTCCGAGCGGGCAATGCAGCGCCAGCGCGACGTCGTAGGCTTCGGCCATGGTGGCGATCTTGCGCGTTTCGGTGATGCCGCCGGCGTGCGAGACGTCGGGCTGGATGATGTCGACATAGCCTTCGCTGAGGATGCGCTTGAAATCCCAGCGTGAATACAGGCGCTCGCCCAGCGCGATCGGCGTGGCGGTCAGATGGGCGATTTCCTTCAGGGCTTCGTAGTTTTCGCTGAGCACCGGTTCTTCGATGAACATCAGCTTGTACGGCTCCAGTTCCTTGATCAGGACCTTGGCCATCGGCTTGTGCACGCGGCCGTGGAAGTCGACGCCGATGCCGATGTTGGGGCCGACGGCGTCGCGCACGGCGGCGACGTTGGCCAGCGTCGCTTCGATCTTGTCCCAGGTGTCGATGAATTGCAGTTCTTCGGTGCCGTTCATCTTGACGGCGGTGAAGCCGCGCGCCACCGCATCCTCGGCGGCCTTGGCCGTGTCGGCCGGGCGATCGCCGCCGATCCACGAATACACGCGGATGCTGTCGCGCACCGGACCGCCCAGCAATTCGCTGACCGGAACGCCGAGCGCCTTGCCCTTGATGTCCCACAAGGCCTGGTCGATGCCTGCCAGCGCGCTCATGTGGATGGCGCCGCCGCGGTAGAAGCCGCCGCGATAGAGGACGGTCCAGTGGTCTTCGATGTGGCGCGGATCCTTGCCGATCAGGTAGTCGGCAAGTTCTTCGACGGCGGCGGCGACGCTGTGGGCGCGGCCTTCGACGACCGGTTCGCCCCAGCCGACGATGCCTTCGTCGGTTTCGATCTTCAGGAAGCACCAGCGCGGTGGAACGATAAAGGTGGTCAGTTTGGTGATTTTCATCGGAGAGATATCCGTTTCTCTGGGTAGCGTCCTGCCATGATCGATGGCAGGACTGGTTAAATGCTTGGCCGGCTCCGGCTGTTGCGGCGGCGGCTGTTATCTGTTTACTTCACGCTGGCTGCCGCGCGGGTTTGCCAGGCGCTGACGAAGGCCTTGGCGTTTTCGCCGACGGCCGCAGCCGTCAGGCCCGGCTTGTACAGCGCCGATCCGAGGCCGAAGCCGGACGCGCCGGCATCGATGAAGACCGAGACGCTGCTCGGCAGGATGCCGCCCACCGGCAGCAATGCCACCGATGCCGGGATGACCGCGCGCCAGGCCTTGACGACATGCGGTCCGAGTTGCTCGGCCGGAAACATCTTCAGCACGTCGGCGCCTGCCGCCAGCGCGGCAAAGGCTTCGGTGACCGTCGCCACGCCCGGCGCGCAGCACAGTCCGGCTTCCTTGGCGGCGGCGATGACGCGCGCGTCGCTGTGCGGCATGACGATCAGTTCGCCGCCGGCCTCCCTGACTTCCAAGACGGCTTCGGGACTGAGCACGGTGCCCGCGCCGATGACGCAATCTGCAGGCAGCGTGCGGCGCAGGGTGGCGATGCTTTGCAAGGGCTCCGGCGAATTGAGCGGCACTTCGATGATGCGGAAACCGGCTTCATATAAGGCGCTGCCGATGGCTTCGACTTCGTCGGGACGCACGCCGCGCAGGATGGCGATCAGGCCGCAATCTCTGAGCGCGTGTTGGAAAAGATTCTTCAGCATGGTTCGGTTTTCCTGGTGACGCAATGATGGTCAGGCAATCAGGCCGGCGTGCCGGGCAAGTTTCCACAGACCGTGTTCGGTGGCCGCGGGAGCGATCTCGACCTGCGTGACGCCGTACAGCGCCAGCACCTGGAGATAGCGCCGGCACAGCATGTCGTCGCCGATCAGGGCGACGCGCGCATGCAGCCGGCCATCGGCCAATGCCAGCAGCGCGGCGATTTCGTGGCCGATCAGCAGGCCCGACAAATAATCGGCCTGGGCGCGCGGCGACAGTTCGCCGGTCAGGCCCAGCGTGCGGCTGCTGAAGATGTTCGACAGCATGCCGGCGCGGCCGTCGACCGTTTTCGCCACGCCTGCGCCGCGCAGGAAGGCCGCATCGTCAGGCGCGCCGTCGCGTTGCATGGTGCGGCCGAGGATGGTGTGGTTGGACAGCGCGGCATACATTTCGCCGGTCATGAAGGTGTCGAAATGCGTGATGCGACGCGCATGCACATGTACCCATTTTGAATGCGTGCCGGGCAGGCCGATCAGCAACTCGTCGACTTGCAACTGGTCGATGATGCCGGCGACCTGCGTCTCCTCGCCGCGGATCACGTTGGGCAGGGCCGAGCGTTGCAGCAGGCCCGGCACGATGTGCAACGGCGCGCCGAGGCCGCTGTCGACGGTGGTCAGCGTCTTGCCGATATCGCCGACGGCCAGCGGCACGTCCACATACGGCGCTTCGCGCCAGCCTTGTTTGCTGCCGACCATGCCGGCGGCGATCAGCGGCGTGCCGGGAGCCTCGCGCAGCCAGTCGCCGCAAGCGGCTTGCAGCGCGCGCCGGAAGCCGGCGTCGGCGCTGTCGTCGATGGTAGTGTCCGCGCCGCTTTCTGCGGGCGGCAGATTCATGATGCCCCAAGGCAGCGCGCGTCTGTCGACGACCTTGCCCTGTTTATCGAAACGATAGGCGCGCAGGGACGACGTGCCCCAGTCGAGCGCGATCAGGCCGGTGGATGAAGGTGTTTGCATTGCTTGTGTCATGTTCAGAGTTCGTTCACCTTGAAATGCGTGAGCAGTCGCATCGAAGCGCCGGGTTGCAGGTCGACCAGGCCGGGACGGCCCGGCATGTGGAAGGCATCGATGGGATGCGTGATCGGTTCCAGGCAAAAATAGTCGAGGCCGGGCGGGCGATACATCAGGCTGTAGCCGTTGCAGTCTTCCATGCGCATCTCGATGCGCAGGCCGCGATCGGGATAGTCGATGCGGGAGACGCCGTCCCAGCCGGTGAAACAATTGTCGATCAGCGGGCCGTCGAAAGGAAAATCCACGGCCGCCAACCGGTTGTAGTCGAAGGTCGCCGGGAAGTCTTGCGTATGTTCGGTCGGAATCGGATCGGCGCCGCACAGCCAGACGCCGTCGGCGCGCGATTGCAACCGCGTCGCTGCATTGCGCGGAAAGTAGGGATGCAGGCCGAGGCCGAAGGGCAGTTCATCGGCGCCGCGATTGGTGACTTGCAGGTCGATTTCCAGTCCGTCGTCATGCAGGGTCAGCGTCTGCGTCGCGGAATAAGTGTAGGGATCGCCGTCGTATTGTTCCGAATTCAGCGTCAGCACCACGCTGTTGTCGGTATAGGCCTCGGCTTGCCATGCCTGCAGCCAGCCGTCGCCATGGATCGGGTAGTTTTCGCCGGCACGGTTTTGCAGCACCGGATAGTGCATGCCCTTGTGCATGAAGCCGCCTTCGCTGATGCGGTTGGACCAGGGCACCAGCGGAAAACACGCCGTCGTATAGAGATCGCTGCTGCCCGCCCAAGGACGAAACAGCGGCGTCCATTGCCCGCGCCACTGCAGATCCCAGGCCGCGACGCTTGCTCCCAGCGTCGGCAGGACGCTCAGGCGCTGCCGCCCGGATTGCAGGGTGAGCGTCTCAATGGCTGACGCGCCGCCGCGCTGCGGTGCTGGAGATGTGGTCATGGCGTCTCGGTTGCTTGTCTCGATTATCGGGGCGGATGCTGTGCGGTCTGCTCCGCTTGGGGCCTTGTCAGGCCGAATAAAAACAGGGCCGATCCTAACATCGGCTACCGATGCGGAATAATGAAATATTTATAAAGATCGATATCAAAAATGATCTGGATTTCAGCATTCCGTCACGGATGTAGTGAGATAAAACATCATGCCTGTTTCGGTATCGGAAAGCATTAAAAATTCATTGGATAGATATTTCTCACGCTCCTAATATTGATCGGCACATTGCGCAGGATGCAAGGTCCTGGCGAATACGCAAAGAAGTGGAAACAGGTCGTAAAAACAAATGGGCGGCCTGCAAAGAGCACGCACCAATCCATAACAAAAGAATCAGTACTGTGGATCTGTCATGCAGATCCGTGATTCAACATACCGGAGACAAGCAATGAAAATGACACGCAGAACACTATTGGGCGCCGCAATCTGCATGGGGCTGGGCTGGGGCGTGATGTCCTCCGCCATGTCCGCGGACAAACCGCTGACGATGGGCTTTTCGCAAGTGGGCGCCGAAAGCGAATGGCGCACCGCCAATACCGTTTCGATCAAGGATGCCGCCAAGAAGGCCGGCGTCAACCTGAAGTTCGCCGATGCGCAGCAAAAGCAGGAGAACCAGGTCAAGGCGATCCGCTCCTTCATCGCGCAAAAGGTCGACGTGATCGCCTTCTCGCCGGTGGTGGAGTCGGGCTGGGATACCGTCCTGCGCGAAGCCAAGGCCGCCAAGATCCCGGTGATCCTGACTGACCGCGCCGTCAACGTGACCGACAAGTCGCTGTACGTGACCTTCATCGGTTCCGATTTCGTCGAAGAAGGCCGCCGCGCCGCGCGCTGGCTGCTGGAGCGCGCCAAGACCATGCCGGCCGGCGACATCAACATCGTCGAACTGCAAGGCACCGTCGGTTCGGCCCCGGCAATCGACCGCAAGGCAGGCTTCGAACAAGAGATCAAAGCCAATCCGAACCTGAAGATCATCCGCTCGCAAACCGGCGACTTCACCCGCGCCAAGGGCAAGGAAGTCATGGAAGCTTTCCTCAAGGCCGACGGCAAGAAGATCAACGTGCTCTACGCGCATAACGACGACATGGCCATCGGCGCCATCCAGGCCATCGAAGAAGCCGGCCTGAAACCGGGCAAGGACATCCTTGTGATCTCCATCGACGGCGTGAAGGGCGCGTTTGAAGCCATGATGGCCGGCAAGCTCAACGTCACCGTCGAGTGCAGCCCGCTGCTCGGACCGCAATTGATGTCGATCGCCAAGGATGTGAAGGCAGGCAAGGAAGTGCCGAAGCGCATCACGACGGAAGAAAGCGTATTTCCTGCGGAAGTGGCCGCCAAGGAATTTCCTAATCGTAAATATTGATCCGCGGTGATTCAGGGACTACTCTGAATCAGTGCTGATCGTATCGCCGGGGGCGGCGACGCTCCCGGTTGTTCTCCTCCTCTGGAGTATCCCCCTGGGCCTTCATTAAAAAAGGCTTTACGCGGCGGGCTCAGGCTCTGGGCCCGCCGCCTTTTCTTTTCTGGAACAGCCATGTCTGGAGTTGCCATGTCTGCCGTAACCGGTAGCGCCGAACCGGCGCTGGAACTGAGCGGCATCCACAAAGCATTCCCCGGCGTCAAGGCCCTGACCGATGTCGGCCTGCGCCTCTATCCCGGCGAAGTTCATACCCTGATGGGACAAAACGGCGCCGGCAAGTCGACCCTGATCAAAGTGCTGACCGGCGTGTACCCACCCGACAGCGGCCGCATCCTGCTCAAGGGCCGCGCGATCCAGCCCGGATCCACGCTGGATGCGCAGCAGCTCGGCATCAGCACGGTGTATCAGGAAGTGAACCTGTGCCCGAATTTGTCCGTGGCCGAGAATGTTTTCATCGGCCGCTATCCACGCAAGTGGGGCGGCTTCGGTCCCATCGACTGGACCACGATGCAGCGCCGCGCGACCAAATTGCTGGCCAGGCTCGATTTGCATATCGACGTGCAAAAGCCGCTGTCCTCGTATCCCTTGGCGATCCAGCAGATGGTGGCGATCTCGCGCGCGGTGAGCGTGTCGGCCAGCGTGCTGATCCTTGACGAACCTACATCCAGCCTTGACGAGGCGGAAGTGCAGTTGCTGTTCAAAGTCCTGCGCAGCCTGCGCGACGAAGGCATGGCGATCCTGTTCGTCACGCACTTCCTCGACCAGACCTACGACATCTCGGATCGCATCACCGTGCTGCGCAACGGCGTGCGCGAAGGCGAGTATGCCGCCAGCGAACTGTCGCGCCTCGACCTCGTCAACAAGATGGTCGGCACGCAGATCGATGCCACTGCAGCAGGCAATGCCTTGGCTGCCAACGCCCACATCACGCCGGCCGCCGGCGACGGCGAAGTGTTCCTGCAAGCGCGCGGACTCGGCCGCAAGGGCGCGCTCGCGCCGCAGGACCTGGATTTGCGCGCCGGCGAAGTGTTCGGCCTGTGCGGCTTGCTCGGTTCGGGACGCACCGAGACGGCGCGCTTGCTGTTCGGCGCCGACAAGGCGGACAGCGGCACCATCAGCATCAAGGGCGAGGCGCTGAAGTTCTCGACGCCGCGCGATGCGATTTCGGCCGGCATCGGTTTCTGCTCCGAAGACCGCAAGACAGAAGGCGCGATACTGGAATTGTCGGTACGCGAAAACATCATCCTCGCGCTACAGGCGCGCAACGGTTTGCTGCACGTGATTCCGCGCAAGCGCCAGCAGCAGATCGCCGCCGACTACGTCAAATGGCTGGGCATCAAGACGCCCGACATCGATACCCCGATCGGCTCGCTGTCCGGCGGCAATCAGCAAAAGGCATTGCTGGCGCGCTGGCTGGCGACCGATCCCGACATGCTGATCCTGGACGAACCGACGCGCGGCATCGACGTGCGCGCCAAGCAGGAGATCATGGATTTCGTCATGGCGCTGTGCCATAAAGGCATGGCGATTCTTTTCATTTCTTCCGAAATTCCCGAAGTCCTGCGCTGCAGCGATCGCATGCTGGTGTTGCGCGACCGCGAGGGTTGTGGCGAGTACCTGCGCGGCGAGCTCGACGATGCGTCGGTGCTGCAGGTGATTGCGGGCGAGAGCGTCGGCAAGAGCGTGGGAGAAGCAGCGTGAGTGCATCAATGAATTCAAATCTGGTTTCCGGGCAGGACAAGAACGATACCGCCGGCTGGCGTGGCCTGCTGTCGGGGTTGCGTCATGCTTTGCGCCACCCGCTGGCGCGTCCGCTGGGAGCGCTGGCGGTGCTGCTGCTGATCGACTTCTTCATGATCCCGGGTTTCTTCCGCATCGAGTTCAAGGACGGCCATCTCTACGGCAGCGTGATCGACATCGTCAACCGCGCGGCGCCGCTGATGCTGGCGGCGCTGGGCATGACACTGGTGATCGCGACGCGCGGCATCGATATTTCGGTGGGCGCGGTGGTGGCGATTTCCGGCACGGTCGCGGCGATGCTGATCGGCGGCACCATGGTGATGCACAACGGCGTGCAGGAATATGCCAGCAATATTCCCATGGGCTGGGCGATTGCCGCCGCCATGGGGGCGGCGATCCTGTGCGGCGCGTGGAACGGCCTGCTGGTGGCGACGCTGGGTCTGCAGCCCATCATCGCGACGCTGATCCTGATGGTGGCCGGGCGCGGCCTGGCGCAGCTGATGACGGACGGCCAGATCATCACGGTGTACTACAAGCCGTTCTTCTATCTCGGCAGCGGCTATCTGTTCGGGTTGCCGTTTTCGCTGTTCATCGTGGCCGGCATGTTCATCGTGCTGGCGCTGCTGATGCGCAAGACGGCGCTGGGGCTGTTCATCCAGTCGGTCGGCATCAACCCCGTGGCGTCGCGCCTGGCGGGCATCCGCACGGCGGCGCTGATCTTTTTCGTCTACATCTTTTGCAGTGCCTGCGCCGGCATGGCGGGGCTGATGATCAGCGCCAACATCAAGAGCGCCGACGCCAACAATGCCGGTCTGCTGCTGGAACTGGACGCCATCCTGGCCGTGACGCTGGGCGGCACCTCGCTGGCGGGCGGCAAGTTCAGCCTGGTCGGCAGCGTGATCGGCGCACTGATCATCCAGGCGCTGACTTACACCATCTACTCATTGGGCGTGCCGCCGGAAGTCAATATGGTGGTCAAGTCGGTGGTGGTGTTCCTGGTATGCCTGTCGCAGTCGCCGGAGTTTCGCCGCCTGCGTTTTCCCTCTTTTGCAAGCAAGTCGGTGAAATGATGAAAAGCGCTTCTTTTTCTTTCCGTAGCCTGCTGGCGACGCCGTACTTCACCTCGCTGATCACCGTCGCCTTGCTGGTGGTGTTGTTCGCGATGGGCTCGGTCGCCTACGACGGTTTCTTTTCGGTACAGGTGGTGTTGAACCTGCTGATCGACAACGCCTTCCTGCTGGTGATCGGCATCGGCATGACCTTCGTCATCCTGTCCGGCGGCATCGATCTGTCGGTCGGTTCGGTGCTGGCCCTGACCACGATGATTTCGGCCTGGCTGCTGCAGTCGTGGCACTGGCATCCGCTGCTGGTGATCGTCTGCGTCCTGGCGCTGGGCGGCCTGTTCGGCGCGGCGATGGGCATGCTGATCCATTTCTTCAAGCTGCAGCCCTTCATCGTCACGCTGGCCGGGATGTTCCTGGCGCGCGGGCTGTGTTATCTGATCAGCATCAATTCCATCACTATCGACGATCCCTTGTATGTGGCGATGTCGCAGACGCGGCTGGAGTTGGGGTTCGGCGACGCCTTCGTCTCGCCCAGCGTGGCGATTGCGGTGCTGATGCTGGCGCTGGCGATCTATCTGGCGCATTACACGCGTTTCGGCCGCGCCGTCTACGCCATCGGCGGCAACGAGCATTCGGCCTTGCTGATGGGTTTGCCGGTCGGCCGCACCAAGATAGCGATTTACGCATTCAGCGGTTTCTGCGCGGCGCTGGCGGGTGTATTGTTCTCTTTCTATATGTTGTCCGGTTACGGCTTGCATGCGCAGGGCACGGAGCTGGATGCCATCGCCGCGGTGGTGATCGGCGGCACCTTGCTCACCGGCGGCTACGGTTATGTGGCCGGGACGCTGACCGGGGTGCTGATCCTGGGCGTGATCCAGACCTTGATCGCCTTTGACGGCACGCTCAGCTCGTGGTGGACCAAGATCGTGATCGGCGTGCTGCTGTTCGTGTTCTGCCTGGCGCAAAGGTTGATGTCGCTGGGCGCGGCCAGGGCTTCAGATGCGAATGCCGGCGGCGGTTCCGTCAAGCCGGCCGCGCAGGCAGCGTAGAAGAAAAACGCTGCAGACGCGAGTTAGGGCATTTGCGCAAAAAGTGATGTTGAAAACAATATTGGTTTCATGAAAAAAATCATTAGAAATGTATTGCTCTAGTGGTTATCGTAGAGGCCTTGCAGAACATTAAGCCTTCCCCGCATGTTTTGCATTGCCAGTAAAACAACAAACAACTTAGGAGACAAGAAGCATGAAACTCAAATCGGTATTGGCCGGGCTGACACTCGGCCTGAGCATGGGTCTGATGGCTGTGAGCGCGCAAGTCAGCGCCCAGACCAAGGGCCTGATCGGGATTTCCATGCCGACCAAATCGTCGGCGCGCTGGATCGCCGACGGCAACAACATGGTCAAGGTATTCAAGGAAAAGGGCTACCAGACCGACCTGCAATATGCGGAAGACGACATCCCGAATCAGCTGGCGCAGATCGAGAACATGGTGACCAAGGGCGTCAAAGTGCTGGTCATCGCGGCAATTGACGGCACCACGCTGTCCGACGTGCTGCAAAAAGCCGCCGACAAGGGCATCAAGGTCATCGCGTATGACCGCCTGATCCGCAACTCCAAGAACGTCGACTACTACGCGACTTTCGATAACTACCAGGTCGGCGTGCTGCAGGCTTCGTACATTGAAAAGGCGCTGGACCTGAAGGCAGGCAAGGGCCCGTTCAACATCGAACTGTTCGGCGGTTCGGCTGACGACAACAACGCCTTCTTCTTCTACAACGGCGCCATGTCGGTGCTCAAGCCATACATCGACAAGGGCAAGCTGGTCGTGCGCAGCAAGCAAATGGGCATGGACAAGGTGGCGACCCTGCGTTGGGACGGCGCGACTGCGCAAGCCCGCATGGACAACCTGCTGAGCGCCTATTACGGCAATGCCCACGTCGACGCAGTGCTGTCGCCGTATGACGGCATCAGCATCGGCATCATCTCTTCGCTCAAGGGCGTCGGCTACGGTACGCCGAAGCTGCCGATGCCGGTCGTGACCGGCCAGGATGCGGAAGTGCCTTCGGTCAAGTCCATCATCCGCGGCGAACAACGTTCGACCATCTTCAAGGACACGCGTGAACTGGCCAAGGTCACCGTTTCCATGGTGGACGCCGTATTGTCGGGCAAAGCGCCAACCATCAACGACACCAAGACCTATAACAATGGCGTCAAGGTCGTGCCTTCCTACCTGTTGAAGCCGGTCAGCGTCGACGTCAGCAACTGGAAAGAAGTGCTGGTCGGCAGCGGCTACTACACCGAAGCGCAAGTGAAGTAATTCGCTTGTTCGGCTAAGTGAGTGTGGTCCGGTAGGCGCATGTCGGCCGGACAAAAAAGCAGCCCCGCGCCGCGCGCGCGGGGTTGGTGTTTCCGGAGACGGCATCGCCGCCATTTTTTGACGGCAGATTTTTGACGGCAGATACGACCGGGAAAAACGGCCCGTGGCATCCCATCACAACGGCAGGCCGGAGCAGAAGAAGAGGTCAGAACACATGAGTACAATTCTGGAAATGCGCGGAATTGAAAAGACATTCCCGGGTGTCAAGGCGCTCAACAACGTCAACCTGGCAGTGCGCACCGGCGAAATCCACGCCGTGGTCGGCGAGAACGGCGCCGGCAAATCCACCCTGATGAAAGTCCTCAGCGGCGTTTATCCGCACGGCACCTATTCCGGCGACATCGTCTATCAGGGGCAGACCCGCGAATTCAAGGATATCGTCGACAGCGAAAGCGTCGGCATCATCATCATCCATCAGGAGCTGGCCTTGGTGCCGCTGCTGTCGATCACCGAAAACCTGTTTCTCGGCAACGAACAAGCCAGCGGCGGCGTGATCGACTGGGAAGTGTCTTACGCCAAAGCCAAGGAGCTGCTGGCCAAGGTCGGCCTCAAGGATCCGCCGTCGACGCTGATCACCAACCTCGGCGTCGGCAAGCAGCAACTGATCGAGATCGCCAAGGCCTTGTCGAAAGAGGTCAAGCTGCTGATCCTCGACGAGCCCACCGCCAGCCTCAACGAAAGCGACAGCGACGCCTTGCTCGAACTGCTGCTGGAACTGAAGGCGCAGGGTATTTCGTCGATCCTGATTTCGCACAAGCTCAACGAAATTTCGAAGGTCGCCGATTCCATCACCGTGCTGCGCGACGGCGCCACGGTCGATACCTTCGATTGCCGCAAGGAAGCCATCAGCGAAGACCGCATCATCCAGAACATGGTCGGCCGCGAGATGGCGGACCGCTACCCCAAGCGCGAGCCGCAGATCGGCGAGACCATTTTCGAGGTCAAGCAGTGGCGCGTGCATCATCCGATTCATCCCGAACGCGTGGTGATCAAGGACATCGACTTCAACGTGCGCAAGGGTGAGATCGTCGGCATCGCCGGCCTGATGGGCGCCGGTCGCACCGAACTGGCCAAGAGCATCTTCGGCCGTGCTTACGGCGCCAAGATCAGCGGCGAAGTCCATCTGCACGGCAAGAAGATCGACGTCGGCACGATCCAGAAAGCCATCAACCACGGCATCGCCTACGTGACCGAAGACCGCAAGGGCGACGGCCTGGTGCTGGATGAAGACATCAAGAAGAACATCTCGCTGGCGAACCTCGGTGCGGTTTCCGACAAGTCGGTGATCGACGAGGCGCGCGAGTTCAAAGTGGCGGACGATTTCCGCAGCAAGATGCGCATCCGCTGTTCCAGCGTGCTGCAGCGCGTGGTCAATCTGTCCGGCGGCAATCAGCAAAAGGTGGTGCTCAGCAAATGGCTGTTCTCCAATCCGGAAGTATTGATCCTGGACGAACCGACGCGCGGCATCGACGTCGGCGCCAAGTTCGAGATCTACACGCTGATCAACCAGCTGGCCGCGGAAGGCAAGTGCATCATCATGATCTCGTCGGAAATGCCGGAACTGCTGGGCATGTGCGACCGGATCTATGTCATGAACGAAGGGCAGTTCGTCGGCCAGTTCGACGCCGTGGAAGCATCGCAAGAAAAAATCATGCGTGCCATCGTAAGAAACGAGAGGAACGTGAAGAATGGAGAACACTGAAATGAGCAAGAAGCCCGCATTGGAAACGATTCCTGAAGTGAAGAAGGAATACGTTGGTTTTCTCAAGAACAACATGCGCGAATACGGCATGCTGCTGTCGCTGGTCGCCATCATGGCCTTCTTCCAGGTCATGACCGACGGCACGCTGATGCAGCCGCTCAACCTGACCAACCTGGTGCTGCAGAACAGCTACGTGGTGATCATGGCGCTGGGCATGCTGATGGTGATCGTGGCCGGCCACATCGACTTGTCGGTGGGCTCGGTGGTCGGTTTCATCGGCGCGCTGGCGGCGGTGCTGATGGTCAATTATGAGATGAACTTCATCCTCACCACCATCATCTGCCTGATCGCCGGTGCGGCCATCGGCGCGGCGCAAGGTTACTGGGTGGCGTTCTTCCGCATCCCGTCCTTCATCGTCACGCTGGCCGGCATGCTGGTGTTCAAGGGACTGACGCTGGCGTTGCTGGAAGGCCAGTCGGTCGGTCCGTTCCCGCGCGGCTTCCAGTTGCTGAGCTCGGGTTTCATTCCTGAATTCTTTGCCGATACCGGCAGCGTGCGCCTGACTTCGCTGCTGGTCGGCGTGGCGGCGGCAGCAATCCTGTTGGCGGTGAAAGTCCACGGTCGCAGCAAGCAGGTCAAGCATGGCATGGAAGAAGAACCGGCCGTGTTCTTCCTGCTGAAGAATATCCTGTTCGCGGCGGCGATCATCGCCTTCAGCTACCTGATGGCGTCCTACAAGGGTATGCCGAACGTGCTGATCATCATGTTCGCACTGATGGTGATCTACACCTTCGTCACCAACCGCACCACCATCGGCCGTCGCGTGTACGCCGTCGGCGGCAATGAAAAAGCCGCCAAGCTGTCCGGCATCAAGACCGAGCGCGTGAGCTTCTACACCTTCGTCAACATGGGCATGCTGGCGGCGCTGGCCGGCCTGATCTTCGCCGCGCGCCTGAATACGGCGACGCCGAAAGCCGGCACCGGCTTTGAGCTGGACGTGATCGCGGCCTGTTTCATCGGCGGCGCATCGGCATCGGGCGGCGTCGGCAAGGTGATGGGCGCGGTCATCGGCGCCTTCGTCATGGGCGTCATGAACAACGGCATGTCCATCATGGGTATCGGCATCGATTACCAGCAGGTGATCAAGGGCCTGGTGTTGCTGGCGGCCGTGTTCTTCGACGTCTACAACAAAAATAAATAACAAGAATTCTGCTAGAGGGGGTGGCTGCAAGAACATATGTTTGCAGCCGTTTTTTTCAGCGTCGCCACGTCGGGAGGTGGCGATCGCACTATTCCAATGGATGAGTAAATGACTATCGACAAGAAGCGTACGCTGCGTTCGGCAGCCTGGTTCGGTACGGCCGACAAGAACGGCTTCATGTATCGCAGCTGGATGAAGAATCAAGGCATTCCCGATCACGAGTTCCAAGGCAAGCCGGTCATCGGCATCTGCAACACCTGGTCCGAACTGACGCCGTGCAATGCGCACTTCCGCAAGATCGCCGAACACGTCAAGCGCGGCATCATCGAGGCCGGCGGTTTCCCGGTGGAGTTTCCGGTGTTTTCCAACGGCGAGTCCAACCTGCGTCCGACCGCCATGCTCACGCGCAACCTCGCCAGCATGGACGTCGAAGAATCGATACGCGGCAATCCGCTCGATGCGGTGGTGTTGCTGGTCGGCTGCGACAAGACCACGCCGGCGCTGCTGATGGGCGCGGCCAGTTGCGACGTGCCGGCGATCGTCGTCACCGGCGGCCCGATGCTGAACGGCAAGCACGAGGGCAAGGACATCGGCTCCGGCACGGTGGTCTGGCAACTGAGCGAGCAGGTCAAGGCGGGCAAGATTTCCATCCACGAATTCATGGCGGCTGAAGCCGGCATGTCGCGCTCGGCCGGCACCTGCAACACCATGGGCACCGCCTCGACCATGGCTTGCATGGCCGAAGCGCTGGGTACATCCTTGCCGCACAACGCGGCGATTCCCGCCGTCGACTCGCGCCGCTATGTGCTCGCCCACATGTCCGGCATGCGCATCGTCGACATGGTGTGGGAAGGCCTGACCTTGTCCAAGATCCTGACGCGCGAAGCGTTTGAAAACGCCATTCGCGTGAATGCCGCCATCGGCGGATCGACCAACGCGGTCATCCATCTGAAGGCAATCGCCGGTCGCATCGGCGTCGATCTGGAACTGGAAGACTGGACCCGCGTCGGCCGCGGCACGCCCACCATCGTCGACTTGCAGCCTTCGGGGCGCTTCCTGATGGAAGAGTTTTATTATGCCGGCGGCTTGCCTGCGGTACTGCGCCGTCTCGGCGAGGCCGATCTGATCCCGCACAAGAACGCGCTGACCGTCAACGGCAAGACGCTGTGGGAAAACAACCGGGACGCGCCGATCTACAACGATGAAGTCGTGCGCCGGCTCGACAATCCGCTGATCGACGACGGCGGCATCTGCATCCTGCGCGGCAATCTGTCGCCGCGCGGCGCGGTGTTGAAACCGTCTGCCGCTTCACCGGAACTGATGAAGCATCGCGGCAAGGCCGTCGTGTTCGAAGACTTTGCGCACTACAAGGAACGCATCAACGATCCCGATCTGGACGTCGATGCCAGCTCGGTGCTGGTCATGAAGAACTGCGGCCCCAAGGGGTATCCCGGCATGGCCGAAGTCGGCAACATGGGGCTGCCGCCCAAGCTGCTGGCGCAAGGCGTCAAGGACATGGTGCGCATTTCCGATGCGCGCATGAGCGGCACCGCCTACGGCACCGTGGTGTTGCACGTGGCGCCGGAAGCCGCTGCCGGCGGTCCGCTGGGCATCGTGCAGGACGGCGACTGGATCGAGATGGATTGCGCCGCAGGCCGTCTGCATCTGGACATCAGCGATGCAGAAATGGCGCAGCGCCAGACCGCGCGCGCCGAGAAGCTGGCGCAAGTCAAACCGGCAATGCAGGGCGGCTATCAGTCGCTGTACATCGACCGCGTGTTACAAGCTGACGAAGGCTGCGATTTCGATTTCCTGGTTGGTTGCCGCGGCGCAGCCGTTCCCAAGCATTCCCATTAAGGAGTAACAAGCTATGTTGCTGGTGCAATTCAAACAAGCCGACGGCAGCCGCCAGGTCGGCGTTCTCGAAGACGACGGCAAGAAGATCCGCGTCGTCGACGGCTATCGCAGCACCTATGCTCTGGCGCGCGCCGCCATTGCAAAGAAGAGTTCCCTGCAGGAGTTCGCCACCGCGGCGCTCGGCTCGACGGTGGTCGACTACGCTCCCGTCGCGGAAAGCGGCCGCCTGCTGGCGCCGCTGGACCATGAAGACACGGCGCACTGCTACGTCACCGGCACCGGCCTGACCCATCTGGGCAGCGCCGACGGTCGCGACGCCATGCACAAGAAACTGGACGGCGCCGCCGACAACCTGACCGACAGCATGAAGATGTTCCGCATGGGCCTGGAAGGCGGCAAGCCTGCGGCCGGCAAGATCGGCGTGCAGCCGGAATGGTTCTACAAGGGCGACGGTTCCATCGTGCGCGCGGCGGAAGAAGCGCTGGCGATGCCGCACTTCGCGCTCGACGGTGGCGAAGAGCCGGAGATCGCAGGGCTCTACATCATCGGCGACAACGGCCAGCCGTATCGCCTCGGTTTCGCGATCGGCAATGAATTTTCGGACCACGTGACGGAACGCCAGAACTACCTGTTCCTGGCGCACTCCAAATTGCGTGTCTGTTCGGTCGGTCCGGCGTTGTTGGTGGGCGAGCTGCCTGCGCACGTGCAGGGCATGTCGCGCATCCGCGCGCAAGACGGCAAGGTCCGCTGGGAGAAGCCCTTCCTCAGCGGTGAAGACAACATGTCGCACACGGTCGCCAATCTTGAGTACCATCACTTCAAGTATCCGCTGTTCCGCCGTCCCGGCGATGTGCACATCCACTTCTTCGGCACGGCGACGCTGAGCTGTTCGGACAACATCACCGTCGCGCCGGGCGAGACGTTTGAAATCGACGTCGCCGCCTTCGGCCCGGCGCTGCGCAATCGCCTGAGCCTGGACGACGTGCCGCATCCGCAGGTCAACGTGCTCTGAGCAACATCTCATTCTGGAGAAATCATGTCTGCAACATACCAACTGGCGAGTTATCCCAGCCTCAAGGACAAGCGCGTGTTCGTCACCGGCGGCGGCACGGGCATCGGCGCGGCCATTGTCGGCGCCCTGGCTGAACAGGGCGCCGTCGTCGCTTTTGTCGACATCGCCAAGGACGCCAGCGAAGCGCTGTGCAAGAAGATCGCCGACGCCGGTTTCACCGCGCCGTCGTTCCGCTATTGCGACTTGCGCGACATCGCGTCGCTGCAAAACACCATCAAGGACCTGGCCGCGCAGCTCGGCGACTTCGACGTGCTGGTGAACAACGCCGCCAACGATGAGCGCCACAAGCTGGAAGACGTGACGCAGGAATACTGGGACAACCGCATCGCCATCAATCAGCGTCCCTCGTTCTTCGCCGTGCAGGCCGTCGCGCCGGGCATGATCAGGAAGAAGGCCGGTTCCATCATCAACTTCAGCTCGATCAGCTGGCATACTTCCAGCGGCGGTTTCCCGGTCTACACCACGGCCAAGTCGTCGGTGCTGGGTCTGACGCGCGGCCTGGCGCGCGACCTCGGCGCGCACAACATCCGCGTCAACACCGTGACGCCGGGCTGGGTCATGACGGAGCGCCAGATCGAGTTGTGGCTGGATGAAAAGGGCAAGGAAGACATCAAGCGCAATCAGTGTCTGCAGGGCGAATTGCTGCCGTGGCATCTGGCGCGGATGGTGCTGTTCCTGGCATCGGATGAAAGTGTCATGTGTACAGCGCAGGAGTTTATCGTCGACGCCGGCTGGGCGTAAGCTGATGACTAAGCACCGTTAGCGGTGCAGCTGCATTGTTTCAAATGAGACCGTCATTCATTTATTGTGCATACAATAAATGAATTGACGGTTTTATTTTTTGTGCATACAATAAATAGATGGAGATCACGTACGACGCCGACAAGAATAATCGCAACATTGAAGAACGCAGATTGTCATTCGACCGCGTTGCAGACTTCGATTTCGAAACCGCGTTGTATGCCGTTGATGATCGCCACGAATACGGAGAAACCCGTATTGTCGCCATCGGCCGTCTCGAAGATCGTCTGCATGTGCTGTGTTTCGTTGAAACTGAGAGTGGTATTCGTGTGATCAGTTTCCGCAAGGCAAACTCAAGGGAGGTAAAACACTATGAATCGCAATAAGCCATTGACCGGCAAGGACGGCGAAGTCCGTTCGCTGGGTAAGAGCGACGTTGCCGGCATGAAAAAAGTGTCGGCACTGACGGCATCGTTGAAGGCGAAATTGAAACCGCGCGGTCGCCCGATCGCAGAGACGACGAAAGAACGCATCACGATCCGCCTGTCGCCTGATGTCGTCGACAAATTCCGCGCCACCGGACCAGGCTGGCAAACACGTGTAGACGCGGCATTGACCGACTGGCTCAGGGAGCATTCGCCGGACGATGTTGCTGCATGAATAACGGTTACGATATTGAAAACAAAAAGCGAGACTTCCGTCTCGCTTTTTTCATGGCTGTGATTTTCGCAATCAGTCAGTAAATCGTTTTCGCCACATCCCTGATCGCTTGTTGCAAGATCACCGCGCCCGGCGACAGCAAATGTTCGCGGCGGGTGATGATGCCGAAACCGTCCATCTTGCACGGCAACTCGATCGGCAGGATGTCCATCAGGCGCGCCTGGGTGTAATAGCGCGCGACTTCGGTCGGCATGGCGTACAGGAAATCGGTCTGCTGCAGCAGGCTGGTGATGGTCAGGATGGCGGTGGTGTCGACCACGTTGGCCGGAGGCGTCAGGCCGCTCTTGCGGAACATCAGGTCGACGCGGCTGCGCAGGATGCTGCCCTTGGGCGCCATGATCCACGGGTCGTCGACGATGTCGTTCAAGGTCAGGTTCTTGTGCTCGTGGAGCGGGTGGCCGACGCGGGCGACGGCGCAGATCGGCTCGTCGGACAATTCTTCGTAGTGCAGGTTGTGGCTGACTTCTTCGTCGAGGATGCGCGCCACCAGGAAATCCAGGTCGCCGCGCAACAGGCGCGCCAGCAGGATGTTGCTGCTTTCGACTTCGACGCCGATGCGCAACATCGGCGAGTGTTCCTTGACGCGCGCAATGGCGGCGGGAATCAGCGACATGCCCGGCGACAGGATGACGCCGACGTCGACCTGGCCGGACAGGCCGGACTTCAGCGCGACGATGTCTTCATGCGCTTTCGACAGGCTGGTGAGGGCCATGCGCGAGTGGCGGATCATGGCTTCGCCGTAGATGGTCGGGCGCATGCCGCGCGGCAGGCGATCGAACAGCGTGACGCCGAGCGTGTCTTCCAGATCCTTGAGCTGCTTGGACGCTGCTGGTTGCGTCATGTTGAGTTCGTTGGCTGCGCGATGGATATTTCGTTCGTCATCCAGCGCGATCAACAGCAAGAGTTGCCGTGTTTTCAGACGCGCACGCAGAAACCAGTTCGGGTCGCTGTTCTTCATTTGTCTCCACCTTTTTTTATATCTTTCGATGATATCAAATCAAGTATCGGCTTAGGCAAATAATTCATTAGAAATATATGTCGTGAATCCTTAGTATCTAGGCCATCACAAGGTATTCGCGTTGTGATTTTCACGTTGAAACGGAGCGTATCGAACGGTTATCGAAACCGGTCTCGAGGAGATTTTTTGCGCGCCGATTTGATGTGACGTAAGAAAAGTAAAAATGCAAAAAAGTGCGGGTGCGGCAATCGACTGCATCCTGTTAAAACTACAAAGATCTACGGAGACCTCAGATGACTCAGTCCATCTCAACCAAAACCATTCTCAAGGCCTTGGGCACGGCCTCGTTGTTCGGCGCATGCCTGGCATCCGCGCAGGCGGAAGACAGCGTCACCATTTACGGTCGCGTCGTCGCCGGCGTTGACGTCCAGACCAACGTGCACCAGGCCAACGGCGCCACCGGCACACAAGTGCGCGCTGCCAGCAATCAGTGGGGCACCAGCATGATCGGCTTCAAGGGCAAGGAAGATCTGGGCGGCGGTCTCAACAGCTTCTTCCTGCTGGAGTCGGGTTTCGGCGCGACCAAAGGCGCGACCAACGGCACCGCGCTGTTCAATCGCCGTTCGTATGTCGGCTTGAACGGCAGCGCCGGTTCGGTCAAGGTCGGCAAGAACCTGTTCATCGACAATGACGTCTGGTTCCTCGATCCGACCGGCCAGCAATGGATCGGCACGGCCAATCTGGTGCACGGTCGCAACTGGGGCGGCGCCAATAACGTGATCGAATACCAGACGCCAACCTGGGGCGGTTTCAACGCTACCTTCCAGACCAGCCTGGGCGAGCAGGCCGGTTCGACGACCAAGGGCCGCAAGGATGGCGTGTCGCTGGTCTATCAGAATCAAGGTCTGGAACTGCGCGCGATCTACGATCTGGTGCGCGACGCCAACGGCAAGTACGGCAGCGTGACGACGAACTCGGCCGGCGCCACGGTCCCGGGCAATATCTATGACTCCTCCAAGGAGCTGATCCTGGGCGGTACGTACACCATCGACAAACTGAAGATGTACCTGGGTTATGAAAACCTGAAAGCGCCGGATGTGGCAGCTGGTTCGACGGACAAGGTCAATCATTACTGGATCGGCGCCAACTACGAGGTTTCGCCTGCGCTGACGCTGATCGGTTCAGCCTTCCACGTCAATGCCAACAAGAACGGCGGTTCGGCCAACCTGTTCATGGTCGGCCTGAACTACAACCTGTCCAAGCGCACCTTGCTGTACGTCGGCGCCGGCACGGTACGCAACAGCGGCAACGGCACCTTCTCGCTGGAAGCCGACGAAGCCGGTGCGCCACTGGCGGGTCAAAGCCAGACCGGCGGCTACTTCGGTATCGCTCACTCGTTCTGATCGTATGAGGATCCGGTCATAACGTGCAGCAGAGCGTAGTAAAACGCAGCAAGGAAAGAGGGCAAGCCACGGCTTGCCTTTTTTCGTTTAAAGTTAATTCACCAGAGTGTTCTTAAAAGTAAAGACGGAGACGATGTCCCATGCAAGCAAGCCTGATCGTTGATGGAAAATGTGAGCTCGGCGAATGCGCGATCTGGTGCGATCGCACGCAGTCGGTGTTCTGGACGGATATCCAGGCCGCGGTATTGTGGAACTATCGTCCTGCCGATGGCGCCGTGCGCAGCTGGGCCATGCCGGAGCGGCTGTCGGTTTTTGCGCTGACGGCGCAAACCAATCGCCTGCTGATCGGGCTGGCTTCGCGGCTGGCGTTTTTCGATCTCGACACGCAGGCCGTCACGCCGATCTGCCGCATCGAAGACGAGCTGCCGACCACGCGCCTGAACGACGGCCGTTGCGATCGCCAGGGTCGCTTCGTGTTCGGCACCCTGAACGAAGACAAGGGGCGCGCGCCGATCGGCAGCTACTATCGCCTCAACGCCGATCTCAGCCTGGAGCGTTTGCCGCTGCCGGGCGTGGCCATTCCCAACAGCGTGTGCTTCAGTCCCGATGGCGCGCGCATGTATTACTGCGACACGATGCAGGGCAAGATCATGTGTTGCGACTACGATGTCGCGACCGGTGCAATCAGCGGGCAGCGTTTGTTCGTTGACCTGAGCAGCGAGCAGGGCAGCCCTGACGGTTCCGCCATCGACAGCCGCGGATATCTCTGGAATGCGCAGTGGGGCGGTGCGCGCGTGGTGCGTTATGCACCCGATGGGCTGGTCGACAGAATCATCGCGGTGCCGGTATCGCAGCCGAGTTGTCCGACGTTCGGTGGTCCTGCGTTGGATACTTTGTACGTGACGACGGCGCATGAAGGCATGGACGCAGCACGGCGTGAGCGCGAGCCGTTGTCGGGGGGATTGTTCGCTGTCGTGCTGGATGGCGTGAAAGGTATTCCGGAAGTGCGATTTGGCGGATGACGCCGAGGCGCGTTGCAGGAACAAGAAAGCCCGGCGCGGTTGCCGGGCTTTCTTGTTGTAAGAGCGCGATCCGCGCTCAGCGCTGCGTTTGCTGCTGCAGTTCCGTACGGACGTCTTCGATGACCTTGTTCCAGTCGCCGGGTTGGTCCTGGCGGAAGATCCGCATGCTCGGATACCACGGCGAGTCGTTGCGGCCCAGCAGCCAGCGCCAGTCGGTGTTGTAGCGATTGAGCAGCCAGACCGGCTTGCCGAGCGATCCTGCCAGATGGGCGACGGCGGTATCGACCGAAATCACCAGATCGAGATTGTCGATCAATGCCGCCGTATCGGAGAAATCGCGCAGGTCGCGCGTGTAGTCGACGAGACGCGGACCACCGATGTTGAGTCCCGATGATTGGCCGCCGAGGTTGAAGCTCAGGGAAGTCAGGGTGCTGTTCTGCGGTTGCACGGCAAAGAATTCTATCTGGTCGTTTTGCAGCAGCGGCGACAGCGCACTGAACGGGATCGAACGCGCGGCGTCGAGTCGTTTGGTCGCCGGGCTGTTGACGCGCGGGTTGCTGCCGGACCAGACGAGGCCGACGCGCGGCTTGCGTTTTTCGCCGAGGCGCACTTTCCAGCTTGCGGATTTGGCCGGATCTTGTTGCAGGTAATTCGCGCCGGGGATGTCGTTGAGCGCAAACGTCTCGCAGGCCAGCGGCAGGCTCATCAGCGGGCAATGCAGGTCGAACGGCGGCAGTTGCTCGCCGGTCGCCAGCACGGCGCCGACGCCTCTGACGTTTGCCATCAAGGTCTTGAGCGCCGGCTGGACCTGCAGGATGACGCGCGCGCCGCGGTCGGCCAGCAGGGGAGCATAGCGGGCGAACTGCAAGGTGTCGCCGAAGCCTTGTTCCGAGTGCAGCAGGATCGTTTTGCCGAGCAGTGCTTCCTGGCCGAGCCACAGCGGTTGAGTGAAGTAGCGCAGGGTCTTGCGCATTTGTTCGGTTTGCCAGCGCTGCTCGTACTGGCGCCAGCCGGCTTCCAGATTGCCCAGCTTCAGATTGCATAGCGCCGTGTTCCAGCGTGCCGACTGAAAGTTGGGATCGTTGGCGGGCACCTTGGCGTAGCCGGCGATGGCTTCATCGTAGCGTTGCAGCTCTTCCAGCGTGACGGCGCGGTTGTAGGCCATGTCGGGATAGTCCGGCAGCAGCTCGATGGCGCGGTCGTAGCCGGCGAGCGCTTCTTCCAGTCGGTTTTTGCCGGCCAGCAGATAGGCGCGGTTGGCGATCGCTTCGGCGAAGTCCGGTTCGATTTCCAGCACCTTGTCGTAGGTCGCCATGGCTTCGTCGATGCGGTCGAATTCCTTGAGCGTATTGGCCAGGTTGAACAGCGCTTCCGGATATTCCGGCGAGACTTCCACGGCTTTTTCGTAGCAGGTAAGCGCTTCGCGCAGACGGCCCAGGTCGTTGAGCGAGTTGCCCTGCTTGAGCCAGGCCTGGGCATGGTCGGGTTGGACGGCCAGCACGCGCTTGTAACAATCCAGCGCTTCCATGTGGCGCTTCGTCGCGCGCAGCACATTGCCGCGGCGGTACAGTGCTTCGGTGAAATCGGATTGCAGCGCCAGCACCAGGTCGTAGCTGCGCAGGGCTTCGGTGTAGCGTTCCAGGTCTTCCAGCGCGGTGGCGCGGTCGAATTGCGCATCGGCGTGGGCCGGGTTGATCTTGAGCGCCTGATCGATCCATTCGATGGCGCCGGCCGGATTTTCGCGATGCAACTCCAGCATGCCCATCAGGTAGAGCGCCTGGAAATGTCGGGGCGCTTTGGCCAGGACTTTCTTGTACAAGGCTTCGGCCTTGTCATAGTCGCCGCGTTGCTGCAGGACGACGGCTTGCTGAATTTGTGCTGCGATGGCTGGATTCTGAGGTGATGGCCGCATAAGCTTCAAGTCTGGTTGGCGATTCGTGATACAACATTAAGTAAGCGTTAAGTTTCACGATGCTACACAAAAAACCCCCCCTCATGTCGGATTTCGCCGCCTGCCGCCAGCATGGCGCGGCGTTTTCTTTTACACTCCCATGGCCCTAGAACATTTATAGCCGGAGTTTTCGCCATGACTTACGCCATACCCGTTCCCGCCATCACTACCGTCCCGGTCGTCGGCGGCGATCCATTCCCGGTGCGCCGCATCTATTGCGTCGGCCGCAACTACGCCGCGCACGCGCGCGAAATGGGCCACGATCCGAACCGCGAACCGCCGTTTTTCTTCATGAAGCCGACCGACACCATCGTGCCGACCGACAGCGAGGTGCCGTATCCGGTCAAGACCAACGACTACCAGCACGAGATCGAAATGGTGGTCGCGCTGGGCAAGGGCGGGCGCGACATTCCGGTGGAAAAGGCGCTGGAGCTGGTGTTCGGCTATGCCGTCGGGCTCGACATGACGCGCCGCGACCTGCAGGGCGAGGCTAAAAAGCTGGCGCGTCCCTGGGACATGGGCAAGGGCTTCGATCATTCGGCGCCGTGCGCGCCGCTGCAACCGGTGTCGAAGGTCGGCCACCCCGACAAGGGCGCGATCTGGCTCAAGGTCAACGGCGAAGTGCGCCAGCAAGGCGACCTGTCGGACCTGATCTGGAACGTGGCCGAGACCATTTCCTATCTGTCCGGCCTGGTGGAACTGTTCCCGGGCGACCTGATTTATACCGGCACGCCGGAAGGCGTCGGCGCCGTGGTCAAAGGCGACAAGTTGCACGGCCACGTCGACGGTCTGGTCGACCTGAACGTCACGATTGTCTGATTTTTTCTTGTTTTTTCCTATGGGAGCCGTCCTTTCCGCGACTGCGGGCGGGATGGCCTCATTGTCATTTTCATATCGCCCTGTCGACGTGACATTAAACTGTCATGAAGCCAAATTGCCGGGCGGCGTATAATAGCGGTCTGCCGGTCGGTTTCTGCCCGGCAACCTCTTGACGCGGGCATCCTGTTTTTCATGCAGGATCGGCGCCGTGTGATATGTCAAACATCCGTTATTACTGAAAGCAACAGAGCCTCTTCGCGAATGTGTCAGCCGCAATCTGCCGTGCAGAACATTGTGTCGCATTGCATTGATTCACGCAGGGTTCGCCTGAGGACTCACCCAAACCATGCCCGAGCAACTGCCTGAAACCGCAACACCTGAAACGCCGGAAGTCCGCTTCGAAGACTTCGGCCTGTCGCCCGACATCCTGAAAGCGCTGTCGGCGCAGGGATACATTCATCCGACGCCGATCCAGGCGCAGGCGATTCCCGTCGTGCTGCAGGGACGCGACGTCATGGGGGCGGCGCAGACCGGCACCGGCAAGACGGCGGGCTTCTCGTTGCCGATCATCCAATTGCTGCTGGCCCACGCCAGCACCAGCATGTCGCCGGCGCGTCATCCGGTGCGCGCGCTGATCCTGACGCCGACGCGCGAACTGGCCGATCAGGTCGCCGACAACGTCAAGGCCTATTCGCGCTTCACGCCGCTGCGTTCCACCGTCGTGTTCGGCGGTGTCGACATGGCGCCGCAAACGGCGACTTTGCGCGGCGGCGTTGAAATCGTTATCGCGACGCCGGGCCGTCTGCTCGACCACGTCCAGCAAAAGACCGTGAACCTGTCGCAGACCCAGATCCTGGTCATGGACGAAGCCGACCGCATGCTCGACATGGGCTTCCTGCCGGACTTGCAGCGCATCATCAACCTGCTGCCCAAGCAACGCCAGAATCTGATGTTCTCGGCGACCTTCTCGCCGGAAATCAAGAAGCTGGCCGCCAGTTTCCAGAACAACCCGGTCACCATCGAAGTGGCGCGCAGCAACGCCACCGCCGAGCGCGTGACCCAGACCATTTACAAAGTCGACGAAGACGCCAAGAGCGATGCCGTCGCGCATATCATCCGCGAGCGCAAGCTGAAGCAGGTGATCGTGTTTTCGAACACCAAGATCGGCGCTTCCAAGCTGGCGCGCCAGTTGGAAAACGACGGCGTCAACGCCTCCGCGATCCACGGCGACAAATCCCAGGGCGAGCGCATGGCGGCGCTGGAAGCCTTCAAGCAAGGCCAGGTCGAAGTGCTGGTGGCGACCGACGTCGCGGCGCGCGGCCTGGACATCACCGATCTGCCCTGCGTGATCAACATCGATCTGCCGTACAACGCCGAAGACTATGTCCACCGCATCGGCCGCACCGGTCGCGCGGGAGCATCGGGCGATGCGATTTCGCTGTTCTCGGACAAGGACGAGCGCCTGTTGGTCGATATCGAAAAGCTGATCAAGATCAAGTTCGTGCGTTCCGAATTGACCGGTTTCGTGCCGCGTCAGCGTGGTGAGCGCGGTGAGCGTTCCGAACGTGGCGAAAGAGGCGATCGTGGCGACCGAGGCGGTGACCGCAACGGCAGCCGTGGCAATGGTGGCGACCGTAGCGAGCGCTCCAGTGCGCCGCGCGAGACGCAATCTTACGGCCGCAGCAACGGCGGCGGTCGCAAGGAAAAGGTGGATCCGTGGTTCCTGAAACCGTACGAGCCGACTGCCGCACCGGCGCCGCTGGAAGCCGGCGCTGCTGTTGCCAAGCCGGCGGCAAGCAGCAAGCCTCCGAAGCACAAAGTCGCAGCGCTGCTGGGCGGCATGCCCAAGCGTCAGGCTTGAGTTTGTAGCTGTTCCAGTCGGTATTGCCATGCCGACGTAGCAAGCTCCCAGAATGCGGCGACTTCGGTCGCTGTTGTTATCTCCCTCGTTTTCAGCCCCAGAAATTCTGCCGCCTTGTGCAATTCGTCGAGCGGGCGCGTGAGATCCAGTTCTTGCGCGCCGTTTTGCTTGGACAGCTTTTCTCCATCCGTATGCCTGACCAGCGGCACGTGCAGATAGGACGGCATCGGATAGCCGAGCAAGCGTTGCAGGTAAATCTGCCGCGCCGTCGAGTCCAGCAGATCGGCGCCGCGCACGATGTGCGTCACGCCTTGTTCGGCATCGTCGACCACGACCGCCAGTTGATACGCCCAGAAACCGTCCGCGCGCTTCAGGACGAAGTCGCCGGCCTCGCTCGCCAGATGCTGGTTTTGCCGGCCCAGCCAGCGATCTTCGAATGCGATCTCTTCACCTTCCCGCCCCTGATCCGGCACGCGCAGGCGCAGCGCGCGCGCGATTTTTCCCGGCGCCAGTCCGTTGCGGCAGGTGCCGGGATAGATGGCGGCGCCGTCCGTCGCGACGCCCAGCCGCGAATCGGCGATCTCCTTGCGCGAGCAGCCGCAGGCGTAGACATGTGAACCCAGCTTGTCGCAGGCATCGCGATAGTGTTGTTTGCGTTGGCTCTGCACCAGCACGGAGCCATCCCAGCGCATGCCGAGCGTGTGCAGCGCGGCTTCGATGTCTTGCGCCGCGCCGGTGACGGTGCGCGCCTCGTCGATGTCTTCGATGCGCAGCAACCATTGCCCCTGATGCGCGCGCGCGTCCAGATAACTGGCCATGGCGGCCACCAGCGAACCGGCATGCAAGGGGCCGGAAGGAGAGGGAGCGAAACGGCCGACGTAGAGGGAAGATGCGGACTTCATGGCGTGACGGGGCCCAGCAGCGCCTGCTGGATTTCAGGTTGCGACAGTTGATGGAGGAACCATTTGAGCGACTTGCCCTGATTGGCCTTGGGCCAGGCGATCAGGAAGTTTTCGTGGGGTTTGCTCATGATGGTTTGTTTTTCGAGCAAGGCGCCGTTGTCGAGGTAATGCTGGGCCCAGAAGCGCGGCAGATGGCCGCAACCCAATCCCGCCAGCTGCGCCCGCAGTTTGTCGTCGACGCTCGGCACGGTCAGCGTTTCCTGTCCGGCCAGCAAGCCCATGGTAATGCCGGGATGGCTGCGGCTGCTGTCGCCGACCGCGATCGCGCGATGCTGCCTGACCAGTTCGGGAGGGAGCGGTTCCGGTGCGTCTGCCAGCGGGTGGCTCGGCGCCACCGCAAAGGCCCAGTCGACCATGCCCAGCGGACGTGTCTGGAAGCGGCCGCTGGTGCGCACGATTTCCGGTCCGTCGAGCGTGGCGCCGATGACCAGGTCGGCGCGCCCGGCCATGAGTTCTTCCCAGGTGCCCGACAGCACGCCGGGGACGAAGCGCAGCCTGGTGCCGCCGGCTTCGCGGTCGAAGGCGGCGATCAGCGGCAGCATCTTGGCGAACGGGATGATGCTGTTGAGGACGATGCGCAATTCGGTTTCGCGGCCGGTGGCGGTGCGCCTGACGCGCTGTTCCAGGTCGTCGGCGGCATGCAGCAGATGGCGTCCCTCGGTGAGCAGCTCCAGGCCGGCCGCCGTCAGTTTGGCGCGATGGCCGCGGCGGTCGAACAACAGCACGTCGAGGTCGTCTTCCAGTTTGCGCACGCTGTAGGTCAGGGCCGAGGGCACGCGGTCGAGCGCCAGCGCGGCAGCGGCGAAGCTGCCCTTGCGGTCGATCATGTCGAGGATTTGCAGGGCTTCCAGCGTCAGATTCATGCGGCGAAGATTATCGGCAAGGGAATGCCGGCAGGATTGTTTAAATTTTTTGAACGATATGTCTGAATTAACGAGCTTATCTCGGTAAGAGTAAGTGGATATAGTGTAGTGCACGCACAGAAAATTTGTACAAGCGCCTGAAAATACCCGGGATGCGACCGTCAAAAGACGTTATTCTTTTCCGGGCTTTTCGCTGTCGTCAAGGCGTCCGTTTTCCCTCTCACCCAACAAGGAAACCAACATGAGCAAAGTCGCAATCGTTTACCACTCCGGCTACGGCCACACCAAAAAGCAGGCGGAAGCCGTCCAGGCAGGCGCCGCCTCCGCTGCCGGCGCCACCGTCGACCTGATCGCCATCAACGCCGAAGGCAACATCACCGACGCCGACTGGGCCACGCTGGATGCCGCCGACGCCATCATCTTCGGTTCGCCGACCTACATGGGTTCGGTGTCCTGGCAATTCAAGAAATTTGCCGACGCCAGCTCCAAGCCGTGGTTTACGCAAAAGTGGAAAGACAAGATCGGCGCCGGTTTCACCAATTCGGCGACGATGAACGGCGACAAGCTGTCGACGCTGCACTATTTCTTCACGCTGGGCATGCAGCACAGCATGATCTGGGTCGGCACCGGCCTGATGCCGTCCAACTCCAAGGCGGCGCAACGCAACGACATCAACTTCGTCGGCTCTTTTTCCGGCCTGATGGCGCAAAGCCCGTCGGATTCTTCGCCGGAAGAAGGTCCGCTGCCGGGCGATCTGGAAACCGCCAAGCTGTTCGGCAAGCGTGTCGCCGAAACTGCGGCGCAGTTCAAGAAATAAGATTGACGTTTCAGCCTCTCCATGCAAAAAGCCCACCTTGCGGTGGGCTTTTTGTTTATGCGCAGACTGAGGGCGCGAAAAGCGATCAGGCAACGGCGCCGGCATTCGGGGCCGGAACTGCCGACGCAGCCGCCGGTTCCGGCGCGCAATGCGGACAGGATTTGCCGGGCACATACGCCGGCGACAATTGTTCGCGCGGCGTCACCACGGCGCGGCAGGCGAAGCATTGTGCGGTTTGCGTTTCCTGCAACTGCGGATTGAGCGCGGTGCGGTAGTCGAAGACGAAGCAGTCGCCCTGATAGTGCGCGCCGCCGACTTCCTCGAAGTACTTGAGGATGCCGCCTTCGAGCTGGTAGACGCTGTCGTAGCCGATGTTTTGCATGTGGATGGCGGCCTTTTCGCAGCGGATGCCGCCGGTGCAGAAAGTCACCACGGTCTTGTCGTTCAGTTCGTCCTTGTGGTCGGCGATGACTTGCGGAAACTCGGTGAATTTCTCGATGCGGTAGTCGATGGTGTTTTCAAAGGTGCCGACATCGACTTCAAAGGCGTTGCGCGTATCGACCATGACCACCGGTTTGCCGTTGTCGTCGTGGCCCTGGTCGAGCCAGCGCTTGAGCGTCCTGGCTTCGACGAAGGGCGCGCGGCCTTCTTCCGGCTTGATCAGCGGATGCTTCATGGTGATGATCTCGGCCTTGAGCTTGACCAGCATGCGGTTGAACGGCTGGTGCCCGGAAAAACTTTCCTTGACCTGGATATCGGCAAAACGCGCGTCGGCGCGCAGCCAGGTCAAAAAGGCATCGATATCGGCGCGCTTGCCGGCCAGGAACAGGTTGATGCCTTCCGGGCTCAGGATGACGGTGCCGCGCAACTGATGTTGCCGGCAGAATTCCAGGAACACCGGGCGCTTTTCGACGGTGTCATTGAAGGTGATGAATTTATAGGCCGCGATGTTGACGTACGAATTTGCGGATTCTTGCATTTGTTGCATGGTGATATTGCCTAAGTCTTTGAATTAACAGCATTATAAACGCGTCAGGCCGGTTCTGCGCCGCCAGTGCGCCGCAATTTGCGCGAAGCATGATGCAAATCAAATGGCAAGGTAGGCTGCCTACTTGCCGGTATGGTGTTGCTTAGTGATTTCCAATCGTAAATTCCACCTGAGCGGCATGTCACGGCACGGTAAAATATCGTCCTATGACTACACCGCAATTCGTTCATCTTCGACTTCATTCCGAGTACTCCATCGTTGACGGCCTGGTCCGCATCGACGATGTTGTCAAAGCAGCAGCAAAAGACGGCCAAGCGGCCCTGGCGATCACCGACCTGGCGAACCTGTTCGGCATGGTCAAGTTTTACAAAGGCGCGCGCGGCAAGGGCGTCAAGCCGATCGCCGGTTGCGACGTCTGGGTCAGCAACGACGATGACCGCGACAAGCCCTCGCGCCTGTTGCTGCTGGTCAAGAACCATCACGGCTATTTGCAGCTGTGCGACCTGCTCAGCAAAGCCTGGCTCACCAACCTGCATCGCGGTCGCGCCGAAATTCGCCCTGAATGGCTGGAGCAATTGCGCCACGAAGAGGGCGGCAACGGCCTGATCGCGCTGTCGGGCGCGCATTTCGGCGACATCGGCATCGCCATCGAAAACGGCAACGTGGCCGCGGCCGAACGTTGCGCCCAACGCTGGAGCGACTATTTCCCCGGCGCGTTTTACGTTGAAATCCAGCGCGCCAACCAGCCCAACATGGATATCCAGGTGCGTCAGTCGGTCGCCCTGGCGGCGCGTCTCGGCTTGCCGGTGGTGGCGACGCATCCGATCCAGTTCCTGTCGCAGGACGAATTCATTGCCCACGAGGCGCGCACTTGTATCGCCGAAGGTGAAATCCTGGCCAACGCGCGCCGCGTGCGTCGCTTCAACGAGCAGCAGGAGTTCAAGTCCCAGGCCGAGATGGCGGCGCTGTTCGCCGATTTGCCGGGCGCCGTGCAAAACACCATCGAAATCGCCAAGCGCTGCAACCTGACGCTGACGCTGGGCAAGCCGCAGCTGCCGAACTTTCCGACACCGGACGGCATGACCATCGACGACTTCCTCGTCGCGGAAACCAAGCTCGGTCTGGAAGCGCGCCTCAAGCATTTGTTCCCCGACGAAGCACGGCGCGAGAAGGAGCGTCCTCGTTACGAGGCGCGCCTGAAGTTCGAGAACGACACCATCATCAAGATGAAATTCCCGGGCTACTTCCTGATCGTGGCCGACTTTATCCAGTGGGCCAAGAACAACGGCGTGCCGGTCGGTCCGGGCCGGGGGTCGGGCGCCGGTTCGCTGGTGGCGTATTCGCTGTCGATTACCGACCTGGATCCGTTGCAATACAACCTGCTGTTCGAGCGCTTCCTTAATCCTGAACGGGTTTCCATGCCCGACTTCGATATCGACTTTTGCCAGGAAGGCCGCGACCGCGTCATTCAGTACGTGAAGGATCGCTACGGCAAGGAGGCGGTCTCGCAGATCGCCACCTTCGGCACCATGGCGGCCAAGGGCGCGGTGCGCGACGTCGGCCGCGTGCTCGATCTGGGCTACAACTTCTGCGACGGCATTTCCAAACTGATCCCGTTCAAGCCGGGCAAGCTGGTGACGCTGGCCGATGCGATTGAAGAAGAGCCGCTGCTCAAGGAGCGGCTGGAAAACGAAGAAGAAGTGAAGCAGTTGATGGGCCTGGCCCAGCAGGTCGAAGGCATCGCCCGCAATATCGGCATGCACGCGGGGGGCGTGTTGATCGCCCCGGGCAAGCTGACCGACTTCTGCCCGCTGTACACGCAGGGCGGCGACGCCGGCGTGGTGTCGCAATACGACAAGGACGACGTCGAAGCCGTCGGTCTGGTGAAGTTCGACTTTCTGGGGTTGACCACGCTGACCATCCTCGACCGCGCGGTGCGCTACATCAAGCAGCTCGATCCGAACATGGCCGATTTCGATCTGGCCAAACTGCCGCTGACCGACCGCGCCTCGTACGACCTGTTGACCAAGGCCAAGACGGTCGCCGTGTTCCAGCTTGAAAGCCGCGGCATGCAAGGCATGCTCAAGGATGCGCGTCCCGACCGCTTCGAAGACATTATTGCGCTGGTGGCGCTGTACCGTCCGGGTCCGATGGACCTGATTCCCGACTTCTGTAAACGCAAGCACGGCGAAAAATTCGACTATCCCGATCCGCGCACCGAAGGCATTCTGTCCGAAACCTACGGCATCATGGTGTATCAGGAGCAGGTGATGCAGATGGCGCAGGTGGTCGGCGGCTATTCGCTCGGCGGCGCCGACTTGCTGCGCCGCGCGATGGGCAAGAAGAAGGCCGAAGAGATGGCGGAGCACCGCAACATCTTCCGTGCCGGCGCCGCCAAAGACGGCCTGTCGCAGGAAAAGGCCGATGACATCTTCGACCTGATGGAAAAGTTCGCGGGCTACGGCTTCAACAAGTCGCATGCCGCGGCCTATGCGCTGCTGTCGTATCACACGGCTTACCTCAAGGCCCATCACCCCGCAGCGTTCATGGCAGCCAACTTGTCGCTCGCCATGGACGACACCGAAAAGATCAAGATCCTGGTCGAAGACGCACTCGATGTCTGTGGCCTGGGTTTGCTGCCGCCCGACATCAACCTGTCGGACTACCGCTTCACGCCGGTCGGCGAACCGGGCAAGAAGGCCATGCAAATTCGCTACGGCCTTGGCGCCGTCAAGGGCTCAGGCCAGAGCGCGATCGAAGCCATCATCGCCGCGCGTCAGGAAGGCGGCGCGTTCAAGGACTTGTTCGATTTCGCCAAGCGCGTCGACAAGAAGCAGATTAACCGTCGCACGGTCGATTCGCTGATCCGCGCCGGCGCCTTCGACTGCTTCGGCGTGGATCGCGCGATCCTGCAGGCATCCGTCGGTCTGGCATGGGAAAACGCCGAGCAACTGGAAGCCTCCGCCAATCAGGTCAGCCTGTTCGGTGGCGACGACAGCGATCTCGAAACGCCGCTCGAGTACGTTGACGTGCGTCCATGGACCGACAAGCAACGTCTTACCGAAGAAAAGACGGCGCTCGGTTTCTACCTCTCCGGCCATCTGTTCGATGCCTATGAAAAGGAAGTGCGCCAGTTCGTGCGCGCCAAGATTTCCAGCCTCGAACCCTCGCGCGACCCGCGTTCGCTGGCCGGCATCATTACCGGCATCCGCGTGCAGATGACCCAGCGCGGCAAGCTGCTGATCGTCTCGCTCGACGACGGCAGCGGTACCGTCGACGTCACCGTCTACGGCGAACTGGCCGAGCCGAACAAGGCCTTCTTCAAGGAAGACGAATTGCTGATCGTGCAGGGCAAGGTGTCGGAAGACCGCTTCAACGGCGGCTTGCGCATCTCCGCCGAGAAGGTCATGGACATCGGCGCCGCGCGTATTCAGTACGGGCAGCGGGTGGTGGTGTCGCTCGACAAGGCAGTCGATCCGGCGTATTTGCGCGACACGCTGTCATCCTATCGTCAGGCGCAGGGTTTACCTTTCGTCATGAAATATGTGCAATCGGGCGTGGGTTGCGAAGTGATGCTCGGTGATTCCTGGCGCGTGGTTCCCAGCGACGGCTTGCAGTCTTCGTTGAAGGAGTCGTTCGGGCAGGAAGCCGTGGTTGTTGAATATTAATAAAGATAAAGCCGGGGTCGGGACACGACGCCGAAATATAAGGACGGTCGGTAATGCCGGCAAGGATATATGAACATGAGTGATTCTTTGAGTACCGCGGGTGCATCGTCGGGGGACGACGTCCTGCATATCGCTTTCGGTGTGGACAGCAGCTATTTTCGCGGCATGGGCGTGGCGATTGCTTCGGTCATCAAGAACAATCCCGCCATGCGTTTCGTCTTCCACGCATTCGCCTTCTCGGTGTCGGACGACAGTCGTCGTCGCATCGTGCAACTGGAAGCGCAATACGCGATCGAGATCCGCATTCATGTGCTGGATCCGCACGTGCTGGACGAGTTCAGGAATTTTCCCTGCTTTGCGCAGCATCACCTCGGCACCTTCATCCGCCTGCTGATTCCCGATCTGTTGCAAGGCGTCGCCAAACGCGTGCTCTATCTCGATGCCGATCTGCTGTGCCTGGGCAAGATGGACGAGTTGCTGTCGATGGACATTGACGACTGCATTGCCGCCGCCGTGCACGACCAGATCGAGACTACCGCCAGGACACAGATCGCCGCGCTCGGCTTGCCGGTGCAGGAATATTTCAACGCCGGCGTCATGTATATCAACGTCGACAACTGGGTCTCCAACAACACGCAAATGCGCGCGCTCACCGTCTTGTCGACGCAGGAATTGGTCTTTGCGGATCAGGATGCGTTGAATGTTGCGTTGAACGGGCGCATCAAATTCATCGACGACAAATGGAATTACCGCTATCACCTGGTGGATTTCCTCAGCAAAGGCAAGTCGAAGCTGGAGGTGACGGCGCCGGTGGTGTTCATGCATTTCACCGGCCCGGTCAAGCCCTGGCACGACTGGTGCCTGCATGAGGCGAAGCCGATCTTCATCGGCTATCAGAATTTGTCTGCGTGGGCGGATATGCCCCTGGATCAACCCAGGAGCGCCAGGGAATTGAAGTTGTTTTCCAAGTTCCTGGTCCGGCAAGGAAGAACCCTGGAAGGCACTGCCTGGCATGCGAAGTATTTGTGGAAACGCTCTCTCGGCCGTTTTCATTCCCGCGGCAAAAAATGAGCCGAAACGTATGTGTGGCCGTCGACCGTAACGTATTTTTCCCTGGCGGTGTTTCCGTCAGATGGCTTTCCCGGTGCTTCAGGTATTTTTTTAGCGTTCTCCGGACGCATTTTTGAACGCGGAGTATTGATTGAAATATTTAAAACTGCCAGTCGTTATTCTGGTGACATTATTTTATGCGCTCGTACTGGTGATGGATCGGTCCGCGGGCATCATCTATTCCTTGCTGCTGCTCCTGGCGCTTGTCGGCATCATCGGCCGCGCCCGACCCGAAGGAAAGACCCTTCTCAGCCTGGCGAAAGAGTACTGGCCTCTTCTCGCCGCCATGAGCGCGCCGCTGATCGCCGTGCTGGCCAATCAGCTGGCGACAGGGCATTTCGCGGGCAGAAGTTACGATTCTCAATCACGTCTCGCCTTGTTCGGACTGGTTTTCTGGGTCATGTTGCTGGTGCCGCTCAACTATCTCAAGCAAGTGCAGTGGGGATTGATCGTGGGTGCCTGCCTGGCGATCGTGAAAATCTATACGCTCACCGCAGGAGGGGAAAAGCGCTACGGTACGGACTTCATCCCGATCATTATTTTTGCGGAACTGGTATTGCTGCTGGGTGTATTTTCCCTCTTTTCAATCGCCTGGGACAAGCGCCATTCCTGGTTGCTCATGGGATTGAAAATCATGGCGGCCGGCGCCGGCGTTTACGCCGCGTATTTGTCGCAATCGAGAGGGACGTGGGTGACGATCGTCGTCTTTGCGATATTGGGCGGCGTGGTGGTCAAGCATATTCCCCGGGCGTACAAGATCGGCGCCGCCATTGTCTTTGCCGTCGTCGTCGCCGGCGCCTTTCAGCACAGCAGTATTTTGAAGGAACGGCTGGCCGTTGCAGAAAAAGATATCCAGCTATATACGACCGGCGCGGATCGCGATACTTCGCTCGGGATTCGTTTTCAGCTGTGGCATGGATCGTGGATCCTGTTCAAGGAACACCCCTTGTTCGGCGTCGGTGTAGAACAGTATCAGGGCGCGTTGCAGGAACTTGCCGAGCGCAAGATCATCAGCCCTTTCTCCGCGAGTCTGCCGCATTCGCACAATGAGATCCTGTTCATGATGGCAAGGCTTGGCGTGTTGGGATTGCTGGCGATTCTGGCAGTGTACTTTGTCCCTTTCTATTATTTCATCCGGGATGCGCGTCATGCCGATATTGAGATTCGTTGTGTGGCGGGAATGGGGATGGCCTTGTCGCTGGGATTTTTTACGCTCGGTCTGGTCGACGTGGTGTTCCTGTGGTGGGAGTGCTATCCGTTTTATGCCATCAGTACGGCGTTTTGCATGGTCTATGTGATCAAACGCAAGAGTTTCCTGGCGCAGCAAGCGCCGGGGCAGGCATCGATGGCCTGATGTCGCGCCGGCCGTGCGGCCGCTAGGCGTTTCCGTCCAAAAAAAACTGACGACCCGGCTGGGTTCGTCAGTTTCCGGTGAGCGAGGCAAGCTTACCTGCCGGCGGCCTGTTTTTCCTCAATCCAACCACGCACCACTTCCATCACCGCTTGCGGCGTGATCGCGCGCATGCAGTCGCAGGTGACCTTGTCGCGCGCGCTGCAGCCCACGCAGCCGGCTTCGGCCAGGCACAGGTTGCTGGCGCGTTTGCCGATGGCGGCCCAGCGGCCGGGATGCATGGGGCGAGTAGGCGGAAACAAGCCCAGCGTACGCTGGCCGATTGCCGCCGACAGATGCAAGGGGCCGGTGCCGCTGGCGATCAGGCCGTCGGCCTGGTGGATGAAACTGGTGAGCTGGGCCAGTGTTTGCGTGCCGCAGACATTGCTGACATTCGGCAAACCGACCAGTTCCGGCGCATTTTCCTTGAGCCACTCTCCTTCTTTCGGGCTGCCGGTGAGCCAGACATGCACGCCCGGCTGCCGGCGCAACTCCTGCGCCAGCGCCAGGTAGGATTCAATCGGCCATTCCCGGCCGTGACCGTTGGATTTCGCGTGCAGGATCAGGTTGAACGCATGCGGCGCCAACAGCGCGTTGCTGGCTTCGTCTTGCGGGATGCTGAAATGGTAGAACGATGGAATCGCGGCGCGCTCCGGAATGTGTTTGTCGCCGTAAGGGCGTAAAAACTCGAAGTTGATCTGCGACTCGTGATGTTCCGACAGTCCTTTGCTGAAGCGCACGCGGCGATTGCAGTAGATCAGTTGATAGATCTTCTGGCGTGCGTTGCCGATGCGATGACGGATGCCGGCGCGAAACGCGGCAATGGCCAGCGCGCGATCGGGCTGGGCCAGGATCACGGTGTCGATATCCGATTGCTTCAGGTAGCCGGGCAGGTCGTTTTCTATGGTTTCGATCTCGACCACGTCGTCGATGTCGTCGCAGTAGCGCACCACTTCGGCGGCATAGGCGCGGCACAGCAGCGTGATGCGCACGCCCGGATTGAGTTGCTTCAGGCGCGCCGCCATCGGCAGCGTCAGGATGACGTCGCCGATATTGTCCTGGCGACTGATGAGTATGTGTTTGCTGGTGATGGACATGTCTGTCGGCAGATCGGGTAGCGTTGTTCTTCAGGCAGGTACGTGGCCTATTTGGCGGCGCGCTTGCGCAGGTAGCGGATGTACCACTTCAGGCTTTCCAGCGGTCGTCCCTGGCGGTACATGAAGCGCGAATGCATGCGCATTTCCTTGGTGTTCTTCGGCTCGGGATCGAGCGGCATGTCCGACCACGGCGACAGCGACAGGTATTTGCGGAACAGGTGGCGCGCATCGTGGCCGCTCCAGTCGGTCCATGGCTTGACGGCGCCGGCGAAGTGGATGAACACCGCCTTGCCCACCGGACGCAGCGCGAACTTGTTGACGTTGAGGTCGTGGATCAGGTCGTACAGGTAGTTCCAGCGCGGCGAGACATAACGTGCGCGGCCGTTGAGCACGATGTTGAGCGCATCCTGGTCGTTGAAACGCATGTCGGTCTTGCTGTCGAGCAGCGCGTCCAGGGTTTGCTGCGTGATGTCTTCGCTGATCCACTTGGCGATGTTGATGAAGATCACGCCGCCGTTGAAGTATTCATTGTGCTTCAGACCCAGCGCGGCGACGCGGCGCTGCAGCGTCACCGGCGCATCCGGCACCACCACGGCGATGTCGCCGCTGATGTCCATGTCGACCATTTCATCGAGCTTGTTGACGCACAGGATGTCGGCGTCCAGGTACAGCACGCGGTCGGTCTGGCCTTGCAGCACGGTCGGGATCACCAGGCGCGTGAAGATCGACAGCGAATAGTGCGAGTGGCCGAGGAAATGCGAGAACTGCGTGAACGATGCCAGGTCCAGCAGATGCAGTTGCGTGCTGACAGCATACATGTCTTCCAGCTGTTTCAGGCGGCGCTGATGGTCGTCGGACACTTCAAACGCCAGCACGTGGAAGGTGAAATGCTGTCCCGGGTTGTTGTCGATGATGGAGGCGATCGTGCCGCCCATCGCGCGGAAATAATTGTTGTCCACGCAGAACGCGATGTGGAAGGAGGGCTTGCCGTTGCTGCCGACGGCAGGCGCCGTTGCTTGCGGATTCGCTGCCTGGCTCACGTACTGATTTACGGGCTGGTTTACGGATTGATTCACGGGTTGGCTCATTGCATGGCTTTCATGACTTGTTCGACGGTGACGGCCTTGACCCAGTCGCGGCGGCTTGGCGCTGTGATGACGGTGCTGTTGGCGCGGTCGATCGGGACCCACTCCGGATTCTTCTGGCGCATCAGCGCGATCACCGGAACGTGCACGGCATTGGCCAGGTGCATGACGGCGGTTTCCACCGAGATGATCAGGTCGCATCGTTCCAGGATCGCCGGCAACTGGAAGAAGTTTTCTTCGGCGCTGAACAATTCGGTGCGTTCCAGCCGGTAGCTGCTGATCACCTGGCGCGCATGGGCCAGTTCCTGCGGCACGGCGTTGACGATGAAGCAGCTGTCGCGCCATTTGTCCTGCTGCTTCATGGCGATGATCAGTTCGGCCACATGCTCCAGCGGCCAGCAGCGTTTTTTTGTTTTGGCGTACGGGTTGATGAAGACCAGTTTGCCTTGGTTGCCCTCGGCATTCCTGAAACCCCAGGCAGCCAGTTTTTCCTGGGCGTACTGCTTCCACTGCGCCGGAATGTCGACAAACGGAAAGCGTTCCGCCGCACCGACTTCCAGGCCGCTGAGTTGATGGAACCAGTGCGCGTAGACATCGCTGATGTGCTGCGGATTGCTGCGATCGACGGTGTAGGGCGGAATCGCGGCGTCCAGCTTGCGGTACGCCAGCCGGTGATGCGGCTGGTAGAACTTCACCCGTTTCTTCATGCCGACGACCAGTCCGTCGGGGCTGATGCTGCGCGCCAGCGATGCGTACAGATGGGGACGCAGGGTCGCCAGCGAGACGACGATCGGATAGTGCTCCTGCTGCGCTTCGATGATCGATTCCTGATACAGCGCCGGGCTGTAGGTGCGGGTATAGATCTTGTCGAAGAAAGGGCAGGCTGCGACCCAGTCGTACAGCGAATATTTTTGCAGGTGCTTCCATTGCGACTCGTCGCCGGTGCGGCGCACCTCGTCAACCCAGAGATGCACCTTCAGGTGCGGATTGGCTTGTTTGAACGCCTGGAAGAAATTCTGCAGGTAAGTGAAATCGCCCAGCGCCAGGTGGGCGATGAACAGGATCTTGTCCGACTTTTTCAGCAGCTCTGCTGGAATCAGTGTCTGGGGCATGGTTGAGGTTTTTTCTCCGATGCTTCGCTATGTTCTTCTGTGCTTGCCGGCAGGTGCAACGGTTTCAGGCGCCAGCCTGCTGCGAGAATTGTAAACGGTAGAGGTTCGCGTACACGCCTTCATTGGCCAGCAACTGCTGATGGCTGCCGACTTCGACGATCTGGCCATGCGACAGCACGACGATGCGGTCGGCGCGTTCGATGGTCGACAGGCGGTGCGCAATCACGAACGTGGTGCGGCCTTCCATCAGGCGATCCAGCGCGGCCTGGACCGCGCGTTCGGATTCGGTGTCGAGCGCCGAGGTGGCTTCGTCGAGGATCAGGATGGGCGCATCCTTGTAGATCGCGCGGGCGATCGCCACGCGCTGGCGCTGGCCGCCTGACAGGCGCGAGCCGTTGTCGCCGATGCGGGTTTCCAGGCCTTCCGGCATGCCTTCCACGACATCGGTCAGATGCGCGGCGACAACCGCCGCACGCACGCGTTCGGCATCGGGATGGGCGTCGCCGTAGGCAATGTTGGCCGCCAGCGTGTCGTCGAACAGCACGGTGTTCTGGCTGACCATGGCGATCTGCTGGCGCAGGCTGGTCAGCGAAATCGACTCGATCGGCTTGCCGTCGAGCAGGATTTCGCCACTTGTTGCGGAGTAGAAGCCCGGGATCAGGCTCACCAGCGTCGACTTGCCGCCACCGGACATGCCGACGAAGGCGATGGCCTCGCCCGGCTGCACGTTCAGGTTGATGTTTTGCAGCGCCAGCTGGGTATGGCCGGGGTAGGAGAAGTTGACGTTGACCAGATCCAGCTTGCCGCTGCTGCGCGCCGGCAGAGTCTCGCCGCCGGTGCGTTCGACGGGTTTGTCGATCAGGATGTAGACTTCTTCGGCCGCCGCCATGCCGCGTTGCAGGGGGCCGTTGATTTCCGCCAGTTGCTTGAGCGGCGCCAGCAGCATCAGCATCGCGGTCAGGAAGGACACGAAGCCGCCGACCGTGATCTGGCCGTTGCCCGACTGGATCAGCGCCATCACGATCACGATCGCCACCGCGCAGGCGGTCATCAGCTGCGTGATCGGCACCGTGGCGGAAAACGCGGTGGTCATGCGCATGGTGTAGCGGCGCAGGTTCTCGGCGCGCTCGTGGAAACGGCCTTTTTCGTAATCATGGCCGCCGAAGATCTTGATCACTTGCTGCGCGCGCGTGGTTTCTTCGATGACTTGCGTGAGTTCGGCATTGACGGCCAGCGAATCGCGATTGAGTTTCTTGAGGCGTTTGCCGGTGGTGCGCACGACCACGGACACCAGCGGCAGCAGCACCAGCGTGACGATGGTCAGTGCCCAGTTCAGATACAGCAGCCACGCCAGCAGGCCCAGCACGGTCAGCGCCGAGCGCACGATGGACGTGAATACCTTGGTCACCATGTCGATGATCTGTTGCACTTCAAACATCATCGAGTTGATCACCTTGCCGACGGTGTTGGTGGCGTAGAAGTTGACCGGCAGGTCCAGCATGCGCGCAAACATCTGGCGGCGCAGTTCGTTGAGGATGCGCGTCGTCACCCAGGTCATCATGTACGAGCTGGTGAACGTCGCGATGCCGCGGATGAAGAAAATGCCGATCACCGCCACCGGCACCAGCCACAGCGAGAATGTCGGCTTGCCGACGAAGCCCTTGTCCAGCAGCACCTGAAAGATATACGGCACCACCGGTTCAGTCGCCGCCGTGACGATCATGGCGAGGAAAGCCACCGCCAGGCGCTTCTTGTGAGGCCAGTGCAGAGCGGCGAGGCGCTTCATATTGTGCGACAAAAACATGTTGTTCCTTACTGATTGCTGCAATTGAAAATGCGATGGGCGATCATGCCACGGCCAGCCGCATCCGGGTGCGTAAATTGGCCCAGAGTATGACCGTCATGAACGCAAAAATCATGACCCCGTTATTGTGCGTCAAAAAAGCCTGCGTCAGGCCGAACGCCAGGTAGCTGACCACGAGCAGCGTACCGGCGAGCGCATAGTCGCGAACGGCATTGTCCGGGTGTCGCAAGTGGCGCGCAAACAGCCGCAGCGGCGCCAGGTAGAGCGCCAACACCGCCAGCAGGCCAGGCAGGCCGTGCTTGACGAGGGCGTCGAGGTATTCGTTGTGCAAATGGGTGTGTTCTTCGATGGACGGCGCCGCCGCACCTTGCCGGACCAGTTCCGCCTTGCCATCGAGCATGCCTTGCTTGCCCCAGCCCAATAGCCAGTGTCCCGGCAACATGGCCACGCCGGCGCGCCACATCTCCAGGCGGGCGCCGACGGAGGAGTCGGCATTGCCGTGCGCCATATAATCGCCGGCTTCGGTTACCGCCAGTTGAGTGCGCGCCTTCAGGCCCGATTGCGGGACCATCCATAGCATGGCAAGAGCGACGCAGAAAGCGATAACACCGCCGCGCAGCAGACGCCTGCTGGCGGTACCTGCATGGTGCATCAGGAAGATAATCAGGCAAACCGGCAGTCCCAGCCAACTGCCGCGGCTGCCGGTCAGCAACGACCCGGCCAGGCCGGCGAGCATGCCCGCGCCGAGAATACACGTCCAGAAGGATCGATGGGGCTGCCGTTGCGCCCAGGACAAGCCGCACAGGCAGAGAACGCCAAGCACCATGCTGATGTTGCCGTACTGGATCGGATTGGTGGTTCCACCCGGACGCATCTCGCCGCCGACGAAGAACTGCCATGTGCTGAACAGACCGGCGCCGATGCCGCCCAGCGCCAGGCCGGACCAGAACGCCGTCGGACGCGGCGGGTACGCCAGCAGCAACAGCAGTGCAGGAATCGCCAGCAGGAAGCGCAGCGGCGCGTCGTATTCGCGTGTCGGCGCGGCGTGAATCAGGTTGGATGCGATGCTGACCGCAAAGTAAATCGCCAGCACCGCAATCAGGAAGCCGTCTTGCCTTTCCAGTCCGAACGGCGCGGGACGACGCGCCAGCAAGGCCATGCTGCCCAACACCAGCATGCCCGCACCCAGCGAAAAACCGCTCGCCACCACCAGCGCAATGGCAGAAAACAAAAACACGGCGACAGAGGTGAATACAAGCATCCAGACAGTCCTTGGAGCATCCTGAATTGGCCCGCAAGGGCGCAGCCAGGCCGCAAATTGGAGAAACCGCACATTGTAATGCAAGGGCCGGCCGAATTGATTCACGCCGCATGTAAAGCAGACGGGAATGGAATTGTCTGAATGATAATTTTCCGATGCCGAAGGGCGATCAGCGACGCACCAGAGCGATCAGGTATTTGCAGGCTTTGTTGCCGGGATTGGTAAACACGCAATCCATCGGCGGACCAAGCTGGAGGCAGTCGCCCGGATTGAGCTGGTGCTCCTGTTCGCCCTCGCGGAACAGCAGGCGGCCCTCAACCATCAGGATCTGTTCATGCTGGAAGGTGAAGGCGCTGGCAGGATAGGGCACGCTGACCTTGGCCGGCAGGACGATTTCCAGCAACTCCAGCATCCCGCCGGCAGGCGGCGACAAGGTGCGGCGGGTATAGCCGGTTTCGGGATCGGTCCAGACGTTCTGGTGCGCGTGCTGGTTCAGACGGTTGTCGTTCTGTTCCGCCAGCGACAGCAGCATCGACAGCGCCAGCCCGAACGCTCCCGACAAGCGGCCCAGCACTGTGGCGGTAGGGCTGGCCTCGCCACGCTCGATCTTGCTGATCATTGCCTTTGACACGCCGGAGCGCTCGGACAGTTCCGCCAGCGACCAGCCTCTGCTGCCACGCTCGATCTTGATGCGGGTGGAAATGGCCTGGGTGGGGTCTTCTGCGATGAGGGCGTGAGAGGTATTCAAGCGAATGAAAAGATCGATGTCGGTAAGGCTCGGATTATAACCGCTGCACCTATCAGGGGAAACCAGGAAGGGCGCGCGCACCACGGCCGGGCTTGATCCGGATCAATGTGGGGTATCTGTATTTAGTCTAAAAAATATGCAAAATATTCTTGCATAGTGTATTTTTGTCCAATATAGTAAACGACAGGTAAGTAGGAAAAACACGATTCAACAGCAGCTTATGCGCTGGATTGCATCGCCAGCAGCGACAAGAAAAGCATTCACTATCGAGGAGACAGGATGTCCAGGGAAATCCATTTCAACGCATTCGACATGAACTGCGTCGGTCATATTCAGCAAGGCCTGTGGCGCCATCCGCGCGATCGTTCCGCCGATTATCGTGATATCCACTATTGGATGGACTACGCGAAAAAGCTGGAGAAGGGCTTGTTCGACGGCATCTTCTTCGCCGACGTGATCGGTGTCTACGATGTGTACGCCGGCAACCCGGACGCCGCCATCCGCGGCGCGGTGCAGGTACCGGTCAATGATCCGACCATGCTGATTCCGGCCATGGCGGGCGTGACCACCCACCTCGGTTTCGGCGTCACCAGCAATCTGGTCTATGAGTCGCCATTCCTGTTTGCGCGCCGCATGTCGACGCTGGATCACCTGACCGGTGGCCGCGTCGGCTGGAATATCGTGACCGGTTATCTGGACAGCGCTGCACGGGCGATCGGCCTTTCCGGCCAGATGGCGCATGACGACCGCTACGACCTGGCGGACGAATACATGGAGCTGGTCTACAAGCTCTGGGAAGGCAGCTGGGAAGACGGCGCCGTGCAGGTCAACCGCGCCGACGGCTTCTACGCCGACCCGTCCAAGGTGCATGTCGTCCATCATCGAGGACGCCAGTATCAGGTCGACGCCATGCATTTGTCGGAGCCGTCGCCGCAACGCACGCCGGTGCTGTACCAGGCCGGCTCTTCCATGCGCGGCCGCCAGTTCGCCGCCACGCACGCCGAATGCGTCTTCGTCAATGGCCAGAGCAAGGACGGCGTCAAGAACATCGTCGACGACATCCGCGCACAAGCGGTGGCATTGGGACGTGCCGCGGCCGACATCAAGGTCTTCCTCGGCGCCACCATCGTCACGGCCAAGACCGAAAGCCAGGCCAAGGAAAAATTCGCCGAGTACCAGCGCTACGTCAGTTCGGAAGCGGCGCTGGTGCACGCCGCCGCCTCCATGGGCATCGACTTCGCCAAGTACGACATGGACGAACCGATCGAAACCGGCAAGAGCCAGGCGATCGTCTCCAACGTCGAAGCCATGACGCGCAGCGCCGGTCCGCAATGGACCAAGCGCAAGCTGCTGGAACAAATGACGCTCGGCAGCCGCCAGCCGCCACTGGTGGGGTCGGCGGAGCAGGTGGCCGACGCGCTGATGGACTGGTCGGAGCAGGCCGGCGTCGACGGTTTCAACCTGTCGCGCACCGTGGTGCCGGAATGCTTCGACGACATCATCGAGCTGGTGGTGCCGATTCTTCAGGAGCGCGGCGTCTACAAGACCGCCTACAAGCAGGGACCGTTGCGCGAGAAACTGTTCGGCACGGCACGTCTGCCGGGCAGCCATAGCGCCAATCAGTACCGGATTCACCCGAAGCCGTAACACCGGGCAAAGCAAGGCTCGTTCTCCCGTTCAATGATTCTGCCGGCGCCTCGTGGTCTAGCCACGATGCACCGCGGGAGAGCGTGCGTCCAAAGATTCAGGCATCAGATTCCCATCGAGCAATCCGTTCCACCGGTTCCACCACAGAGAAGGCCCGTCATGATCGATAAAGCCATTTTCCGCGAAGCCATGTCCAGCTTCGGCGCCGCCGTCAACGTCATCACCAGCGACGGTCCTGCCGGTCTGGCCGGATGCACCGTGTCCGCCGTCTGCAGCGTCACCGACGAGCCGCCGACGCTGATGCTGTGCATCAACCGCGACAGCCGCAACAACGCCATCTTCAAAGAGAATGGCGCCTTGTGCATCAACGTGCTGTCGGCCAGCCAGCAGCAACTGGCGGTGCTGTTTTCAAGCAAGGGCGTCGACGTCAGGGAACGCTTCCTGTCCGCCGAGTGGGAACGTCTCGATACCGGCGCGCCGGTGCTGGTCGATGCGCTGGTTGCACTCGATTGCAAGATCGATTCGGTATCGGAAGTCGGCACCCACAGCGTGTTCTTTTGCTCGGTGCAGGCAGCGCGCAGCAACAAGGGCATGGAGGCGCTGATTTATCTGGGCCGCAATTTCCATCGCCTGCCGACTGCGCTCGCGGCCTGACAGGACTGAGTGCGAAATTGAACGCGAAAGTACACATCGGCACACCCACCGATACACCCGCCATGCCGTCTCCCCAGACCACCGCGCTGCCCGGCAAGATGCGCTCCCTGATCATCTTGCTGCTGTGTGAAATCGGCGCCATGGCGGTGTGGTTTTCTTCCGTCTCGGTGGTGGCCACCATCAAGCGCACGCAGTCCATCCCCGCGCTGGACCAAGCCCTGCTGACCAGCTCCGTGCAGTTCGGCTTTGTCGCCGGCACGGTGATCAGCGCCTTGCTGTCGCTGGCTGATCGCTACGACCCGCGCCGCCTGTTCATGGTGTCCGCGTTGGTTGCAGCGGCGGCCACCGGGTTGTTGGCGCTTATGCCGCCGGTCGGACCGGCCGTGTTCCTGCTGCGCTTCGTCACCGGCATGTGCATGGCCGGCGTGTATCCGGTCGGCATGCGGCTCGCGGTGACGTGGGCGCAACGCGACATGGGTTTGCTGATCGGCTTGCTGGTGGGCGGACTGACGTTCGGTTCGGCCAGCCCGCATCTGTTGGCGGCTCTGGGGGGTATCGACTGGCGCGCAATCTATGCAACTGCGGCGGCTTGCGCGGCCTTGTCCGGCATCTGCATCCTGTTCTGCGGACTCGGTCCCAACATGGCGCGCAGCAGCCGTATCGATTTCAACTACATGGCCCAGGCCTGGCGCAATCCGGCGATTCGCCTGGCCAACCTCGGTTATCTCGGACACATGTGGGAGCTGTACGCCATGTGGGCCTGGCTGGCGGCTTTTCTGGCGGCGAGTTTTGCAGCGGCAGGCATGGGACGTGCGGATCACTTCGCCAGCCTGTGGACGTTTGCCGCGATTGCCATCGGCGCTATCGGCGCCGGCGGCGGCGGCTGGCTGGCGGATCGCTTCGGGCGCACCACGCTGACCATCGCAGCGATGGCGACCAGCGCCTGCTGCGCGGTGCTCATTGCCTTCCTGTTCGGCCTGACACCATGGCTGGTGGTGCCGGTTGCGCTGGCATGGGGGATTTCGGTGATCGCGGATTCCGCCCAGTTCTCCGCCAGCGTCGCCGAGCTGGGCGACGCGTCCATGACGGGAACGCTGCTGACGGTGCAGACCTGCGCCGGATTTCTGCTGACGCTGGCGAGCATTCACCTGGTGCCGGAAATGGTGGCATGGGCAGGCTGGCGCGCCGGCTTCTGCATGCTGGCGATCGGGCCCGCACTCGGCTGCGTCGCCATGTACCGCCTGCGCTTGCGGCCGGAAGCAATGCGCTTGGCGAACGGAAAAAGATAGTCGCCACAAATTTCAGAAACATATTCAGCAACGGATGCAGCGCACCAGCGCGTGTCATTTCATAAGGTCGAGCGATGAACAACTATCCTGAAATTCAATTCCTGATCAACGGCAACTGGATCCACTGCGCCGGCAAGCCCGTCCTCAATCCGGCCGACGAAAGCGTGATCGGCAGCGTGCCGATGGCCACGCCGCTGCATCTGGAACTGGCGCTGCAGGCCGCCGACGCCGGCTTTCATATCTGGAAGAACATGGCGCCCGCCAAGCGCGCAGAAATCATGCTGCGCGCCTGCGACCTGATGCGCGAACGCGTTGATGTCATCGCCGCCGCGATCACGCTGGAGCAAGGCAAGACGCTGGCGCAGGCGCGCGCCGAAGTGCTGCGCGGCTGCGACCTGATCGCCTGGGACGCCAACGAAGGACGTCGTTTGTACGGTCGCCTGATTCCCGCCGAACCGGAGATGCGGCATACCGTATTCCGCGAACCGGTCGGCGTGGTTGCCGCCTTCACACCGTGGAATTTTCCATTGAGTTCGCCGGCGCGCAAGGTTGGCGGTGCACTGGCCGCAGGTTGTTCGATCATCCTCAAGGCAGCGGAAGAAACGCCTGCCGGCGCCGTCATGCTGGCGCGCGCCTTCACCGATGCGGGTTTGCCACCGGGAGTGCTTAATCTGGTGTTCGGCGATCCGGCGCAGATTTCGGAAACGCTGATTTGTCATCCGCTGGTGCGCCTGGTGACCTTCACCGGCTCGACCGCCGTCGGCAAGCAATTGGCGTCGATGGCCGCGCGCCACATGAAGCCGGTCATCATGGAACTCGGCGGACACGCGCCGGTGATCGTCTGCGAAGACGCCAATCCCGAGTTGGCGGCAACCATCTCCTTGCAGGGGAAGCTCAACAACGGCGGCCAGGTGTGCGTGGCGCCGACACGCTTCTTCGTCCATCGAGCAATCTACGATCGTTTCGTCGCCGCCTGCGCCGCCTTCGGTGAAAAGATCCGCGTCGGCGACGGCATGCGCGAAGACGTGCAGATTGGCCCGGTCACCAACGTGCGCCGGGTACAGGCTCTGGACGCCATGGTCGACGATGCGCTGCTGTACGGCGCGCGCATCGTGTGCGGCGGCAAGCGTTTGCCCGGCGCCGGCTATCACTTCCCGTTCACCGTGCTGGCCGATGTGCCGGTGACGGCGCTGGCGATGCGTGAAGAACCGTTCGGGCCGCTCTGCCTGATCAGCCCGGTCGACAACATCGACGAAGCCATCGACAAGGCCAACGCGCTGCCGTTCGGCCTGGCCGGTTACGCCTTCACCGAATCGGCCAACTACGCCCACAAGCTGGCGACCGAACTGGAAGTCGGCAACCTGGCCATCAATCACATGGTGTCCGCCGTGTCGGAGACGCCGTTCGGCGGTGTCAAGGACAGCGGTTACGGACGCGAAGGCGGCACCGAAGGACTGGAGCATTACACCCACGTCAAATCGGTTTCGCACAAGTTGCTGGGCTAAGCCCTAAGTCCCGCCATCGTTCCGGAGGAGGCGCCATGTAGCCGGTCCGTGTCCTTCCGTTTCGTTCTGCATTTTAGTTGTTGAGTTTAGTTCGTCAGTCCGGTTCGCCAGTCAATCTGAGCGGGGAACCTTGCAGTCCGTCGTCGCCTGTTTCTGCTGCCCGCACGTCGTTGTATCGGCGGCAGACCACGCTTGTTGTCGTTTGCATTTGTCAATTGTCAATTCAAGGGGGGATTCAATGAGTGCAGTCCGGTATCTTGCTTTAGTGCCCGTAGCGTCCGTCATGCTCGGGCCATTTTTCTGCAATCGCGTCACGCCGTTTTTGTTCGGCCTGCCGTTTCTGCTGTCGTGGATGGCGCTGTCGCTGGCGATGACCTCGGTGGTGATGTACATCGTGTATCGCTTCGACCCGCGTAATGCGCCGGGTTACGTTGAATACACCGAGCAAGGAGAGTGACATGAATATTTCCCTGATCCTTATTTTCGGCACCATGCTGCTGGCCTTGTGGCTCGGCATCCGCGCACAGCGCGGCAAGGACATGAGCCTGGAGCAATGGACCGTGGCTGGACGCGGCTTCGGCGCCGGGCTGGTGTTCCTGCTGATGGCGGGCGAGATCTACACGACCTTCGTGTTCCTCGGCGGCAGCGGTTTTGCCTACGGCGTCGGCGGTCCGGCATATTACATGCTGGGTTTCGGCAGCCTGAGTTTCGTGCTGTCCTACTGGTTGCTGCCGCCGATCTGGCGCTTCGCCAAGACGCACAGCCTGCTGTCGCAACCGGACTTCTTCGCCAAGAAATTCAACAGCCCCGCACTCGGCATCCTGGTGGCGCTGGTGGGCGTGGTCGCGCTGATGCCTTACCTGGTCCTGCAACTCAAGGGCCTGGGCATCATCGTGAGCGTGGCTTCGTATTCCGGCCTGAGCTCAACCCAGGGCGTCTGGATCGGTGCCATCGTGACCGTGATCTACGTGATGGTCTCCGGCGTGCACGGCTCAGCCTGGACCTCGGTGCTGAAAGATTTCCTGGTGCTGGCGGTGGCGATCTTCCTCGGCCTGTATCTGCCATGGCATTACTACGGCGGCATCACGTCGATGTTTGAGGCTATCGAACACGCCAAGCCCGGCTTCCTGGCGCTGCCCGCGACCGGCAAGAGCGCGGTGTGGATGACGTCCACCGTACTGCTGACGACGCTGGGTTTCTACATGTGGCCGCACATGTTCATGGCGTCGTTCACCGCCAAGAGCGAACAGAACCTGCGCCGCAACGCCTACACCTTGCCGATCTACCAGATGATGCTGTTGTTCGTGTTCTTCGTGGGCTTTGCCGCGGTATTGCAGATTCCGGGCCTGACCGGTCCCGACATCGATCTGGCGCTGTTCAAGATTTCGCTTGCGACCTTCGATCCCTGGGTGGTCGGCATCATCGGTGCTGCCGGCGTGCTGACGGCGATTGTTCCCGGTTCGATGATTCTGATGGCGGTGTCGACGCTGCTGGCCAACAACGTCTATCGCGCCTGGCGCACATCGACCGGCAACGCCGAAGCCGACAACCAGCACATCGGTCGCGTCGCCAAACTGGCGGCGCCGCTGGTGATGCTGGCCGGCCTGTGGTTCACCCTGCAAGGCGGACAGACCATCGTGTCGCTGCTGCTGATGGCCTACAGCCTGGTTACGCAATTGTTCCCGGCGCTGCTGGCGAGCCTGTTGCCGTCGAAACCGGTCAGCAAGGCCGGCGCCATCACCGGCATCCTGGTGGGTGAAGCAACCGTGGCGGCGCTGTCGGTGACCAAGATGACGATCGCCGATCTGATTCCCTTCATTCCGGATGCGTTGAAGGACACCAATGTCGGCGTCGTGGCTCTGGCGTTGAATGTGGTCGCGATGCTGCTGGTCTCCGTCGTGACCCGTTCAGGCGTCAAGCAAGGCAGCCAGTCCTTGCAGGCTGATTCGGTGGCATAACGTTGTGGCGGCGCGGCAAGGGGAAGATTTTTTCCACCATGTTGCGCCGTTTTTTCATGATTTCGATTCCATTACCATGACCTCTATCGACGCTCCGGCTTTTTCCGACAGTCAGATGCTGCGCGCCATGATTGCCGCCAACCTGCCTTTTCTGAGCAGCTTCCGGCGCGATCTGCATCGTCATCCCGAATTACGGTTTGAAGAACATCGGACCGCAGCAGCAGTTGCCGCAGAATTGCAAAACGCCGGTTACACCGTGCGTCAGGGCATGGGCGGCACCGGTGTCGTCGCCACGCTCAAAGGCCGGCGCGACGGTCCGGGAATCGTCCTGAGGGCGGATATGGACGCCTTGCCGATCCGCGAAAAGAATGTCTTCGCACATAGTTCCACCTGCGAAGGCCGCATGCACGCTTGCGGTCATGACGGCCACACCACGATGCTGCTGGGCGCAGCCTTGTTGATGAAAACGTTGACGGCGCCGGAGCATGACGTGCACTTCGTGTTCCAGCCGGGTGAAGAGGGCGGCGCCGGTGCGCGTAAGATGATGGATGACGGCTTGTTCGAGGAATTCCCGACGGCGGCGGTATTTGGCATGCACAACTGGCCGGACTTGCCGGCCGGTCAGTTCGGTTTGCGCGTGGGGCCGATCATGGCGGCCGGCCAGCGCTTCCGGATTACCGTCAACGGACGCGGCGCACATGCCGCGCAACCGCAGCTGGGCATCGATCCTATCCCGATCGCCTGCGCCATCGTCCAGCAATTCCAGACACTGATCGCGCGGCACAAGAGTGCGGTCGATCCGGCGGTGATCTCGGTGTGCATGTTCAATGCCGGCGAGACCGACAACGTCATCCCGGACAACGCCGAACTGCGCGGCACGGTGCGCACCTTGTCCTCGTCCCTGCTGAAGAAATTGCAGGGTGAAATGGCGAGCATCGCCGAAGCAATTGCATCGATGCACGGCGCCAAGGCAGTCTTGGATTTCTTTCAATACTATCCGGCAACGGTCAATACCGCCGCCGAGACCGCATTCTGCCAACGCGTGCTGGAGTCCTGCTTCGGTGCGGAGCAGGTGCACGGCGATGTGCCGGCGAACATGACCTCGGAGGATTTCGGCTTCATGCTGGAAGAGCGTCCCGGCGCTTACATCCTGCTCGGCAATGCCGCGCAGGGCAACAATCATCGGCTGCACAATGCTCACTACGACTTCAACGACGACGTCATCGCCTACGGTGTGGAGTACTGGATACGGCTGGCGCAAAGCTACGCGCCGCCGGGATGAGCGGCGATACGTCAGCGTGACGGGCATGCTGTTGTTGTCGGCTGTACATCAATCCTGAGGGAAAATCTGTACTCCAACCGAGGCGCCGTTTGAGCGTATTCTGTGGCGCATAGAGTCCTTCACGTCGCCGAGAGAGTCCAACATGATTGTCCGCCCGCAGCAAAACTGGTTTCGGATGCTTCTGGTCTGGGATGGCTCGGTGCTGCCGTCCATCCTGCCGCAGATGGCGCTGATGACGATCGTGTCGACGCTGGCGGTGGTCACGAAGGGCAGTGTGCTGGGCGAAAAGTTGCCGCTCAATATCGCCTCCTTCACCTTGCTGGGGCTGGCCCTGGCGATCTTCCTTGCGTTCAGGAACAACGCCAGCTACGAGCGCTTCTGGGAAGCGCGCAAGATGTGGGGGCAGTTGCTTATTTCGGCACGCACGCTGACATCGCAGGCGCAGCGCTACGGCAATCCCGGTACCGGCGAGTTCGATCAGGCGCTGTTTGAAAATCGTCTGATTGCGTTCGTGTATGCACTGAAGCATCAGTTGCGCCACAGCGCGTGGAATGAGGATCTGGGCCGCCTGTTGTCCGGCGAGGATCTGACGAAGTGCGGACAGGTGCAGTATCGTCCGGTCATGCTGCTCGACCGCCTGCGCGACATGATTGCGGTTGCGCATCGCAGCGGCCATCTGTGCAGCGAACAATTGTGGATGCTGGACCACCAGCTCAACGAACTCAGCGTCATCCTCGGCGCCTGCGAGCGCATCGCCTCGACCCCGATTCCCTATCCCTACAGCGTGTTGCTGCATCGAACCGTGTATGTGTACTGCCTGCTGCTGCCGTTCGGGCTGGTCGATACGATAGGCATTGCGACGCCGGTGATTTCGGTTTTTGTTTCGTATACCTTTCTGGCGCTGGAAGCGATTGCCAGCGAGATCTCCGAGCCTTTCGGCACTGCTCCCAATTGCCTGGCGCTGGACGCCATCGCGACCGAGATCGAGCGCACGGTGCTGGAACTGGGTGGTCGGGAAATTCCTCCTTCCGCCGCAGTGGGCAAGAACTTTCAGCTCAGTTGATTCGCGGATATGTCGTAACGCAATTCCTGATACGCCTGCACCAGATTATCCAGGCTGAATCCACGATTCAATCCGCTCGGATTCGGCAAGACCCAAACCATTGCTCCGCCAAAAGGCTCCGGCTGCTTTCCCCAAGTAATCTTCGGTTTTCCCGAGATGGCCTGATAGGCAGGCTTGCCTAAAAAGGCCAGGCATTTAGGCTTCAGCTTTTCAATCTTCTCGCTTAACTTTGCGGATGCGAGAAGATATTCTTCCCGGAGCAATTCATCAGCGCGCGCGGTCGGGCGTTCGACAACGGTCGTCAGGCCGCAGCGATGCTCAAGTATCTTGCGGTCGTCGAACGGATCAATGAGCGTCGGTGTAAAGCCTGCAAGATGAATGGTTTTCCAGAAGCGATTGCTGCGACCCATGAAATGGTGGCCGGCGGCAGCCGCAGACATCCCGGGATTGATGCCGCAGAAAACCACATCGAGTCCGGGAGCCAGAAGATCCGGAAGAGAATTCCCCGCAGGTGGCGTCATGATTGATGCTGCTCAGACATGTGGTGACGGATCACATCAAAATGATGTCGTACTGCTCCTGCTGATAATCGGTCTGCACCTGCAGTGAAATCGGTTTCTGGATGAAGTCGCCGAGCATCGCCAGGTGCTGGGATTCTTCTTCCAGGAACATGTCGACCACCACTTGCGCCGCCAGGATGCGGAACTCGCGCGGGTTGAATTGCTTGGCCTCGCGCAATACCTCGCGCAGGATTTCGTAGCAGACCGTGCGCGAAGTCTTGACCTGGCCCTTGCCTTTGCAGGCCGGGCAGGTTTCGCACAGGATGTGGGCCAGCGATTCGCGCGTGCGCTTGCGCGTCATTTCCACCAGGCCCAGCGTGGAGAAACTGGAGACTGAAATCTTGGTGCGGTCGCGTTGCAGCGCCTTGTTCAATTCGCTGAGCACGGCGGTGCGGTGCTCGAGGTTTTCCATGTCGATGAAATCGAGGATGATGATGCCACCCAGATTGCGCAGGCGCAGCTGGCGCGCGATGGCATGCGCGGCTTCCAGGTTGGTCTTGAAGATGGTGTCGTCGAAATTGCGGCCGTTGACGAAGCTGCCGGTGTTGACGTCGATGGTGGTCATTGCTTCGGTCTGGTCGACGATCAGGTAGCCGCCGGACTTGAGGTCGACGCGGCGGCCCAGTGCGCGTTCGATTTCTTCTTCCACGCCGTACAGGTCGAACAGCGGACGTTCGCCGCGATAGTGCATCAGCTTGGGCAGGACCGACGGCGTGTAGAGCGTGCCGAACTCTTGCAGCATCTGGAAGTTCTCGCGCGAGTCGACCTGGATGTTCGAGGTGTCGTCGCTGACGAAATCGCGCAGCACGCGCTGGGCCAGGCTCAGGTCCTGATACATCAGCGTCGCCGCGGGTTTGGTCTTGGTCTGGGCGACGATGCTGGCCCAGGTCTTGCGCAAATATTCCACGTCCATCTGCAGGTCGGCGTCGGAAGCATCTTCGGCCATGGTGCGGATGATGAAGCCGCCTTTTTCTTCCGGTGGCAGCAGGCTTTGCACCTTGCTGCGCAGCAGTTCGCGTTCGGCTTCGTTTTCGATGCGCTGGGAAATGCCGATGTGCTTGTCCTGCGGCAGGTAGACCAGCATGCGGCCGGCGATGGAAATTTGCGTCGACAGGCGCGCGCCCTTGGTGCCGATCGGGTCCTTGATGACCTGGACGGTGATGGTCTGGCCGTCGAACAGCAGTTTTTCGATCGGGATTTGCGGCACGTTCTGGCCATGCTGGCCGTCGTGCGGTTTGGCTTCCCAGATGTCGGCGACGTGCAGGAAGGCTGCGCGTTCGAGGCCGATGTCGATGAAGGCCGACTGCATGCCCGGCAGCACGCGCACGACCTTGCCGAGGTAGATGTTGCCGGCCAGGCCGCGCGAGAGCGTGCGTTCGATGTGCAATTCTTGCACCGCGCCCTGCAGGATGAGCGCCACGCGCGTCTCCTGCGGCGTGATGTTGATCAGGATGTCTTCGTTCATGGTCCGGTGACCCTAAAATGTGAATTCTTGGAAGAGCGGAGGCGGCTCACAGCGTGGCCGGCGGCAAGATGCGCAAGCCGGTGTTTTGCAGCAGTTGCGCCGTCTCGAACAGCGGCAGGCCCATGATGCCGGAGTGGCTGCCGGCGATGTCCTTGATGAAAATCGACGCCAGTCCCTGGATGCCGTAGCCGCCGGCCTTGTCGTAGGGTTCCTGGGTGGAGCAATAGGCGCGGATCATGTCGTCGGTCAGCGATTCGAAGACGACGTCGGAGTATTGCGTGGTCTGCCACATTTGTTCCTGGAAGGCGACGGCGATGCTGGTGAGCACCTGGTGCGTGCGGCCGGACAGGCGCGTGATCATCTCAACCGCTTCTTTCACGTCGGCGGGTTTGCCGAGGATCAGGTCGTCGACGACGACGGTGGTGTCGGCCGCCAGGATGGGGCGCATCGGCAATTGCCGGTACAGCATGGTCTGGCGCGCGCTCATGAGCTTGTCGCGCGTGACGCGGGCGACATAGGCCGCCGGTTTTTCGTGGGGGAGGACTTGCTCGTCGACTTCCTTGTCGTTGAGCAGCAATTCGAAATCGATGCCGATCTGGCGCAGCAGTTCGCGCCGACGCGGGCTTTTGGAGGCGAGGTAGATTTTTTTGTCAGCAAGTTTCATGAAGCAACACTTAGAACTCATTTCATAAATAGCTGCGAGTGCGAACGATCCTGTTTGGGAGGTAGTGCAAGGCGCGTCGCGCAGCCAAGGGTGCCCCTTGCTGGTCGCGTTCACGCTTGCAAGCGTGAACCGTTAAGCAGGCGGACAGCATGCTGTCCGAATTCCCTGCTACACCCCGTGGCAAGCGGCGCAACGCAGCAATACACCCAAACAGGACGTTCCCGAAGGGTTTGTCTCAGAAAGGGCGCTGGCCGCGTTGCGCTCCTTGCAGGAGTTTGCACATTCGGCACCGCTACGCGACGCGTCACGCGCCTTGCCAGCGCCCTTTCTGAGACAAACGCATCTCACAGCTATTTATGAAATGAGTTCTAGTATTTATCCGTACATCAGTGAGATGTTTCCATCTGCCCGATGTGCTTGCTTGTGTTCTTTTCCGACTCTGGTCTTTTACGCCTCATACGCGGTGATAAGGATGATTCTGCGTAATCGACCAGGCGCGATACAACTGTTCGGCCAGCAGTACGCGCACCATGCCGTGCGGCAGCGTCAGGCTGGAAATGCGCACCAGCATGTCGGCATTGGCCTTGAGACCGGGATCGAGTCCGTCGGCGCCGCCGATCACGAAGGCGACATCGCGGCCGTCCTGCTGCCACTGCGTCAGCAACTGCGACAACTGTACCGAGGTGATGTCCTTGCCGTGCTCGTCCAGCGCGATGATGCGGGCGCCTTTCGGCAGGGCCGCTTCGATCTTGCTGCGTTCCTGCGACATCACGGTTTCTGCGGTCCTGCTGCCGGAGCGTTCTATCGGTTTGATTTCTTTCAACAGAACCCGGCACTCGGCCGGCATTCTCTTGGCGTATTCGTTAAATCCCGATGCTATCCATTCCGGCATTTTGTGGCCGACGGCGGTAATGATGAGCTGCATGGCTCACACGACCGGCGTCAGGCCTTGGCTTTGGGACGTGCCGGACGCTTGGCGGCCGCTGCCTTTTTCGACGCGACGGCGCTTTTCGGCGTGGCGACCTTCACGGTTTTTCCGACCGCTTTTGAAGCCGGCGCCTTGCGCTTGACGGCAGTGCCGGTACCGGCGGCAGCCTTGGTCTTGGCGGCGCTGAGCGTGGTCGATGCACGCGGTGCACGTGTTGTCTTCGGCGCGGGTTTGGCTTCAGCAGTTGCCGCGGTGGCGCGCGGCTTGCGTGCCGGCTTCTTCGGTGCTTCGTCGTCGTCGATCGCCTGGCTGGCTTCAACCGCCTCGGCTTGCTCGCGGGTGCGGCGCATCTTGGTCGGCTTTTCGTCTTCGGCGGCCTTCTTGGCGGCGGCGGTGGAGGCCACGCGCTTGGCGGCGCCCATCTTCACTTCCTTGTCGCCCCAGATTTCTTCCAGGCGGTAGTAAGCGCGGATGGCCGGTTGCATGATGTGGACGATCATGTCGCCCAGATCGACCAGCACCCATTCGCCGGTGTCTTCGCCTTCGACGCTGACGACGTGGCCGCCCTTGGCCTTGACCTTGTCGCGTACCGATGCGGCCAGTGCCTTGGTCTGGCGGTTCGAGGTACCGGAGGCGATCGCCACGCGGTCGAACAGGCTGGTCAGATGAGTGGTGTCATAGATCTTGATGTCCTGAGCTTTGACGTCTTCCAGCGCGTCGACGACGGCTGTTTGCAGTTTTTTGATATCCATTAGTTTTGATAGAGATGATGTTGTTCGATATAGTCTAGCACCCTCGCCGGGATCAGCGACTCCGGTCTTTCGCCGCGTTGCAGCAAGGACCGGATCTCGGTCGACGAAATGTCGACCTCGAGACTGGATGCCAGATAGGCTTTGCCGTGCGAGGTGGTGCGTATTTCCTTTTCAGTGCCGGCACGGCGTGTGAATTCCTGCATGACAACGTCCGGCACCTGCGCGGAGTCGATGCCGAAACCGGGGCGCGAAGCGGCGCACAGGTGGGCGTAATCGAACAGCTGTTGCCAGCCTTGCCAGGTGTCCAGATGCTGCAATTGGTCTGCGCCCATCAGGAAAACGATGGAGACCTCGGGACCGAGCTCGGCCCGCAAGGCCTGCAAGGTATCGATGGTGTAAGTTGCCGTCGTGCGGCGGATTTCCTGTTGGTCGATCACCACAGGCACGTGTCCATGGCCGAACGCCAGCCGGACCATGTCCACGCGTTGCGCCGGCGTGGCTTGCAGGCCATGCTTTTGCCACGGGTTGCCCGCCGGAATGACGCGCAGTTCGTCCGGCCGCAGCAGTTCGACGAAATGATCGCCCAGCGCGACATGGCCGTTGTGGACCGGATCGAAGCTGCCGCCCAGGATGGCGATGCAGCGCGAAGCCGTGGTGGGCGGCGTAGGCAGAGCGGCCGCCACTAGATCCATTCCTTGTGCGGCAGGAAATCGGTATAGAGCCGTGCTTCCGGGCTGCCGTCCTCGGGCTGCCAGTTGTAGCGCCACTTCACCACCGGCGGCATCGACATCAGGATCGACTCGGTGCGCCCGCCCGATTGCAGGCCGAACAACGTGCCGCGGTCGAACACCAGGTTGAACTCGACATAGCGTCCGCGCCGATAAGCCTGGAAGTCGCGTTCGCGTTCGCCGTAAGGCGTGTCCTTGCGCTGCTGCAGGATAGGCAGGTAGGCATCGAGGAAGCGATCGCCGACGCTGCGGATCAGTGCAAAACTGTCGTCGAACGGCAGCGCATTGAAATCGTCGAAGAAAATCCCGCCGACGCCGCGCGCTTCCTTGCGATGCTTCAGATAAAAATACTCGTCGCACCACTTCTTGAAGCGCGGATGCAGTTCGTCGCCGAACGGCGCCAGCGCATCGCGGCAGCTGCGATGGAAATGCGTCGCGTCTTCCGCGAAGCCATAGTAAGGCGTCAGGTCCATGCCGCCGCCGAACCACCAGACCGGCTCCTGGCCTTCCGCCTTGGTCGTGAAGAAGCGCACGTTCATGTGCACGGTAGGCGCGTAAGGATTGCGCGGATGCAGCACCAGCGACACGCCCATGGCTTCCCATTCGCGGCCGGCGATTTCCGGGCGGTTGGCGGCAGCCGAGGGCGGCAGGTTCTTGCCCATCACGTGGGAGAAGCCGACGCCGCCGCGTTCCAGCGCATTGCCTTCCTCGATGATGCGCGAGGTCCCGCCGCCGCCTTCGGGGCGTTCCCAGGAGTCGGTCAGGAAGGTCTTGCCGTCGACATTTTCCAACGCCGCGACGATGCGGTGCTGGAGGTCTTGCAGATAGGCTTTAACGATAGAAGCGTTAGCGGATGATGATGTCACGGGGTGTCGTCGGTAGGGGGCGTGGCGGCAGCCGCAAAGGCGCTCTTTGGTGCACGCAAGAAAAATTACCCCCGCGATTGTACCCTGACAGGGGCTTCAGCGGATAGCCCGGAGCGCTTTTGGCGGCTCCGGAACAGGCTTGGCGAGGGAATTATGAGCAGATTGTCGCGAAAAGCGCGCACCTCAGGCGCACTCAGGCTGCTTATGCCTGCGGGGCAGCTTTGTCGGCGGTCGGATTGGCGACGCTGACCTGATACGTCGCCGGCGCCGGCCAGCCGGCTTCGGCGCATGTCTGGGCGATGGCCTGGTTGGTGTCGTTGTAGACCTGGCCGAAGTTCGGCGTCGGCGCATACAGGCGTACGGCCAGCAGCGTGCCAATGGCGTTGAACTCCAGGATAACGACGGCGACGGGCGGGTCGACCAGTACATTCGGAATGCGCGACACCTTGTCGGTCAGGCGCGCGATCGCCTCGGCCGGATCGACGCCGTAGGCAATCTGGCAACGCAGATCGACGCGGCGGGTCGGGTGGACGTTGTAGTTGGTGATGATGTCCGAGAACAGTTTGTTGTTGCCGATGATCACGCGCAGGTTGTTGTCGGTCAGCAGGGTGGTCGTCACCAGGCCGATGTCGGTCACGGTGCCGGTCTGGCCGGCTGCCGTGATGTAGTCGCCGACCTTGAACGGACGCAGCACCACCAGGAAGATGCCGGCGGCGAAGTTCGACAGCAGGCCCGACCAGGCCACGCCCAGCGCCACGCCGACGGCGCCGATCATGGCGGCGAACGAGGTGGTCGGCACGCCGCAGACTTCGAGGATGCCCATCACCAGCAGCACGCGCAAGATCACGTGAATCGCCGAAATGGCGTAGTTGATCAGCGTCGCGTCCACCTGGCGCGCCGTCAGCACGCGCCGCACGACCTTGGCGAAGGTGGCGATCAGCATGCCGCCGACGATCCAGATGACCAGTGCGGCCAGGACCTTGAGGCCGAACGGCACCAGATAGAGATTGATCAGGGTGTCCAGATTGAGCAGATGTTGTTGCATGCGTGTTCCTTTCTTGTATGCGTTGCGCGGATGGGGGACTTACGGCTTGCTTTGCGTCCCTGTCCACGTCGTCTGTGCGCGGTAATTGCCGGAGTTAGTTCTCCGCCGGCGCAATTTGTTGCAAACTCGTTGCAGATTCGGTGCGATTTTATGCAAAACGGCGGGATACAAAGAAAAAACCTCGCAAAACACGGGATTTTGCGAGGTTTTCCGCTGTTTCGCGTTTTACGGCATCAGCGCTTGATGGCGCGCCAGCCGATGTCGCGGCGCAGCTGCGCGCCTTCGAAATGGATCAGGTCGGCGGCGGCATAAGCCTGTTTCTGCGCAACCTTGACGCTGTCGCCCAGGCCCACGACGCACAGCACGCGGCCGCCGGCCGTGGTCAGCTTGCTGCCGTTCAGGACGGTGCCTGCGTGGAACGTGACACAGTCATCGGTTTCCGCCGGGATGTCGGTGATCAGGTCGCCCTTGCGCGGCGCATCCGGATAACCGGCGGCGGCCATCACCACGCCCAGCGCGGTGCGGCGGTCCCATTCCAGCTCGATGGTGTCCAGCGTTCCGGCCACGGCGTGTTCCATCACGGTCAGCAGGTCGGTCTTCAGACGCGCCATGATCGGCTGCGTTTCCGGATCGCCCATGCGGCAGTTGAATTCCAGCGTCTTCGGGTTGCCCTTGTCGTCGATCATCAGGCCGGCATACAGGAAACCGGAGAACGGGATGCCGTCCTTGGCCATGCCTTGCACGGTCGGCACGATGATTTCGCGCATCACGCGGGCGTGCAGCGCCGGCGTCACGATCGGCGCCGGAGAGTAGGCGCCCATGCCGCCGGTGTTCGGGCCCTGGTCGTTGTCCTGCAGGCGCTTGTGGTCCTGGCTGGTGGCCAGCGGCAGGATGTTCTTGCCGTCGACCATGACGATGAAGCTGGCTTCTTCGCCGGCCAGGAATTCTTCGATCACCACGCGCGCGCCGGCGTCGCCGAGCTTGTTGTCCGACAGCATCATGTCGACCGCGCCGTGCGCTTCTTCCAGCGTCAGTGCGACCACCACGCCCTTGCCGGCAGCCAGGCCGTCGGCCTTGATCACGATAGGGGCGCCCTTTTGATTGACGTAGTCGTGGGCCGCCTTGACGTCGGAGAAGGTCTGGTATTCCGCCGTCGGGATCGCATGGCGCTTCATGAAGGACTTGGAAAAATCCTTCGAGCTTTCCAGCTGTGCGGCTTCCTTCGTGGGGCCGAAAATCTTCAGGCCGCGCGCGCGGAACAGGTTGACGATGCCGGCGGCCAGCGGCACTTCCGGGCCGACCACGGTCAGCGCGACGTGTTCTTTTTCGACGAAATCGGCGAGTTCGTTGAGATCGGTGATCGCAACGTTTTCCAGGCGTTCGTCGAGCGCGGTGCCGCCGTTGCCCGGCGCAACGTAGACGGTTTGGATGCGTGGGGATTGGGCGATTTTCCAGGCCAGTGCGTGTTCACGACCGCCGGAGCCAACAACGAGGATTTTCATGGGATGGACTGATTAAGTTAAGTTGGCCGGCTTTATTCTTCGATGACGGCGTTGCTGTAAATCTCTTGCACGTCGTCGAGGTTTTCCAAAGCATCCAGCAGTTTTTGCATCTTGACGGCGTCGTCGCCGGTGAAGACGGTTTCGGTCGCGGGCTTCATGATGATTTCGGCCATCTCGGCCTTGAAGCCGGCCTTTTCCATCGCAGCCTTGACGACGGCGAAGTCATGCGGCGGCGTCAACACTTCGATGCCGCCTTCTTCGTCGGTGATGACGTCATCGGCGCCGGCTTCGAGGGCGGCTTCCATGACGGCGTCTTCGCTCACGCCCGGCGCGTACATCAGCTGGCCGCAGTGCTTGAACATGAACGACACCGAACCTTCGGTGCCCATGTTGCCGCCGAACTTGGAAAACGCATGGCGGACTTCCGCCACGGTGCGGATGCGGTTGTCGGTCATGCAGTCGACGATGATGGCCGCGCCGTTGATGCCGTAGCCTTCGTAGCGGACTTCTTCATAGTTGACGCCGTCCAGGGTGCCGGTGCCGCGCTGGATGGCGCGCGTGACGTTGTCCTTCGGCATGTTGGCGTCGGCAGCCTTGTCGACCGCCAGGCGCAGACGCGGGTTGGCGTCCGGTTCGCCGCCGCCCATGCGGGCTGCAACGGTGATTTCCTTGATCAGACGCGTCCAGATCTTGCCGCGTTTTTCGTCCTGACGGCCCTTGCGATGCTGAATATTGGCCCATTTGCTGTGTCCAGCCATGATGAATCTTTCCTGCCTTGATGAAACGCGCTCCATCCGGATCGTCGCGAAATTCACTGAATTTTCAGCAGATATCGGAGATTGACGAAAGGCGTTCTAGTTATAATCGACCGGGAATTTTACCATATCGTCCGACCCCCAAGCCGACCTCAGGCCATCCTCTTTATTGGTTTTTTCACTACATTCCTATCATGATCAATCCACTTCTCGTCGCCCGCAATCAGACCCAGGAACTGGCGCTGCTGCCCAATCTGGTCAATCGCCACGGCTGCATCACCGGCGCCACCGGCACCGGCAAGACCGTGACCCTGCAAGTGGTGGCGCAGGCCCTGTCCGACATCGGCGTGCCGGTATTCATGGCCGACGTCAAAGGCGATCTGTCGGGTTTGTCCAAGGCCGGCGTACTGACCGCCAAAGGCAAGGAGCGCCTGAGTTCGCTCGGCATGAGCGAGCCGGCCTGGGAAGCCTTGCCGGTGACGTTCTGGGACGTCTTCGGCGAAAAGGGGCATCCGGTGCGCGCCACGATTTCCGACATGGGTCCGCTGATGCTGTCGCGCATGCTGAACCTGAACGACACCCAGGAAGGCGTGCTGCAACTCGTGTTCAAGATCGCCGACGACAACGGTCTGTTGCTGCTCGACACCAAAGACCTGCGCGCCATGCTGCAACACGTCGGCGACAACGCCGCCACCTTCAAGACCGAATACGGCAACATCTCCGCCGCCAGCATCGGCGCCATCCAGCGCGGCCTGATCGGCATCGAGGAGCAGGGCGGAGACAAGTTCTTCGGCGAGCCCATGCTCAACATCGAAGACTGGATGCAGACCGACGCCAAGGGCAAGGGCGTGATCAACATCCTCGCGGCCGACAAGCTGCTCAATGCGCCACGCCTGTATTCGACCTTCCTGCTGTGGATGCTGTCCGAGCTGTTCGAGCACCTGCCGGAAGTCGGCGACCTCGACAAGCCCAAGCTGGTGTTCTTCTTCGACGAAGCGCATCTGCTGTTCGACGAAGCGCCCAAGCCGCTGCTGCAAAAGATCGAGCAGGTGGTGCGCCTGATCCGCTCCAAGGGCGTCGGCGTGTTCTTCGTCACGCAAAATCCGCTGGACATTCCCGACACCGTGCTGGGCCAGCTTGGCAACCGCGTGCAGCATGCCCTGCGCGCCTACACGCCGCGCGACCAGAAGGCGGTGCAGGCGGCGGCCGAAACCTTCCGCGCCAATCCGCAGCTCAATACCGCGACCGCCATCACCGAACTCGGCGTCGGCGAAGCGCTGGTGTCCTTCCTTGATGAAAAGGGCCGCCCGAACGTAGTCGAGCGCGCCTATGTCATGATGCCCGGTTCGCAGATCGGTCCGATCACCGACGACGAACGCAAGGCCTTCATCGCCTCGTCCGTGGTGGCCGGCGTCTACGAAAAAGTCGTCGACCGCGAATCCGCCTACGAAAAACTCAAGGGCCGCGCGGCTCAGCAACCCGATAATGCGCCGACGTCGGGTGCGCCTGCCAACACGACCGTGCCGGCTGAACCCGAATCTTCCGGCGGCGGTCTCGGCGATTTGCTGAAGGACGCTGCCGGCGGATTCTTCGGCAACAGCGCCGGAGGCAAGGGGGGAAGCAGCCGTCGCGAATCGCCGGTCGAAGCCATGGTCAAATCCGCAGCGCGCAGCATCGGCTCGCAGGTCGGCCGTGAAATTATTCGCGGCGTGCTCGGATCCTTGTTGAAGAAGCGTTGATCGATCAGTCCATGGCAGTTTCCGAGGACCATTCCTCATCGTCACTGAACGCCGCTGAAGTGCTGGGGCGCTTTCGCCCGCGTCTGACGCTGCACACCCTCACGCGCGGCGACGGCGTGTTCGGCCTGCGCCCGGGCGGACTGTTCGGGCCGCGCGGCGGCAACGTCACGGTCGCGCAAATCGACTGGACATATCAAGCGGGCGAGCACCTGCGTTGGGAAACTCCCGCACAAACCAGCCTCATGGACCAGAGCGCCGCCGCCACGCAAACCTTGTTCGATGCGAAAGGCCGCCAGGTCGTCATGCGCCGCAACCTGCACGCCGAAGCCGACGCGCTCGAAGCGATTCAGGCCGCCGGTCTGTTGCCGTTGCCGCCCGATGTCTTGCAGTGGCGCGCCGAGGACATGGCGACCTTGCTTGGGTTGCTACATGCGCCCTTATGGTCGCTGCTCTTGGAGAATAACTTCGGCGATTTCTGGGCCGATCAGGTGCCGCAATTGCAGGAGCAGGGCTGGACCATCGTCGTGCGTCCCGGCTTCGCGCATGAAAGCGTGCCGGTCGACGCCTGGCGTCTGATCGTCAGTCCCGAATCCGGCGCCGTACTCGGCAAGGAAGTCGCGAGCCGAATGCAGCAAGGTCGTCATAAAGTCATCGGCGATTTCGGTGAAGTCGGCCCCGGCCGCGCCGCATGGTGGCTGCTGACCATGGGTATCGAGATCGAGGGGCAGTCTTTCGACCTCGCGCCGATGCTGGCCGATCTGCTGCGCCGCGATGCGCGCTGGACCGACGTGCACAAGATCGCCGCCATCGACGACATCTCGGTCATTTCGCTGCGTGCCCCCGGTGGCAAACGCGTCGATGCGCTGGCGGCGCCGCTCAAAGTCATCGTCTCGGCCATGCTCGACCTGCTGACCGACCCGCGCCGCAAGGAAGGTGCGCTGCGTATTTCCGCATGGGACGCCGGCCGTCTGGAAGACATGTGCCTGCGCCTGGGCGACAGCGACGCCGCGCGCAGCGGCGCGCTGACCATGGAAAGCGACGTCGGCCTGAGCGCGCTGGCGCAGCGTCTGCGCACCGCCGGTGAGCCGCCGCCGGTCGCTGCGCCCGAAGGACTCGGCGTCACGCTGCGTCCTTATCAGCTGCACGGCGTCGCGTGGCTGCAATATCTGCGCGAACACAATCTGGCCGGCATCCTGGCCGACGATATGGGGCTGGGCAAGACGGCGCAGATGCTGGCGCATATCCTGATTGAAAAACAATCGGGCAGGCTCGATTGTCCGGCGCTTGTCGTCTTGCCGACTTCGCTGGTGTTCAACTGGCAGGCGGAGGCCAAACGCATGGCGCCGGCTTTGCGCGTGCTGGCGCTGCAAGGTCCGGAGCGTGAAGAAGATTTCGCGCGCATGGCCGACTACGATATCGTGCTGACCACTTATCCGCTGGTGTGGCGCGACCTCGACATGCTGGCGCGGCAGCCATTCCATCTGCTGATCCTCGACGAAGCGCAGACCGTCAAAAATGCCTCTGCACGCGCCGCGAGTGCGGTGCGCCGCCTGCGTGCGCGGCATCGCCTCTGCATGACCGGCACGCCGATGGAAAACCACCTCGGCGAGTTGTGGATGCAATTCAATTTCCTCATGCCGGGATTCCTCGGCGACGCCACCACGTTCGCGCGGCTGTGGCGCAAGCCCATCGAAGAAAACGGCGAGACGCTGCGCGCGCAATTGCTGGCGCAGCGCGTGCGCCCCTTCATCCTGCGTCGTCGCAAGGAGAATGTCGCAGCAGAATTGCCCGCCAAGACGGTCGCCGTCAAGCTGCTGCGCCTCTCGGGCGCACAGCGCGACCTCTACGAAAGCGTGCGCGTGGCCGCCGACAAGCAGGTGCGCCGCGTGCTGGAGCGCAAGGGCTTCACCGGCTCGCACGTGACGATCATGGATGCCTTGCTCAAGTTGCGACAAGTGTGTTGCGATCCGCTGTTGCTCAAGGGAGAAGGGGCAAGAAAAAGCGCGCCCGAAAACATCGAACGCGCCAAGATGGAAATGCTGCGCGACATGCTGCCGTCGCTGGTGGCGGAAGGCCGGCGCGTGCTGGTGTTTTCGCAGTTTACCGAGATGCTGGAGCTGATCGAAACCGAACTCGACGCCTTGCAGCTCGACTGGCTGTCGCTGACCGGCAAGACGCAGCCGGCACAACGCGGGGAGGTGGTGGCGCGGTTCCAGGGCAAGGGCGTGCCTATCTTGCTGATCAGCCTCAAGGCCGGCGGCATCGGTCTCAACCTGACGGCGGCCGACACCGTCATCCTGGTCGATCCGTGGTGGAATCCCGCCGTGGAAGAGCAGGCCATCGCCCGCGCCCATCGCATCGGCCAGGATCAGACCGTGCTGGTCTACAAGCTCATCGTTGAAGGCAGCATCGAAGAGCGCATCATGGAGCTGCAGGAGCGCAAGTCGGTGCTGGCCGAGGGCGTGCTGGGCAGCGACGCGGAACTCGCGCCCAAATTCGACGTCGCCGAACTCAATGCCTTGATGGCGCCGCTGAGCGCATCCATCCGGGCGAGCTGAACCCGGCAGCCGCCATACTCCGGCGCTCAGGGCCCGGAGCGTTTACAATCATGCGATGTCTTCCGCTACCATTTCCTCCTCCCTTTCCAAACGCCAGGCTTATCTCGGCGGTTTGCTGCTCGCCGTTGTCGGCGCCATTTTCTTTTCGGCCAAGGCGATCGTCGCCAAGCTGATGTACCGCTATCACGTCGATGCGGTGATGGTGATCAGCTTGCGCATGATGTTTTCTTTCCCGATGTTCGCCGTCGTGGCGGTCTGGCAGGCGCGCCATTCGCCGCCGCTGGCCGGCCGCGATTATGCCAAGATCGTCTTCCTCGGCCTGATCGGCTACTACCTGTCGAGCTTCCTCGATTTCCTCGGTCTGCAATACATCTCGGCCGGCCTGGAGCGGCTGATCCTGTTCCTCACGCCGTCGTTCGTGCTGCTGATCTCCTTCACGTTCTACAAGCGCAAGGTCGGCCTGGTGGAATGGGCCGCGCTGCTGGTGTCCTACCTCGGCACGGCGCTGGTGCTGCAACACGACATCAACACCGGCGGCAGCAACGTGGTGCTGGGCAGCGTGCTGGTGCTGGGAGCGGCGATTTCGTATGCGCTCTACCTGATCTTTTCCGGCGAGCTGGTGCGCCGCGTCGGCGCGATGCGTCTGGTGGCCTACGCCATGTGCGTGTCGTCGGTGGCGTGTATCGTGCAGTTCTTCATTTTGCGTCCGACTTCTGCGCTGGTGCAGCCGGTCGAGGTGTACCAGTTGTCGGCATTCAATGCCGTATTTTGCACCGTGCTGCCGGTGTTCCTGACCATGATCGCCGTGGCGCGCATCGGCGCGCCGAGCGCCGCGCAGGCCGGGCTGGTGGGGCCGGTGTCGACGCTGTTCCTCGGCGCCATGCTGCTGGATGAGCCGATCACGGCGATCCAGCTGGTCGGCACTGCGCTGGTGCTGTCGGGCATCTACTTACTGTCGCGTAAAAAGACTTAGCAAGAAATTTTCTTCAATCGCAACCCAGGAGACCGAAATGACAAAAGCAATCAGAATGTTCAAGACCGGGGGACCGGAAGTCATGGAATACGTCGACGTTGAAGTCGGCGATCCCGGTCCCGGCGAAGTCCGCATCCGCCACGCCGCCGTCGGCCTGAATTTCATCGACGTCTATTTCCGCATCGGCCTGTATCCGCAGCCGCTGCCGAGCGGTCTCGGCCAGGAAGGCGCCGGCACCATCGAAGCCGTCGGCGCCGGCGTGACCGACTTCAAGGTCGGCGACCGCGTCGCCTATGCCGGTCGTCCCAACGGCGCCTACGCCGAAGCGCGCGTGATGCCTGCCGACATCCTGGTCAAGCTGCCGGACTCGATCAGCTTCGACACGGCTGCCGCGATGATGCTGCAAGGCATGACCGTGCAATACCTGCTGCGCCAGACTTATCCGCTCAAGGGCGGCGAGACCATCCTGCTGCACGCCGCCGCCGGCGGTATCGGCCTGATCGCCTGCCAATGGGCCAGGGCACTGGGCGTGACCGTGATCGGCACCGTCAGCACCGACGAGAAAGCCGCGCTGGCCACCGCTGCGGGCTGCACCCACGTCATCAATTACAAGACCGAGAATTTCGTCGAGCGCGTTAAAGAACTTACCGGCGGCAAAGGCGTGCGGGTGGTGTACGACTCCATCGGCAAGGACACCTTCCTCGGTTCGCTCGACTGCCTGTCGCCGCGCGGCATGATGGTCAGCTTCGGCAACGCCTCCGGCCCGGTGTCGCCGTTCGGCGTAAGCGAACTGGCGTCGCGCGGTTCGCTGTTCCTGACGCGTCCTTCGCTGGGCAGCTATGTCGCCACGCGCGAAGCGCTCGATGCCACCGCCAACGACCTGTTCGCCATGGTCGAGAGCAAGAAGGTCAACATCGACATCAACCAGCGTTACGCGCTGAAAGACGTCGGCCAGGCCCATGCCGATCTGGAAGGTCGCAAGACCACGGGTTCCACCATTTTGATTCCCTGAGGAGCGATCTTGACCATCTCCGATCCGGGCAAGAGCCCAATGAATCATCCCGACGAACAGCCCTCCGGCACCGACGGCTCGCCCAAGTTCGGGCGTCTGCTGATCGTGCTGATCCTGGCGGTGCTGGTGATCGTGGCGATCACCTTCGGCAGTGAAGCGCTGTATTCCTGATCCGGCGTTCAGGTTCAGGCGAAAAAAATCCCGGTCTTGCTCAAGTGGCAAGACCGGGATTTTTGTTGGCGAGGTCAGTTTCCCAAGGTAAATCCTGAACCGACATTATTGCGTGGGTTTGGCCAGCGTAGCAGCCGGAGCTGCCGGAGCCGCCTTGTCCAGCTTCAGCACCACATGGCGCGACACGCCGCTGGGGCCGGGGAATTCCGAAAACGCGCTGCGCACCATGTAGGGCATCGCCATCGGCAAGGTCGCCTCGCGACCTTCGCTGTCGACCGTCACTTCATACAGCTTCTGATCGCCGGCTGCGCGCGCGATGGTCACATGCAAGCGCCGCTGGAATACCGGGAAAGCGGTGGTCTGCATCGGCGGTCCCCAGAACGGATCGTAGAACGGTCCGGGACCCCACGGGCCGAATGGCCGCCCGCGCCAGCCCGGATAGCCGGGGCCGTACCAGAAGGGATCGTACATCGGTTGCGTCACGACGATGGTGCCGGACTGCATGCCGTAGGCAAAAGACACCTTCAGCGCCGCAGCGTTGGCCGATGAGGCGTCGGTAAAGCCCAGGCGCAGCAATTCGGCGCGGATCAATTGTTCGTAATTGCTGTATTCGAGGCTGCCTTCCTGCTCCTTGGCGGGGGCGAAGACGAAGGATTTGTCCTTCAGGTCCGCAGGCCAGGCGTGGAAGGTCGTGACGTCGCTGGTGATGGTACTGGCGCATCCTGTGAGCAGGGCGCTGCCGGCAAGAAAAAGGGCGCCAAGCAAGCGGTTCATGGTGAGTCTCCGGTGGTTCTGGCAGGTCATGGGGTGAGCTGAGCGGCTTCGGTGAAATTTTTGGTGAATAATTGATCGTTGCAATCAGTGGTCTGAGATTGTGTCAGCCCAAGGGCCACAACGCAGTATTCTCGCCGTTTTCTGCCTATCCATACGGTTGATTGGTAAAATCGTGTTTTGTTCCTACTGCACCTCTGCACCTCTGCACCTATTTCACGGGATCTCCTCCATGCGCACAGAAACGCCTCCGACGATTTACCGCAAAGATTACGCTGCCCCGACCTATTTTGTCGACACCGTCGAAATGGGCTTCGACCTCGAACCCGAACTGACCCGCGTCGCTACCCGCATCACCATGCAGCGCAATCCTGCCGCAGCCGGCAAGGATATCGAACTGTATGGCGAAGAACTGGACCTGGTCCAGCTGCGCCTCAACGGCAAGACGCTGAGCGCGCGCGACTACCGCGTGCAAGGCGGCATCCTGCGCATTCCCGGCGCGCCGGCCAAGGTGACGTTGGACATCGAAACCACCACCAAGCCGCACCGCAATACCTCGCTGATGGGTTTGTATGTGTCCAACGGCAATTTTTTCACGCAGTGCGAAGCCGAAGGTTTTCGCAAGATCACTTACTTCCCCGATCGTCCCGACGTCATGGGCAAGTACACCGTCATGCTGCGCGCCGACAAGAAGAAATATCCGGTGCTGCTGTCCAACGGCAACCTGATCGAAGAAGGCAATCTGCCCGACGGTCGTCACTACGCCAAGTGGGAAGACCCGTTCAAGAAGCCGTCCTACCTGTTCGCGCTGGTGGCCGGCAAGCTGGTCTGCCAGGAAGAAAAATACAAGCTGCAATCGGGCCGCGAAGTATTGCTGCAAGTGTGGGTGGAAGAGGGTAACCTCGACAAGACCCAGCACGCCATGGATTCGCTCAAGAACAGCATCCGCTGGGATGAAGAGCGTTTCGGCCTGGAGCTTGACCTGGACCGCTTCATGATCGTCGCCGTCGGCGACTTCAACATGGGCGCGATGGAAAACAAGGGTCTCAACATCTTCAACACCAAGTTCGTGCTGGCCAATCCGCGCATCGCCACCGATATCGATTACGCCAACATCGAAGCCGTGGTCGGCCACGAATATTTCCACAACTGGACCGGCAACCGCGTCACTTGCCGCGACTGGTTCCAGCTGTCCCTGAAGGAAGGCCTGACCGTCTTCCGCGACCAGGAGTTTTCCGCCGACATGATCGGCAGCGACAGCGGCCGCGCGGTCAAGCGCATCGACGACGTGCGCGTGTTGCGCCAGGCGCAGTTCCCGGAAGACGCCGGTCCGATGGCGCATCCGGTGCGTCCCGACTCCTTCGTCGAGATCAACAATTTCTACACCGTCACCGTCTACGAAAAAGGCGCCGAAGTCGTGCGCATGTACCAGACCCTGCTCGGCCGCGACGGCTTCCGCAAGGGCATGGACTTGTACTTCAAGCGCCACGACGGCCAGGCCGTGACCTGCGACGATTTCCGCGCCGCCATGGCCGACGTCAACAAGCGCGACCTCAAGCAGTTCGAGCGCTGGTACAGCCAGGCCGGCACGCCGCGCGTGGCTGCATCGGTACGTTACGACGCCAAGGCCAGGACGCTGGAACTGACGCTGGAGCAATCCTGCCCGCCTACGCCGGGACAAAAGAAAAAGCTGCCGTTCCACATCCCCGTCGCCGTCGGCCTGCTCGACGGCAAGGGCAGGGATATGGCATTGAGCTTGTCCGGCGAAAAGGCCGCCAGGCAAGCACAGACCACGCGCGTGCTGGAACTGACGCAAGCCAGACAGACTTTCAAGTTCACCGGCGTCGCCGAGAAGCCGGTGCCGTCCATCCTGCGCGGCTTCTCCGCGCCGGTGGTGCTGGAATATGAATACAGCGACGCCGAGCTGGCGTTCCTGATGGCGCATGACAGCGACCCGTTCAATCGATGGGAAGCCGGCCAGCGTCTCGCCACACGCCGCCTGCTCAACCTCACCATCGCCGTGCAGGCTGCGCGCCAGTCCGGCCACGTGGTCTCGGTCGAATCCGTGCTCGCCAACCTGCAGCAGGACGATGCCCTGACCAACGCGCTGCGCGCCACGCTCAACGACACCTCGCTTGATCCCGCCTTCCGCGAACTGGTGCTGACCCTGCCGTCGGAAACCATGATCGCCGAACAGATGGAAATCATTGATCCGCAAGCCATCCACGCCGCGCGCCAGTTCTTGCGCCGCACGCTGGCCAAGGACTGGCGCGCCGATCTGCTGGCGGCTTACAAGGCGAATCAAAACAAGGGCGCCTACAGTCCCGACGCGACCGCTTCCGGCAAGCGCGCACTGAAGAACGTCGTGTTGTCCTATCTGGCCGAACTCGACGACGAGCAGGCGCACGCGCTGGCGCAACAGCAATGCGACGGCGCCAACAACATGACCGACCGCCTGGCCGCACTCGCCGCGCTGACCAACAGCCGTGCCGAAGGCAAGGGCAAGGCGCTGGAAGCCTTCTACACCGAGTTCGAGCAAGAGGCGCTGGTCATCGACAAGTGGTTCACCCTGCAAGCCACCGCGCGCACCGCCGATGTCGACACCGTCCGCGCACTGGCGCAGCATCCGGCCTTCACGCTGAAGAATCCGAACCGCGCACGCAGCCTGATTTTCAGTTTCTGCAACGGCAACCCATCGGCGTTCCACGCGCTTGACGGCAGCGGCTACGCCTTCTGGGCCGAGCAAGTCATCGCGCTCAACGGCAGCAACCCGCAAGTCGCCGCGCGTCTGGCGCGCAGCATGGACCGCTGGCGCAAGTATTCGCCGGCGCTGCAGGAAAGAATGCGCGCCGCGCTGCGCCAGGTGGCCGACACGCCGAACCTGTCGCGCGACGTCGCCGAAGTCATCACCAAGTCGATGTCGAACTAGGCTCGATACAATTTGAACAAGAACCGCTAACAAAACGCCGATGGCAAGGCGCGTCGACGCAGACAGTACGAATGTACCTAAGTTAAGTGGAGCCAGGAGAAGCAACGCCGCCAGCGGTGTTTTGTTAGCGGTTCTAGCGCAAGAAGATTTGATTTTTAAGAGAGAGCATCATGACCAAACGCATCAGCCTGACCCAACATTTGATTGAGCAGCAACGCCTGCACAACAAGATTCCATCCGAACTGCGCCTGCTGATCGAAGTCGTCGGCCGCGCCTGCAAGAGCATCAGCCACGCCGTCGGCAAGGGCGCGCTCGGTGAAGTGCTGGGCAGCGCCGGCAGCGAAAACGTGCAGGGCGAAGTGCAGAAGAAGCTGGACGTCATCTCCAACGAAATCCTGCTCGAAGCCAACGAATGGGGCGGCCACCTGGCGGGCATGGCGTCGGAAGAAATGGAAACCATCCACCCGATTCCCAACCGTTATCCAAAAGGCGAATATCTGCTGATGTTCGACCCGCTGGACGGCTCCAGCAACATCGACGTCAACGTCTCCATCGGCACCATCTTTTCCGTGCTGAAAGCGCCGGACGGCATGACCACGCCATCGGAACAAGACTTCCTGCAGCCGGGCGCCAAGCAAGTCGCCGCCGGCTACGCCGTCTACGGCCCGCAAACCGTGCTGGTGCTGACCACCGGCGACGGCGTGCATTGCTTCACGCTGGACCGCGAAATGGGGGCATGGGTGCTGACGCAACGCGACATGCAAATTCCCTCCGACACCAAGGAATTCGCCATCAACGCCTCCAACGCGCGCCACTGGTATCCGCCGGTCAAGCGTTACGTCGACGAAATGCTGGCCGGCGCCACCGGTCCGCGCGGCAAGGACTTCAACATGCGCTGGATCGCCTCCATGGTCGCCGACGTGCACCGCATCCTCAACCGCGGCGGCGTCTTCATGTACCCGGCCGATGCGCGTGAACCGGACAAGCCAGGCAAGCTGCGCCTGATGTACGAAGCCAATCCGATGGCCTTCATCGTCGAGCAGGCCGGCGGCGCCGCCACCAACGGCGATCAGCGCATCCTCGACATCCAGCCGGAGAAGCTGCATCAGCGCGTCGCGGTTTTCCTCGGTTCGAAGAACGAAGTCGAGCGCGTGACCGGTTATCACAAAGAGTAAGAGCGTAAGCGGCCGGCCTGCTGCGCGGTCGAAACGACAAAGGGACTTGCGATGCAAGTCCCTTTGTTATTTGCATGAATGATTTCTAACGCCGCCGCATCAACCGCACGCTATGAATCGCCGTAAAGCCGACCGACATCCAGATCGGGACATACGTCCACAACTGCGCCGAGGTCAGCGTCTCATCCAGCAGGATGAGTGCCACCACCACCAGCAACACCGGCTCCACATAACCGAGAATCCCGAACAAGCCCATCGGCAGCAAACGGCTCGCGCGTAGAAAGCAATCCAGCGCCGCGGTGCTCAACAGTCCCAGCCCCGGCAACAACATCAGATACATGTCGGGCCGTTGCCACACGGTTGGCAGATTCGGACTGATCGCCAGCGTGTACACCGCCACCGGCGTCAGCAGCGCGATCTCGATCGTGAAGATCACCAGCGAATTCAGCTTCAGCCGGCGCCGCAGCATGAAGTAAGGCGGATACCCCAGCGCCACCAGCACCGTCGGCCAGGAAAACGCGCGCGTCATCCACAGTTCATGCAGCACACCCGCGATCGCGCACGCCACCGCAATGCGCTGCCACACATCCAGCCGCTCGCCGTAATAAAAGCGCCCGATCAGCACCATCGCCAGCGGCAGCAGGAAATATCCGAGCGACACATCCAGCGCCCGTCCATTCAACGGTGCCCACAGGAACAGCCACAATTGCACCCCCAGCATCGCCGTCATCGCGACAAACAACAGCGCCTGCAAAGGTGCGCGCAGCAATGCAAGAACGGCATCACGCAACTGCGCGCCATGCCGGCGCCAGACGATCAGCACCAGCGCCGGCGGCAGCGTCCATACGATGCGCCAGGCAAAGATATCGAGCCCGTTGAGAGGCGCCAGCCAACCGGTATAGGCGGAGAGCAGGGCGAACAGCGTCGACGCGATGACCGACAGGGCGATGCCGCGCGCCGTTTCAGGGTGATTCATGCAGAAAGTGGGGTAAGGAAGATTTATGCAATAGCACCAATGAGATGCAAGCGCGATTGTAGCTTAGTGGAGCAACGTCACTGAGGCTTATGTTGAGAAAGCATGACGGAGTGGATGGAGATGCGATTTTGCAAAGGTGAATTTTTGCTAAAATATTGCTCACGCTGATGTAGCTCAGTTGGTAGAGCAACTGATTCGTAAACATATTTCTGACGTCAGAAAATTCAGATATAGGATACGACGAATCAGAAAATCCATATTTCAATAAAAAGACGCTGCATGCCAAATTGGAAAATCCTGGCTCCGTTCATATATTATATTCAGGTTGCTTGAAAATCGCTTCTCCCCGATTCGTAATCACCGTCAATTGCGAATATTTGATCGATATACGATCCAAAACAAGGCCACGTGGGGCAGCTTTTTTTGATTAAAACATTCTTGTCGTATACTGCTTCTACCAAGGTCTGGGAAGTAGGCCTAAACGATAGGCGTCGGACGATAAGTCAACGTCTCCCTCCAATTCGTCAGATCCGCGAAAATTAAAAATGTCAGCAGTAGTCAAGGCATAATTTGAAGACTTTCTAGTTCTAAGTTTCATATCCTCGTAACACATCGTTTCGCTCAAAGTGATTAGATGCACATCACTGGCTAAAGATTCGTGTAAAGCCTTCACATGGTAGGCTCCGGTAATCAACAAGGCCGTCTTGGCATTTCCGCCTAAGGCATCGTGCACCCCGGATACCATGGCCTCCTCGCGCTGCTCCATGTTTTCTGCATTGACACTAAGCTTATCGAATCCATGTACTTCAAAGCCAACATGAAGCGCCATACCAGTCTTGACGATAGTGCGGTCATGATGAACCCGTCCCGGCTCTCGGTCAGGGCTACAAGGAGCGAGAAGATAAGGTAATTTTAGAGGTGTGCCTGCGTAAATATCGCTAACCGTTTCTGGGGTAGATATCTGGCCCTTTTCAACCTTGTTGAGGAATTCGTGAAATTGAGAAACATTAGCTGGTGGATTTTCGATCAATAACAATGGAGCATGAGTACCGTTGCTGATTTCCTTCAGAACATTCATGGCCGCCATCTCGGCAGCTGTAGCTGCATTGGAAATGTGCCCTTCTCCAATGAGAACGACGATGGGTTTATTGCTGTCATCGTGCTGTATCGACTCGAGAGCCTTACGGATGTAATTTTCAGTATGCGAAATTGCAATTCCTGGTGTGTCCCATTCAGGTACCTTACTAACCATTTCTTCAATATTCTCTTGCGAATACAGGATGTTCTCGGCTGTTGAACGCCCCGTATTGGGAAGGTGACTTCTCGAAGAGGTTGTCAACGAAGGATCGCTGACAGTGTCGTTTTGACTTTGCGGGATATTCGCCCTAGCAACAGCGCTGGTTTCACTGTTGGCATCCATGGGTATGTACCCATGGGCGTCCCCTGTGTTGGAAATAGTATGAGCCATCGTGATTTATCGAGTCCTAATTGTTGTTTTCAAGTGAGTCCGTATAGAGCCGCTCATTGTTGCCTTCAATAAAAACATGTTCTACAAGATATGTAGTGCTCGCTCGTATTTAGTTCCACGACACCATGTGAGCAACTGATTCGTAATCAGTAGGTCGGAGGTTCGATTTCTCTCATCAGCACCAGTATCTAAGAGGCTCACAGCGATGTGGGCCTTTTTTTGCGAAGAGCCCGGCCTTTTGGCGATGTTGTGCAAGTTCCAAGTCGTGTTCATTTTTACTCGAAAAAACGGTTAATCGGGCTATTTAGGCTGGGCAGAGGTCTGCTTCGGGTCGATTGAGGATGTCAGTCCTCGTCCTCGTGGCTGTTCTCCGCGTAAAATCCAATCCCAGATCAATAGCAAAAATAAAGAACAGAAAAGAGGAAAGATAACCATGGCAACTCCGCAAACGATGCTCTCGGTAGTCGCTCGCGACGAGGTTCATTTGCAGTTTTCATTGAAAGCGAATGTTGATACACAGCGACTTTTCCAGACGCTCGGAAAACTCTGGGAGCCTGAAATAACCGGCATTACCGATCCAACGCTCAATGAGCATCATCAACGCACGGGAGGCACTGCAAATGTGGTCCTGGGATTTAAGCCCGAACTCTGGCGTGAAGTTTATCCCGCAGGAATTCCGAACAATCTGGAATCCTTCCATCAAGATATCGTCAGTGCCGATGGCATGATCGCACCCGCTACACAATGCGATTTCTGGATCTGGATTACGCAGTCAAACGCCGCAACGCTCTATGACAGCATGAGCAAAACGGTAGCGATGCTGCGCCCTTTTGCCGATGTCGTCAGCGAGCAGGTCTGTTTTCCGTATCACAACAATGTGACGTTCGACGGGTTTGCCGATGGCGTTGCCAATCCAAATCCGTTCCGAGCCAATAGCGTCGCCATCATTCCTGACGGTGGCAAAGGCGAGGGCGGATCAACTGTGTTGATCCAGAAATGGAGAATGGACGTCGAAAAATTGAGAGGCCTGTCCGTGCATGAGGCTGAGAACGTCTGGGGGAGAACCAAAGCCGGAAGTCACCAGCTATCGCCTCTGCCGGAGGACTCCCATGTCGGCAGGAATCAATTTCGGCGAAACGGTGAGGAAATAGATATTGTCCGCAGAAATGCCAATTATGGAAACGCGAAAGAAGCGGGAATCATGTTCGTCGGTTTCTGCAACGACATCACTGTCACGATGGGGATGCTCAAGCAGATGTATGGCGTTGGCGACGATGGCGTTTCGAAAACGGACAAGCTGTTGAATTTTGCCACCGCCTTGTCTTCTGCTGTTTATTTCGTGCCAAGCCTGGATGCATTGCTGAAAATGGGCATCTCGCCGACCGACCTTGACTAGACTTGGACTCTTGAATGCGGCTGCCGGTATTGTCGCCCGCAACGACCTTTTCATGAACGCCGGTGTCACCGCGGCATACCGACATGGAGAGCTGGCGCCGACGTGAAGTCGTCAGCTCGGCCGGACAATCGTACCGGCATCTTCCCCCACCACCGTCGTCCACAAGCGCACCTGCCATTGCGTCACCACGCCATTAAGCACATACGGATCCTTGTTGGCGAAATTCTCGGCAACCTCCGGCGAGGTTCCCTTGAACAGCAGCATGGCTTCGTCTTCCGGATCGCTGAGCGCGCCGCCGAGAATCAGTTCGCCGCGTTCGGCCGCTTCCCAGGCGAATTTGAGATGGTCGTTGCGGAACGGCAGCTTGACGGTCTTGCTGTCTTTGACGAAGCGGTAAAAAAGTACGTAGTGCATGTCGGCCTCTCTTCAGGTGCGCAGCAATGCGCGATGAGAACAAATCGTCAGATCAGGGAATTGTACGCCGCGGCGCGCAAGTGCAAGTCATTGCGCTTGACGCTCGTAGTAGATGTCCCATTCTCCTTCGTCAACTTGTACAAAACCATGCCGCTGGTAAAAGCGGTTCGCTTTGCTTTGTTTCAGCGCGCCGACGCGAACCGGCATTGCGGCGGCATCTGCATCCCTGAATAGCCGCGCCAGCACGGTGCTGCCGATGCCTTTGCCCTGATGATCGGGATGAATGTACAGATGATCGAGCAGCAGATGCCCGTCGTTCCGTTTCGCCACGACAAAGCCGACGCGCTTGCCGCCAAACAGGATGTAGCACGTCTGCTCCGGCGAGAATCCCGATTGAAAACGTTCGCGTGCCCGGACCGGGTCGAAGCGTCCGACGCGTTCCAGGCTTTCGCGCATGGCGGCGATGCGGATGCCGATCAGTTCTTCGAGGTCGGCGCAGCCGGTCGGTGCGAAGGCGATGTCGGCGTCGGTGCATCGGGTCATGGCTGTGGCAGTCGTTGCGGACATGGCGGGCGGCGCAAGTCTCAAGGTTCTCAGTGCCGGTGCCGGTGATGCGCATCCGGGTAATGTGCATGCGAGTGCGTCAGGCCGGCATGCAGGTGCCGGTGGCGATGCGTGGTGCCGGGTACGACTGGGAAGTCGTGCTCGTGCAAATGGTGTTCGTCGTGGGTATGTTCGTGATCGTGTTCCATCTCTTCATGGCGATGCGTATGGGCGTGCCGTTCCGACAAATGCAGCCAGATGCCCCAGGCCATGAAGATGCCGGCGATCGCCAGTTGCGGGGTCAGCTGTTCCCCGGTCAGAAGGGCGAGGCCGGCGCCGAAGAAGGGGGCGACGGAAAAGTACGCGCCCGTGCGCGCCGTGCCGAGATGACGCAATGCGGCGACGAACAGCGCGAGGCTCACGCCGTAAGCCAGGAAGCCGACCAGCAGGGTAGCGCCGGTCACGGAAGCTTCCGGGAAGTGCGCGCCGGACAACAACGCCAGCACCAGGTTCGTGCCGCCGGCGGCAAGGCCTTTGACGGAGGCGATCCAGGTGGCGTCGTTAAGCGAAACCCTGCGCGTGAGGTTGTTGTCGAGCCCCCATGCCAGGCAAGCGCCGAGGACGGCGAGCGTCGGCCACAGCGCGACCGGGCCGGCCTGCGCAGGCCAGCTCAGGATGACGGCGCCCACGACGATGGCAAGCATGCCGGTCATGATGCGCCGGTCGACGTTTTCCCTGAACGCGAACCAGGCCAGCAGCGCAGTGAACACGCCCTCGGCATTGAGCAGCAACGACGCCGAAGACGCCGGCATGCCCGTCAGTCCGATCATCAGCAGCACCGGTGCGAGGACGCCGCCGGAGATAATCGCGCCGGCGAACCAGAGCAGCTCGGCGCGCGCCGGCATGGGCTGTCTGGCGCCGCTGATCCGGCGGTAGATGGTCAGGCCGAGGCCTGAACCCAGGTAGAGCAGGGCGGCGATCATCCATGGGGAATTGTTCTTCAGCAGCATGCCGGCCAGCGGCGTGGCGGCACCGAACAGCAGCGCCGCAAGCAGGGCTGCCTTCGGGCCGGACAAGGCGATGATCTTCAGTTTGTTCATGATGACTTCGCAGATTGGTTGGGAGATGGTCTATTTTAATCTCTTGCCGCAACAGGTCTCTGTGCAGCTGCAGGGGGGGCGTGACAATTTCTGCCGCGCCGGGGGAACGAAAGACCGATGCGCAGCAAATTATTCCCGATATCAGCGTACGAACGGGCAGCATGCGCTTTCATTTTTCTTCGATATGCGCAAGATTGTTGCGGTCGGGCAAAGGAGCGCCGAGGTATTCCGTTTCAGCGCGATGCTGACATTTTGCTGAACTTTCCCCGTATGTTCGTCGGCGCTGCATACGGCGTAAACAGGGTGTTTACCAGCCTATTTCCTCGGTTGCAGTTTAGTGGGTCGTCGGGTAACATCATCCGACCATGGCACTGGTGGTTTTCAACGAAATTGCAACTGATTCGCCTGCCGCGATGGGTCGTTTTCATGACGACAGGATGTTGGTTTGAGGCAACAACAATATCGCCCGGACGAACGAAAACGAACACCGGATGCCGGTAGCCAGCAAGCCATAAAACTAACGTACGCGAATGCGCTCGGATGCTCACGAAGGGGGCCGTATTTCTGTCATTTTTACCGCCGGGGGGACGGTGATTCGCCGCCGCTTTGCCCGTATTTTCCGTCTTGCCTGTGCCTGCAGCGTGCTGCTTGCCGCATGGATGCCAGGTGCGGCCAGCGCCGGCGGTCTCGATTGTTCCCGCCCTTATACCCTCGCCCTGCATGACCATGGCTTGCTGTATTCCGCCGATACCGATACCGGCATCGATAAAGACTTCGCGGACGAATTGATTCGCCGCAGCGGCTGCAAGATCGGCGTGAGCCTGATGTCGCGCGCGCGCATCTGGCAACTGATCGAATCGGGCGCGCTTGACTTCAGTCTGTCGGGCATCGCCAACCCGGAGCGCCGCCAGTTTGCCTCCTTCGCCTGGTATTTCAGCAACAAGTATTACCTGCTGGTGCGCAAGGATACCGGCATGCGCCAGCTGTCCGAATTCGCGCGCAGCGAAAAATTCCACCTCGGCGTGATTCGCAGTTTCCGTTACAGCGAGTCTGCCAATCGCCTGGTCGACAAACTGGCGACCGTCAATCGCATCACGCAGGCCGGCGGCCTCGATCCGCTCTATCAGGCGTTGCTGGCCAATCGCATCCAGGGCATGATCATGGAGCCCTTCGACTATCCGGTGGTGGAAGAGAAGCACATCCGCGACGTGACCTCGATCATCGAATTCAACGATCCGTCGGTGCCGCACGGCCTCATCATGTCCAAGAAAGCCTTGTCGCAGGCCGAGCGCGACAAGTGGCGCGCGCTGGTCGACGAGATGCGCGCCGACGGCACCGTGCGCCGCATCTTTGAAAAATATTTCTCGCCGTCGCTGGCCGCCACGATGGTCGACTTCCAGGCCGAGCCGTGAACTGGGTCCGGCAGATTCTGTTGCCGCTGGCGATCATGATCGCCGGCTTCAGCGTTACGTGGCTGGCATGGGATCACGAACGCCAGGCGTCGAACAAGGAGTTGCGCGCGCAGTTTGATTTTTCCCTGCGCGAGGCGGTCAGCCGCGTCGAGCAGCGCATCGCCAGTTATGAACAGATGCTGCACGGCGTGCAAGGGCTGTTCGTTGCCTCCGGCACCTTTGACCGCACGGGTTTCCACGAATACGTCACGGCCCTGAACCTGGACGCCAACTTCTCCGGCATCCAGGCCATCGGCGCCGAAGAATGGCTGGCCGACGGCGACAAGGCCAATCACGTCGGGCGCATGCATCGGCTCGGTTTTTCCGACTATGAAATTCGTCCGGCGGGCGAACGGCCTGACTATGCACCCATCATCATGCGCGAGCCTTACGTCGGCACCAATCGCGCTCCGTTCGGTTACGATCCCTGGTCCGAGCCCAAGCGCCGGCGCGCCATGGAAAAAGCGCGCGATTCCGGCATGGCGGCAATCTCCGGCAAGGTGCTTCTGGATATCGACAACGGTAATGAAGCGCAGACCAGTTTCCTCATGTACCTGCCGGTGTATGCGCACGGCATGCCGCAATCGACCATCGCCGAGCGTCGCGCCAATCTGATCGGCTGGGTGCATGCCTCGTTCCGCATGAGCGACGTGATCGCCAGCCTCTATGGCGAACAACCGCTGGGCGTGGCGTTTTCGATTTACGACGGTGTGGAACCGTCTCCCGATGCGGTGTTGTATCGGTCGGCCGGCGCTGATGCATCCGACGCCGCCTCTCGCAAGGATGTGATCTCCGCGACGGAATACCTGGTCGTGGCTGGTCACAACTGGACCCTGACCATGAACACGCTGGACGACTTCAATGCCCGTTTCGGCCGTAACGCCGAGATGCAGACGGCCGTCACCGGCATCGGTCTGACCTTGCTGCTGGCCTTGCTGGCGTGGGCGCTGATGTCCAGCCGTCGCCGCGCGATCCGTCTGGCCGGCAAGATGACGCGCGAACTGCGCGCCAGCGAAGAACAGTTCCGCGCCATCGCCGACTGCACCGTCAACTGGGAGGTCTGGTGGGGCATGGACGGCAAGCCGCGCTGGGTCAATCCGTCGGTCAGGGAATACACCGGCTACACGGTGGAAGAATGCATGGCGATGGACGACTTCAGGGCGCAGATGATCTACGCCGACGATCTGCCGCGCGTGGCGCCCGAGCTGGACAAAGGCTTGCGCGGCGAACGCGGCGACGATCTCGAGTTCCGTTGCGTGCGCAAGGACGGCTCGCTGTTCTGGCTGTCGGTGTCGTGGATTCCCATCACCGACGCCAACGGCGCGCTGGCAGGTTACCGCACCAGCGGCCGCGACATCACCGAACGCAAGCAGGTCGAGGCCGAACTGCGCATTGCCGCCGTGGCTTTCGATTCGCTCGAGGGCATCATGGTCACCGATGCCGAAAGTCGCATTCTGCGCGTCAACAACGCTTTCGCCAAAATGACCGGTTACTCCCCCGCGGACATCATCGGCCAGACGCCCGACGTGCTGCGCTCGGATCGCCACAGTCCGCAGTTCTACGACGAGATATGGGAAACCATCCGACGCTTCGGCGGTTGGCAGGGCGAGGTTTGGACGCGTCGCAAGAACGGCAAGGTCTATCCGGAGTGGCTGACCATTTCCGCGGTCAAGAGCGACGACGGCGCCATCACGCATTACGTCGGCACGCATCACGACATCACCGAGCGCAAGATCGCCGAAGAACGCATCAAGGAGCTGGCCTTCTTCGATGCACTGACGCGCCTGCCGAACCGGACGCTGCTGCTCGATCGCCTCAAGCAGGCCATCGCCGTCAGTGCGCGCAACAAGACCAGCAGCGCCTTGCTGTTCATCGATCTGGATCATTTCAAGACGCTCAACGACACGCTCGGCCACGACAAGGGCGACCTGCTGCTCAAGCAGGTGGCGCAGCGCCTGGCCTTGAGCGTGCGCACCAACGATACGGTGGCGCGCGTGGGCGGCGACGAGTTCGTGGTGGTGCTGGAAAGCCTGCACAAGAGCCCGCAGGAAGCCGCCAACCAGACCAAACTCATCGGTGAAAAGATCCTCAGCGTGCTCGACGCGCCGTATCAGCTGGAAGACGTCGAATACCGCGCCACCGCCAGCGTCGGCGCCACCGTGTTCCACGGTCGTCAGGCGTCCATCGACGAGTTGCTCAAGCAGGCCGACCTGGCCATGTACAAGTCCAAGGAAACCGGCCGCAACGCCATGAGCTTCTTCGATCCCGCCATGCAGACCGTGGTGCTGGAACGCGCCGCACTGGAAGCCGGCTTGCGCAAGGCCATCGAGGGCGGTCAGCTGGTGCTGCACTATCAGGCGCAGGTGGTCGAAGGCGGCCGCGTGACCGGCGCCGAAGTGCTGGTGCGCTGGCAGCATCCGCAACGCGGCACGGTGCCGCCGGGCGAATTCATTCCGTTGGCCGAAGAGACCGGCCTCATCCTGTCGCTCGGCAACTGGGTGATGGAAACCGCCTGCGCCCAGCTGGCGCTGTGGGCCGAACGCATTGAGACCGCGCATCTGTCCATCGCCGTCAACGTCAGCGCGCAGCAGTTCCGCGAAACCGATTTCGTCGAGACCGTGTCCGGCATCCTCGCCAGGACCGGCGCCAACCCAAGGCGCCTCAAACTGGAACTGACTGAGAGCCTGCTGGTCGACAACGTCGAAGACATCATCCAGAAAATGTACGCGCTCAAGGCCAAGGGCGTTGAATTCTCGCTGGACGATTTCGGCATCGGTTATTCGTCTTTGTCCTACCTCAAGCGCTTGCCGCTGAACCAGCTTAAAATCGACCAGTCGTTTGTGCGCGATGTTCTCGTCGACCCCAACGATGCCTCCATCGCCAAGACCATTGTCGCGCTCGCGCAAAGTCTCGGACTGGGAGTCATCGCCGAAGGCGTCGAGACCGATGCGCAACGCAGTTTCCTGGCCGATGCAGGGTGCCACGCCTATCAGGGCTATTTCTTCTGCCGGCCGTTGCCCCTGGAAGAGTTTGAAAAATTCGTCCAGGAAGTCGATCCCATACTGGAGTAAGTTTTTATGTCCGCATTGTCATCTTTTCCGATCAACGCCAAGTGGCCGGCGCAACACCCTGAACGCATCCAGCTGTATTCGCTGCCCACGCCCAACGGCGTCAAGGTCTCCATCATGCTGGAAGAGACCGGCCTGGCTTACGAGCCGCATCTGGTCAGCTTTGAAACCAACGACCAGTTCTCGCCGGAATTCCTGTCGCTCAATCCCAACAACAAGATCCCGGCGATCGTCGACCCCGACGGCCCCGGCGGCAAGCCGCTGGCCTTGTTCGAATCGGGTGCGATCCTGATGTACCTGGCCGAGAAGAGCGGCCAGTTCCTGTCGCAGGATCCGGCTGAGCGCTATCAGACCATCCAGTGGCTGATGTTCCAGATGGGCGGCATCGGTCCGATGTTCGGCCAGCTCGGTTTCTTCCATCGTTTCGCCGGCAAGGAATTCGAAGACAAGCGTCCGCGCGACCGCTACGTCGCCGAATCGCGCCGCCTGGTCGGCGTGCTCGACCAGCGCCTGGCGGAGCGCGAATGGGTGATGGGCGACTACAGTATCGCCGACATCGCGATCTTCCCGTGGGTGCGCAACCTGATTGGTTTTTATGAGGCGGGCGAGCTGGTCGGCTTCAAGGACTTCAAGCACGTTGCACGCGCGCTGGCGGCGTTTGTCGAGCGTCCTGCCGTGATCAAGGGGTTGACGATTCCTGCCCGCGGCTGATCGCAGGAGCCCGTTTGTCGCCGCGACAATTGCGGCGATTCAGGGCTGTTCCGTGTGGAACCGCAACGGCTGGCCTGAAGAGGGCCGGCCGTTTTTTATCGGGACAAGAGAAGGAATAAGGCGGCGGGAGGCTGCACGGCAAGAAGGATAGGATGGGCAGCCGTCATATCCTTCAGAACAGAGAGGGAGCGCATCCGCCGTCATCGGCCGGGGCCGGGGAGGCGCCGCTCCGGTCCAGGTTCAGGACGGCTGAGCTTCCATATCGGTCTTGAAGACCTGGTCGATGACTTCCATGCATTCTTTCGCGGCGGCAAGATAGTCATGCTCCCCGGGAGCGCCGTTGGACAGTTTGGCCAGCTTGCGCGCGCGGCGCACCGATTCCAATGCATCGTCGCGGGTCAGGTAATTTTGCCTGACCAGCAAGGCGAGGATGTCCAGGGTCACGGCATAGTTGGCGATGCAGTAGCTGAGAGAAACGTCGTTGCCGGTCTCGTTGCAGGTAGTGGTCATCGTAAGCTCCGTTAAGGATGAGGGCTGGTGATGGAAAGAAGTTTAAGATGATCGGCTTGATAACGGTATCAGGATTTTCCTTAACAGGACGTCAAGCAAAATCGCCGCGGCAATGTTGCTCGCCATTGTATTGACGCAGACCATCATCGCAGGCGCACATGCCCGGCCGGCGGGCATTCCGGAGACCTGCGGGGTACAATGCCGGCATGGCACTTTCGCATCCCCTGACGCATCCCCTCACTTTCCGCAGCTATGGCGCCGACGGCGTCCTGCACCGGCACGAGCACGTCCAGATCGTGTTGCCGATGCAAGGGGAAATGGACATCGAAGTCGACGGCCGCGGCGACAAGCTCGACATCGCGCGCGCCGCTTTCGTGGCGCCCGACACCAGCCATGTGCAATCGGCCAGCGGCGAGAATCGTTTCCTGATTCTCGATTGCGATCCGGCCGACATCGGCGAGGACGATGCCGAACGGCTGCGGCTGCAAACCTTTTTGCCGATTCCGGCGGCGGTGCGACGATTGCTCGATTTCATCGATCTCAGCATCGGCGCCGATCGGCCGGCCGGTCAATTGCCGGAAGCGCTGGCGCGCCATTGCACGCCGCTGCTGCTCGATGCGCTGACGGCCATGCCGCAGCGCGCCTCGCGCCTGCACGCGCTGTTGCGCCGGATGGAAGCCGCACCCGGTCGCGCGTGGACCGCTGCGACCATGGCGCGCATGGCCAACCTCAGCGTCAGTCGCCTGCATGCGCTGTTCAAGGCCGAGTTGCAGCAGACGCCGCAGGAGTGGTTGTCCGATCTGCGCTTGCGCCTGGTGCAGGAGGCGCTGGTCGAATCCGACGTGCCGCTGGCCGAGCTGGCGCTGCGCGCCGGTTATTCCGACCAGAGCGCCCTGACGCGCGCCATGCGCCGCACCACGGGCCTGACGCCATCGGCCTATCGCAAACAGCATCGTCAGTAGCCTCGGTCTATTTTTGGCGAGAGGCGGTCAAGACGGATTCCTGCCGTTTCACTATCCTGCATTCGTCATGGTGAAACGAGGTGCGGCATGCAGGGCAAAGGGCAGGGCAAGATTCTCATCGGCGTAGGCAACGGCGTCGCCGCCGGCGCATTCTGGGGACTGGTGTTCCTGGCGCCGCAGGTGCTGGGCAATTTCAGCGCGCTGCAATTGTCGGCGGCGCGCTATCTGGCCTACGGCCTGGTCGCGGTCTTGCTGTTGCTGCCGCGCTGGCGCGCACTGATGCCGCGCCTCGGCCGCGATGAATGGATCGCGCTGGTCTATCTGAGCTTTCTTGGCAATATCCTCTACTACCTCTTTCTCGCCAGCGCCGTGCAATGGGCGGGTGGCGCCTCGACTTCGCTGATCATCGGCTTGTTGCCGGTAGTGGTGAGCGTGATCGGCGCCCGCGACGAAGGGGCATTGAAACTGAGCGCCTTGCTCCCGCCGATGGCGCTATGCCTGTTCGGCGTCGGTCTGGTCGGCGTCGAAGCCTTGTCGGCGGAAACCGCCAGAGGCGATGTGGCCACGCGCGCCGCGGGTTTACTGTGCGGTTTCGGCGCGTTGGCGTCGTGGTCGACGTATTCGGTGCGCAACAGCCGCTGGCTGGCGCGGCGGCCTGATATTTCCTCGCACGACTGGTCGTTGCTGACCGGCATCGTCACCGGCGCGCTGGCCCTGTTGCTGGCGCTGGTACTGATAACTCCGGCTTTTTTGCATGGCCTGGAAGGGCATGACGGCGCCGACTGGTTGCGCTTCTGGGGCGTGGCCGCCGCCGTGGCGATCTTCGCATCGGTGGTCGGCAACGCCTTCTGGAACCGCGCCAGCCGGCTGTTGCCGTTGACGCTGAGCGGCCAGATGATCATCTTCGAAACCTTGTTCGCCTTGCTCTACGGGTTCCTGTGGGAACAACGCCTGCCGACCCGGCTGGAACTGCTGGCGATCGTTTGCCTGGTCGGCGGCGTGTTGTGGTGCGCGTCGCTGCATCGGGAACCGGCGGCGCCTGCCGTACAGGCATAGTTTTCCTGCAATGTTGCGATGCGGAGGCATCGTGCCGCCTCATACCCTCGCTTTGCACCTCCGGTAACTGATAACATCATGGGACCGCGCCAACAAAATGTACGGCGCCGATTTGCAAATGGCCCGCTATGACGAATTTCATTGATCCCATCGATTTCGAAGCCCTGAAACAGGACGATACGCTGCCGTCGCCCAGCGGCGTGCGCCTCAACATCATGCGCATGTGCCGGCAGGAAGACGTCTCCCTGCCGGAGCTGGTGACGCAGATCCAGGCGGATCCGGTGCTGGCCGGGCGCATCGTCAAGATCGGCAATGGTGCCTCGATCAACAAGGGGCGGCCGATCGTGGCGGTGAGCAAGGACGTGCTGCTGATGATCGGTTTGCATGCCGTGCGCCAGCTGGCCCTGGCGATTTCGCTGACCGCCGAGCGGCGCGACGACAATGACGGCGCCTGCCCCGGATTCGACTACGCCACCTTTTGGGCGCGGACGGTGGCGATGGCCTGTGCCTCGCAGGCCCTGGCGGAATACTACGGCGACGCGCCGCCCAGCGAGATGTTCGCCAGCGGCCTGCTGGCCAATATCGGCCGGCTCGGCCTGGCGTCGGCGCGCCCCGCGGGCTACTCGGCGTTGCTGAGCGAAGACATCGATCCCGAACAGTTCCGCGCCGCGGAAAAAACACGCTTTGGCTACCACCATCTGGAACTGGCCGCCGCGATGATGCAGGACTGGGACATCCCGCGCCTGTTTTGCGAAGCGGTGTTGCATCACGAGGCGCCGGAACAATCCGGCCTCCATGACGAGTCGCGCCAGTTGCGCCTGGCGCAGATGCTGCACGTGGCGGGCGCGGTGGCCGACTATTGCGTGGCCGCCGAGCAGGATCGGCTGGCTGCTCTGCAGGCGCTGCTCGATGCAGGCCTGCCGCTGGCCGGCGAAGTCGATCACGTGATCGCCATCTGCGATCGCACCGCCCGCGACTGGATCGAATGGGGCTCGATGGTCAAGATCGCCACGCATGCCATGCCGCCCACGCGCGACGTGATGCAGCAATTGCTGGAACAGCCGCCGGAATAAAATTGCGTCGGGCTTTCCGTCGTTGCTGCTTTGCATTGCAAATTGAGTAACACTGTTTCAAGTTGCGTTCTGCCGCATCGCGCGTCGCCTTCCTTTCATCGGCGGCACAAAAATCAATGGCGGTTTGAAATTGTTTGTGAGACGATGCCAGAGCATAACTTGTTGGCATCAGCGTAACTTTCGATGACGTAAATGCAAGAGGTGCATTGATCCGAGCGAGTCCGGATGCTTCCTTAAAATAAAAATCAGAAATTCGGGACGGCAGGCTGGAGTCCGGGGGCGGTCCGATCCATTTTTGACGTGTTTTTCCGGAGAGAGAAGCCGTTTATGAAACTGTTCAAAAAAGGTCTGTTGCTGGTTGCGATTCCTGGCCTGTTTGAATTGGGTTTGCTGGGGGTGTTGTACAAGAGCCAGGAAAACGCCACGCAAGCCGAGGCGCGGACCTTGCATACCAAGGACGTCATCATCCAGGCCGCGGAAGTGCGCGAGCCGGTGTTGCTGCAATCGGCGCGCCTGCGGGCAGCCATCATCCTCAACGATCCCGGCGGTCTCGAAAAGACGGATCTGTGGGAGAGTATCGAAAAAGAAATCAACGAGCTGCGCGATCTCGTCGTCGACAATCCTGCGCAGTTGCGCGCCACGGAACAGATCCGCGCATCGGTGAAGGAATACCGCGCCTGGACCGACAAGCAGATCGAATTGCTCAGGAGCGGTCGTCGTGACGACCTGGTGGCCGAGTTGCGCGATCCGACGACGCTGCGCCTGATTCTGGTCATCCAGCGCCAACTGGCGGATTTCATCAAGGTAGAAGGAGCGCTCGACGATGTGCGTCAGCAGCGTGCGGTCGAGGCGCGCCGGCTGCAGAACATTGCGCTGTGGGTGGCTTTGCTCGGCTCCGTCCTGGCGGCGGCGGTCGCGGCAAAGATCTTCAGCAAGGACGTCGGCGGCCGTCTTGCGGTGCTGACCGATAATGCCAGGCAGCTCAGCGAAGGCGGCGCCCTGGCCACGGCGGTCGGCGGCAGCGACGAGATCACGGAACTGGACCGGGTTTTGCATGAAACCCACGCGCGTCTCAAGCAGGCCGAAGACAACGCGCGCGTCTATCGCGAGCAGCTGGAGCGCCATGCGGGAGAACTGGCGCTGGTCAATGAGGACCTGCAGCGGCAGACGCAGGACAATGAAATGTTCATCTATAGCGTGTCGCACGACTTGCGTTCGCCGCTGGTCAATCTGCAGGGCTTCAGCAAGGAGCTGCATCATTCGATCAAGGAAATGCGTGACACCATTTCCGACAGCAATCTCAACGACAACGACAAGAAACGCATCCACGACATGATTGAAGACGACGTGGAAGTGTCGCTCAAATTCATCCGCACGGCGGTCTCGCGTTCGGCGTCCATCATCGATTCCATGCTGCGCCTGTCGCGCGTGGGGCGCGTCGAATATCAGTCGCAGATGACCGACGTCAACGACATCGTCGGGAGGGTGATCGACGCCATGAGCGCCACCATTCGCCAGCGCGAGGCGGTGGTGCTGTCGCAGCCGCTGCCGGCATGCTATGGCGACCCGACGGCGATTGAACAGATTTTCGGCAACCTGATCGGCAATGCCATCAACTATCTCGATCCCAAGCGTCCCGGCACGGTGCGGATCGGCGTGTTGCCGTCGGACCCCGGCCAGCCGGATTTCCGCACCTACTACGTCAAGGACAACGGCCTTGGCATTCCGGCCGATTACCTCGGCAAAATGTTTTCTGCTTTCAATCGTCTGCATGCGGACGTGGCTCAAGGGGAGGGCGTCGGTCTGGCGCTGATCAAGCGCATCGTGATGCGTCACGGCGGCAAGATCTGGGTCGAATCCACCGAAGGCGTCGGCACCACGTTCTATACCTCGCTGCCGGTGAAGCCGGCAGACAGCCCCGCAAGCCAACTTGCTCAAGGAGAACGGACTCATGGCTGATAGCGAAGAAGTAGGCATTCTGCTGGTCGAAGACGACGACGGTCATGCACTGCTGGTGGAAAAGAATCTGCGTCGCGCCGGCCTGTCGAACGGTTTCCTGCGCCTCAAGGACGGGCAGGAGGCGCTGGATTATTTTTTCAATGCCGACGGCGCGCCGAGCAAGCCGGGCTTCGACTCCATCGTCGTTCTGCTGGACGTCAACATGCCGCGCGTGAACGGCGTCGACGTGCTCAAACGACTCAAGGAAAACGACGTCACCGCGACGATTCCCATCATCATGCTGACCACCACCGATGATCCGCGCGAGATCGAGCGTTGCTACGATTACGGCTGCAACCTCTACATCACCAAACCGGTGGAGTACGAGGCTTTTATCGAAGCAGTGCGCCGCCTCGGATTTTTCCTGCAGATCATCAAAGTCCCGACGGCGGGACGCAACCGCACATGACTGCGTCAGATCCCGTCATCCTGATCATCGAAGACGATGAGGGCCTGCGCATGCTGGCGCGGCGGCGTCTGGAGAAGCGCGGCTACAAGGTCGACAGCGCCGGCAGCATCGTACAGGCACGCAGCATGGTGCGCGACGGCGGATTCGATTTGCTGGTGATCGATTACCAGCTCGACGACAACATGAGCGGCCTGGATTTTTACAATGAGCTGCGCGAAGAGGGCGTGCACATTCCTGCGGTGATGTGCAGCGGTTTTTCCGACGAGTGGCACGTCAATGAAGCGCTGCGCTGCGGCATCGCGCATGTGCTGCCGAAAACCCAGGACTATCTCGACGAATTGCCGGACCTGGTCAGGCTGGTCCTGGAGCAGCAGGCCGGGACGGACTGAGGCGGCGTCTATCCGGCCTGTTCGGCGATGTTGCGCGCAGTGTTGTGTTTTGCCGCGGCTGGCGTGCCGATGCTGGCCAGCCAGCCGTTCCAGAAAGCGTGAGAGGCGTTCTGGAAACTGCGCCCGTATTGCAGCGTCCCGGAACGCAGGCCGGCCAGGCTGGCTTCCTGCGTGTGGGCGATTTCATGGGCATGGCCGATCAGCCATTGCTCCACCATGCGTACGTCGAACTCCGGATGGAACTGCAGCGCCAGGCAATTGCGTCCCCACGAAAACGCCTGGTTGCGATAGCGGTCGGTCGCGGCCAGGTGCTTCGCTCCTTCCGGCAGGTCGAAGGTATCGCCGTGCCAGTGCAGCACGTGGGTGTCGTTGCCGATCAATTCTTCAATGCACGGGATTTCTCCGGCGTGTTCGCCCGGTTGCAAAGGCCCCCAGCCGATCTCCTTGCCCGACGTGCCCGGATAGACGCGCGCGTGCAGCGCCGCCGCCATCAACTGCGCGCCGAGGCAGATGCCCAGCGTCGGCAGGTCGTCCAGCAGGCGCGCGCGCAGCCAGGCGATTTCGGCGCGCAGGTAGGGATAGGCGTCCATGTCGTAGACCGCGATCGGGCCGCCCAGCACCACCACCAGATCGGCGTCCAGCGGCGAGATGGCCGGGAAAGAGTCCACGCCCACTTCGAAATAGCAGACCTCGAAGCCGCGCTTCTTCAGCAGGGGTTCCAGTTGTCCAAGGTTCTCAAACGAGACATGACGTAATGCCAGCACTTTCTTCATCTCTTCTTCCTGTTGCTTTGGCTGTAGCCGCATCGGCGGGAAATGCTTCGCTATATTTTAACGTATACAACGATTGGCCATTGCAAGCAAGGAGGAGCAGGCAATCAAAAAGCCAGGCGCAGGCCTGGCTGAAATGCGGAGCGTGCTGCAACGATCGGTTACGGCCCTGCTCGCGCAGTGAGATTGTCGGTTTGCTATCGGAACTATGCCTTCACGCCGACGATGACGTGCGACGCCTTGAAGAAGGCGACCACAGGCTTGCCGGTCGCCAGGCCCAGCGACTCGGCGCTTGCCTGGGTGATGATCGCCGCCAGCGTCTGGCCGCCCTTGAGGCTGATTTCGACTTCGGTGTTGACCGCGCCTGGTTTGACGGACTTGATTGTGCCTTCCAGGCGATTGCGGGTCGACAGCTTGATGCCGTTGTCCGGCACCGACAGGATGACCCACGGCGCCTTGATCAGCGCGATGGCGTCGCTGCCGACTTGCAGGCCGAGCGATTTGGTGCTGGTGCGCGTGATGACGGCTACCAGGCGGTCGCCGCCGCCGAGCGTGATTTCGATTTCGTCGTTGACCGCGCCGTCGTGGATGGCGGTCACTTTTCCGGAGAATTCATTGCGGGCGCTGGTGAGCATGGGATGTCCTTTGTCTTGATGGGGCGTGACTATAGCTGCACCGATCATAACGAAAATGCGCCAGGGCGTGCGTGCTCATCGCCGATTACCGGCTATATTTTTGCCGATATGAAACGGTGAGGGGTTGCGGCCTGCAGGCGTACTTTCCGCAGTGCGATCTTGTCCGGGGTATGTTACGATGCGGCCCGTTCATGATTCAGTTGATGCCGTTGCATGTCGAAACAACAGTTTTTGCTTGAAAGCCCCAAGGATACCGGCGACGACCGCGTGACCTTCATCATCCGCAACAACGGCACGGTGCTGCCGGGTTTCGTTTCCCGCGCGACGCTGATTTCCATCGGCGGCCTCACCAGCAACAACATCGTTGCACTGTATACCGAACACCGCGCGCGCATCGCCGAGGCGGTCAAGAAGAAACTGGCCGAGCCCGGCCTGCGCCAGTACATTTCCCTCAGCCTGGAAGACCTCCAATAAGTCCTCCGGAAAGCGCATCGCTTTCGCCGGGATCTTCCTCCAATAGTGACGCACGGAAACTCAGCAAGCCCGGCGTAAGCCGGCGCTGTTATTTTGACGTGGAATCGTGAGGCGGGCGCGGCGGGCATGCTAATCTAGCGCCTGCGCGCAAAATGCACGACAAAAAGCAGGGCGCATGGACCGCCGCATCACGGCGCTACCGTGCGACGGCGTCGCACCGGCACTGAAGACGGGCCGGCCATCTTCCCACTGGGAAGACATATAAAAAAATATCTTTGGAGACACAGGCGATGGCACGCAACCGGCAACAGGTTCGCGGCCGGGCCTGATACGGGAAAAAAGCTTGAGAGCATTGCAAAGACGATTATCGAATGCGTTCGTCGCCATTCAGGCACGCTACGGCCGTTCGGCGCGCGCCCGCGGTGCGCATGCACGCGCGCACGCCTACGCTTGCCATCTTCATCAGCAGGTGCGCGCGCCCTCGGCCGATCTGGCGCGCAGTTTCCGTTATTTCGCCGATCAGTCGCTGGTGGGCGTGTACATGCTGCGCAGCGACGGCACCGTGCTGCATGCCAACGACAAGATGGCCAACATGCTCGGTTACGAGTGCGCCGCCGACCTGACCGGCCTGCACATCGGCAACCTGACCGCACCCGAAGATCTCGCCCTGCTGGAAGAAAACCTGCACGCGCGCCTGACCGGCGCGGAGGAGCACGTGCGCTATACCCACCGCATCCTCGGCCGCGACGGTACGCGCCGCTGGGTGGAAGTGCACGGCAGCGTGTGCCAGTACGAAGGCGGCACCGCGCTGGTGGAGATGGCGCTCGACGTCAATCAGAAGGTGCAGTCCGAATGGCAGTCGCGTCTGGCCGACCGCGTGTTCGAATCGACCAGCGAAGGCATCCTGATCACCGATGCCGAGTTCCGCATCCTGGCCGTCAATCCCGCCTTCACGCGCATCACCGGCTATCATCCGGAAGAGGCGATGGACAAGCGTTCGCGCATGATGACCGGCCCCAGTGCGCAAGCGGAGATCAACCGCGGCATGCTGCAGCGCCTGGCCTCGGACGGCCACTGGCAGGGCGAGATGAAAGACCGCCGCAAGGACGGCAGCTGGTATCCTGCCTGGCTGTCGATTTCCGCGATCCGCGACAACCAGGGCGGCATCACCAATTACGTCGGCGTGTTTACCGACAACACCATCCGCAAGGAAGCCGAAAACAAGCTGGCCTTCCTGGCCGACCACGACAGCCTGACGGGCCTGCTCAACCGCAACAGCCTGATGCGGATTTTTGCGCAGCAGATCGAGGCGGCGCAGATCTCCGGCGACACGCTGGCCTTGTTCTTCATCGATCTCGACCGCTTCAAGACCGTCAACGACACGCTCGGCCATCATGCCGGCGATCAGCTGCTGGTGGCGGCGGCGGAGCGACTGCGCGAACAGCTGCGTCCGGACGACGTGCTGGCGCGTTTCGGCGGCGATGAATTCGTGGTGATCCTGGGCGGTTCGCCGCCGCAGGAAATGATTGCGGCGATCGCGCAGCGCCTGATCAACAGCATCCTGCGGCCGTTCACGGTGAACGGCCACGAAATGTTCATCAGCGCCAGCATCGGCAGCGCCGCCTATCCGGAACACGGCGAAGACGCCATCGCGATCCTGAAGAACGCCGACATCGCCATGTACCACGCCAAGGAACGCGGCAAGAACGCCTTCCAGTTGTTCAACAAGGAAATGAGCAATCACGCGCTGGAGCAGATGCTGCTGGAAAACAGCCTGCGCCATGCGATTGAGCGCAAAGAGTTCGAGCTGTACTACCAGCCGCAATTCTCGGCGCTCGACGGCGCCATTTGCGGCGCCGAAGCCCTGATCCGCTGGCGCCATCCGACGCGCGGGCTGGTGGCGCCGGGCATGTTCATCACGCTGGCGGAGCAGACCGGCCTGATCGTGCCGCTGGGCGCCTGGGTGTTGCGCGAAGCCTGCCGCCAGGGCAAGGCCTGGCTCGATCGCGGTTACCAGTTCGGCCGCATCGCGGTGAACCTGTCTCCGCGCCAGTTTTCTTCCGACGATCTGCTGTCGACCATCGACAACGCGCTGGCGCAAAGCGGCCTGCCGTCGGCGATGCTGGAACTGGAAATCACCGAAGGCGCGATCATGCAAAATCCGCAGGAAGCGGTGGTGCTGCTCAAACGCATGCGCGAACTGGGCGTGACGATTTCGGTGGACGATTTCGGCACCGGTTATTCGTCGCTGGCCAGTCTCAAGCAATATCCGCTCGACACGCTCAAGATCGACCGCAGTTTCGTCAAGGGCATTCCCGGCGACGCCGACGACATCGCCATCACCGAAGCCATCATTGCCATTGCGCACAAGCTGCATCTGCAGGTCGTGGCCGAAGGCGTGGAGTCGCAGGAGCAGCACGACTTCCTGCGTGCCGCCGGCTGCGACATCGTGCAGGGCTATCTGCATTCGCAGCCCTTGTCGGCCGGCGAGATCGAAGCGCGCTGGTATCTGGGCGGCGCGCAAGCGGAGACCTGAGCGCCGCCGGATGCATTATTAATGACGCCAATGACGCCAATGACGCCAATGACGGCCCGTCAGTCCGGCGTTTTTTCACCATTCTGGCGTGCATATTCCTTGCGCTTCATCGCCAGGTAATCTCCCTTGTCGACCTCATGCAACTGGCGCGGATAGCGTTCGGTGCCGTTGAACCACGTCTGCAGGCGCTGCTCCAGCTGTTGCGCCGGCGGTGTCGCCAGAGCGCTCAGGTAGGCGTCGATGGCGAGGTAATAGCGCATGGTGTTGCGCTCGACCGTGCCGCGCATGCCGCCGACGTAGTTGGGTTTGCCGTCGCCGGATTTGTCCAGTACGGTGAAGCCGACCTTGTCGCTGCCGGCAGTCGCCAGATAGGCACGCAAAGCCACGCGGCTGGCAAAGCCGTAGGAGTAGGAATACATCAGGTGGATGAAGCTGCGGCCGTCGGCGGTGGGGATCGCTTCCAGCTGGATGCGGTAGTCGCGGGTATCGATCGGCCCTTTGTCGGCGTTGAGGCGGATGTCGAAATAGTCGTCGTCGCTGGCGCTCACGCGGTAAGTGAAATCGAGACGATAAGTGTCCTCCAGCGCCTGATCGAATTTTTTGCCGACCCGCATGCCCAGCGTCGCCGGGTTCTGTCCGGCGCCGACGCGACAGTACTTGGTGTTGAGGTGCAGGATCAATACCTCGCACCAGTGCGCCGGGGAAGTCAGCGCGCCATGCACTTGCGCGAAGGGGTAGTCCAACAGTGCATAGATGTCGCCTTTGATGGCGGACGCGCTCTCGCTTGAATTCAGGTAGATGGGCCGGGCGAACTGGTTATGCGCCAGCTGCGGTTGCAGCGATTGGTACTTCTCTTGCAGGGCGGCGGCGCCGGCAGGCATATCCGCCGCTGTGGCGCACACGCAGAACACTGCCAGCCATGCAGCGGTCAGCAGGGCAATGCAGCGTGTAAAAAATGCGGGCGACGGCGGAAGTTGAAAACTGTGCATGCGGCGTTCCTTGTTGCGTGGACGGTGATCGATAGTCCGGACTACAGCCAGCGCGCCCACAGCCCGGCGCCGAATTCCTTCATGCGGTCGCTGATGGGGCGGTCTTTCCAGGCTTCGGGCGTGATCTCTTTCGATGCCGCAATGTCGCGGTCGAACATGGCCTGCATCTGGGCGCTGAATTGCGGACCCAGGATGACGGCGTTGATTTCCTGATTGTAGATGAAGCTGCGCCAGTCGAGGTTGGTGGAGCCGATGGTGGACCAGACGCCGTCGATCATGGCGGTCTTGGAATGCAGCAGCGCGTCCTGGCGTTCATAGATCCTGATGCCGCCTTCCAGCAGTTCTGCATAGAACGAGCGCGATGCATACAGCACCAGCGCCGAGTCGCTCTTGCTCGGCAACACCAGGCGCACGTCGACGCCGCGCTTGACGGCGCTCTTCAAGGCTTCACGCAGCTGCGGATCGGGAATGAAGTAGGCGTTGGTCAGGTAGACCCTGGATTCGGCATGCTGGATGGCCGAGATGAAGGTCGCATAGATCACGCTGTACGGATCGTCGGGCGAGCTGCCGATGGCGCGCACGATGTCGTTGCCCTGATTGGCGATTTTCGGATAGTAGTTCTTCCTGGCAAGCGCCGGCCCATGCTGTTTTTCCCAGGTGTCGATGAACAGTTTCTGGAATTCGGCAACCACAGGGCCGTCCATGCGCACCTGGGTATCGCGCCAGGGCACTTTGTTTGGATTGTCCTCATCCTTCGGCTTGCGCTTGCGGAACGATCCGCTGGAATACACGCTGCTGATGTTGATGCCCCCGACGAAGGCGATCTTGCCGTCGACGATCAGCAGTTTGCGGTGATCGCGTTGATTGACTTCCCATCCCTTGCGCGCCAGCGCGGGATTGACCGGATTGAATTCGAGCACCTGGATGCCGGCATCGGTCAATGGCTGGAAGAATTCGCGCGGGGTGTTCAGGGTGCCGACGCTGTCGTAGATCAGGTTGACCTGGACGCCGTGCTTCTGCTTGTCGATCAGCAGGTCGGCGAATTGCTTGCCGGTGTCGTCGTTTTCAAAGATATAGGTTTCCATGTTGATGTGGTCGCGCGCCTCGCGGATCGCCGCAAACATGGAGGCATAGGTGGCGGGGCCGTCGATCAGCAGGGTGACCTTGTTGCCGGCCACCAGCGGCGAACCGGTGACGGCTTCCTCGACCGCGAGATGTTTTTCCAGGATCAGGTTGTCCTGGTTGTCTTGCTTGCCGTTCTTGAGCTTGTCGAGCGCCGCCTGGCTTTGTTCGGGCGTGAGGATGCCGCGCCCGCCCTTGATCTGTATGACCTTGGCCGGCTGGCTGTCCATGTCGGGCACGATGCGCGGCAGCGAGCCGCAGCCGGCCAGCAGCAGGGCCAGCAGCAGGCAGCCCGGGAGGAAGGAGCAATGGTCGATGATGTCTCTGAGGTTTTTTTGTTTCATCTTCGCTTATTCGGCAAGACGCGATGACCGGCCTGGTCGGGGTGGAAAGAACGCATCTCACGCCTATTGATGAAATGAGTTCTACGATGACAAGTCGAGTATATGCCCAGTTTTTGCGTGCTTGCCGTCAACTGAGAGCGTTCCGGTCACGAATCGGCGGCGTCCTACAGCAAAAGGCGGCGAGTGCTGACACGCGTGTTGTAATGCGGTGCATTTTTATGACTTGTTTACTGGGAGTCTCGTTCTTTTTAGACGGGCTTTACGGCGGCGTGGCTAAGCTTGTTGCACCAAGACTAGACAACAGGATTGCTATGTATCCGATGGTGTGGCGCAAGCGTTCATCGCTGGTGAACAGATTGCTTTTTCCGGAAACCTTGCCGGTTTTTTCATCCGCGCCGCAGAAGGCGCCCGTGTTGCGCATGCCCGTCTTGCCCGGGCGACCCTCGTTGCCGAAGCAGCGCGAGCGCATGATGCAGATTACGGTGGAAAGGGAAGATGTCACGCGCCTGCGGCAGGTGGTGATGCAAAGCTGCGGCCATTGCGTGTGCTTCATGCGCATGTCGCCGCTGGATCATGCGCGCCGCATGCAGCTGTGCCTGTGCGTGGAAGCCGGCGCGGTGCCGATGGTGATGGATGCCGTGATGTGGGCACTGCCGCAGGCGGAATTCAGCCTGCGGCAGGCAAAGGCAGAAGTTTAGCAGACGCTTAGTAAACGTCCCTGCGGTAGCGGCCTTGCGCAATGAGATCGTCCAGCGCCGCTTCGCCAAGGATGTCGGCAAGCGCCGCGTCCACGCCGGCAGCCATGCCGTCGAGGCTGCCGCAGACGTACAGCACGGCGCCTTCTTCTATCCATGCGATGAGCATGTCGGCGGCCTGGCGCAGCTTGTCCTGCACGTAGACGCGTTCGGCCTGGTCGCGCGAGAAGGCCAGATCGACGCGGCTGAGCATGTCGGCCTGCATCCATTGTTCGATCTCTGCGCGATAGAGGAAGTCGTGTTCGCGTTTGCGTTCGCCGAACAGCAGCCAGTTGCGGCGCAGGCCGAGTTGCACGCGTGCGCGCAGATGGCTGCGCAGGCCGGCGAGGCCGGAGCCGTTGCCGATGAAGATGGCCGGGACCGCTTCCGGCGCCAGCGAGAAGCTGCCGTTTTCCAGCAGGCGCATGTCGATGGCGCTGCCCGGCGGCGCGTACTCGGTCAGCCAGCCGGAGGCGATGCCGAGACCGTCTTCATGCACCGCTTGGCGCACCAGCAAGTGCACGCGGCCATCCGCTGGAATCGACGCGACGGAGTACTTGCGTGAGGCCAGCGCCTGCAAGCCATCGCTCAATCCTTGCGCCGTGATGCCGGAAGGCAAGTTGCCCGTCGCAGGTAATACGCTGCGTGCAAGCGCATCTGCCAGCGTACGCGCCGTGCCTTGATGCTGCACCTCGGTCTTGCCGTCGAGCGCAGTGCGCGAGAGGAACAGCGCGACGCGATCGTCGGCGTGGCGCGGCAGGACTTCCACGAGCGCGCCGGATTGCCAGTTCAGCGCGCGCGCCGAGGGCGCATCGAACTCCAGATGATAGATACCGTGGCCGCAGCTGCCGGCGTTGAGCAGCGTGCGTGTGCGCAGCGTCCAGGCGCCGTAGGCGGCATCCGTTGCCGGTGCGGCGATTTCCTCTTCCAGCGGCGCGCCGCCGGTCAGTGCGCTCAACTCGTGCTGCCACTTGGCCATGCCGGCTGCGGCGTTGTCGTCGACTTCGATCATCGGGAAGAACGCCTCGGCGCCCTGGTTGCGCAGCCAGTGATCGAGCGTGTGGCCGAAGCCGCAGAATTTTTCATAGTGACGATCGCCCAGCGCCAGCATGCCGTATCTGACATGGCCCAGGGTGCTGCCTTGCTGGTGCGCCAGTTGTTTGGCAAAGCGGCGCGCACTGTCGGGCGGTTCGCCTTCGCCGAAGGTACTGACCACGAACAGCACGCGGTGGAAATGGCGCAGCCGTTCGGGGTCCAGCGTCGCCAGCGATTGCACGACGACGGCGACGCCGGCTTTTTGCAATGCGGCTGCCGTGTGCAGGGCGATGCGTTCGGCCTGGCCGGCTTGCGTGGCGTAGGCCAGCAGGACGGCTTCCTTGTTGTCGTTTTGCGCACCGGTTGAAGCGGCAGTCTTGCTCTGGTCGAGCAGCGCGCGTTCGGCGCGGACGGCGCGCTTTTTGCGGCGGCGGTCGAGGTATAGCATCCAGCCGGTGATGCCGAACAGCGGCATGATCAGCGCGGCGATCGTCATGACGATGCGGCCCGGCAAGCCGAAGTAGGTGCCCATGTGCAGCGGATAGATCGCGCCGATGAAGAGGCCGCCCGTACTCTTGTCGGCGAAGCGCTCGTTGAGCTTGATCTCGCCGGTCTGCGGCAATACGTTCAGGCGATTGCGCGCGCGTTCGTGCGAGGCGTCGGGCAACAGGTAGTTGAACTGGACCGGCTGCGTGGCTTTTTCAGGCAGACGCATGCTGACCAGCGTGTAGTTGCCGGCTTCGCCCAGGAAGGTGGTCCAGGCCAGCGTAACGTCGAGCGGTGCAGATTCGCTCTTTTCGGCCTGGTCTTTTTCCTTGTCCTTCTCCATGTTCATGCCCATGCCTTTGGGCTTGTCGCGTTTGGCGCCTTTGGGTTGCTGCGCACGCACCGGCGTCTCCTGTCCGGCCAGGCTGTTGACGCCGGACTTGAACCAGTCGAACGCCCAATACATGCCGGTGGTCGTGAAGATCACGTACATCACCAGCGCCCAGGTGCCGATTACCGAGTGCAGGTTCCACAGGAAAGAGCGGCCGGTGAGGCCGAAATCGAGCCTGAACCAGGCGCGCCAGTTCAGCGCGCGGCGCGGCCAGCGCATGTACAGGCCCGACAGCGCCAGCACCAGCAGGCACATCGACAGACTGCCGGCGACGATCTTGCCGTTGTCGACCGGCAGCAGCAGCCAGCGGTGGAAGCGTTCGATGAACTCGAAGAAATCGTTGCCCGACAACGGCGGCAGCAAGGCGCCGGTATAAGGATCGGCGTAACGCATTTCGCCGCGGCGCACGCCCGGCGGCGGTGCAAAGTTGATGCGGGCGGAAGCGCCCGGTTCGGTGAACAGCGTCAGGTTGGCGACGCGCTCATGCGGGACGTCGGCGCGCAGGCGTTCCAGAATCTGTTGCGGCGCCAGCACCGCTTGCTGACGTACGGCAACATGGACGATGCCGGGATTGAGCCAGTCGGTAATTTCTTCACGGAAAGACAGGATGGCGCCGGACACGCCGATCGCCATCAGAACAGTACCGGCGGTAATGCCGATGAACCAGTGCACCTGGAACCAGATTTTCTTGAACATGTTTTTTCTCTTATTGGCCGGCAGCGAGGAAACCAGCGAGCGGAAGGCGTTTTGCTAAAGCGCTCTATTATAAATGATCAAGGGAATGAGAATTATTCCTGAATGTATCCGGTAGGTTGCAAATGGCCGTTTCAGGCGCGTGCCGTGTCTTTTTGCAACACCATGCTGGCCAGAATCATGGCGGCGACCAGCAAAGCCACCGGCAGCAGCCCGTCATGCAGGAGGAAGCCGGCGATCTGCGTGCCGATGCCCGACAGCGTCAACGCGAGGAACATCAGGAATCCCGACGCCAGGCTGGTCAGCGACTTCGGCACCGACAGCGCACGCGTGACGGTCGAGGGGCCGCGCAGGCCGAGACCGCCGCAGAACAGCATCCAGCACGCGATCAGCGGAGCGACGTGGCGCACGTCCAGCAGGCCCAGCGCGATCAGTCCGGCCACCGAGAACAGTTGGACGATGGCGCCCGCTTTCATCAGTTTGTAGGTGCCGCAACGATGCGCCATGGCGCCGGCGCGCGAGGCGGCGACGATGAAGGACGAGACGCCGCAGACTTGCATCAATGCAAAGATGGCGGGACCGCGTCCGCTCCATTGTTCGATCAGATGCGGCGCGCTGGCGACGAAGGTCACCAGCGCGCCGAAGGTCAGCCCGTAGACCGTGGCGTCGCGCAGGAAGGCGCGGTTTTGCAACAGGGCGGGGTAGCTGACGGTTTCATCGGGCGCATGCAGCACTTGCCGCCCCGGCACCAGCGCCAGGATGAACGGCAGCAGGATCAGCGCCAGCACCGCCACCAGCCAGAAGTTGCCGCGCCAGCCCGACACCAGCAGGATGCCGGTGCCGATGACCGGCGCAATCGCCGGGATGATGGACTCTGCAATGCTGACCCACGAAATCGCGCGCACCGCGTCGGCGTCGGTGAAGCGCCGCCGCAACAACACCGGCACCACCACCGTCGCCGCGCCTGCGCCGACACCCTGGATGGTGCGATAGACGATCAGCGCGTCGACATCCGCAGCCAAGGCGCAGGCCACGCCGGTCGCCGCCAGCAAGGCGATTCCGGCCAGCAGGGTATTGCGCATGCCGAGTTTGTCGGCGACGGCGCCCCAGAACAATTGCGACAAGGCCAGCGCGATCATGAAAGAAGAAATCGTCGCCTGCACGGTCGGCACGTCGCTGCCGAGATCGTGGGCGAGATGCGGCAGTGCAGGGAGGTACAGGTCGGTCGCGAGCATGCCGACGCCGGTCAGCGCGGCCAGAGGGATGATTTGCAGCAAGGGAGGACGGGACATCAATGAAACTCAATCAGGCATCAGGCTCTTGGCATGGAAACATGCAGAGCGCATAACAAGGTGAAAAAAGCGGAGTGCGGTCCCTGATCGTGCAAGTGTTTTGCCATGACAGGCGGATATTGCGGGAGACGCGACTCGAAGAAGGCAGATGATACCACCTGCCTTCTTTTACTCTTGCCGTTCGGGAGGACTCACTTGCCGATCATGGCGATGATGGTGCGCGCCAGATCGCAGTTGCCGTCGGCCAGCTTGTCGATGACATCCAAGTGATGGCCGTCCGCCAGCTTCACTTGCTGCACCGGAAAACCGGCGGCGTGCAGGGCCAGCGCGTAGGCGTTTTTTTGCCGGTGGAACTCCGCCGATTCCGCGCCTCCCGCCGTCAGGATCACGCGCATCGGCGCCGTCGGCAAATGGTGCAGCGGACTGTACTGGCCGACCTGTGTCGCATCCAGCTGCAGGGTCTCGTTGAGATAACACAGGCGTATCGGTTCCAGGTCGTAAAGACCGCTGACGCCGCACAGGCCTTTGATCGCGTCCGCGGGAAGACCGGCGCGGTGCCAGTCGGTGCTTGCCAGCTCCGCCGCCAGGTGGCCGCCGGCGGAATGCCCCACCACGTGAATGCGCTCGGCATCGAAGCCGAACGCCGCCGCTTGCCGGTACAGCCAGCCGAAGGCCGCACGCACGTCGGCGACGATTTCAGGGATGTCGACTTCCGGCGCCAGGCGATAGTTGATCATGGCCACGGCGATGCCGGCTTGCCGGTAAGCCTCGGCGAGATGGCTGAAGTCGTTCTTGTCGAGCGAGCGCCAGTAGCCGCCGTGCACGAAAACGAGCAGCGGCGCATCGGCCTCGGCGACCGGGAAATAATCCAGGGTTTGCAGCCGGTGCGTGCCGTAGTGCAGATTGCTGCGCATGGGCGGCAGGCGGCTCAGTTGTCGGCGATAGTCGCCTGCCTGCTGGTTCCAGCGGTCGAAGATGTCCTGAAAACGCGGTATGCCGGCGCGCACATTGTATTGACGGTCGAGTTGTTCGCGGTCGTAGTGGAGGTAATGCATCGTTGCGTCTCCTATATTCTCATTCGGCAAAATGCTCCGAGATGAAGCCGCGCAGCCATTGATTGCCTTCGTCCTGATTGAAGCGGCGGTGCCAGAAGATGTTGGTTTGCAAGGACGGCAGTCGCAGCGGCGGACGAATGTATTGTAGGTTGAACGGCTGCGCGGCGCTTTCGGCCAGCTTTTGCGGGACAGTGACGATCAGGTCGGTGGTGCTGACGATGTAAGGCACGGCGGTGAAGTGCGGCACGCGAAAGTGCACGTTCGGTCGGATGCCGGCTTTTTCCAGGTTCTGGTTGATGCGGTCGTAGGGACTTTCCAGCGAGGACACCACCAGATGCCGTGCCGCCAGGAATTCCCTGATGGTGGTTTTTTTGTCTGCCAGCGGATGCCCTTGCCGAAACATGCTGACGTAGTTCTGGCGAAACAGGCGGCGCTGATACAAGGCGCCGGACACATTGTCGAAAGCGCCGATGGCGAGATCGACGCGACCCGATTCCATCTCGGTCTTCAGGTCGATCGCGCCGGCGCGCACCGTGCTGATCTGGATGCCCGGCGCCAGGCGGCTGCATTGTTCGATCAGCACCGGCATGAAGTACACCTCGCCGACGTCGGTCATGGCGATCGTGAAATGGCGCTCGCTGGTCTCCGGCGAAAAGGCTTCCTGCCGGTTCAGCGCCTTGGACACATGGATCAGCGCCGACGCCACCGGCTCGGCCAGTTGCTGGGCGAACGGCGTCGGCTGCATGCCTTGCGCCGTGCGTACGAAGAGTGCATCGCCGAAGGTGCGGCGCAGGCGCGCCAGCGCATTGCTGACCGCCGGCTGCGACAGGTTGAGGCGGCGCGCCACGGAAGAGATCTGGCGGTCCTGGAAGACTTCCTGAAACACCACCAGCAAATTGAGGTCGATATCTTTGGGCTCGATCATGCTCATCCAACCATTATTCATATTATCAATGAGCTACATTTTCCCATTTATATCGTAAAAGTCGGATCATTGCATCATTCATAAAAAACGCGGCGTCGCTCGACAAGTTGTCATGCCGGCAAGCCGCGTAAATCCACAACCAATCAGGAGGAGCACAGATGCAATCTGACGTGATCAATGTCGACCAGGTCGTCGAGCAGAGCCGTTTCGGCACGTTTCAATTCGGGCTGTTGCTGTTGTGCGGCCTGTGCCTGATCATCGACGGTTTCGATATCCAGGCCATGGGCTATGTCGCGCCGGCCATCATCGGCGACTGGCATGTCAACAAGGCCAGCCTCGGTCCGGTGTTCGGCGCGGGTCTGTTCGGCATGTTGCTCGGCTCGCTGGTGCTCACGCCCGTGGGCGACAAGTACGGGCGCCGTCCTGTCCTGATCGTTTCCACTTTCTTCTTTGCCATCTGCATGCTGCTGACCACGCGCGTGCAGAGCATCGACGAGTTGCTGGTGCTGCGCTTCATCACCGGCTTCGGCCTCGGCAGCATCATGCCCAATGCGATGGCGCTGGTCGGCGAGTTCAGTCCCAACAGCAAACGCGTGACGCGCATGATGCTGGTGTCGTGCGGATTCACGGTCGGCGCGGCGGTGGGCGGCTTCGTCAGTGCAGCGCTGATCCCGGCTTTCGGCTGGCGCTCGGTGTTTCTGGTCGGCGGCCTGATTCCGGCGGCGCTCGGCGTGGCGATGCTGCTCTGGTTGCCGGAATCGATACAGTTCCTGGTGCTGCGCAAACGGCCGATGTCGCAGGTCGCGCGCTGGCTCAACAAGGTACAGCCGGGTTTGCACGTCAATGACGCCAGCACCGTGGTGGTCAAGGAAACCAGGAACGACGGCATGCCGGTGGCGGAGCTGTTCCGCGATGGCCGCGCCGGCGTCACCGTGCTGCTGTGGCTGATCAGCTTCATGAATCTGATCAACCTGTATTTTTTGTCCAACTGGCTGCCGACGCTGATCAAGGATGCGGGTTATTCGACCGGCACCGCGGTGCTGATCGGTACTTCGCTGCAAGTCGGCGGCATCGTCGGCACGCTGACGCTGGGCTGGTTCATCAATCGCTTCGGTTTTACCAAAGTGCTGGGCAGCTGCTTCGTTGTCGCCTGCGTGTTCATTGCATTGATCGGCCATGTGGCGACGATGCCGGTGCTGCTGTTCGTCAGCGTGGTGGTGGCCGGTTTCTGCGTGGTGGGCGGTCAGCCGGCGGTCAATGCGCTGGCCGGGACTTTCTATCCGACCCAGTTGCGCTCGACCGGCATCGGCTGGGCGCTGGGTATCGGTCGCATCGGTTCGGTGCTGGGACCGGTGATCGGCGGCCAACTGATTGCCATGCAATGGGCCAACAGTTCCTTGTTCGTGGCGGCAGCCGTGCCGGCGATCATTTCGGCGCTGATGGTGGCGCGCCTGCATTGGTATCGGCCGCAGTAATTTTCAGATTTTGTTTTGAGAAGGGCTCATCATGAATACGCTTGCAGAATCTTCCCTCGCCAAAGCGGCCGTCAATACGGTGCGCTATCAGTCCGGCTTCGGCAACGAGTTTGCAACGGAGGCGTTGCCGGGCGCCTTGCCGGTCAATCAGAATTCGCCGCAGCAAGTTGCTTATGGTTTGTACGCCGAGCAGCTTTCCGGCACGGCCTTCACGGCGCCGCGCGGACACAACCGCCGCTCGTGGCTGTACCGGATTCGCCCGGCGGCGATGCATGAGCCGTTCGCGCGCATCGACAACGGCCTGGTCGCGCGCTTCGACGATGTCGAGACGCCGCCGGATCAGCTGCGCTGGGATCCTCATCCTATGCCCTTGCCTGCGGTGCCGACCGATTTCGTCGCGGGGCTGATCACCATGGCCGGCAACGGTTCGCCCGATGCGCAGACCGGTTGCGCGATTCATTTGTACGCCGCGAATCAGTCGATGACGGACAACTTTTTCTACTCGGCGGACGGCGAGCTGCTGATCGTGCCGCAGGCCGGTCGCCTGCAATTGTTGACCGAGCTGGGCGTGATCGATATCGAGCCGCAAGAGATCGCGGTGATTCCGCGCGGCGTGCGGTTTCAGGTGAAGCTGCCGGACGGCCAGGCGCAAGGCTATGTCTGCGAGAACTTCGGCGCGCTGTTGCGCTTGCCTGACCTCGGGCCGCTCGGTTCCAACGGCCTTGCCAATCCGCGCGACTTCCTCACGCCGCATGCCCGGTATGAAGACCGCGAGGGCGATTTTCGCCTGATTGCGAAATTCGGCGGCAACCTGTGGCAGGCGAAGATCGGCCACTCGCCGCTGGACGTGGTGGCATGGCACGGCAACTACGCGCCGTACAAATACGATCTGCGCCGTTTCAACACGATCGGTTCGATCAGCTACGACCATCCCGATCCGTCGATCTTCCTCGTGCTGCAGGCGCAGAGCGATACGCCGGGCGTGGATACGCTGGATTTCGTGATTTTCCCGCCGCGCTGGCTGGCGGCCGAACACACCTTCCGTCCACCCTGGTTCCATCGCAACGTGGCGAGCGAATTCATGGGATTGATCCACGGCGAGTACGACGCCAAGGCCGAGGGCTTTCGTCCCGGCGGCGCCAGCCTGCACAATTGCATGACCGGCCACGGCCCGGACGGCGCGACTTTCGAGAAGGCCAGCCGCAGCGATACCAGCAAGCCGGACAAGGTGGCCGATACCATGGCCTTCATGTTCGAGACGCGCAACATCATCAAGCCGACGCGCCACGCGCTGACCTCGCCGACGCTGCAAAAAAATTATTACCAGTGCTGGATGGATATCCGCAAGCACTTCAATCCACAACAACGCCCGGAGCAACAATGAGCATCTCTTTGAACGAAACCCACGACGTCGCGCTACGCAGCTGGGTTGCCTCGGCCAATCTTGCCGGCAGCGATTTCCCGATCCAGAATTTGCCGTACGGCGTATTCCGCAGCAAGAACAACGGTGAAGCATTTCGCGCCGGCGTCGCCATCGGCGACCGGATCCTCGATTTGCGTGCCGCCTTCGAAAGCGGCGCATTCGGCGGCTTCGGCGAAGTCGTGCACAAAGCCATCGTCGCGGCGACCGCGGGCAGCAATCTGAATCCCCTGATGGAACTCGACGCCGCGGCGTGGTCGGCCTTGCGCATGGCCTTGTCGACGCTGCTGCGCGAAGGCTCGGTGCATCAGTCACAGCTGGAATCCGCATTGGTGCGGCAAACCGAAGCAGAGCACGCCTTGCCGGCGCAGATCGGCGACTACACCGATTTCTATACCTCGATCCATCACGCGACGACGATCGGTAAATTGTTCCGCCCCGACAATCCCTTGCTGCCCAACTACAAATGGGTGCCGATCGGCTATCACGGCCGTTCGTCGTCGATCGCGGTGTCGGGCCAGCAGTTCCGCCGTCCGGTCGGGCAGACCAAGCCGCCGACTTCGGACACGCCGGTGTTCGGTCCGTGCAAGCGCCTCGATTATGAAATGGAAGTCGGCGTTTTCATGGGGCAGGGTAATGCCATCGGCGACGCCATCGGCATCGGCCAGGCCGAGTCGCATGTGTTCGGCCTGTGCCTGTTGAACGACTGGTCGGCGCGCGACGTGCAGGCGTGGGAATACCAGCCGCTCGGTCCTTTCCTGTCGAAGAATTTCGCCTCGACGATTTCACCGTGGGTCGTCACCATCGAAGCGCTGGCGCCGTACCGCTCCGCATGGACGCGCGACGCCGCCGATCCGCAGCCGATGGACTATCTGGATTGCGCCGACCTGCGCGACAGCGGCGCTTTCGACGTGCAACTGGAGGTGCTGTTGCAGACCAAGTCCATGCGCGCGGCAGGCATGGCGCCGCAGCGTCTGTCGCTGGGCAATTTCCGCGATGCCTACTGGACGGTTTCGCAACTGGTGGCGCATCACACCGTCGGCGGCTGCAACCTGCGCGCCGGCGATTTGCTGGGATCGGGCACCTTGTCTGGCCCGACGCCGGAGTCGGCCGGCTCGTTGCTGGAACTGACCGCCGGCGGCAAGCAAGCCATCAGCCTGGCCAGCGGCGAGACGCGCATCTTCATCGAAGACGGCGACACCGTCGTCATGCGCGGTTGGGCCGGGGGCGACGGTTTGCCGCGCATCGGCTTCGGCGAGGTGGCGGGCACGGTCTTGCCGGCGCGTTCGCTGTAGTCGTTCCCGTCGATCAATATTTTCAGGAGACAGCGCATGTCTATCCGTCTTTACAGTTACTTCCGCAGTTCGGCGTCGTATCGGGTGCGTATCGCCCTGCATCTGAAAGGCCAGTCCTACGACACCTTGCCGGTGCATTTGGTCAACAATGGCGGCGAGCAATTCGCGCCGGCCTTCAGCGCCATGAATCCGCAATCGCTGGTGCCGGTGATGGAAGAGGAAGGGCGGCACATCACGCAATCGCTGGCGATCCTGGAGTATCTGGAAGAACGCTTCCCGACGCCGGCGCTGCTGCCGTCCGGCCTGCTCGATCGCGCCCACGTGCGTGAAATCTCGCAGGCGATCGCCTGCGACATCCATCCGCTCAACAACCTGCGCGTGCTGCGCATGCTCAAGCAGGAGCTGGGCGTGAGCGACGAGGTCAAGCAGCAGTGGATACAACACTGGGTCAAGCTCGGTTTTGCCGCGCTGGAACAACAACTGGCAGCCAGTCCGCAGCGCGGGCGCTTCTGTTTCGGCGATACGCCGACGATGGCGGACTGTTGCCTGATTCCGCAGATCTTCAATGCGCGCCGTTTTGAGGTCGACATGACGCCTTATCCGACGCTGGCGGCCATCGACGAAGCCTGCTTTCAACTCAAGGCATTCCAGCTGGCCCAGCCGTCGGCGCAGCCAGACGCCGCCTAGGGCCTGTTTTGAACTTGTTCAGCCGGTAAGACCTTTCGGGCGGTCTTCCAGGCCGGGGTGCCCCAAAACCGGGCGTCGTTTTGGCTCGCCGAAAATTCTTGTTGGAAATTTGCCAAATATCTCCTCTATTCATGCGCCGGTCCCCCCGGAATTGCGGTTGCCCACAGTATTGCCGGTATAATTTTCCTCGCTAAGCTATTGAATCAAAATAACAAGACGCTTCGACAAGCGCTGTGGATAAAAGCAATGATGCAGGGGCCGAAGGGTTCAGTCCAAGGCGGCGCCTGCCAATAATGATCAAGTCTGACTCAGGGAAATACAGTTTCGCCGTTCATGGAGAGCAAGGAGTGCTGTCGTGCATCGCTGCGCCGCCGGCAGGCGCGATGTGATGCAAGGCAGATATCGTTTATGCTCGTCTTCTGTCGGCTGCGATGCTGTTTCCGGGGGTGGGTCTCTTCGCTGGGGTTCTTTTTATGCAAGTAGTCAGCCGACGTTATCGCTGGGCTATCTACGGTTTGCTGGTGGTCGTGATTGCCGCCGGCATCGCGCTGTTTTTTGCCATGGCGCGCACGGCCAACGATATTCGCGCCTCGACCACGCCGCTGTTGAAGGAAAACATTCCGACCTTGCGCCATCTGTCGGATTTTGAAAGCGCCTTGCTGCGCTATCAACTGGCGCTGAACAAATATTACGTCGCCTCGATCGGCCGTGATCGCTTCGATCACGTGGAAGCCGCTGCCGCCGAGCAGATGCGCGCCAATTTCGATTTCATCCGCCGCGACCTGCGGCAGACAGCCCAGATGTCGGCGCTGGTCAGTAACTATGACGCGGTGCTGGCGATGGGGCCGGCGCTGGAAAAACTGCTGCTGGCGCCCACCGTCAATCGCGATCAGGCGCGCGCGCTGCTCGGCGACCTCAACGTCAAGACCAATATGATTCGCGACCTGCTCGACCAGGCCAAGAAGGATGTCGAGGGATCGGTGTATCGCGTCGGCGAGATGGCCAACAGCGGCGTCGACCACATCTCGTGGCTGGTGCACGTCTATAGCGTGGGGATGTTGCTGGCGGCGCTGTTCATGCTGTATCACGTATGGGCGCGCTTCCGCTCGGAGAATGCGCTGGCCTTCGCCGCGGCGCACGATCCTTTGACCGGCCTGGCGCACCGCGGCTCGTTCGAGCGTCGCCTCAAGACCATGGAAGATCAGCCGCATACGGTGGTGCTGGGCATGATCGACCGTTTCGAACGCGTCGTCGGCGGCCTTGGCCATGCGTTCGGCGACCGCCTGATGCAGGAAATGGCGGGTCGTATCAAGCGCGCGGCGGAGCGCCACGGCGGCGAAGTGTTTCGTCTCAACGGCGCCAATGTCGCGATCCTCTACAAATCCAAGGGCGACCATCTGAATTTTCAGGAAGCCTTGTCGAGCCTGCAGGAATACATGCGCCAGCCGTTCGAGTTCGGCCAGCACGAGATTTTTTCCAGCATGAGCATGGGCGGCGCCGAATATCCGCGCGACGGCGCCGAGCCGGCGCACCTGCTGCAGAATGCCGATGCTGCCTTGCAGGCGGCGCGCGACGCCGGCGGCGATTGTTTCGTGCAGTATTCGAATGCGCTCAACACGCGCGCGCAAGAGCGTCTGGCGTTGGAGGCGCAGTTGCGCCACGCGATCGAACGCAATGAGCTGGAGTTGCATTTCCAGCCGCAACAAGGCTTGACCGACGACCGGCTGGTCGGTTTCGAGGCGCTGGTGCGCTGGCGTCGCAACGGCGAACTGATTTCGCCGGCCGACTTCATCCCGCTGGCGGAAGAGTCCGGCCTGATCGTGCCGATCGGCGACTGGGTGTTGGCGGAAGCCTGCCGCCAGGCCAAGATCTGGAGCCTGGAGACGCCGCGCAAGTTCGTCATCGCGGTCAATATTTCGCCGCGCCAGTTCCACCATCCATCCTTCCTGCGCCGCGTCACCGAGACGCTGAGCGAAAGCCAGATCGATCCATCCTTCATCGAGTTGGAAATCACCGAAGGCATCGTCATGCGCGACGTCGAACGCACCATCGAATTGCTGGAAGACTTGCGCAAGCGCGGCCTGACGCTGGCGATCGACGACTTCGGTACGGGTTATTCATCGCTGGCTTATCTCAAGCGTTTTTCCATCGACAAGCTCAAGATCGACCAGTCCTTCATCCGCCACCTGCGTCCCAACAGCGAAGACGCGGCGATCGTGCAGGCGGTCATCAACCTCGGCCACCATCTCGGCTTGTCGGTCATCGCCGAAGGCGTCGAAACCGCCAGCCAGCGCGAGTTGCTGCGCGCCTGGGGGTGTGACGAGATTCAGGGCTATTTCTATGGCCGGCCGTTGTCAGCCGACAAGGCTACTCAATTCATCTTCGAAAATTAATTCTGTGGGCGGCGTGGCACCAGCAGGTTGCCGGTCATGACCAGCACCGGTTCATCGTGTTGATTGAAGGTGGTGACGCGATGCTTGAGGAAACCCTGCTGCGGTTTCGACTGCGAGAATTTCAACTCCAGCACCTCGACTTCGACGCGCAGGACGTCGCCCGGACGGGTAGGGCGCGGCCAGCGGAATTCTTCAAAACCCGCGCCGATGACGCCGCCCTTGATCGGCAGCGTCTTCACCAGCAAGCGCATGGTGAGCGCCGCCGTATGCCAGCCGCTGGCGGCCAGCCCGCCGAAAAAACTCTGCGCCGCCGCCGCTTCATCCAGATGGAAAGGCTGCGGGTCGTAGCTGGCGGCAAAGGCCTTGATGTCGTCGGCACTCAGCGTTTCGGTGGCGGCAACCTTGAATTTCTGGCCGGCGGCAAAATCTTCCAGGCACATTGGCAGGTTGGACGTGATGGACATGGCAGTCTCCCTTGAGTTGTTCTATAATGTTAATTGCAAAATGATAGTGAGTAGTTCAATCGAATGATAGTCAGCTTGGTGGGACTTGTCCATGGAACGTAAAAGCTTTGGCAACATGCAATGCCCGGTCGCCCGCACGCTCGAACGCGTGGGTGAATGGTGGAGCATTCTGATCCTGCGCGATGCAATGCACGGGCTGACCCGTTTCGACCAGTTTCAGAAGAGCCTGGACATTGCGCCCAACATGCTCACGCGTCGCCTCAACTCGCTGGTGGAATCCGGCCTGCTGGAGCGCCGCCAGTACAGCGAACGGCCGCCGCGCCATGAATACGTGCTGACCGACCTGGGACGCGATTTCCGTTCCATTCTGGTCGCGCTCAACAGCTGGGGCAACAAGCATTTCGCGCCGGAAGGCCCGAGCGTGCTGCTGGTCGATTCGACTTCCGGCGAAGTGGCCGAACCGATCATGGTCGACCGCAAGAGCGGCAAGCCGTTGAGCTTGCCGGAGTTTGTTTTTGCTCCCGGCCCGCAAGCCAATGAAAGCATGATCCGGCGCATCAACTTTGCGCGCGAACGTGCTGCCGCAGCCAATGACGGCGCCGAGAATGCCGTCGGGCAAGCGGAGGCGATCGAGCCGGCGGCGCCCGTCAAGGCGCCGCGCAAGAAGGCAGCGAAGAAAAGCGCCTGAATTTCTGTTGCCGTTTCGTCTATCCATGGCGCCGTTGTTACGGCGCCATTTTTTTGAACTCGCATTCAAGTCGGCTTGACAGCCGTCATTTCTATCACTACTATGCACATACATCAATGCATATGCATTGATTTGTTTCGAAGGCAAATTGATCATGTTTAACCAGTGCACCTGTACCCGCTTGCGCAGGCTTACCCGCCGCATCACGTCGATTTATGACCGGCATTTGCTGCCGGACGGGCTGACCATCAGCCAGTACTCGCTGCTGAGCCGGGTGGGCAAGCACGGCGCCATCGCCAATCTTCGCCTGGCGGCGGAAATGGGGATGGATCGCAGCACCCTGAGCCGCAACATCAAGCCGCTGATGACGGCCGGATGGATCGCCACCGTCGATATGCCGCCGGACGAGCACGTCGACAAGCGGTCCTTCGGCTTGGCTTTGAGCGAGGCGGGCAAGATCAAGCTGGATGCCGCGCGTCCGAACTGGGCCAGCGCGCAGCAGGAGATCAACGGCTTGCTGGGTGAAGACATGCACGAGGCGCTGTCCGACATGATCGACAATGCCTACGACAGATTGCAGGAAGCCTGATCCGGCCGAGAGCCGGATTCAGATTGAGTCATTCGTTATGAGCACCATCAATGCGCCCATCGCATTGATGGTTTTTTATTCTTTTTTTAATCGACCGTCATGAATAAAATCACGCAAGCCATCGCCACGCGCACCTCGCACCGGTTCAGTTACGCCTGGGTCGTGGTCGCGGTCATCTTCCTCGTCCTGCTGACTTCGGCCGGCATCCGCGCCACGCCGTCGGTCATGATCCTGCCGCTGGAGCATGAGTTCGGCTGGAACCGTTCCACCATCTCGCTGGCGATTTCCTTCAACATCGCTCTGTACGGCCTGATCGGGCCGTTCGCGGCGGCGGCGATGCAGCGTTTCGGCATCCGTCCCGTGGTGATGGGCGCGCTGGTGCTGCTGTCGGTCGGCACCGCTTTGAGTACGCTGATGCAAATGCCGTGGCACATGGTCATGACCTGGGGCCTGCTGGTCGGCTCGGGCACAGGCGTGGCGGCCAACACGCTGGGTGCGACGATTGTCAGCCGTTGGTTCGAAATGCGCCGCGGTCTGGCCATGGGTTTGCTCACCGCCAGCGCGGCGACCGGCCAGATGGTGTTCCTGCCGCTGATGGCGTCGATGGTCGAGCATTATGGCTGGCGTTCGGTGGCTTTCCTGGTCGCCATCGTGGCTGCCGTGGCGGTGCCGCTGGTGGCGCTGTTCCTGCCGGAGCGTCCGTCCGACGTCGGCCTGCGCCGCTACGGCCAGGCCGCCGACGCGCCTGCCGATGCCGAGGTGAAGCAGCGCAATCCGCTGGCGATCGCCTTCGATGCGTTGCGCCAGGCGATGAAGGTGCGCGATTTCTGGCTGCTGTTTTTCAGTTTCTTCGTCTGCGGCATGAGCACCAACGGCTACATCGGCACGCAATTCATCGCCATGTGCAACGACTACGGCATTTCCGAAGTCGGCGGCGCCAGCATCCTGGCGGCGATGGGCATGCTCGACCTGGTCGGCACCACCTTGTCGGGCTGGCTGTCGGATCGCTTCAATCCGCGCGTGCTGCTGTTCTGGTATTACGGCCTGCGCGGCATTGCGCTGATCTTCCTGCCTTATGCATTCGGTCTGGACTACTTCGGCCTGACCGTGTTCGCGATCTTTTACGGACTCGACTGGATCGCCACCGTGCCGCCGACCGTGCGTCTGGCCAACGATGTGTTCGGCCGCCTGGCGGCGCCCATCGTGTTCGGTTGGATCGTCGCCGGTCACCAGCTGGGGGCGGCAACGGCAACCACGATCGCTGGTTTCCTGCGTGCCAGCCTCGGCAACTACACCTTGTCTTCGGTGATCATGGGCGTTGCCTGTCTGATCGGCGCGGTCATGGTGTTGCGCATCAAGGGTGAGCAGCACGGCAAGCCGGTGGCGGTCGCAGCGTAAGGTCGAGTAAGCTCGCAACAGCCGATAAAAACCGCCCGCGTTCTGAAAAGGAGCGGGCGGTTTTTTATTTCCTGGCCGTGACTATTTCGCCAGCGCCTTGCGCAGGCTGGCCGTCGCCAGATCGACAGCGCTCCTGGCTGCCGGGGTATCGCCCAGCGCATTGAGCATCACGAAGTCATGGATGGTGCCGAGATAGCGCACTTGCGTCACCGGCACGCCGGCCTTGGCCAGTTTGGCGGCGTAGGCTTCGCCTTCGTCGCGCAGCACGTCGTTTTCATCGGTGATGACCAGTGCCGGCGGCAAATCCTTCAACTGTTCCAGCGTCGCGTTCAGCGGTGCGATGTGCGGATCCTTGCGGTTGGCGCCGGCCGGCAGGTAGGCGTTCCAGAACCACTTCATCGCTTCCCTGGTCAGCCATGGGCCGTCGGCAAACTGTTTGTATGAAGCGTTTTCAAAATTGGTATCGGTCACCGGGTAGAACAGCACCTGATACTTGATCGCCGGACCCTTGCGTTCCTTCGCCAGCAGGCTTACGACGGCAGTCATGTTGCCGCCCACGCTGTCGCCGGCAATTGCCAGGCGGCTCGCATCGACGTTGAATTCGGCGGCGTGCTCGGCGACGTATTTGGTCGCGGCATAGTCTTGCTCGATGGCGATCGGGTAGCGCGCTTCCGGAGAGCGATCGTAATCGACGAACACCACGGCGACCTTGGCGCCGTCAACGATCTGGCGCACCAGGCGGTCATGCGTATTGACGTCGCCCATCACCCAGCCCGCGCCGTGGAAGTACATCACCACCGGCAGCGTTTCCTTGTTGCCTTGTGGGCGCAGGATGCGGATGCGTGTGCTGCCGGTCGGACCGACCGGGATCACGCGGTCTTCGATATCGGCGGCCGGCTTGGCGACCTTGCCTGCTTGTGCGCCGGACAGCAGGTTGCGGGCTTGTTCGGGCGTCAGCGTGTAGATCGGAGGACCGCCGGCGGCCGAGAGCACGTCAAGGAAACCCTGGGTTTGCGGTTCTACCGAAGCGGCAGTCGCGCTTTGCATGACGGAGGTTGCAGCCAGTGCAACGGCGCTGAGGGCGAGGAGTTGTTTGATCGATTTCATGATGTTTCCTTTCGGCGGTCGGGAGTAGTTTTTAAATCGGACAATTAAATTGTGTGCAATATATTTGAGGCTTTTGTATCTCAAATGCATGCGGCATGCGCCGTCCTCTTCGTGGAGCCGCCATATCGCTGGCGGCCGGTTCGTTGGGGTTGGTGCATGGATCGAATATTAAATTGCAAGCAATTTAAAAATAAAAATACGACACGCTCAATTTTTTGGAAGACGGGGAGGCGTAAAAACGCCGGTGCCGCAAAGACAGAACCTCGCCTGCATGGTCGATGCGGACGAGGTTTCGTGTCGTTTGCTTCCTCGCGTCACGGGGAGAAAACTCAGTGTTCAACTCAATCCCATTGCGGCGCGAAGTCGGGATTGGCAAGGCGGTCGTTGCGATCGAGCCTGCCGATGGCGTCCATCTCCGCATCCGACAGGAGGATGTCGCGTGCCGCCAGGTTGCTTTCCAGGTTGGCGCGTTTGGTCGATGAAGGGATGGTGGCAAAGCCTTGTTGCAGCGACCACGCCAGCGCGATCTGCGCCGGATTGGCCTGATGCGCCCCGGCGATTTCGACGATGACCGGGTCTGTCATCACCTTGCCATACGCCAATGGCATGTAGGCAGTCAGGTGGATGCCCTGGCTGCGTGCGAAATCCACGACCTTGCGGTTTTGCAGGAAAGGATGGATCTCGATCTGTTGCGTCGCGATTTCCCCGGTGCCGACGGCGTCGATGGCTTGCTTCAGATGCGCGATGGTGAAGTTCGACACGCCGATCAGTTTGGTCAGGCCCTGCGCCTTGGCTTCGGCCAGCGCTTCCATGTAGGTCGCGACGGCGATGCTGTCGTTGGGCGCCGGCCAGTGGATCAGCGTCAGGTCGACCCGGTCCATCTGCAGTTTGGCGAGGCTTTCCTTCAGGCTGGCGATGAGCTTGTCCTTGGACAGATTCTCGGTCCAGATCTTGGTGGTGACGAACAATTCCTGGCGCGCCACTTTGGCGGCAGCGATGGCCTTGCCGACGTCGGCTTCATTGCCGTAGATCTGCGCGGTGTCGATATGGCGGTAACCGAGTTCGAGGCCGTTGGTCACGGAATCGATGACTTGCCGGTCTTTCAGGCGGAAGGTGCCGAGGCCGAAAGCGGGAATGTTGTTCATGATTTTCCTTTGTAGAGATGAGGCGCGGGCAGGGGCCGGCGCAATGGCGGAGGCAGGGGACATGTTTGGGTAGGCCCCTGCATGGACTGAAGTATGCGGCCAAAGCGCTGTTGCAAAAATAGGGTGGAAAGCAAAACTTTATTGCCTCAAAAGCAAAGATGAGCATCCTGAGCGTTTTTAAATTAATTATCGAATATTTCGATAATTGATACTCAATCTTTCCGTTTTTCTTTCATTCCTTGTTCGCCCATACTTCGCTCCATGGTGAACGACACAGAGAAAGACGGACGCCAAACGAAGCACTCACCCTTATCGAATTAATCGCACATACTTCAGGAGAACATCATGGCAATCGCAAAAGCACAACCTGGCAAGGCACTGTTGAACCCAGTCAACCACACCCTGATCATGATCGACCATCAATCGCAAATGTCGTTTGCTACCCATTCGATCGATGCCGTCACCCTGCGCAACAACGTCGCACTGGTCGCCAAGGCCGCCAAGGAATTCAAGGTATCGACAATTTTGACAACCGTCGCCGAGAAATCCTTCTCCGGTCCGATGTTCGATGAAATCAAATCGGTGTTCCCGAACGAAGAAGTGATCGACCGCTCCAGCATGAACACGTGGGAAGACCCGCGCATCGCCGACCGCGTCAACGCCATCGGCAAGGACAAGATCGTGCTGGCCGGCCTGTGGACATCGGTGTGCATCGTCGGCCCGGCACTGTCGGCGCTGGATCAGGGCTTTGAGGTCTACGTGATCACCGACGCCAGCGGCGACGTCTCGAATGAAGCGCACCAACGCGCCATCGAACGCATGATCCAGCTGGGCGCACGTCCGATGACATCGCTGCAATATCTGCTCGAACTGCAACGCGACTGGGCGCGCACCGAGACTTACAATGAAACCGTCGCAACGGCCATCGCCAACGGCGGCGCATACGGCCTTGGTTTGATCTACGCAAAGACCATGTTCAACGCCTCGGAAGGTCATTAATCCTTAGTGAGTTTTGAAGCGGGATCCTGACTCCATCAATACCAGGATCCCGAAGTTGTAGAAATCCCTGATAAAACATCACCGACATCCCCAGGAGTGAACATGAGCGCCGACCTGATTCTGCTGAACGGAAATTTCCACACCATCGACAAAGAACAACCGCTGGCTTCCGCCGTGGCGATCAGGGACGGCAAGTTCCTCGCCGTCGGCGATGCCGAAGCCGCCATGCGCCATCGCGGCGCCAGGACGCAAGTGGTCGACCTCAACGGTCGCAGCGTCGTGCCTGGCCTCAACGATTCGCACATCCACCTGATCCGCGGCGGCCTGAACTACAACCTCGAACTGCGCTGGGAAGGCGTTCCCTCGCTGGCAGACGCATTGCGCATGTTGCGCGAACAGGCGCTGCGCACGCCGCATCCGCAATGGGTGCGGGTGGTCGGCGGTTGGACCGAATTCCAGTTTGCCGAACGCCGCATGCCGACGCTCGACGAAATCAATGCCGCTGCGCCCGACACGCCTGTTTTCATCCTGCACCTGTATGACCGCGCCTTGCTCAACCGCGCCGCCTTGCGCGCGGTCGGTTACACCAAGGACACGCCGAATCCGCCGGGCGGCGAAATCCAGCGCGATGCCAGCGGCAATCCGACCGGCATGCTGATCGCCCGTCCCAACGCCATGATCCTGTATGCGACGCTGGCCAAGGGGCCGTCGCTGCCGCTCGACCAGCAAGTCAATTCGACGCGCCAGTTCATGCGCGAACTCAATCGCCTCGGCGTCACCAGCGCCATCGACGCCGGCGGCGGTTTCCAGAATTATCCGGAAGACTACGCCATCATCGACCAGCTGGCGCGCGAGCAGCAGCTGACGATTCGCATCGCCTACAACCTGTTCACCCAGAATAAAGGAAAGGAGCTGGACGACTTCCAGCGCTGGACCGACATGATCACGCCGGGGCAGGGCGACGATTTCTTCCGCCACAACGGCGCCGGCGAGATGCTGGTGTTCTCGGCGGCCGACTTTGAAGACTTCCTCGAACCGCGTCCCGAACTGGCCGCCGGCATGGAAGACGAACTCGAAAAGGTGGTGCGCCATCTGGTGTCGAACCGCTGGCCGTTCCGCCTGCATGCGACCTATGACGAATCGATCAGCCGCATGCTCGACGTGTTCGAAAAAGTGAACCGCGAAATTCCCTTCAACGGTCTGCACTGGATGTTCGACCACGCCGAAACCATCTCGCCGCGCAATATCGAGCGCGTGCGCGAACTCGGCGGCGGTCTGGCGATCCAGCATCGCATGGCCTTCCAGGGCGAATACTTCGTCGACCGTTACGGCAAGGAAGCCGCCAAGGCGACACCGCCGGTGGCGCGCATGCTCGACATGGGCGTGCCCGTCGGCGCCGGCACCGACGCCACTCGCGTGGCCAGCTACAACCCGTGGACCGCGCTGTACTGGCTGGTGTCCGGCAAGACCGTCGGCGGCCTGCAATTGGCCGAGGCCGGTTTGCCGCGTGAAACCGCACTCGAATTGTGGACCGCCGGCAGCGCCTGGTTCTCCAGCGAGCAAGGCAAGAAGGGCCGCATCAAGGAAGGCCAGCTAGCCGACCTCGCCGTGCTGTCGACGGATTTCTTCAGCGTACCGGAAGAAGACATCAAGGCCATCGAATCGGTGATGACGGTGGTCGGCGGCAAGATCGTCTACGGCGCCGCCGAGTTCGATCCGCTGGCGCCGCCGCCGATCCCGGTCTTGCCTGACTGGTCGCCGGTGAAGACCGTGCCGGGCCACTATCGCCCGGTGGCAAAGTCTTCCGCCACTCAACAAAAACAATCCGTGATGCCGCATCAATGCGCGGGGGCCTGCAACGTGCACGCTCACTCGCACGACGTCGCCCGCCGCTCGTCGGTGCCCGCCTCGAATTTCTCGGGTTTCTGGGGCGCGCTCGGTTGCAGCTGCTTCGCTTTCTGAGGAGAGGGACATGACGTATTCCAAAGTGATCTGGGGACTCGTGCTCTCCTTCGTGGTCGGCTTCTGCTGCCATCTGGCGCAGATTCCCGTGCCTTCGCCGCCGGTGCTGAGCGGTGCGCTGCTGGTCTTTACGATGAGCAGCGGTTACTGGCTGGTGGATCGTTATCTGGCCGCCCGCGCCGCCAGGACCGAGCAGGTGCCGGCATGAGCGCGCTGGTCATCGGCGCCGTGCTGGGGGCGCTGGTCGGCGCGGTCTGCCGCTGGTTCGGTTTGCCGTCGCCGACGCCGCCGACGCCGGTCGGCGCGTCGCTGGTGGTGGCGATGACCCTGGGTTATGTAGTTGCCGGCTTCGTGCAGGCCGGTCATTTTTGATTTCGTTCGTGCCAAGGTACAAGTTGCTTTGCCTCTATTTGAGCATCGATTGCAAAACACCCGCAAATGCGGGTGTTTTTCTTTGCGAGTGTTTTTCTTTCGTGCTCAATGCCGCTGCTGACAGCGGATTGTTCCCATTATCTTCACCGACTTGCTTGAGGATCGGTAATTCGGCGCAAAGCCGTATCACGACCGCCGCCGGGGTTGCAGCATATTGCCGGTTTAGGTAAGCTTGTTCTATCAGATAAATCAGTGTTCTATCAGATAGAACTGGAGACAAGCAACATGGCAAGAACCCGTGAAACTGCGCAGCCGCCTCTCGGCATTGAACCCAGCGGAGTTGACGTGCTGGATCGCGCAGCGGCCATCCTCTTCGCTTTCAAGCGCGACGAAGTGCCTTTGACATTGACGGAAATATCAAATCGCACCGGCTTGTACAAAAGCACCGCACTGAGATTGCTGGGGGCGCTTTGCCATCACCGCCTGCTGATGCGCGTGGAGGACGGGCGATATTTGCTGGGCGCGGCCACGCTCAACCTGGCGGCGACCTACGAATCCACGCTGGACCTGGCCGATGTGTTGTTGCCGCTCATGCGCCAGCTTAACGAGAACTCCGGAGAGTCGGTGTCATTCCACGTGCGTGACGGCAACCAGCGCGTGTGTCTCTATCGCATCAGTTCCAGGCACGCGCTGCGGGCGGAGGTCCAACCCGGGGATGTGTTGCCACTGGATCGCGGCGCCAGCGGTCGAGTCCTGTCGGCCTTCTCGGGCGCCGACGGAGAACCCTACGAAACCGTGCGCATCACGCTCCACTACATGTCGATGGGGGAGCGCGACGCCGAGACGGCGGGAATCTCCGCACCGGTATTTGGCGCGGGCGGTTCCTTGGTCGGCGCCATCGGCCTGGTCGGCCCGGTGAGCCGCCTGAACGAAGCCGCTATGCATCGCTTCCGGCCACTATTGTTGAGCTATGCCGCGCAAGCCACCAACCAGCTCGGCGGCGATCCCAAGGCGCTACTGGCTGCCGCAACCAACGAATGAACGACACCGGCCTGCATTGATGCGCACCGGAAGGAAATGAAGCACCACTCAGCAAATTCAGATTGATTTAACAAGGAGATACGTCAAATGATTCCGTGGTACAAACAACTGACAAAACCTGAAAAACGGACCTTTTGGGCCTGTTTCAGCGGATGGGGACTGGACGCGATGGACACGCAGATGTATGCGCTGACCATCCCCACCCTGATCGCCTTGTGGGGCATGACCAAAGGTGAAGCCGGCATCCTCGGCACAGCGGTCCTCATCATGGCGGCGCTGGGAGGATGGGTCGCGGGCATCCTGTCCGATCGTTACGGACGGGTTCGAATTCTCCAGGTGACCATCGCATGGTTCTCTCTCTTCACCTTCCTCTCCGCATTCACAGATTCGTTCTGGCAGTTGCTGATCACGCGCAGCCTGCAGGGTATCGGGTTCGGCGGCGAATGGGCCGTGGGTGCGGTGCTGATCAGCGAGACCATTAATCCTCAGCTACGCGGCCGCGTCGTGGGCGCGTTGCAAGCGGGCTGGGCGATCGGCTACGGTATCGCGGTGCTGCTGACTACGCTGCTGTTCAACTATATGGAGCCGGACACGGCGTGGCGCGTGCTGTTCGCCATGGGTCTGTTGCCCGCGCTGCTGGTCCTGTGGATCCGCCGCAATATCGAGGAAGCGCCGGTGTATGCGCGTGAACGCGCCAAGGCGCAGGTCGAGAGGGTCAGCATCTGGGAAGTGTTCAGCGGCCCCAGCCGCGCCACCACCTTCAAGGCTATCCTGCTGACCTTCGGCATCTATGGCGGCAACTACGTCATGATCACCTGGTTGCCGGCCTACCTGAAGTTGGTTCTGAACCTGTCGATCAACAACGTCGGTGGCTACCTGGCGGTCAATATCCTCGGATCCTTTACCGGCGCATTCCTCAATGGCTGGATGGCGGATGCCTTCGGCCGCCGCAAGACCTTCATGATCATTGCCTGTCTGCAGGCGATTGCTGTCTGCATCTACACAATGGCGCCGATCAACCTGGCCGTTACGCTGGTACTCGGTTTTGTGCTCGGTACGTTGCAATCGGGTACGGCGGCCGGCACCGGCGCTTACCTGGCCGAACTGTTTCCGACCCGCATCCGAGGTGCTGCGCAAGGCCTGTGCGGCAACGCCGGTCGTGCCATCGGCGCCGTGATGCCGACGCTGGTCGGCGTGATCGGCGCCAAGACCGAACTGGGCCTCGCCATGGGCATCTGCGCCGGCATCGCCTACATGGTCGTCGTCGTGGCGGCACTGATGCTGCCCGAGACCCGCGGCCGCGACCTGTCCAAAGTCGAGTAAGCGCGACCAATACTTTCACTTCATAGGAAATGACATGATCATCGATTGCCACGGCCACTACACCACCGCACCAAAGGCGCTGGAAGAGTGGCGCAACCGGCAGATCGCCAACCTGAAGACTCCGGCGCTGGGCCCCAAGCCGTCCGAGCTGAAGATCAGCGACGACGAGCTGCGCGAGTCGATTGAAGGCAACCAGGTGCGCCTGATGGAGGAACGCGGCGCCGACCTGACCATCTTCTCGCCGCGCGCGTCCTTCATGGCGCACCACATCGGCGACCTGCACACCAGCCAGACTTGGGCGGCGATCTGCAATGAACTCTGCTATCGCGTCTCGCAGCTGTTCCCCGAGCACTTCATCGGCGCAGCCATGCTGCCGCAGTCGCCGGGTGCGGATATCCGCACCTCCATTGCCGAGCTGGAAAAGTGCGTGAAGGAGTACGGCTTCGTCGGCGTCAACCTGAATCCGGATCCTTCCGGCGGCCACTGGACGTCGCCGCCGCTGTCGGACAAGGCGTGGTATCCGCTGTACGAGAAGATGGTGGAGCTGGACGTGCCGGCCATGATCCATGTGAGCACCAGCTGCAACGCCTGCTTTCACACCACGGGAGCGCACTACCTGAATGCCGACACCACGGCCTTCATGCAATGCCTGACCTCGGACCTGTTCAAGGATTTCCCGACGCTGAAGTTCCTGATTCCGCACGGCGGCGGCGCGGTGCCTTACCACTGGGGGCGCTTCCGCGGGCTGGCGCAGGAGATGAAGAAGCCGCTGCTGAAGGACCACCTGCTGAACAACATCTTCTTCGACACCTGCGTCTACCATCAGCCAGGCATCGACCTGCTGACCAAGGTCATCCCGATCGAGAACGTGCTGTTCGCCTCCGAAATGATCGGCGCGGTACGCGGCATCGATCCGGAGACCGGCCATCACTACGACGACACCAAGCGTTACATCCAGGCCGCCGCGTTGACCGACGAAGAACGCGGCAAGATCTTCGAGGGCAACGCGCGCCGCGTATACCCGCGCCTGGATGCCGCATTGACAGCGAAAGGACGATAAGCATGAGCACACCCCTGATCAACCAACTGGGCGTCGTCAAACGTCACATCGAGCGTGCCGATGCCGTCGCCGTCGGCCACCTCGGCAAGCTCGGCGTGGCCACCGTACACGAGGCGCAGGGCCGCACCGGACTGCTGAAGCCCTATATGCGTCCGATCTGGCCCGGTGCGGCCGTGGCGGGCACTGCGGTCACCGTGCTGCTGCATCCTGGCGACAACTGGATGATGCATGTCGTGGCCGAGCAGATCCAGCCGGGCGACATCGTGGTCGCCGCGATCACGGCTGAATGCACCGACGGCTACTTTGGCGACCTGCTGGCGACCAGCTTCATGGCGCGCGGCGCGAAGGCGCTGATCATCGATGCAGGCGTGCGCGACGTGAAGGTCCTGAAGGCCATGGGTTTCCCGGTGTGGAGCCGCGCCATCAGCGCCAAGGGCACGATCAAGGCCACGCTGGGCTCGGTCAACGTGCCGGTCATCTGCGCGGGGGCGCTGGTCAATCCGGGCGACGCCATCGTGGCCGATGACGACGGCGTGGTGGTAGTGCCGGCCTCCGACGCCACGCGCGTGGCGCAGGCCGCGCAAAAGCGCGAAGACCTGGAAGGCGAGAAACGCGACAAGCTGGCCGCCGGCGTGCTGGGGCTGGATATGTATAACATGCGCGGTCCGCTGGAAGCGGCAGGGCTGAAATACATCGACTGAATCTCTTTTCTCAAGGGGCGGAGCATGCGATGCGCATTTGCCAGCGTCAGGTAAGGGCGTGATGCGAATGGAAACTTTGGCGCGAATGTCCGGTAATTATTGAATGTGAATTGTCGGTAGCCGCCATTCCGCGCAAATGTTTCCGGTCGTGTCAATGCCTGTCGGATCAATACCTGGATCCGGGCGTTGTGCAACCAACGCAAGGCCGGCGTCTTCACTTGGTACGTCGACGGCTTCTTCCCGATATTCGTTGCAGAACGTGTTTCGCAAAATATGCGGATGGAGACCGATCTCTTCGTCGGGGAATGCTATTGGCGATCGACTTGTATTTGGCCGGCATCTTGTTGATACTGTCGAGGGACAGTGGCTTGCCGTTCCGTGGGTTGATAAGAAGAAACGGATGGGCAGGTTTTTGTTACCTTTCCATTTATCATCAATGCTTTTTACACATGTGGAGATCATGCCATCGCATTCGTTTTCTTCTTGTTTTTATGGACATGAAAGGCTGCTCTGCAAAATCGCCGAAGCATCCAGGCGGGAGCGTTGCCGAAGGTCGGTTCGGCTGGTTGCTGATGTTCGTCTTCGGCAGCATTGCACTGATGGGCGCGGGCCGTTTTTCGATCGACGCCGCATTGAGCCGGAAAGCCGGGGCCTGAGATGAGCTCAATCGGCAGCCTCGCTGTTATGCCCAGGATTCCTCGCGCCACCTGTCAGGGCGTCGCCATGAGTTTCCTGGCGGGTTATGTGGACACGGTCGGTTTTGTCGCCTTGTTCGGATTGTTCACGGCGCACGTCACCGGCAACTTCGTCCTGATCGGCAGCGAGCTGGCCAATCCTTCGCATGGCGTGCTGATCAAGTTCCTGGCGTTTCCCGCCTTCATCGGATCGGTGATCCTGACGCGGATGGCGGTGATCTGGCTGGAACGCAGCAACAAACCGGTACTGCCGTATGTGCTGATGCTGCAACTGTTGTTCCTGCTGGCGTTCATGGTGTTGGGGCAAAGCATTGCGCCCGTCGGCGTGGCCGATGCGAGAGCGACGACAGCCTTGCTGGCAGGCATGTTCGGCGCGGCGGCAATGGGTGTGCAGAACGCTGCCGCGCGCTTGATTTTGCCGCAATCGGCGCCAAGTACGGTCATGACCGGCAACGTCACGCAACTGGTGATCGACGTCGTGGATATCGTGCGCGGCGCAGCAGATCAGAGCGTGCGTCAGCGCTGCGTCAAGTTTTTCTGGCCTATCGTCGCCTTCGGCGTGGGCGCCGTCAGCGGGGCATTTGCTTACCGTTATGCCTTGTTCCTGGCCTTGTTGTTGCCTGCGGCGATTCTGGTGGCCATGATCTGGACGGAGTATCCGGGGCGAAAGTCGGGAGCGGCAACGTCTTCAACCCTATAATGAGCGCCTGGGCTGAATTCGGGCATCAAAAATAGGGATCTGCAGATCACGCTGCAGATCGACAGACAAGGGTAGTGGTGCGGCGATGACTTATTTGTATCACCTGATTGAACAGTACGGTCTGATCATCGTATTTCTGAATGTGCTGACCGAACAACTCGGCGCGCCCATCCCTGCCTACCCGACGCTGGTCATCACCGGCGCGTTGGCCTACCGCGGCCAGTATCCCGTTGCACTGCTGTTGCTGGTGGCGGTGGTGGCCGCACTGATCGCCGATTATGTCTGGTATCTCGCCGGCAGGCGCTACGGTCGTCGCATCATGTCGACGCTGTGCCGCATTTCCCTTTCTCCCGATTCCTGCGTGCGCCAGACCGAGTCCATCTATTCGCGCTGGGGTGCGCGCTCGCTGCTGGTGGCCAAGTTCATTCCCGGTTTCGCTTCGATTGCCAGTGCGCTGGCTGGCACCGTCGGCACCTCGCGCGGCAAGTTCATTTTGTATGACGGCCTCGGCGCCGCCTTGTGGGCCGGCGTGGCGATCTTCCTCGGCGGCCTGTTCAACACGGCCATCGACGACGTGCTTAACGTGCTGGCCGAACTCGGTCAGTACGGCATGATGCTGGTGGCGATCGGATTCGCCGTCTTCGTCGCCAGCAAGTGGTGGCAACGCCGGCGCTTCCGCAAGTCGCTGGAGATGGCGCGCATCTCCGTCGGCGAACTGGACGGCCTGCTCAAGAGCGGCGTGCGTCCGACCATCGTCGACGTGCGCTCGCCGGCGTCGCAACAGGCCGGGCGCATTCCCGGCGCGCTGACGATTTCCAATCAGGAGATCCAGACTTTTGCCTTCGACGCGCCGATGGAGGATGAAGTCATCGTCTATTGCGCCTGTCCCAACGAGGCCTCGGCCGCGCTGGTCGCCAAGCAGCTCATGCGGCGCGGCTACAAGCGCGTGCGGCCGCTGACCGGCGGCATCGACGCCTGGGTCGCCGCCGGTTACTCGGTCGAAGCCTGATCGGCTTTTTCATTTCGCTTTTTTATTTCATCCTTCTCCGGAAGTCTTCATGTTCAGAATCAGTCTCGACGCCTTGTTGATTCTCGATGCCATCGATCGGCGCGGTTCGTTCTCGGCGGCCGGTCTTGAGTTGCATCGCGTGCCTTCGACAATCTCTTACACCGTGTCGAAGCTGGAGCAAGACCTCGGCGTGCAGGTGTTCGAACGGCAAGGGCCGAAAGTCGTGCTCACGCGCGCCGGTGAAGAGTTGCTGAAAGAAGGGCGCTATCTGCTCAAGGCCGCCGAAGATCTCGAACATCGCGTGCGCCGCGTCGCTTCGGGCTGGGAGACCGAATTCACGATCGGTCTCGATTCCTTGTATTCCGCCGCGTCGCTGGAACCCGACATCGTCGCCTTTTATCAGGTCGCCGACCGCACGCGTTTGCGTATTGCACGCGAGTCGCTGGCCGGCACCTGGGAAGCCTTGCTCGATCGCCGCGTCGATCTGCTGATCGCGGCGCCAGGCGAAGGTCCGGCGGGCGGCGGTTATGTCGCGGAGCAGATCGGCACGGTGAAATTTGTTTTCGTGGTGGCGCCGCATCATCCGCTGGCGAAGATGAACAAGGTCCTGAGCAAGGCCGACCTGCACCCGTATCGCGCCATCAGCGTGGCGGACTCGGCACGCAAGATGCCGCCGCGTACCGTCGGCCTGCTGTTCGGTCAGGATACGCTGACCGTGCCCGACATGCGCAGCAAATACGCTTTGCAGCTGGCCGGGGTGGGCTTCGGATTCTTGCCGGAGCCGTGCGTGCAAAAGTCGATCGCATCCGGCGCGCTGATCGTGAAGGAAGTGGAAGAGCCGCGTGCGGAAGAAAGCTTCTCGCTGGCCTGGCGTGTGGGGGAAGATGGTGCTGCGCTGACATGGTGGCTCAAGCGCATGCGCGAAACCGATATCCTCAAGCGGATGCTGTCGCAGATCGCTGACGGCGGTTTGTAGATTTCATTTAACAAATGTTAAAAAAGCGCGACAGCTTGTGGCTGTCGCGCTTTTTTTTTATGGATGCCTGTCGGATCGATCAGGCAGCAAGCAATCAGGCTGCAATCAAGGCGCCGATCGTTTCGCGAGTTTGTGCGACAGCTTTTTCAACAGCCGCTTCGCCCATGCCCAAGCCTTCGCTGTGCACGAAGGTGACGTCGGTCATGCCGATGAAGCCCAGCACGGCGCGCAGGTAGGTTTCATGGAAGTCCATGACCTTGGCCGGGCCTTCGCTGTAGACGCCGCCACGCGAGGTGAAGACGTAAACCTTCTTGCCCTGGATCAAGCCGACCGGGCCGGTTTCGGTGTACTTGAACGTCACGCCGGCACGCGCCACGTGGTCGATCCAGGTCTTCAGCGTCGAGGTGATCGAGAAGTTGTACATCGGTGCGCCGATGACGATGATGTCGGCGGCGTTGACTTCGGCGATCAGTTCTTCGGAGACCTTCACCAGCGCCTGTTGCTCGGCGCTGCGCTTGTCGGCAGGCGTGAAGAAGGCGCCCAGCTTTTGCTCGTCCAGATGGGGAATCGGGTTGGCGGCGACGTCGCGTTCGACCACGACGCTGCCAGGCTGGGAAGCTTGCAGCTTGGCGACGAATTCGCCGGCGACCTGGCGCGAGATGGAGCCGGTGCTGCGTGCGCTGCTGTTGATGAAGAGGATGTTTGCCATGATTTTTCCTTGAGTGTGCGTTGTGTTTGGGTGTGAGAAGCCATGCACCGCCGCAGTGGCGGTGCAATGACTTGTTTGCGTTGATGGATTAGTAAGGCAGGTCGAAGAGCAGGAATTCAGCCGCTTCGGCCTTCTCGAAGGTGATCAGGCTTTCTGCGCTGATCTTGATCGCATCGCCGCCGGACAATTGCTTGCCGTTGACGGTGAGCTGGCCGCGGATCAGGTGCACGTAGCCCAGGCGTTTGGCGCCCAGCGCGTGTTCCAGTTTGGCGTCGCCGTTCAGGATCGAGGCAAAGATCGATGCATCCTGATGGATCAGCACCGAGTTGTCGCGACCGTCGGACGAAGCGATCAGGCGCAGCTGGCCTTGCTTTTGCTCCGGAGTGAAATTCTTCTCTTCGTAGCTTGGCGCAATGCCCTTCACGTTCGGCTGGATCCAGATCTGCAGGAAGTGCACCGGTTCCGTCTTCGAGTGGTTGAACTCGCTGTGGCGCACGCCGCTGCCGGCGCTCATGCGCTGGACGTCGCCGTAATGCAGGACCGAACCCGTGCCCATGCTGTCCTTGTGTTCCAGCGCGCCGTCGAGGACATAGGAGATGATTTCCATGTCGCTGTGGCCGTGCGTGCCGAAACCCATGCCCGGCGTGACGCGGTCTTCATTGATGACTTGCAGCGGACCGAAGCCCAGGTGTTCCGGATCGTAGTAATGACCGAACGAAAATGTATGGTGCGAATTCAACCAACCGTGATCGGCGACACCGCGTTCGTTGTTTTTGCGAATTTGAAGCATGATTTTCTCCGTCGGTTAGTGCGAACAAGGGCGTTTTCCACCTTGGAAAAGTGCCTTCTGTTTGCATGATTAAGTGGACAGAACGGAGTATGCGCGGGGCGAAATGAAAAGAAAAACGGAAAGATTTGTGATCTATCATCGAATTATTCGATGATTTAAATAAGTCATTGATAAATAAGTACTTATTTTATTTTTAATATGTGTTTATAGTGAGTTTTTACGAATTTTTAACGTTTATTTTCAATAAAAATCGAAAATATGCCCAGCAAGCGATCTACACGAAGGCCGTGCGTATCGGCGTGCCTTCGCGCAGCGTTTTGGTAACCGGCGTCTTTTCGCAGATTTCGCCGAGACGCGTGATCTGTTCCGGCGTCAGCGCATTGCCGAAGGTGACCGTGCGCTCGATGTTTTCCAGGCCGCAGTCGTCGCGGGAAAAGCGCGCGTCGATGTGGATGGTGCCGAGGTCCCAGCCCTTGCGGTCGGCATACATGCGCAGCGTCAGCGAAGTGCATGCGGCCAGCGCGGCCAGCAGCAACTCGTATGGCGCCGCGCCGGTATCGGTGCCGCCGTTGTTGGCCGGTTCATCCGCTTGCAGCTGATGGGTGCGGGCGCGAATGCGCTGCGCGTAGCCGGCGTCGTTGTGCAGGTGGACGGTCGCCATGATGTTCTCCTTCAATGCAGGGATGAGGATGACTGATTGTTGCACATTCCATTTTCAAGTTTCCACCCGGCGTAAAAAAAGCCTGCACGCAGGCAGGCTTTTTCCAAGAGCAAAAACCGGATTTGCTTATGCGAAATTCTTCGCTGCGAAATCCCAGTTCACGATGCCCCAGAATGCTTCTGCATACTTCGCGCGTGCATTGCGATAGTCGATGTAGTAGGCGTGTTCCCAGACGTCGATGGTCAGCAATGCCTTGCTGTCGGTGGTCAGCGGTGTGCCGGCGCCGGTGGTGTTGACGATGTCCAGCGTGCCGTCGGCTTTCTTGACCAGCCATGTCCAGCCCGAACCGAAGTTGGCCAGGCCTTGCTTGGTGAACTCTGCCTTGAAGGCGTCGAAAGTACCCCACTTGGCGTTGATGGCGTCAGCCAGTGCGCCGCTTGGAGCGCCCGCGCCCTTTGGCGTCAGGCCGTTCCAGTAGAAAGTGTGGTTCCAGATTTGCGCTGCGTTGTTGAACACGCCGCCGGAGGACTTCTTGATGATGTCTTCGAGCGACAGGTTTTCGAATTCGGTGCCGGGGATCAGGTTGTTCAAATTGGTCACATAGGTCTGATGGTGCTTGCCGTAGTGGTATTCGAGCGTTTCCTTGGAAATGGTCGGCGCCAGTGCGTCCAGTTCATAAGGCAGTGCCGGGAGGGTATGTGCCATGGTGAATCCTTTCGGGTTTGTTGATTAAAACAAGGTTTTTATTCTGAGTCTGTGATTCTAAAGCGGATAGCGATTCTTTGCACTCCCGGAAGCGGCTTCCCGAGGTGTCGGAAGTCTGAATCCCGTGTAGGAAATTCGCGCACCCGGCACGCAAAACGTGATGATTCTCAATCAAGCGTCGGCTGCACGCTGGCGATGCCGACTTCGGCGCTGCCTTCGGCCAGCCGCAGCGTCACATTGCTGCGCGGCTGCAACTCCGATGGCGCGCGCAAGACTTTGCCTTTGCCGTCGGTGACGATGGCGTAACCGCGCTCCAGCGTACGCTGCGGATTGAGCAGTTCAAGCTGGGCGTTCTGCGCCGCCAGCAACTGGCGCTTGTGCTGACTGAGCAGGGCAACGGCGTTGCCGATGCGGCGCTGCCGGTCGTTCAGCACGAGGCGCGCAGGGCGCGTGTCGGGCAGCCGGTTCTGCAGCCGCATCTGCAAATGCTGGAGCTGGTAGCGCGCCTTCGTGACCGGCGTGCGGGTGGCGTGCTCCAGCCGGGCTTGCAGCGCATTGAGCTTGACGCGCTCATGCGTGATGTAGGCAGTCGGGCTGACCAGGCGGCGCGACATCCAGTCGACGGTCTGGCTGCGTTCGGTCAGCTGGCGCTTGAAGGCGCGCGTCAGGTCGAGCGCGTGGCTGTGCAGTTCGGCCAGCCATTCGTTGCGCGGCGTGGCGCACAGTTCGGCGGCGGCGGTCGGCGTCGGCGCGCGCAGGTCGGCGGCGAAATCGGCAATCGTGAAATCGGTCTCGTGGCCCACGCCGGCAATCACCGGCACCGGGCAAGCCACGATGGCGCGCGCGACGGCTTCGTCATTGAAAGCCCACAGGTCTTCCATGCTGCCGCCGCCGCGGCCGACCAGCAGCACGTCGCATTCGGCGCGCTGCGAGGCGATCTGGAGGGCGCGCGCAATCTTGGCGCCGGCGCCTTCTCCCTGCACCGGCGTCGGATACAGGATCACCCGCACATGCGGGGCGCGGCGGCGCAGCGCGGTCAGGATGTCATGCAACGCCGCTGCCTGCGGGCTGGTGACGATGCCGATGCAGCGCGGGAAAACCGGCAGGGGACGCTTGCGATCGGGAGCGAACAGGCCTTCGTTTTCCAGCTTTTCTTTCAGGCGCAGGAAGGCTTCGTAGAGATTGCCGACGCCGGCACGGCGGATCGCTTCGACATTGAGCTGATAGTCGCCGCGCGGCGCATAGAGCGTGACCAGCGTGCGCACCTCGACCTTGTCGCCTTCGCGCGGCGAGAAGCCGGCATGCTGGGCGCGGCCCTTGAACATCACGGCGCGCACCTGGGCGGCATCGTCTTTCAGCGTGAAATACCAATGGCCCGATGCCGCGCGGGTAAAATTGGATATTTCACCGGATACCCAGACCAGCGGAAATGTCCGTTCCAGCACGCGCGCGACCGCCTGATTGAGCGCCGAGACGGCGAGTACCGGTGGGCCGGCCGGTGTGGTAGCTGCGGCAGAGTGCGGCGGGCTGGAAAAATCGTCGAGGGCCATGTGTCTGTGATGAAGCCAGGTGAAGGTCGGAGGGTATTGCCTGTTCTGTGCACGTTTTCTGCTCAGACAGGAAAAATGCTTTGAAATCAAAGGCTTTGTTTGTTGCCAAGGCCGTTGTTCACAAAGTTATGCACAGAAAATGTGGGTAAAGTGCACAGGCTTTGCCAACATTGCCAAGCATGCTTGCAAGGCGCGATTTTAAAGCTGTTTTGCGGCTACGTCCGGCCAAATGCATCTTGGCCTTGCCGGGCAGGGGGCAACGCGTTACATTCTGCACCGGAAAATTAATCCGTATTTGTTCGATATTCGTTCCATCAGTCATCAAAGGAGTCCCTCTTGTTCGCAATCATCCAAGCCGCAGGCTGGCCGATCTGGCCGTTGTTGATCGCCTCCGTCATCGGCCTTGCGCTGATCATCGAAAGACTCTTGTACCTGCGTCGCTCGCGCATCCTGCCCGAAGACCTGCTGCCGGAAGTGGTGCGCGTCTATGAAAGCGGCCGCGTCAACGAGGATGTGATCGACAAGCTGGAACAGAATTCGCCGCTGGGCCAGGTGCTCGCTGCCGGTTTGCGCAACGTCGACGCGCCGCGCGAAGTCATGAAGGAAGCCATCGAAGAAGCCGGCCAGGCCGCCGCGCACCGTCTGGAGCGCTATCTCACCACGCTGGGCACGATTGCTTCGCTGGCGCCGCTGATGGGCCTGTTCGGCACGGTCATCGGCATGATCGAAATTTTCGCCTCGCAAAACGCCGCCGGCACCAATCCCGCGCAGCTGGCGCACGGTATTTCGATTGCCTTGTACAACACCGGTTTCGGCCTGGCGATCGCGATGCCGGCGCTGGTGTTTTACCGCCACTTCCGCGCGCTGGTCGACGGTTTCGTGGTCGATATGGAGCAGCAGGCGGTGAAATTCGTCGACGTAGTGCACGGCGCGCGTCAGTAAAAAGGGAATGCCATGAATTTTCGCAAAGGCCGCGCACGGGAAGACCTGGAAATCAACCTGATTCCCTTCATCGACGTCCTGCTGGTGATCGTGATCTTCCTGATGGTGACCACGACCTACAGCAAGTTCACCGCCTTGCAGATCACGCTGCCGACCGCCGATGCGGAGAAGGCGCTGGAGCAGCCGTTTGAACTGAATGTCGCCGTCGACGCGCAAGGACATTACGCCATCAACAACGTGCAGATCGCCGCGCGCGACGTCAACGGCATCGCCCGGGAATTGCAGAGCGCGGTCCAGGCCAACGAGGCCAATGTTGCCGCCGGCACCGCGAAAGTCGATCCGGTGGTCATTATCAATGCCGATGCGCTGGCGGCGCATCAGACCGTGATCAATGTGCTGGAAGCGGCGCGCACGGCGGGTTTTTCGCGGGTGACATTTGCTGCGCAAAGCAGCAGCGGCAAGTGAGTAATAGCAAGTAATTGCGGACGCTGTTTTCGTTTCTCTGACCAGGCCCACTTTTGTCCGATCACACTACCTTTGCATCCGCCTTGACGCGCGCCTGGATGCGGCGCGGCTGGCTGGCGTGCCTGTTGTGGCCGCTGTCGCTGCTGTTCGGGGGAATTGCACTCGCGCGGCGCGTCTTGTATCGCGTCGGCATCAGACAGGCGACGCGTTTGCCGGTGCCTGTCATCGTGGTCGGCAACATCTTTGTCGGCGGCACCGGCAAGACGCCGCTGACGATCTGGCTGGTGCAGGCCTTGCGTCAGGCCGGCTATACGCCGGGCGTGATTTCGCGTGGCTATGGCTCCAGATCGGGCGAGGTGCGTGAAGTGACATCGGCATCGCTGGCGCAGGACGTCGGAGATGAGCCCTTGTTGATTGCTGAACGTGGCGCTTGCCCGGTGATGGTGGGACGCGCCCGCGTCGCAGTTGCCGAAGCCTTGCTGGCAGCGCATCCAGAGGTCGATGTGATTGTGTCGGACGATGGTTTGCAGCATTACGCCATGGCGCGCGATGTCGAGATCGTCTTGTCGGATGCGCGCGGCAACGGTAACGGTTGGCTGTTGCCGGCAGGGCCTCTGCGCGAACCGGTGTCGCGCCGTCGCGATTTCAGCGTGTGCAATGTCGGCAGTGACGGCAGCGTTGCCATTGCGCCGGCCGGCACTGTTGCCATGCAGTTGACAACCGATCAGGTGGAGCTGTTGAAGGACAGGGCCTGCAAACAGCCGCTGGAGGCGCTGAGCCAGGCCGAGGGTATCGCCGCCGTCGCCGGCATCGGCAATCCCTCGCGTTTTTTTGCGACGCTGAGCCAGGCCGGCCTGAACTTTGAAGCAGTGGCGTTGCCGGATCATTATGATTTCGCGCAGAACCCTTTCGCCGGCCTGTCGGCCGCGCTGATCCTGATCACCGAGAAGGATGCAGTAAAATGCAGGGCAATTGAGGCCATCAAAAACGACCCGCGCATCTGGGTCGTGCCCGTGACGGCGCGCATAGACGGCGCGCTGGTTGAACATATAGTGGAGAAACTCCGTGAACGCCCGACTGCTTGATATTCTCGTATGCCCGATTTGCAAGGGGCCGCTCGAGTTCGACAAAAAAGCCCAGGAACTGATTTGCAACGGCGACAAGCTGGCTTATCCGATTCGCGACGGCATTCCCATCATGTGGGCCGACGAAGCGCGCGATCTCGCTGTTGTACCGGCAGCGCCTGCGGCTCCTGGTACATCGGCGGCCGAATAAGCTTCCGTCCGTCATCGACCCGTTCCCGTTTTTGCTGACCGTCTGATTGCACCCGCCATGTCCTTTACCGTCATCATTCCCGCCCGTCTTGCTTCCACCCGCTTGCCGAACAAGCCTCTGGCCGACCTCGGCGGCAAGCCGATGATCGTGCGCGTGGCGGAACGGGCAGCCTTGTCGGGCGCGGCGCGCATCGTGGTGGCGACCGATCACCGCGATATCTATGCCGCCTGCGAGCAGCACGGCATCGATGTCGCCATGACGCGCGCCGACCATCCTTCCGGCACCGACCGCATCGCCGAAGTGGCGGCCGCGCTGGATCTGGCCGACGACGCCGTGGTGGTGAACGTGCAGGGCGACGAGCCTTTGATCGATCCGGGCCTGATCGCGGCCACCGCTGGTCATATCAAGTCGGACGTACCGATGGCGACTGCTGCGCACAGCATCGAGCTGCTGCCGGAGATGTTCAATCCGAATGTCGTCAAGGTGGTGCTGAACAAGGAAGGCCGCGCCATGTATTTTTCTCGCGCGGCGGTTCCCTGGCATCGCGACGGTTTTGCTCAGTCGAAAGAACGCCTGTCCGAGCTGCACAGCCATGAATTTGCGCCGTTGCGGCATATCGGCATGTACGCCTACACCAACAAATTCCTGCAGATCTACCCGACGCTGACGGCGTCGCCGCTGGAGCGCATCGAGGCGCTTGAGCAATTGCGCGTGCTCTGGCACGGCTATTCGATTGCGGTGCACGTGACGTCGCTGCTGCCGGAAGCCGGGGTCGATACGCCCGAAGACCTGGAGCGCGTGCGCAAGCATTTCGAAGCGCCGCCGGACAGTCCGCTGATCACGGCAATTTCCGCTTTGTAATTTTTATTCCTGAAGATGTTGATCCGATGCGAACCATATCGTTATCGAATATGCATCGGCGCCCGCTTTGTAAGTCTGCTGTCATTCTCGCCAGCGATAATTCAGTAAACCGGGCTGCCTAAAAAATAGGCGTTTGTCATGATCCGGTAAGATTTTGTGGTAAGTTTCGTACAGAGCAGAGATACACGGCGTCAACAGAGACAATCGCCTTCGATGGCAACAATTGGATAAGTTGGTACGTTCAGTGGCCATCGCAACAGAATTCAAAACTTCAATTTAGGAAAAAATATGCGCCTCATCCTTCTAGGAGCGCCTGGTGCCGGTAAAGGTACGCAAGCCACTTTTATCAAGGAAAAATACAATATTCCGCAGATTTCGACCGGCGACATGCTGCGCGCCGCCGTCGCTGCCGGCACGGAACTGGGCATCGCCGCCAAGAAGGTCATGGACGCAGGTGGCCTGGTGTCCGACGACATCATCATCGGTCTGGTCAAGGATCGCCTGAAGCAGGCTGATTGCGCCAACGGTTACCTGTTCGACGGTTTCCCGCGCACCGTGCCACAGGCCGACGCCATGAAGGATGCCGGCGTCAAGATCGACTACGTACTGGAAATCGACGTTCCCGACAGCGCCATCGTCGAGCGCATGAGCGGCCGTCGCGTGCACCAGCCTTCGGGCCGCACCTACCACGTCAAGTTTAATCCGCCGAAGGTCGAAGGCAAGGACGACGTCACCGGCGAAGCGTTGATCCAGCGCGACGACGACAAGGAAGAAACCGTCAAGAAGCGTCTGTCGGTGTATCACGAACAGACCGAAGTGCTGGTCGGCTATTACGGCAAATGGGCGGAGTCGGGTCAACCGGGCGCGCCGCAGTATCGCAAGATCGCCGGGGTCGGACCGGTGGAGCAAATCAGAGAGAGTGCATTTGCGGCACTGTCGTCATAAAATGAAGCGGACCATGTGTCCGCTTTTTTTATGCCCGTCATCGGGACGCAGCGGTAATATCGGCAGGAATGGCAGGTGAAAGGCAGCGAAGGGGTATAGCCCGGCATCACATAAAAGATCCATAAGAAAAAGGGCGACGTAAAGTTTTGCAGTACGCAGTGTCTGCACCGGTTGACGAGACCAGCGCAGAAGGTCGTGATTGTTTACTTTGTCGTGATAACAAGGAGGAGACATGATGGCAGGAGCCTTATGGTTTGCCGTAGCATGCGGCGTCGTCGCAGTGATCTACGGTCTCATTTCCCGCAGTTGGATTCTCAAGCAGGACCCCGGCAACCAGCGCATGCAGGACATCGCAGCCGCAATTCAGCAAGGCGCCGCAGCTTACCTGGCGCGTCAATATCGCACCATCGCGCTGGTCGGCGTGGTGCTCCTCATCGTCATCGCATTGATTCCCGGCCTCGGCTGGATTACGGCGCTCGGTTTCCTGATCGGCGCGGTGTTGTCGGGCGCGTGCGGTTTCATCGGCATGAACGTCTCGGTGCGCGCCAATGTGCGCACCGCGCAGGCGGCGACCAAAGGCATGAACGAAGCGCTCAACGTGGCGTTTCGCGGCGGCGCCATCACCGGCATGCTGGTGGTTGGGCTGGGTTTGCTGGGCGTAGTGCTGTTTTTCTGGTGGCTGTTCCTGCGCGGCGTCGGCAACGCGCCGTCGCTGCATGACGCCATCCAACCCTTGATCGGCCTGGCGTTCGGCGCTTCGCTGATTTCCATCTTTGCGCGTCTGGGCGGCGGCATCTTCACCAAGGGCGCGGACGTTGGCGCCGATCTGGTCGGCAAAGTCGAAGCCGGGATTCCCGAGGACGACCCGCGCAATCCCGCGGTGATCGCCGATAACGTGGGCGACAACGTCGGCGACTGCGCCGGCATGGCGGCGGACTTGTTCGAGACTTACGTGGTTACGCTGATTGCCACCATGTTGCTGGGCAGCCTGATGATCAAGGGCGCCGAGGTTCTTGCGGTGCTTTATCCCTTGCTGCTGGGCGGGGTGTCCATCCTGGCGTCGATCATCGGCTGCACCATGGTCAAGGTCGCGCCCGGCAAGAAAATCATGTCGGCCTTGTACACCGGCTTGTGGTGGTCGGCGGGCTTGAGTCTTGTTGGCTTTGCCATCGTGACCTGGACCGTGTTGCCGCCGGAATTGCGCGTGCCGCTGATGGGTTCCGCCGTCATCGGCATCGTGCTGACCGGCCTCATGGTCTACATCACCGAGTACTACACCGGCACCGACTTCAAACCGGTCAAGCATATCGCCGAAGCCTCCACCACCGGTCACGGCACCAACATCATCGCCGGCCTCGGCGTGTCGATGAAGTCGACCGCGTATCCGGTGCTGGCGGTGTGCGCGGCGATCCTGGCGTCGTACTGGCTGGCCGGTTTGTACGGCATTGCGATTGCGGCAACCTCGATGCTGTCGATGGCCGGCATCATCGTGGCGCTGGATGCTTACGGTCCGATCACCGACAATGCCGGCGGCATCGCCGAAATGTCGGGCATGCCGGAATCGGTGCGCGCCATTACCGATCCGCTCGATGCCGTCGGCAATACCACCAAGGCGGTGACCAAAGGCTACGCCATCGGTTCGGCCGGCCTGGCGGCGTTGGTGCTGTTCGCCGATTACACGCATGCGCTGGATTCGGTGGGCAAGAGCACGTCCTTCGACTTGTCCAATCCGATGGTGATCGTCGGCCTGTTCATCGGCGGCCTGATTCCCTACCTGTTCGGCGCCATGGCGATGGAAGCAGTGGGGCGTGCAGCCGGCGCGGTGGTGATCGAAGTGCGCCGCCAGTTCAGCGAAATCAAGGGCATCATGGATGGCAGCGGCAAGCCTGAATACGACAAGGCCGTCGACATGCTGACTTCGTCGGCGATCAAGGAAATGATCATCCCATCCTTGCTGCCGGTAGTCGTGCCGATCATCGTCGGTTTGCTGCTCGGGCCGGCGGCGCTGGGCGGTTTGCTGATGGGGACCATCGTGACCGGTTTGTTTGTCGCGATTTCGATGACCACCGGCGGCGGCGCCTGGGACAACGCCAAGAAATACATCGAAGACGGCCATCACGGCGGCAAGGGTTCCGATGCGCACAAGGCAGCCGTCACCGGGGATACGGTGGGCGATCCCTACAAGGATACGGCCGGTCCCGCAGTCAATCCGCTGATCAAGATCATCAATATCGTGGCCTTGCTGCTGGTGCCGCTGCTACCGGCGCCAGCATTGACCGCGGCATCGGCGGTCGTGCCTGCTGCGGTAACCGAGACAACTGCTGTTGTTGTGACCGTCCCCGTGGGAAAATAGCCTTCCCCATCCCACAAGGATGATCACAAGACGACCGGCATGGGTACTCCATGCCGGTCTTTATTATTGGAGAACGAGACATGCAGATTGCTGGACAGGTGTTTGTAGTAACGGGCGCGGCATCGGGATTGGGCGCGGCAACCGCGCGCATGCTGGCGGAAAACGGCGGCAAAGTGGTGCTGGCCGATTTGCAGGAAGAAGCCGGCGCAAAGCTCGCCGCCGAGTTGCAAGGCAAGTTTGTGCGCTGCGACGTGACGACGGAAGAAGACGGTCTCAAGGCGATCGAAGCCGCAAAGCAACTGGGCACGCTGCGCGGCCTGGTCAATTGCGCCGGCATCGCGCCGGGCGCCAAGCTGATCGGCAAGGATGGTCCGCACGCCATGGCCCTGTTCCAGAAAACGCTGAACATCAACCTGGTGGGTACCTTCAACATGGCCCGTCTGGCGGCTGACGCCATGAGCAAACTCGAGCCTGCGGAGCAGGGCGAGCGCGGCGTGATCATCAACACCGCCTCGGTAGCGGCCTTCGACGGCCAGATCGGGCAGACGGCGTATTCGGCATCCAAGGCGGCGATCGTCGGCATGACGCTGCCGATGGCGCGCGACCTGGCGCGCAGCGGCATTCGCGTGATGACGATTGCGCCGGGGATTTTCGAGACGCCGATGATGATGTCCATGCCGCAGGAAGTACTGGATTCGCTCGGCGGCGCAGTGCCGTTTCCGCCGCGCCTGGGCAAGGCGACCGAGTATGCCCACCTGGCCAAAACTATCATCGAGAACCTCATGCTCAACGGCGAAACCATCCGTCTCGACGGCGCCATTCGCATGCCGCCAAAATAGAATAGTTACGTAATTTTTCTTTGCGTATTTTTGGCAACACCTCGTATTTTTGCTGGTTAAATTGCACCTGAAGCGCGTACGCCCTGCTAAGCTGTTGGCATGGAGTCAACAGATAAAAAAACGGGACTGATCCTGACTGGCGGCGGCGCACGCGCGGCTTATCAAGTCGGCGTGCTGAATGCTTTGTCCATGATTTTGATGGAGTCCGGCTGGCCGGCCCATCGGAATCCTTTCCAGATCATCTGCGGCACCTCGGCCGGCGCCATCAATGCGACCGCGCTGGCGTGTCGCGCCGACGATTTCGGCGAAGGCGTGCGCGAGCTGATGAGCGTCTGGTCGAACTTCCGCGTCGAGCAGGTCTACCGCGCCGATTCTCTCGGCGTGATCCGTTCGGGCGCGCGCTGGCTGTCGCTGTTTTCCTTCGGCTGGCTGCTGCGCAAATGGCGCGCCAACCCACCCAATTCCCTATTGGACAACACGCCGCTGGTCACCATGTTGCATCGCCTGCTGGATTTGCCGCGGCTGGACGACGCGCTGTCCAACGGCACCTTGCATGCGCTGGCGGTGACGGCTTCGTCCTATACCGGCGGCCAGCATCTGACCTTTTATCAATCGATGCAGGAAATCGAGCCGTGGCGGCGCACCCAGCGCGGGGCCATCCGCGACCAGATCGGCGTCGAGCATTTGCTGGCGTCGTCGGCGATTCCGTTCATCTTTCCGGCGATCCCGATTTTTTACGAAGGCCGGCGCGAATATTTCGGCGATGGTTCGATGCGCCAGATCGCGCCGATTTCTCCGGCAATTCACCTGGGCTCCAGCAAGATCCTGGTGATCGGCGCCGGCCGCATGGGCGAGCGCTCCGAAGCGCCGACCGAGCTGGCGCAGTATCCGAGCCTGGCGCAGGTGGCCGGTCATGCCCTGTCGAGCATCTTCCTCGACGGACTGGCCGCCGACATCGAGCGCACCAACCGCGTCAATCAAACCTTGTCCATACTCACTCCCGAGCAACGCGCCAAGATGCCTTTGCGGCCGATCGAGGTGCTGGTCATTTCGCCGTCCGAACGCATCGACGAAATCGCCAGCCGCCACGTCAACAGCCTGCCGCGCCCGGTCCGGGTGATGCTCGGCGGCATCGGCGCCACCGAAGTGCGTGGCGCCGCGCTGGCTTCCTATCTCCTGTTTGAACAGAGCTTCACGCGCGAGCTGATCAGCCTCGGCGAACGCGATACCTACGCCATGCGCGACCAGGTTCTTGCATTTTTTGAACCAGATCGGGCACTGGCGCTCCAAGCCTGAGCTTCAGGCTCCTGCTTTGCAGAACGCAGATACGGGTTGCTTGGTTTGAAGCAAAACGTTACTCTACGCAATGGTATTGCGAAAAATTAATACTTGTGCAACATAAAATAATGCGAGCCTGCTCTTGAAGACAACCTTTCTGAAACAGTGGTGTGTATTTCTCGCAGCGCTGCTGTTATCGTTTTCCGTATTCGCCAAAGGCTCGCCTGGCGCTGATGTCGGCGACGTCGCAGCGGGCAGTCTGCCGCAGGAAGCGCAGCAGACGCTGGCCCTGATCAAGCAAGGCGGCCCTTATCCGTATGCCAAGGACGGCGTCGTGTTCGGCAACTATGAAGGGGTTTTACCCAGGCAGAAGCGCGGGTATTATCACGAATTCACCGTGAAAACGCCGAAAGCGCGCAATCGCGGCGCCCGCCGGATCATCTCCGGCGGCAATCCGCAAACGTCGGGTGAGTACTATTACACCAAGGATCACTATCAGACATTCCAGCGCATCAGGGAATGAACAAGCAGATTCTGGTTGCAGCATCCATTGCAAAATCTGAGGGAGAAATGAGTTTATTTAAAACGGTGCCGCCAAATGTTGTGCAGTCTATCCGCGCCTTTCGCGTGAGCGACTTGCAGGAAGAGGCTGCTCGTCTTGGCCAGCACTTTCTGTACGCCTATTGCGCCGAGGCAATGACGAAGCAGCAGGTCCTGGCGATCATTGCCGGCGCTTTTCATTTTCCCCGCCATTTCGGCAAGAACTTCGATGCGCTGGGAGACTGCCTGACCGACCTGACGCACAAGTCCGGTCCGCAGCCAGGCTTCATCGTTGTCCTGGAGCAATTGCCGAATACGCAGAAATTCGACAAGGAAGCCCGGGAAACCTTGCTGGACGTATTCCGCGATGCCGCGGACTTCTGGGCCGACAAGAAAATTGCTTTCCGCGTTTTTTACTCATTTCAGTAACATCCACCCGCCCGTCGTCGCATTTTTGGGGATTTTTCGCCAAATTGGTCCCGGGCAGCGGTTACAATGCCGACCATGAGAAGCATTGTTATCCTGATTTCCGGACGCGGCAGCAACATGGAAGCCATCGTCCGGGCCGCACAGGCTGAAAGCTGGCCTGTTTCCATCGCAGCAGTCATCAGCAACCGGGCCGATTCGGCCGGTCTCGATTTCGCCCGGCAGCGTGGTATTGCGACCGCGGTCGTCGCCAACAAGGACTATCCCACACGCGAGCAGTTCGATAGCGCTTTGCGTGCAGTCATCGACGGTTTTACTCCCGATCTGGTGGTGCTGGCCGGTTTCATGCGTATCCTGACGGCACCCTTTGTCCAGCACTACGCCGGACGGATGCTGAATATCCATCCGTCGCTGCTGCCGTCCTTTCCCGGATTGGCAACGCACCGGCAGGCGCTGGCAGTGGGCGTCAAGTTGCATGGCGCAACGGTGCATTTCGTCACGCCCGACCTGGATCACGGCCCCATCGTGATACAGGCGGCGGTGCCGGTGCTGAGCACCGACAGCGAAGAAGTGCTGGCCGAGCGCGTGCTGCAACAGGAACATCTAATTTACCCGCGCGCTGTGCGCTGGTTCGTCGAAGGCAAGCTGCGCCTGGACCATGGTCGTGTTCATATCGACCCGTCCGCCGAGCAAGCCTGAATCATCACTTTGAAGGAAGCAGTATGAGATTGCCACCCGCAATCGTTCCCCACACGGAAGAAGTCTTGCGTGAAATTTTACGTTTTACCGGTCCTGCCGACGTGACGCTGTCGCGCTATTTTCGCGAGAATCCCAAGCTGGGCGGTCGTGAACGCGGCGTGATCGCGGAAGCGGTCTACGGCTTGTTGCGCAACAAGTCGGTTTACACCAATTTCGCCGAATCCGGCGTCGGCCCGATGATGCGTCGCATGGCGCTGCTGGGCCTGACGGATACCGTCAGCATTGAATCGATCGCCGGTTTGTCGGCGGAAGAAGTCGAATGGCTGACGCGCACCGCGCAAATCGACCGCAATAAATTACCGCTGGCCATGCGCGCCAACTTGCCGCCCTGGCTGCTGGACAAGCTGATCGCGCGCGACGGCGAAGCTGCCGCGATGGAACTGGCCGATGCCATGAATCAGCCAGCGCCGCTGGATCTGCGCGTCAACGCCATCAAGGCCAATCGCGACGACGTCGCGGCGGAACTGGCGGCAGCGCCGATTCTGTGCGAGCCGACTCCCTATTCGCCGCTGGGTTTGCGCGTCATCAAAAAACCGGCGCTGCAGAATCTGCCCCTGTTCAAGGATGGCGCGATCGAAGTGCAGGACGAAGGCAGCCAGTTGCTGGCGCAGATCGTCGGCGCCAAGCGCGGCGAGATGGTCGCCGATTTCTGCGCGGGCGCGGGCGGCAAGACATTGGCGCTCGGCGCCAGCATGCGCAACACCGGCCGTTTGTATGCCTTCGACGTGTCCGAAAAGCGCCTGGCCAAGCTGAAGCCGCGCCTGGCGCGCAGCGGCCTGTCGAACGTGCATCCGGTCATGATCGCGCACGAGAACGACGCCAAGGTCAAACGCCTGGCCGGCAAGATCGACCGGGTTCTGGTCGATGCGCCTTGCAGCGGTCTGGGCACCTTGCGCCGCAATCCCGACATGAAGTGGCGGCAGACGGTGGAAACCATCGCCGAGATGCATGCCAAGCAGGTCAGCATCCTGACCAGCGCAGCGCGTCTGGTGAAAGCAGGCGGTCGCCTGGTCTACGGCACCTGCAGTTTTCTCAACGAAGAAAACGAAGACGTCGTGACCGAGTTCATGCAAAACAATCCCGACTTCACGCTGGTGCCGATGGGCGCCGTGCTGGAAGAACAAAAGATCGCGCTGGAAATGGGAGACTACCTGAAGCTGCTGCCGAATCTGCATCAGACCGACGGTTTCTTCGCTGCCGTATTGGAACGCAAGAAATAATGCGGACAGGGATGTTGCCCGTGCGCCGGGCTGTCTGGCTGTCGCTGGCGTTGTTGTCCGTCGGCGGCGCAGCGCAGGCTTTCGATGCCGGGTCGCAAGCGAAGCCGATGGCGGCGCAGGGCACCCTGCAAGTCGCGTTTGCACCGGGCGACGACATCGAAGGACTGATCGCCGAGACGCTCGACCAGGCTCGCAAGCAGGTGTTGGTGCAAGCTTATATCCTGACGAGCAAGCCGCTGACCGCTGCATTGATCGCCGCGCGCAAACGCGGTATCGACGTGCGCGTGCTGGTCGATGCAGAGCAGCTCAACAAGTCGGGCCGCGATCGCATTGCGGAGATGCAGCATGCCGGCATCACGGTCCGGCAAGAAACGAAATACAAGAACGCGCACAATAAAGTCATCGTCATTGACGCCGACAACGCCGACGCGACGGTGATTACCGGCAGCTATAATTTCACTTGGACTGCGCAGAACAAGAACGCAGAAAATATCCTGGTCGCTCGCAAAAATCCGCCTCTCGCCGCCAGATATGCCGCCAACTGGATGCGCCATTTCCAGGATGCAGAGGCTTACCAATAAGATTGACTACATAGCGCGCCTGTCTCGCTACAAGGACCATGTCGACTTTGTTATCCGATTTCTACGAATACCTGTTTGGCGATCTGGCTCCGCTGGAACTGGCGCGCCAGTTCATCGTCATTCTCCTGTGCGTGCTGGCGGGCCTGGGTTTGTCGCGCTGGGTGCGCAAGCTGTTCACGCTGTCAGGCAGCGAGGACAGCGTCGTCAACATCGGCGTCAAGAGTTTCGTGCGGGTGTTGTCGCCGCTGCTGATCCTGATCCTGCTGGCGCTGGCGCGGCTGGTGCTGATCCGGCTGAAGCTGCCGGTGACGCTGTGGCAGGTCATGCTGCCGCTGATGATTTCGCAGGTGGCGATGCGCTTCGTGTTTTACGTGCTGCGCCGGATTTTCATCAAGGACGCGACGGCCGGCGCCTTCCTCCAGCTGTTCGAAAAAGTCTTCGCGGCGCTGGTCTGGATCTGCGTGCTGCTGTACATCACCGGCCTGTGGCCCGAGCTGGTCGACTATCTCGACGAGACCATGCTGCCGCTGGGCCGCCACAAGACCTCGTTGCTGACCATTTTGCAGGCTACGGCGTCGGTATTGGTGACATTGATCATCGCCATGTGGGCCGGCGCCATGCTGGAAGACCGGCTGATGAAGCTCAACACCATGCACTCGTCGCTGCGCACCGTGGTGGCGCGGCTGGTACGGGCGATCCTGATCCTGGTGGCGATTCTGGTCAGCTTGTCGCTGGTCGGCATTGATCTGACGGTGCTGTCGGTGTTCGGCGGCGCCCTGGGCGTCGGCCTCGGCCTGGGTTTGCAAAAGATCGCCAGCAGCTATGTATCGGGCTTCGTGATCCTGCTGGAGCGCAGCCTGGCCATTGGCGACATGGTCAACGTCGACCGCTATTTCGGCAAGGTCACGCAGATCAATACGCGCTACACTATTCTCGAAGGTCTGGACGGCATCGAATCGGTGTTGCCGAACGAAATGTTCATGTCCAGCCCGGTGCAAAACTACTCGCTGAATCGAAAAATTATACGTCTGGCAACACAAGTTACCATTTTGTATCAGGACGATATCGAAACGGTCTTGTCTATGCTGGAGCAGGCCACGATTGCCGTGGAGCGGGTTTCCGACCAGATCCTGCCGCAAGCCTTGCTGCTCAAGATCGGCGAGGACGGTTTGCAGTTGGAAATAGGTTTTTGGATCACCGATCCCGAAAACGGTCGGCTGAATGTGCTGTCGGACGTTAACAGGGCTATCTGGCGGGTATTCAAAACCCAGGGAATCCAGGTGGCGCATCCAAAACGCGACATTCGCGTGATGGATCAGCGCAGTTTTGAACAAAGTATTGTCAGTCAGGCATCTTCCGCGCACAAGGATGCATAATCAGCGTACAATGCCGGAAAATACAAGAATATAAGTGGTAGATAGTTGCAACTTCGGATTGCAACTCAAGTTTCAATCCGGTCGCCTCTCCGCTGGCGACTCAGCTTGGCAAGTTCAATTGCCGTGAAGTATTTCTTTTGGAGTGGTAATGACTGTAGATTCGATCCTGGACTTTCTTTCGAACGGTTTGCTGCATGCGACCGGTTGGCAGATTTTCTTTTATACCCTGATCATGACGCACATCACGATTGCGGGTGTGACCATTTACCTGCATCGTTGCCAGGCGCACCGTGCGCTGGATCTGCACGCCATTCCAAGCCATTTCTTCCGCCTCTGGCTGTGGATGACCACCGGCATGGTCACCAAGGAATGGGCTGCGATTCACCGCAAGCACCACGCCAAGTGCGAAACCGAAGAAGATCCGCACAGCCCGCAAGTGCGCGGCATCAAGAAAGTGCTGCTGGAAGGCGCCGAACTGTATCGCGCCGAGTCCAAGAACGCCGAAACCATGGAAAAGTACGGCCATGGCACGCCGGACGACTGGGTCGAGCACAACATCTACAGCAAATACGGCTGGCAAGGCGTTGGCCTGATGCTGATCATCAACGTCATGCTGTTCGGCGTCATCGGTCTGACCGTGTGGGCCGTGCAGATGCTGTGGATCCCGATCACCGCCGCCGGCATCATCAACGGCATCGGTCACTACTGGGGCTACCGCAACTACGATTGCAACGACGCTGCGACCAACGTGTTCCCATGGGGCATCATCATCGGCGGCGAAGAACTGCACAACAACCATCACACTTTCGGCACATCGGCCAAGCTGTCGTCCAAGTGGTATGAGTTCGACATCGGCTGGATGTACATCCGCATCCTGGAAATGATGGGTTTGGCCAAGGTCAAGAAGGTTGCTCCGGCGCCGAAGTTCGATCGCCAGAAGCTGGTCGCCGACTTCGACACGCTGCAATCCGTGATCGCCAACCGCTACGACGTCATGTCCAAGTATGCCAAGTCGCTGAAGCGCGCCTGGGCTGACGAACTGGAACATCTGGCCGAGAAGGCCAAGCTGGAATCGCGTTTCCTCAAATCGTCCAAGAAGCTGCTGCAACGCGAGCCGGCCAAACTGGAAGACGGTCAGAAGCAACAATTGTCCGAACTCTTCACCCACAGCAAGGCGCTGCAAACCATGCACGAAATGCGTGTGGAACTGGGCTCGATCTGGGGTCGCTCCAACTCGACGCGCGAACAGCTGCTGCATCAGTTGCAAGACTGGTGCGTGCGCGCCGAAGCCTCCGGCATCCATGCCTTGCGCGACTTCGCGCAGCGCTTGCGTAGCTACGCTTAATTTGTCACGGTCGGCTGTGGGTAAAATCTTTTCTTCGGTTTTGCTCGCGGCCGTCGCCGCTTCGGCGGCATTTCCCGGCGCAACGCTGGCGAAAACTTCCACGCTTACTCTTCCCGGCATCAAACTTCAAAGCCAGCAACGCGTGATTTATCGCTGTGCGGGCGATGTCCGTCTGCCGGTGCGTTACCTGAACACCGACGCCGGCTCCATGGCCTATCTGCCGGCGGGAGGCAAGAAGCTTCTGTTCGTCAGCGTGATGGCGGCTTCCGGCGTGAAATATGTTGCCGGCAACTACACCTGGTGGACCAGGGGTAATGAGGGATTTCTGACGGATGAAACGCAAGGGGACGACGCCGATCCGGTCCTGAAGGATTGCCGGCAGATTGAGCAGTGGTAGTGCTTTATCGTCGTGTGTCGCCGGCGATGCGTGCAGAGGAGTGCAATATAATCCCGACGAAAATTTTGCCAGCCGCACAGGCATAAAAAAGCCCCGCAGATAATATCGCGGGGCTTTTTTTCTACAAGAGGGGATCAATTACTTGATCTTGGTCTCTTTGTATTCGACGTGCTTGCGTGCCTTGGGATCGAACTTCATGATCGCCAGTTTTTCAGGCGTTGTACGCTTGTTCTTTGTCGTGGTGTAGAAGTGACCTGTACCTGCGGTCGACTCCAGCTTGATTTTGTCGCGGCCGGATTTAGCCATGATAGATTTCCTTTACTCTGCTAGTTAGACTTTTTCGCCGCGAGCACGCATGTCGGCCAAAACGGCATCAATGCCGACTTTGTCGATTACGCGCAAACCAGCGTTGGACAAGCGCAGGGAAACCCAGCGGTTTTCCGACTCAACGAAAATGCGACGGTTTTGCAGGTTAGGCAAAAAGCGACGCTTGGTCTTGTTGTTCGCATGGGAAACGTTGTTGCCGACCATCGGCCCCTTCCCGGTGACTTGGCAGACACGTGCCATGTTAGTACTCCTTAAAAATTCCAGAAATTGGAAAAAAGGAGAGTATATAGAGAAAACTCTGATTTTTCAATGACTTGCGAAAAACAATTGTGTCGTTGATTGTTTTTAAATTTAACAATTGGACTTGGGCCTCTGAATCTCGTCTATTCACGACCAGTTCTCACAGTTGCCCGTGTTCCGCAAAAGAGTAGGTCTGTCGCCCGGCCACCACAATATGGTCGAGAACCTTGATGTCGACCAGGCCCAGGGCTTGTTTGAGATTAGTGGTCAGGTGCAGGTCGGCCTCACTCGGATCGGCTTCGCCGGACGGATGGTTATGCGCCAGGATCAGGCCGGCCGCATTGTGCGCCAGCGCCGCCTTGACGATTTCGCGCGGATAGACGCTGGCATGCGTCAGGGTGCCGCGAAACAGCTCTTCCGACGCGATCAGACGATTTTTGACGTCGAGGAAGAGGACGACGAAGGCCTCGTAGGCTTTTCCCTGCAAGAGCAGTTGCAGATACTGCTTCACGGCCTGCGGGGAACTGAGCGTTGCGCCGGTGCGCAGCTCCTCCGACAGCGCGCGCCGTGCCAGTTCCAGCACGGCCTGCAATTGCGCATACTTGGCCGGTCCCAGTCCGTTGATGCGGGAAAAATCGGCCAGCCTGGCGGCGAACATGGCTTGCAGCGAGCCGAAGTGTCCCACCATGTCGCGCCCCAGATCGACGGCGCTTTTGCCGGCCACGCCGACGCGCAGGAACACCGCCAGCAATTCGGCGTCAGACAGCGCATGAGCGCCTTGCTTGATCAGCCGCTCGCGCGGGCGCTGGTCTTCCGGCCAGTCGGTAATCGCCATGGGGTCCTTTGTTAGCTGGTTTAAGTCGGGGCTTGTTTTTACGGAGTCGGGCAAGGTGGCTTACAATAGCGGGCTGTCACGCTTACTGAATATTCTTCATGTCCAACCCATCTGTCCCGGTCGTCACCGAAAACGCCTACCTCACGTTGCACTATCGCCTGGCATCCATGGCCGGCGAAAACATCGTCAGCACCTTTGAGGAAAAGCCCGCCACGCTGCAATTCGGTCAGGGCCAACTGGCGCCGTTTCTTGAGGCTTGCCTGCTTGGATTGGAGGAAGGCGTGCATCAGACGTTTGAGCTGTCGCCCGAGAAGGCCTTTGGACCGCGCAACCCGGAATTGATTCAGCGCATCTCGCGCGCGACGCTGGAAGAAAACTCGTCCATGGACGAAGACTATCGCGTCGGCGACCTCGTCGATTTTGCCGCACCCGGCGGCGGACGCTTTGCCGGCGTGCTGCGCGAGATTGACGAGCAGGGCGCGCTGTTCGATTTCAACCATCCGTTGGCCGGACAAACGCTGAAATTTGAAGTAAAAATCATCGGGATTCTGTAAGGTGCTCGATATGGATAAGCAAGAACCTGAAATTCTATTGGCCCAACCGCGCGGTTTCTGTGCCGGCGTCGATCGCGCGATTGAAATCGTCGAGCGCGCGCTGACGCAATTCGGCGCGCCGATCTACGTGCGCCATGAGATCGTGCACAACGCCTACGTCGTTGCCGACCTGCGCAGCAAGGGCGCCATCTTCATCGAAGAGTTGGCCGACGTCCCGGCCGGCAACACCGTCATTTTTTCTGCGCACGGCGTTTCCAAGGCCGTGCAGGCCGAAGCGCTGGAGCGCGGCCTGGCCGTGTTCGACGCCACCTGCCCGTTGGTCACCAAGGTCCACATGGAAGTGGCCAAGATGCGTCGCGAAGGCCGTGAGATCATCATGATCGGCCACGAAGGCCATCCCGAAGTCGAAGGCACCATGGGCCAGACCGAAGCCGGCATGTATCTGGTGGAGACCGTCGACGATGTCATGAAACTCGCGGTTACCGATCCTGATCTGCTGGCCTACGTATCGCAGACCACGCTGTCGGTGGACGACACCACCGACATCATCGCCGCGCTGAAGAGCAAATTCCCCAACATCGCCGAGCCGAAAAAAGGCGACATCTGCTACGCCACCACCAATCGTCAGGAAGCCGTCAAGTTCATGGCGCCGCAAGTCGACGTCGTGATCGTGGTCGGCAGCCCCAACAGCTCCAACTCCAATCGCCTGCGCGAAGTGGCCGAGAAAAAGGGCGTGCCGGCCTACATGGTCGACAACGCCGATCTGATCAATGCCGACTGGCTGGTCGGCAAGAAACGCATCGGCGTCACCGCCGGCGCGTCGGCTCCCGAAGTGCTGGTGCAGGCCGTCATCGACAGGCTCAAGGAAGGCGCAACACGCAGTGTTCGCATTCTCGACGGGATTGAAGAAAATGTGACCTTTCCCATGCCCAAAGGCCTGGGTGGCGGGCGCTCCATCGTCAGCAACGGGTAAGCATTCCGGCGGCGGAATACGCCGCTTGCTCTGCAAGCGCAACAGATCAAAGCGTACTCCGGTGCGCTTTTTTTACGCCTTCAATTGAGCGGACGCTCAGTCCTGACGCGGATTTGCGTCTGTTCTCGTATTACGGGATCGGCTTAGGTATAATCCCGCTCCAACCGGCGAGCCCCCACAAGGGATGCTCGTCTTCTCGATATCATCAGACCTTTCGACCAAGAAGGAGCGCAACCGATCATGAGCATCCGCATGAGCACTTTCAATTATCCGCCCCAGCTTGCCCGTGCACGCTCCATCTTGACGCGTTTCTCCGACTTCTCGTCTTATCTGCATTCATAGCATTCAGCGCTGAATGCCTTGTCCGGCATGGCCATCGGCCATTTTCAACGATTCTCCGATCGGGAACGGTTTTTGCTCTACAGCTCGCATGCAATCGTAGATGTTCAGGCATCTTGCATCGACATATCTCATTGACGTTACGAATTTAGGAAGCAGGTATTCTTATGGACATATTCATCCAGCAA
>NZ_AKJW01000019.1 GCF_000282135.1 Herbaspirillum sp. CF444
GTGGTGGTGGCCAGCCACATCCGGCCGCCCACGATGGAAGCGCGCAACGAGGTCTTACTTCTCGCCGCTGCGTTCGGCCACTTCCGCAGCCAGTTCTTCCAGCATGCTGTTGACCAGCTTGGTGAAGTAGATGCGATAGGTCGCTTCCATGTTCTTGATACGTCTGAGCTTGCGCATGTTGTTCCTTTGCCTGGGTTGCTGTGTTGAAATTTTCCGGCGTCATTTCTGACGATAGCGCGGCAGTATATCCCAGTACGCGGCCTGCACCGCCTGATACGCCTGATTCCGTTCAGAGAGCGTTCTTGGGAAGCGTGACGGTAAAAATCGTTCCCGACTCCACGTCCGACTCGACCTTGATGCTGCCGCCATGCGCCAGCGCCACTTCGCGCGCGATGAAGAGTCCCAGGCCCAGGCTGGTCCTGGGACGTCCGTCGCTGCTCGATTCGGTGGGCAACTGGACCAGCGGCTTGAAGATGGATTGCAATGATTCGAACGGGATCTCCGAACCGTAGTTCTTCACGCTGACCATGATATTGCCGTCGGCGCTGCGCGCGGCGATGCTGACCGGCCGGTCGGGCGTGCCGTATTGCGCGGCATTGAGCAGCAGGTTGGAAAACAGCTGGTGCAGGCGCACGGCGTCGAAGGAACCGCGCATGTCGCCTTCCGCATGCAGCTGGAATTGCATTGCCGGATGCATGGCGCCGGCTTCTTCCACCACCGACCGGAACACCTCGCGCAGATCGATCGGCAGGCGCAGCGTCGGCATGCCGTTGCCAAGTTGCGTCCTGGTATAGCCGAGCAGATCGTCGACCATGCAATTCATCATGCGCGCGCTGCGCTTGACGCGCGCACCGAGTTCGACGGTTTTTTCCGCCGACAAGGTCGCGCGGATCAACAGATCGCCGGCCAGACCCATGTTGCTGAGCGGCGCGCGCAGATCATGGCCGAGAATCGCGAGGAACAACTCGCGAGTGTGATCGGCGCGGGCCGAAAAGGTCAGTATCGATTCGCTCAACGCCTGGTCGATCGCTTCGTTGAAGCGCACCATCTGTTGCATCGCTTCGCCGGACATGGCGGTGACTTCCGGCAACCACAAGCGCAGGACCGTGGCGCGCAAGGCACGGTATTCCGCGCTGACCTGCAACAGCGAAAAATCGCCGGCCTGGCGCAGCGCGCCATGGATCGAGGCAGCACTGCGCTGCGAATACAATCCCGGCGCCAGGCCTTGCGACTTCAGTTGTTGCTGTTGCGGATTCTGCAATGTCTCGATATCGACGGCGATGGCCTGGAGAATCTCCCTGGCATGATCGCGCAACACCAGGTCGGGCTGTTCGCGCGCATTGCCCGAGACGGTATGCGCAAAACGCTCCCACTCCGCGAGGATGTCGTCCATGCGTTTGGTGATGAAATAGTAGAGTTTCATAACAGCCTTTCGTGGCCCTGTGTGATCATGGCGAGGTCACAGTGCAAAAACGCTCAGCGGGACAATGCGACATTGATCTGATGCTCCTGACGGTCGTCCACCAGCGTCAACGCCGGTTCGGGCAAATCGATGCCATCGCGGCTGAAGCGGCATGTTCCCGGCGGTTTGGTCGCCGTCGCAGGGGAGATCCTGACCGTCATCCGATAACGCGTGGCGCCGTAGCGATAGTCCATTTCGTAACTTTCCCAATCGGGCGACAGGCAGGCCTGGATCGTCAGCTTGTTGCCTTCGATGCGCAGCCCCAGCAGCGATTCCACCAGCAGCCGGTACATCCAGCCTGCCGAACCGGTGTACCAGGTCCAGCCGCCGCGGCCGGTGTGCGGCGTCACGGCATAGACATCCGCTGCGACGACGTAGGGCTCGACTTTATAGACGGCGATCTGTTCCGCGTTGCCGGCATGGTTGAGCGGATTGATCATGCGCATCAGGTCCCATGCCGATTGTTGATCGCCCATGCGGGCAAAGGCCATGATGGTCCAGATCGCGGCATGCGTGTACTGCCCGCCGTTTTCGCGCACGCCGGGCACGTAGCCGCGGATGTAGCCGGGATTCTGGTCGGAGCGGTCGAACGGCGGATCGAGCAGTTGGACCAGTTTGTCTTCATCGCGCACCAGGCGTCGCCGCACCGCCTGCATGGCTTGCTGCGCGCGTTGCGGATCGCCGGCGCCGGACAGGACGGCCCAGCTTTGCGAGATCGAATCGATCTGGCATTCGGCGTTGGCGGATGAGCCCAGCGGACTGCCGTCGTCGAAATAGGCGCGCAGATACCAGTCGCCGTCCCAGCCGTTCTGTTCGATGTGCTGCTGCAGCATCTGCGCGTGGTCGCGGCAAGCGAGGCCGAATTCTGCATCCTTGTGCAGGACGGCCACTTCCGCAAAACGCATCATGACTTCGTAGAAGAAGAAGCTGAGCCAGACGCTTTCGCCCTTGCCATGTTCGCCGACTTTATCCATGCCGTCGTTCCAGTCGCAGGAGCCGATCAGCGACAAGCCATGCTGGCCGAATCGCAGCCCGTGCCGGATGGCGCGCACGCAATGTTGATAAAGGCTCGCGCTTTCGGCGGAGCGTTGCGGCAGGTCGTAGTAGGAGTCTTCTTCCGCACCGACTGCCCGCCCTTCAAGGAAATGCACCGTTTCATCGAGCACGCTGGTGTCGCCGGTGGCGACGACGTAACGATGCACCGCCAGCGGCAGCCACAGATAATCATCCGAGCAATGCGTGCGCACGCCGCGATCGGTCGGCGGATGCCACCAATGCTGGACGTCGCCTTCGACGAACTGATGCGCCGCGCACAGCAGCAAATGCTTGCGCACCAGAGCCGGTTCGCTGTGCACCAGCGCCATGCCGTCCTGCAACTGGTCGCGGAAGCCGAACGCGCCGCCGGACTGATAGTAGCCGCTGCGCGCCCACAGCCGGCAAGCCAGCGTCTGGTACAACAGCCAGCCGTTGGCGAGTACGTCCAGCGCCGGCTCGGGCGTGCTGACCTGAATCGTGCCCAGCGTGTGTTGCCAGTAGTTCTTCACCGCTTGCAATGCCGAACGCGCCGTGACGATGCCGCGATGGTGCAGGATCAACGCGCTCGCATTGGTTTGGCGCGTATCGCACAGGCCGAGCAGGAATACCAGTTCGCGCTCTTGCCCGGGCGCCAGTTCGAAGATCGTCTGCATCGCGGCGCACGGGTCCAGACCCGCGCCGGTCTTGCCGGACAGGCGTTGCCGCTCCAGCGCCACGGGATTGTGCAGCGAACGATTGCGCCCGATGAATTCATTGCGATCGCAGGTGACGGTCTTGACGGCGGCATCCAGGTCGAAAAAAGCGACGCGTTGCGGAAACTCGGTGTTGTAGTGGTTGCTTGCCAGCAGCGCGCCGGTGGCGACGTCGGCCTCGCTGCCGACGTGCATCGCGGTCTTGGCGCGCAAGTCGCCCAGCACCCATTCGACGTAGCCGGTGGCCGACAACTGGCGTTGCATCGGCGAATCGTTGCGCACGCGCAGCACCATGTATTTGACCGGCGCATCCAGGGCGACGAACATGGTCAGCTCGGAAAAAATACCGGTTTCGCTGTGTTCGAAGACGCTGTAGCCGAAACCGTGCCGCGTCAGATAGTCGCCGCTGCCGCGTCGCGGCAAGGGCGTCGGCGACCAGCTGAGGCCGCTGTGTTCGTCGCGCAGATAGAAGGCTTCGCCGCCGCCGTCGCTGACGGGATCGTTGGCCCACGGCGTGAGGCGGAATTCATGTGCATTCTCGGCCCAGCTATAGGCCTGGCCGCTTTCCGACACCACGCTGCCGAAGTGCGCATTGGCGATGACGTTGCTCCACGGCGCCGGTGTATAGCGGGCGTCGCCGGTGGTGATCAGGTATTCGCGGCCGTCGGCGCTGAAACCGCCTATGCCGTTGTCCAGCAATGGCGGTCGAGGAGCAATCGCCGGTAACGTCGCTTCCGCTTCATCCGGCGTGATGGCGGCCTTGGGAGACAGCAGCGGCATCTTCACCTCGGGCGTGTCGCGGCGGGCGACCTGCTCGGCCAGGGTGCCGCTGCTGTCGTTGAGGATCACGCGCGCCACCGATTGGAACAGGATGCGGTCTTCGTCGGAAATCTGATCCAGCAGGCGTACGAAGATGCCGCCCGGCCGGTCGATGGTGTGCGCGCCGGTGACGGAAGAGATCAGATTCAGGATCTGCTCCTGCAGCACTTGCCGATAACCGGCATGGTCTTCGTTCCAGATCACCAGATCGACGGCCAGCCCTTTGGAACGCCAGTAGGCATGGGCCTGCACCAGCTGGCGCACCAGTTCGATGTTGACCATGTCGCGGATCTGCACCAGCACGATAGGCAGATCGCCCGAGATGGCATAACTCCACAGCGCCGACTGGCCGCGCCGGTTGCGCGCCAGGATGCTGGCGTCGGCACGCAGCAAGGGATTGGCATAGACCACCGAGTTGGCCAGGCGGCCATACAGTTGAGCCTCGGCCTCGCTGGCGTTGAGCTGGCGCAAGACCACCTGATTGTGGGTCCATGCCAGTTCCATCACGCGGTCGGCCAGGTGGAGGTCCTGGTATTTGCCGATCAGTTCTTCGCAGATGTCGCGGTTGACGGCGACGCCGGTCACCATGTCGATGGTCGCGGATTGCTCGGCCTCGAGCGTGATGCGGCGACGGATAGCCACGATGGGATCGAGTACCGATCCGGCGCTGTTCGACAGCGCTCCGGTTTGTCGCATGGCCCGCGGCGCGGCCGGCGTGTTGCCGCGGCCGAGGAACTGCATGCGGTCGGTTTCGTAAGATGCCGCCTCGGCTTCGGCGCCATGCACGGCCATCAGGTGGAACATCCACGGCACGCTTTCATTGACCGAACGCGGCCGGCGCGTGCACAGGATGGCGCCGCGCTGCATGTCGATCTCGGTCTGCACGAACAGGTTGCTGAACGCCGGATGCATGGCGTCCGCGGCCGCCGGCGCCAGCACCACTTCGCCGTAGCTGGTGATTTCCAGCGTGCGCGTGGTGCGCGAGCGATTGGTGATCTTGGTGCGGCGCAGTTCGATGTCGTCTTCGGGCGAGACCACGATCTCCGTGTGCATGTCGATGTCGCGGTCGCTGCGGCGGAACTCGGCGCGGCCTTCGGAAAAAATCACTTCGTAATGCGTCGGCGGCGTCAGCGTCGGCTGATAGGCCGTCGACCAGAATGCATCGTTACTGATGTCGCGCACGTAGCAAAAGCTGCCCCAGTGATCGCGCGTGGTGTCTTCGCGCCAGCGCGTGACGGCCACGTCGTTCCAGCGGCTGTAACCGCCGCCGGCACTGGTAATCATGACGTGATAGCGACCGTTGGAGAGCAACTGCACTTCCGGCGTGCGTGGATCGGGACGGCGCACTACGCGGATCTGCTGGTTCTGGTCGACGGCGGCAATGCGCACGTCGGCCAGTTCGGACGCGGTGGAGTAATTGGCGCCGGCCTTGGGAACCCGCTCATGCAGCAGCGACATGGTGGCCTGGAACAGCGGATGCGACTCGAAGCGCCGTTGCATCGGCCGGTCCAGCAGCAGATACGACAGCGACAGCAATCCCATGCCCTGATGATGCGCCATGAACGAGCGAATCACCGCATTGCCCTGGCCGCGCGGCAGGCGCGACGGCGTATAGTCGATCGCTTCGTACATCCCGAAGACGCCTTCGAAGCCGGCGGCGCTCATGGCCTGCAGATTGTCGCAAGCCTGTTCCGGCGCCACCATCAACGCCATCATCGTGGCATATGGCGCAATCACCAGATCGTCGCCCAGGCCGCGCTTGAAGCCGAGTCCCGGCACGCCGAAGGTGCGGTATTGATAATTCAGGCTGGCGTCGAAGCTGTGATAGCCCGACTCCGACATGCCCCAGTACACGCCGCGTTGCGTACCGTAACCGATCTGTCGTTCCACCACCGAGCGGTAGGTTTGGTCGAGCAGGGTGCCGGCAAAGGTCGGCATCACCAGCAGCGGCATCAGGTATTCGAACATGGAGCCGCTCCACGACAGCAGGATGGGTTCGCCGCCAGCCAGGGTGAGTTGCCGGCCCAGCGCGAACCAGCTGTCTTGCGGCAACTGGCCTTGGGCGATGCCGACGAAGGTCGCCAGCCGGGCTTCGGATGCCAGCAGATCGTAGAAACCGGTATCGCGGCGACGTTCGGCGGCGTTGTAGCCGATCGCCAGCAGGTGTGTGGCGGGGTCGTACAGGAAGCGGTATTCCATGCGCGAGAATTCGGTCGCCTGGGTGATCAGCATGTCGATGGCGGCCAGGCGCGAGGCAGCCAGGTCGCTGCCTTCTTTGAGCAGGGCTTGCAGGGCCGCCGGCATGGTCTGGGTCAGTTGAATCAGGGCCGGCAACTGCGCAATCTGACGCAGCGTAAAACTGCCGTTGAGTGCAGCCGCGAGTACAGGCAGGTCGTCGCCGCATCGCGCGAACTCGTCGTTGCGCAGCCATGGCGCCAACGCCTGCAGTTCGGCCAGTGCTTCCCGGCATTGGCTGGCGAGCGCGCGTTCCCATTGATGGATCCGGCCCAGGCGCTGCAGGTTCTTGTCGGATGGCGTGCCTGGCGCGGCGGACGTGGAAGCCTGGTGCAGCCGGTGCGAGAAATCGTTCACATGGCGATGCAGGCTCTCGAGAATCGCGCAGGCCTGCGCCGGAGACGGCGGCGTCCGACAGGCGGATTCCAGTTCGGCGGCGAACAGCGGCGACAATTGTTTCTCTTCGGGCAGCGGCAGGGACTGCGACAGCTCATGGAGGATGACATGGGCCGCGCGGATGCCGTGAAACACATTGGCATGCAGCACCGGCGCATCGGCCAGCGCTTGCAGGCCCGGCACCAGCGTCAGCAGATGGCCGGCCAGGTTGCCGCTGTCGACCGTCGATACATACGCCGGCGGCAACGGACGGAGATATTGCGTGTCGTACCAATTGTAAAAGTGACCCTGATAACGTTCCAGCGCCGCCATGGTCTGGAAGGTGTTGTGCGTGCGTTCCAGCAATTGTCCACCGGGAATGTAGCCGAAATCATAGGCCGTCAGATTGGCCAGCAGCGACAGTCCGATATTGGTGGGGGAAGTGCGCCGCGCCAGGACTTCCACCGGATGTTCCTGCATGTTGTCGGGCGGCAGCCAGTTGTCGGCCGGACCGACGTAGGTCTCGAAGAATAGCCAGGTCTTGCGCGCCAGTGAATTCAGGTAGGTCTGTTGCATATCGTTCAGACGCGGCCGGCGCCGCGTGACCGGCTGGCTGATGCGGAACACAATGACCGGCGCCAGCCACCAGAGCAGCAGGATCGGCGCGGCGGCCGCCAGCGCGGCCGGATGGCGCAGGTCAAGGTATACGGCGACCAGCAGCGCCAGCAATGGCGACTGCCACATCGCGGCGTAGTAGGAACGCAAGCGATTGCCGGTGCGTACATGGGCTTGGGCTTCGCCGGAGCTGTTCCATTCCAGCAGATGCTTGCCCGAGACGTGCAGACGCCATTGCGTGCGGAGGACGGCGTCGAGGTGATACCAACTCTCGTAGGGCAACAAGCTGATGGCCAGGCCGGCATGAATCAACTGCGCGCCCAATGTCGCGAGCGACGCCGAGACATGTTGCTGCAGCCGTATGTCGTCCGGTTTTTTCAGCAGGTTCAGCAGCAAAGAACAGAAGGCCGGCACCAGCGCCACCGCCAATACCGCGCCAGTCCAGAACCAGGCCTGCGGCAGCAAAATCCATCCGCTCGCTGCGACCAGCGTCAATGCCGGCGCCGCCAGGCTGCGGCGCAGATTGTCGAACAGTTTCCAGCGCGACAGGGCCGACAACGGCGTTTTTTCGTACTGCAGTTTTCCGGCCTTATCCCGGCTGACCGGCACGCGCGGCCACAGCCAGGCGGCAATCTGCCAGTCGCCGCGAATCCAGCGATGGCGCCGGCTGACGTCGGCGCTGTAGCGCGACGGATACCGCTCGTACAACTGCACGTCGCTGATCAGGCCGGCGCGCGCATAGCAGCCTTCCAGCAGATCGTGGCTGAGGATGCGGTTTTCGGGCATGCGTGCGTCCAGAACTCGTTCGAAGGCGTCGACATCGTAGATGCCCTTGCCGATGAACGAGCCTTCGCCGAACAGATCCTGATAGACGTCGGAGACGGTGCGGGTATACGGATCGATGCCGGTTTCGCCGCCATAGAGCAGTTCATAGCGCGAGGCCTGGGCGCTCGGCGAGCTGACCGCGATGCGCGGTTGCAGGATGCCGTAGCCGTCGGTGATTTTCTTTTGCGCGGCATCGTAGTGCGGACGGTTGAGCGGATGCGACATGGTGGCGACGAACTGGCGCGCGGCATCGCGCGGCAGTTCGGTGTCAGTGTCGAGCGTGATGACGTAACGGGTATTGACAAGTCCGGCGGTATCGCCGGCGACGGCGCAGAACGCCTCTTGTCCCGCACCCCGCAGGAAGGCATTGAGGTCCCCGAGTTTGCCGCGCTTGCGTTCGTAGGCCATCCAGGCCGCTTGCGTCGGGTTCCAGCGGCGCGGGCGATGCAGCAGCAGGAAGTTGTCGCCGCCCGTGCGCGGATACTTGATATTGAGGTCGCTCATGAGCCTGGTCGCCAACTCCAGCAACGGCGCATCGTCCGGCATGTTCTCGCTGGCGGCGTCGGCGAAGTCGGTCAGCAGGCAAAAGCGCAGGTTGATATCCTGATTGGCAAGGAAGCGCACCTCCAGCGCCTCGACCAGGCTTTCCGCGCCGGCCGGGGTGATCAGTAGCGTCGGCACCACGACCAGCGTACGGCATTCGGGCGGAATGCCGCCGGAAAGATCCATTCGCGGCAACAGTCGCGGCGGCACCAGCAACGGCACCAGCCAGTTAACGATGGATTGCGCCAACTGGCTGGCCGGAAATGCCGCCAGCAATCCCAGCAGCGCCAGCCAGACCGGATGCCACTGATGTGCGCCGTTACGATGCGCTTCGGCCAGCACCCACCACGTCGACAAAGCCGTGATCAGCAAGATGGCGCCGAGATACATCGCCAACGGAGACGAGCTCGCGAGCCGCGCCAGTTTTGTGCGCGCCGGCACATGCTTGACGACGCTGGCCTGCAATTGTTGCAGTCCTTGCCCGATCAGGTAATAGCCGACATGCGCCTGCCGGTCGCCGATATCGCTCTGCATCGCTGCGGCGCGCGCCATGGAAACCGCCTGGCGCGCCACATCGGTTTCGGAAATGGCAGCTTCGCGAGAGGTTTTTTCCACCACGTGGCGGTAACGGTCGCGCGTGGCGAAGTCCATGCGTGCATACGTATCGTCGGGGTCTTCGCGCAGAATATGGTCGACGGCGCTCATGGTCTCGACGAATTCGCGCCAGTCCATGCTGCTCAAAAAACGCAGCGAGCCGATGCTGTTGCTGATGGAGACCTGATCGGCAGCCTGGCGCTGGCTTTCCTGCTGCACCAGTTGCTCGATGCTGGTGCCGGCGGCGGCCAGCCGTTGCGCCAGCCAGGTCAGCGGCAACGTGAGCGAGGGACTGTGTCCTTGCAAACGGCGCACCATTTCAGCGACGAAGGAGCTCTCCATCGGCGGCGCCGAACGCGCCATGTCGGCTACTTGCAGAATCAGGTCGCCGGGGTTCTTCTCCGCGACGTCCAGCATGGCGTCGGCCCAGTAATGCGCGAGGTTGCGATGGATGCGCGTCGCCGACAGATGCGCCGCAACGCGTCGCAGGTTCTCGATCAGCGCCAGGCGCAGCATGATGGGAATGGCCCATAGTTCGCCCAGGTTGAGCGTCGTGGTCTGCTGATAGGCGACCACGAAGCGGCTCAGGCTTTCCGGATCGACGCGGCCGTCGCCGTGCGAGATCGTCTCCAGCGCGATGTCGTAGACGCGCGGACGGCCTGCGGAATGACCGTGCAGCAGTCGCGGCAACTCCTTGCTGTAGTTTTTGGGAAGGTGACGCTTGGCGGTGCGGATTTGCTCTTCGATGAGATAAAAATTGTCCAGCAGCCATTCCGCCGCAGGCGTCACCTGGCGGCCGGCCTTGATGGCTTCGGTCAGGCGGGTGCAGGCCAGGATGATGGTTGCTTCATTGTCCGCCAGCCGCGCCAGCAATTTGTCGGGACCGTGAGTCGGACTGAGCTTGTGGGCATTGGCCAGCACGCGGCCGTGTTGCTCCATCTGCAGGGCGCTGAACAATTCTGCGCGCAGTGGCAATTCTTCTTCGATGGGAGTTTGGTCTGGGTTCACGATTCACGTCTTTCATCCTGCCGGTACGCACGCGGACGTCTGTCGCCGCGATGGCTGCGAAGACGCGTTTCGTACAAGCGTATAAATACCGCCCGACTGCGCGTTGCGGCGCAGAAGCGGTCAGTGGGGACTTGCGGAAAGAGCTGAATCCAGGTTTGTGTGCTCCGGGGTCACACGCAGGATGGCTGGGTTCGATGCAGGTTGAGTCGCCTTGCGGCGACTCAGAAAGACGGGATCGGGTTGGCAGCTTGACGATGTCTTGTCATGAACAATGTTTCACGAGTGTACGCCAATTCTGGCCATCTTTTTGGTATTGCGGGGGAATGGTGCATTAGGGGTGCATCAATGCTGTGCTGGCGGCGTCAAAGTCCTTCGTGCGCAGACACCTGCACGACCCGCTTGAGGGTGATGTGCGGCACCACCATCGCGGCCAGCAGAATGGCGATGGCAATCAGGAACATGACCACGAAGGTGATGTGCAGCGAATGGTGCAAGGCCATTTGCACCACGGTGTTCTGTACGCCGCCGCTGACTTCGGCGTCGAGCAGTTGCTTGATCTGGTCCGCGGTGATCGACACGGGCCCGGCGTTATGGGCAAGTCCATAATTGAGCACCGCGCCGAACAGCGTCGCGCCGAGCGTGTTGCCCAGGTTGCGCGAGAACAGGTTGGACGCCGTCGCGCTGCCGCGCTGGCCGGGCTCGACGATTTCCTGGATCAGCACCAGACAGCTGACGCTGGCGATGCCCATGCCCAGTCCCATGATGAGCGAACCGATGCCGGCCAGCACCGGCGAACTGTCGGGATTGAGCAGCACGAAGAAGATCGCACCCAGCGGGATCACGCCGCTGCCGAACACCATCAATTGGCGCAAGCCGAAGCGATGCAGCGACTTCGCCGTCATCGTCGCCCCCATCGGCCAGCCCACCATCATCATGGTCAGCGCCAGGCCGGCAACCACCGGCGTGCGATGCAATACGCCCTGCACATATACCGGCAGGAAAGTGGTCAGCCCCATCATCGCCATGCCGACGAACACCGTCGCGCAATTGGACGCCGCAATCGGGCGATGGGCCCAGATGCCGAATGAAATCATGGGGTCGGCCGCGCGCCGCTCCTGCCACACGAACAGCACGGTACAGGCGCCGAATATCGCCAGCTCGATCAGGGCGTGTTCCGTGTTGGAGGCGCCGACGTCGGTCAGGGCGAACATCAGCGCGCCGATCGCGGCGGTGAACAGCACCGCGCCCGGAATGTCGAGCGAAGGCTTGCCGTGCCGGTCGCCTTCACGCAGGAACACCATGAAGCCGACGGCGGCGGCCAGGCCGATAGGCACGTTCAGCCAGAAGATCCAGGCCCACGACATGTCGTGGATGATCAGGCTGCCGACCAGCGGGCCCAGCACGGCGGAAACCGCCCACACGCTGGCGAGATAGCCTTGCACCTTGCCGCGTTCGCGCGCCGGATAGAGGTCGGCCACGATGGTCATCGAGACCGGCTGGATGGCGCCCGCGCCGACGCCCTGGATCAGGCGAAACACGATCATCGCCGGCATCGACCAGGCGAAACCGGCCAGTACCGAACCGAGCAGGAAGATGGCGATGCCGGCCAGCATCACCGGCTTGCGGCCGTACAGGTCGGACAGCTTGCCGAACACCACGGTCATCGCGGTCTGCGTCAGCAGGAAGGAAGAAAACACCCAGCTGTAGAGATGCAGTCCGCCGAGTTGCGTGACGATCTGCGGCATGGCGGTGGCGACGATGGTGGCTTCGAGCGCGACCATCGCCATCGAGGCCATCACTGCGGCGATGACGAGGTGGCGTTTGGATTGTGTGGATTCGGACATGGCGTCGGTATGGAGGTGGCTGCCTGCGCAGTCTTGACTGCGTCGGCCTGAGCAAGGCGGCCGTCGATAGGTGGCTGGTGCAGGGCATTATGCCGTGTCCCGGGAAAACGTGCTGACGGGCAACCAGGATGCGCAGCTTGGGGAAAATGCATGAGGGCGCAATACAGCCTCTGATATGCAATGCGAATCACAGGGTCCCCAATTATATATTGGACAACTCGCGACGAAAACGGCAATCTTCGGCCTTATTTTGTTTTTTCTTCCTTTCTTTCGTCGCTCTGAGGAGACACCCAGCATGCCAGTCTATCGTTCCCGCACCACCACCCAAGGCCGCAACATGGCGGGCGCCCGCGCACTGTGGCGCGCCACCGGCATGAAGGACGGCGATTTCGACAAGCCGATCGTCGCGGTGGTCAACTCGTTCACGCAATTCGTGCCGGGCCACGTGCATCTGAAGGACCTGGGCCAACTGGTGGCGCGCGAGATCGAAGCGTCCGGCGGCGTCGCGAAGGAATTCAACACCATCGCCGTCGACGACGGCATCGCCATGGGGCACGGCGGCATGCTGTACTCGCTGCCCTCGCGCGACCTGATCGCCGACTCGGTGGAATACATGGTCAATGCCCATTGCGCCGACGCCATGGTGTGCATCTCCAACTGCGACAAGATCACGCCGGGCATGCTGATGGCCGCGATGCGCCTGAACATCCCCGTCGTGTTCGTCTCCGGCGGCCCGATGGAAGCCGGCAAGGTGGTCAAGGTCGTCAACAACGACCGCAAGGTCATCAAGCTCGACCTGATCGACGCCATGATCAAGGCCGGCGATTCCACCGTGTCCGACGCCGACGTGGCCGAAATCGAACGTTCCGCCTGTCCGACCTGCGGCTCGTGTTCCGGCATGTTCACCGCCAACTCGATGAACTGCCTGACCGAAGCGCTGGGCCTCGCGTTGCCGGGCAACGGCACGATCGTGGCGACTCACGCCGACCGCAAGGAACTGTTCCTCGGCGCCGGCCGCCTGATCGTCGAGCTGGCCAAGCGCCACTACGAGCAGGACGACTACTCGGTCCTGCCGCGCAGCATCGCCAGCAAGGCCGCGTTTGAAAACGCCATGGCGCTGGACGTGTCCATGGGCGGCTCCACCAACACCGTGCTGCACTTGCTGGCCGCCGCGCATGAAGCGCAGGTCGAGTTCACCATGGCCGACATCGACCGCATCTCGCGCAAGGTGCCCTGCCTGTGCAAGGTCGCGCCGATGACCGACAAGTTCCACATCGAAGACGTGCATCGCGCCGGCGGCATCATCGCCATCCTCGGCGAACTGGCGCGCGCCGGCCTGCTCGACACGTCCTTGCCGACCGTGCACAGCAAGACGCTGGGCGAAGCCATCGAGAAGTTCGACATCCGCGTCAGCAGCGATGCCGCCGTGCACAAGCTGTTCCGCGCAGCGCCGGGCGGCGTGCCGTCGCAGACCGCGTTCTCGCAGGCCGAACGTTACGAACACGGCGACCTCGACCGCAGCATCGGTTGCATCCGCGACCGCGAACACGCGTATTCGCAGGACGGCGGCCTCGCGGTCCTGTACGGCAACATCGCCGAAAAGGGTTGCATCGTCAAAACCGCCGGCGTGGATGAAAGCATCCTGAAGTTCTCCGGCAAGGCGCGCGTGTTCGAGAGCCAGGACGCGGCAGTCGAAGGCATCCTCGGCGACACGGTGCATGCCGGCGACGTCGTCATCATCCGCTACGAAGGTCCGAAGGGCGGTCCGGGCATGCAGGAAATGCTGTACCCGACCTCGTACATCAAGTCCAAGGGGCTCGGCAAAGCCTGCGCACTGTTCACCGACGGCCGTTTCTCGGGCGGTTCTTCCGGCCTGGTGATCGGCCACGCTTCGCCGGAAGCGGCCGAAGGCGGCGCCATCGGCCTGGTGGAAGAGGGCGACATGATCGACATCGACATCCCGGCCCGCACCATCAACCTGCGTGTTGCTCCCGAAGATCTGGCGCAACGTCGTGCCGCAATGGAAGCACGCGGCCATGACGCATGGCAGCCGCTGGGTCGCGAGCGCGTCGTGTCGCAGGCGCTGCAAGCCTATGCCGCGCTGACCACGTCCGCCGATCGTGGCGCGGTGCGCGACCTGTCGCAACTGAAGCGTTGACGGATCGCCCTGCATCGGTATCGCGGGTTTGCTCCGATATCGATGCAGGGCGACAAGCATTCAAAGCGGAGAAACATCTCCGCTTTTTTTATGCGTTCTCTTGAGCCGACGTCGACAACGTCGCGCGCTTAAAAACTCTCCCATGCATCGCTGTCAGCCTTTGCCGGCAAACGCTTCACGTCCTTGCGCGCCGTGTCGGCGGCCTCCTTGGCCTTCAGCGTAGCGTCGTCGATGTTTTCCTTGTAGGTGGTGTAGGTATCGGCTACGCGTTTCTCCGCATCGGCCTGGCTCATGCCCGTGCGGCGGGATTGCTATCCGAACCGGGCGCCGCCGGTGCTCCAGTCTGCGTCGCGGTCGGACGGAACAGCGCATCGATGAAGTAGCCCGACATGCCGTCTACGCCATTGCCGCCGAAGTTGCTACTGAGCTTGCCGGTGGCGTCGCCCGCCTCCGAACGTAGGACGATGGCGGGAGATTTCGCAGGACTTGCGGCAAACCTGCGGCTCGTGGAGACGATTGCATGAGGTATCGTGTTCCACGCCGGAACAAGCTTGCCGCTTTCGCAGTCAGTAATAAGGTATCGCCGCGATCATGACGCCATCCCGGCGCCATTGCAGACCCCTCTCGCCGGACATGACAAAGCAGGACACAGCATGAAAACGTTTCACTGCGACAATTGCGCGCGCCAGGTTTTTTTTGAGAATACGCTGTGCGAGAACTGCGGCTGGCTATTGGGTTATCAGCCAGAACTCCAGATCATCAGCAGCTTTGCGCCTGCGGCAGAGATGCCGGGCGTGAATGACGACGGCGCAACGGCGCCGCGCTGGCGCAGCATCAATCCGGTCAATCAGGGACGCCTTTTCCGGCAGTGCAGCAACTATGCGCAGGAAGACGTATGCAACTGGATGATCGACGATGGTGGCGACAATGCGCTGTGCGCATCCTGCCGCCTGACCACGGTCATTCCCTCGCTGGCCGTCGAACAGAATCGCTTGCTCTGGAAGCGTCTCGAAGTCGCAAAGCGCCGCTTGCTGCATACGCTGTGGACGCTGCATCTGCAACCGACGCCCAGGCCGGAGGACACCCATACCGGTCTGGCGTTTGAATTCCTGGAAGAGGCACCGCACGGACCGCGCGTGATGACCGGGCATGCCGAGGGCGTCATCACCATCAACATTGCTGAAGCCGACCCTGCCTATCGCGAGCAGATGCGTGAACAGATGGCGGAGCCTTATCGCACCCTGCTCGGACATTTTCGTCATGAAAGCGGGCACTACTATTTCGATCGGCTGATCGCCGGCACCACCAGGATCGACGCCTTTCGCCGGATCTTCGGCGACGAGACCGTCAACTACACGGACAGTCTGCAACGCCATTATGACAACGGTCCGTCGCCGGACTGGAACCAGCAGTTCGTCAGTGTCTATGCCAGCAGCCACCCCTGGGAAGACTGGGCGGAAACCTGGGCGCATTACCTGCACATGTTCGACACGCTGGAGACCGCCTATTCCTGCGGCGTGCAACTGCATCCGAAGAACCGCAGCGAACAGCAGCTGACGATCAATGCGTCGCCCGTGAACGTCGCGTCATTCGATGAACTGATAGTCGACTGGTTTGCGCTGACCTACGTACTCAATAGCCTGAACCGCAGCATTGGCATGCCCGATTCGTATCCCTTCACACTATCGACGCCAGTGCTGGACAAGCTGAGGTTCGTGCATGAGGTGGTGATGGAATGCATGCACGGCGGGGCGGCCCTGCAGACATAGGCACGAATGGGCGCCACTTATATGGCCGGCCGATTACCGCCGGACAAACGAGGCATGTTCTCTCTCAAAGTCGCTTTTCCTTGTCGAGAAACTCAATAAAATCTTCCGCCAGCGAGGCGATAGTGTTCGGATTGGCGCCGGTTTTGGAACTGAACAGAAGATAAGACTTACGGACCACCGACACCGGCTGCACGCCGATCATCTTGCCGAACTTTGCCCATTCCATGGCAGACGCGGTTGCGCCTGAAAATGTCACGACGCAGATCGCAGCAGTCTGGAATGCAATACGCGAAAGAGAGAAGGGGCGCGTCCAGGATGTCATTTTTTTCTTGTAGCGTGCTTCATTCGAACGCGTCGCGATACGCATAAATGGAGGGCGTGCCGCCGGTCATGATGAACAGCACGTTCGCTCCGGGTTTGAATTTCCCTTCACGGATATACGACAGCATGCCGGCAAAGGCTTTTCCGGAATAGACCGGATCGAGCAGAATGCCTTCCGAGCGCGCCAGCGCCAGTACGGCGTTTTTCATGTCTTCCGTCGGGATGCCGTATCCGGGGCCGCGCTGGCTGCCATCCACCAGAATGTCGTCTTCCGGCATGGACGCCTGCTGGCCGAGAATGCCCAAAGCGGCTTCCGCCAGGGCTGCGGTGGTCTTGCGGCTCGCGCCATCGTCGAACAAGGTGGTGAACGCCTGAACGATCCGGGGTGATTTGCCGGCGCTGCGCAGTCCGGCTGTCAGGCCGGCGTGTGTTCCGGAGCTGCCGTTCGCAACCACGATATGGTCGAATTGCACCGACAACTGTTCCTGTTGCTCAAGGATTTCGTAGAGGCAGCTAACGTAGCCCAGGCTGCCGATTGCGGTGGATCCGCCTGTCGGCACCAGATACGGCCGGCGCCCGGATTTGGCGAGTTCCGCCATGCGCTCGCGCGCCCGTTCCAGCGGCGCGATGCCGGCTTGCGCCACCTCGACGCGGGCGCCGAACAGCTTGTTCAGGAAAACGTTGCCGCCGTGTTCGTATTCGTCATTGGTCTTGGGAACCTGGCGTCCGAGGATGATCTCGCAATGCAGTCCGACCCTGGCGGCAGCGGCTGCGGTGAGTCTGGCGTGATTCGATTGCAGCCCGCCGATGGTGACGATGGTGTCGGCGCCTTCCGCCCTTGCCGCGCCCAGGAGGAATTCCAGCTTCCTCAGTTTGTTGCCGCCGCCGCCAAGCGCCATCAGGTCATCGCGTTTGACGAACACGTTGACGTCGCCGGCGTAGGGAATCTGCCGCGTCAATTCCTTGAGTCGGTGGATGGGCGTCGCGCCGTCGACGAGGCGAACGCGTGGCAGCGATGCAAGGAGGTCTGTTTTATCGGGGGACATGGTTTTCTCGGATTGATGGATTGGGCGTGCGAATGGAGATGGATATGAATACGGAGATGAATATACAGATTCCAGACGTTTTGTGCGCCGCGCGGGTTATCGGATCCGGTTGACCCACGCGGCTTCCGTTGCAAACCAGGAGGTCAGGAAATCGATGAAGGCGCTGACTTTGGCGGAAAGGTGCGCCCGCTCCGGATAGACTGCAAAGATGTCTGCGCCCGGCAATGACCAGTCGTCCAGGACGGGGACCAATCTGCCCGCCTCGATGTAGGGATAGACATCCCACGCCGAGCGCATCAGGATGCCGAAGCCTTCAAGCGCCCACACCACGCCGGCTTCTCCGTCGTTCGTGCTCAGATTGCCGCGGACTTTGATGGTTTCCTGTTTGCTCCCTCGCGTCAGATGCCAGGTTCCATAGGCGGCGTCGCTCTCCCTCAGGACGATGCATTGATGTGTTTGCAGATCTCTTGGCACCAATGGCGTGCCGGCCTTTTCAAGGTAGGCGGGAGAAGCGCAAAGCAGGCGTTGATTCGAGACGATTTTCCGCGCGACCATGCGCGAGTCGGGGACGGTGCCGAACCAGATGCCGATATCAAACGCCTTGTCCGCCAGGTTGATGGATCTGTCGGTGAGTTCAAGCTGCACCTCCACTTCGGGATAACGCCTGACGAACGCCGCAATCGCGGGCGTAATGTGTCGTCGACCAAATCCAAAGGTGGCGTTGACGCGCAACACGCCCTTGGGAACACCGCGGCTGCTCGATACCGTTTGCTCAAGCTCCTGCAATTCCGCAAGCAACCTGGCGCCGGTCGCCAAATACACCTCGCCTTCGTGGGTCACGCTGATGCGCCTGGTGGTGCGGTTGAGCAGCCTGACGCCCAGCCGTCTTTCTATCTGCGCCAGGCGCGACGTCACCGCCGGCGGCGTCACGCCCAGCTCGCGGGCAAGCGAGGCAAGCGATCCCTGCTTCACCAGCCGAATGAAAAATTCCAGATCGGATAGACGATCCATTATTAATTTTTATTAAAGAATAGATGAAGTGAATATGAATTATAAGTATCAGTGGAATTATTACACTTCTTCTTCATGAGGTGCGCAAAAAACTTGCACCATTTGAAGAGGAAGAAACATGGCCAAAACGCTTTATCAAAAGCTGGTGGAGTCGCATACCGTCGCCCGGCTCGATGAGCAGAACGTCTTGCTCTACGCCGACCTCCACATCATGAATGAATACACCAGCCCGCAGGCGTTCGCCGGGTTGAAGGAGGCCGGACGTCCCGTGGCCGCGCCGGGGCAGAACCTGGCGGTGGTCGACCATATCATCCCGACGCATCCGGTAAGCATCCGCGTCATTGAAGACCCATCCTCCGCTTTGCAAGCCACCAATCTTGCAAAGAACTGCACCGGACATGGCATCGTGCTGTTCGACACCAACGATGCGTTGCAGGGAATCGAACACGTCATCGCCCCGGAACTGGGAATGATCCGGCCCGGCATGGTGGTGCTGTGCGGCGACAGCCATACCACCACCTACGGTGCGTTCGGCGCGCTCGGTTTCGGCATCGGCACGTCGGAGGTCGAGCACGTACTGGCGACGCAGACCCTGGTATATCGGCTCGCAAAGAACATGCGGATTCGCGTGGATGGATTGCTGCCGCCAGGTTCAAGCGCCAAGGATTTGATCATGCATGTCATCAGCTGCATCGGCGCCCAGGGCGCGCGCGGCTATGCGGTGGAGTTTCAGGGGAGCGCCATCCGGGCGCTGTCGATCGAGGCGCGCATGACGCTGTGCAACATGGCCGTGGAAGCCGGCGCCCGCGGCGCCTTGATCGCGCCGGATGACGCCGTTCAACGCTATGTGCTGGATCGCGCGCCGGAAATCGCCGCGCATCATCTTGACGCGGCGCTGGCCGACTGGGCGACCCTGTACAGCGATGCCGACGCGGTCTTCGACGTCGAGCACGCATTCGATGCGAGCGACGTCGCGCCTTACGTGACGTGGGGGACCAGCCCGGACCAGGCGGTGCCGGTGACCGGTAAGATTCCTTTCCCTGACGCGATGATGGACGCCACGCTGCGGGCAGCGTCGGAACAGGCGCTGCGCTACACCGGGCTGCAAGGCGGTGCGGACATCGAGGGCATTGCCGTCCAGCGGGTATTCATCGGATCGTGCACCAATGCCCGCATCGAAGACCTGCGCGTCGTGGCCGCGATCGTCAAGGGACGGAAAGTCGCGGCGTCGGTACGGGCGATGGTGGTGCCGGGCTCCGGCGCCGTCCGCAGGCAGGCAGAGCGGGAAGGCATCGCACAGATCCTGATCGACAGCGGCTTCGAGTGGAGGCAGCCGGGCTGCTCCATGTGCCTGGCCATGAACGACGACTTCCTGCTGCCCGGCGAACGCTGCGCTTCCACGACCAACAGGAACTTCGAAGGACGGCAAGGACGCGGCGGCATTACGCATCTGATGAGCCCCGCCATGGCCGCAGCGGCCGCGATTGCCGGATGCATTACCGATGTACGGAAACTAGGAGACGCACATGTCTGATACCACGCTTGTTGAGGGCATTGCGGCAGCCTTGCCCACACCGAATCTGGACACCGACCAGATCATGCCCAAGCAGTTCTTGCGCGGAATCGATAAAACAGGGCTGGACCAAGGTTTGCTCTATGACCTGCGCTATGACGCGAATAACCAGCTGCGCAGCGGCTTCGTTCTCAACCAGCCGGCCTACCGGGGCGCCGCGATCCTTGTCGGCGGCAGCAACTTCGGCTGCGGTTCCAGCCGTGAACATGCGGTATGGGGATTGCAGCAATTCGGCATCCGTGCAGTCATCGCGTCCAGTTTCGGCGAAATTTTCTACAGCAATGCGATGAATAACCGCTTGCTTCTGGTGATGCTTGCCGAAGCCGACGTGCAGCGCATCATGGAAGACGTCTCGGACCCGCTGACAAATAAGGTGCTGATCGACGTGGGCAGCATGACCGTCAGGAGTCATCGGGTGGAAGCATCGTTCGCGCTGTCCGCTCGTCACCACCGCATGTTTCTGGAGGGACAGGACATCATCGGCTCGACCTTGTCGCTGCAAGGCGAAATCGCCGCCTTCCAGGAACGACATTGGCAAAAGCGCCCCTGGCTGCGCGACGTCGCGCGTCGCGTCAGGGACAGGCTCGATGCGTCGACGCCGATCCAGGCTGCGGGCAGCAACAGCTAGCACTATTTTTAGATCGGGCGGTAGCCGGATGTACAAAAAAAGAAACTACCGCTCCCCACTATGGAGACAAGCATGGAAGCCACTTCAATCGACTCGCCGGAGATCCGGCAAGGCATATGGACATTGATCAATCGCTGCAAGATCGGACCAATGCCGCTGCCGGTCTACGTCGCCATCGCAGCGATCACGATCATTGCCGCCATCAATAAAAAACTTCCCAACGACATGATCGGCGGCTTCGCGGTGCTGATGCTTGCCGGATTTCTGCTGGGAGAGATCGGCAGCCGTCTCCCTGTATTCAAACATATCGGCGGCGCGGCAATTCTTTGTCTCTTCGTGCCGTCGGCGCTGATCGGCTTCAGGCTGATGGATCCCGAAATGCTGAAGGCCGTGACAACCACCATGAAGACGGCGAACCTGCAATATCTGTATATCGCATGCCTGGTGGCCGGCAGCATCCTGGGCATGAGCCACAAGGTCCTGGTGCAGGGTTTCATGCGCATGTTCCTGCCCTTGCTGGCGGGAACGCTGGCCGCCATCGTGGTGGGGATCTCCGTGGGACTGCTGTTCGGCTATTCGCCCGGACACAGCTTTTTCTTTATCGTCGTCCCCATCGTCGGCGGCGGTATCGGCGAGGGCATCCTTCCTCTTTCCATCGGCTATTCGGAGATTCTCGGCAAGCCGCAGGCAGAGCTGATTGCGATGCTGGTTCCCGCCGCGTTGCTGGGCAATGTCGTCGCGATCTTGTCGAGCGGCGTCCTGCGCTGGCTCGGCGACAAGAACCCGCATCTGACCGGCAACGGCTTCCTGGTCAAGTCGGGCGAAGACGTCGATCTGCTCAAGGCCGACCACACCCATGTGCCGATTGACCTGGGTCTGATGGGCGCGGGGCTGTTGATCAGCTGCGCATTCTTTATTCTGGGCGCCGTTCTGTCGGAATACACGGGGATTCCCGGCCCCATTCTGATGATCGTCAGCGCCGCCTTGCTGAAGGTCTTCAAACTGATTCCGGAGAAGATCGAACTGGGTGCATATCAGATGTACAAATTCGTTTCCGCCAATCTGACTTTCGCGATTCTGGTCGGTTTGGGGGCCTTGTTCGTGTCATGGAAAGATCTGGTGCATGCCTTCAGCCCGGGCTATTTCGCAGTCTGCGCCGCGACCGTCACGGCACTGGTGGCATCGGGATTTTTCGTGGGGAAATGGCTCAACATGTACCCGGTCGAATCGGGCATCGTCACGGCATGTCACAGCGGCCTGGGAGGAACGGGCGACGTCGCGATCCTTTCCGCTTCCAACAGAATGGGACTGATGCCGTTCGCGCAAATCTCGACGCGCATCGGCGGCGCCGCCATGATCGTGTGCGCCACCATTCTGCTGAAATTCTTCAACTGAGACCGGGTTGGGAAGAAGAGGGGATGATGATGGGGGGCTCAGGAGTTTTCAAATTTTTCAAATGCTTCCAGGACCGTTTTTTCCAACTCGTCGTTGTCCCAGGGTTTGACCAGGAACTTGTAAATGGCGCCTTGATTGATCGCCTGCGTCACGCTTTGCAGATTGGCGTGTCCCGTCAGCATGATGCGTACGGTGTTCGGGAACATATGCCGGACTTTTTCCAGCAGTTCGGTTCCCAGGATGTCCGGCATTTGCTGGTCGGTGAGCACCACGCCGATCTGGTGTTTCGCCAGGATCTCAAATGCCTCGTTGGCATGATTCGCCGTGAATATCTGATATCCGGAACGGCTTAGCGTTCGCTTGATTGCGGACAGTATATTCACTTCGTCGTCTATCACGAGCAGCGAGCGTGCATGGGACTGTCGCTGGATAGTTTCCATCGGCAAGGAAATGTTGCGCTCCAGAAGCGAGGTGCAGTCGTCCGCCGGCAAGGGGCGGCTAAAGTAATACCCCTGAATCTTGTCGCAGCCCTCTGCATGCAGCATTTTCAGCTGGCTGACTGTTTCCACGCCTTCGGCGACGACTTCCAGGCGCAGGCTTTTGGCGATGGCGATGATGGACCTGCATATGGCGAGGTCATGCGGATCGTCCACCAAATCGCGTACAAATGACCTGTCGATCTTGAGTCGTCCCACCGGAAATCGCTTCAGATAGCTCAGGTTCGAATAGCCCGTCCCGAAGTCGTCGATGGAAAGGGTGATCCCGAGTTTACGCAAATGCACCATGATGGCGATACTTTGGTCAGGATCATCCATCGAAATACTTTCCGTCAGCTCCAATTCGAGATGCTGGGGATCCAATCCTGACTCGTGCAGAATTTGCCCGAGCAGTACTTTCAAATTTTTCTCTGTAAATTGCATCGCGGACAAGTTGACCGCGATCGTTCCCGGATGCAGGCCCTTTTCTTGCCACTCCTTGCATTGGCGGCACGCGGCTCGCAGCACCCATTCCCCCAAATCAAATATCAAGTCGGATTCTTCCGCCAGGGCGATAAATTCCGCTGGCATCAATAGCCCTCGTTCAGGATGATTCCAGCGCACCAATGCTTCAAATCCGGCGATCCTTCCGTTTTTCAAGGACACTTGCGGCTGGTAATGCAATACGAGCGCGTCTTCCCGGATCGCATCGCGCAGCTCATTGACCAGCGCGTGGCGCCTGGCAATCTCTTCGTTGAATTCCGGAGAATAAAATTGATGGTGGCCGTGCGCGTTTAATTGTGCGCGATGCAAGGCAACTTCTGCGAAGTGCAACAAGGATTCTGATGTCTGGGTGTCGTTGGGGTAAATGGATATGCCGAGTTTGGGAAAGAGATGGATGCTAGGCTGTCCCGGAATGGAATAAGGACTGAGCAATATTCGCGTCACATCTTCTATGATCGCGTCCATTTCGTTCTTTTTTACCCGCTCAAGCAAAAGAGCGAAAATACCGTCGGCGTACTGGGTGACGGTCGCGTCCTCGGGACGTTTCCAGGATTGCAGGCGCTGGGCTGCCGTGATTGCCAGCGATATGCCGGCCTGGACGCCGAAACCATCCCGGATTTGGGTATGTCCATTCAATTCGATCAGCATGAGTGCGACCAATTCTTCGCCCGATTCGTGGCGCAACATGGCTTGGTCCAGGCGATCCCGGAGAACAACGCGATTCGGCAATCCTGTGATGTGGTCGAAATGGCTGAGATGGTAGATTTTCTCCTCGGCCTCTTGCCACTCGGTAATGTCAATGCCGCTCAGGACAAAAACAGTTTTGAAGTGACGATTCTCCAGAATGCTAAGGGAACACAATAAGACGCGAGCCTGGCCATCATGCGTCAGCCATTGGCTTTGAAACTGCAGCGGAAACGCAGACTTGTCGCTACCCAGATAGCGTTCTTTCTCTTCCTGTGCATGCGAGGGCGAAAAAAATATGTCCCAGAAACACAACCCCAGGATGTCTTTGCTCAGATATCCGGTGGATTTTTCCCCCGCATGGTTAAACCGGAGGATGCGGCCTTCCGCATCAAGCATGACCCCCACCGCACCCGCCGTATCAAAGACCGCGGACAAGAGATTGCTCTCTGCGTACAGTATCTCTTCCGTTCTTCGACGGATTGCACGTTCGTGGGATTCTTGCAGCGCGCGACGTACCGACGACGGCAGGCGCGCAATATTGTTCTTCAGGACATAGTCGTAGGCGCCAAGCTTCAAGGCCTGAATCGCCAATTCCTCGCCTATGGTCCCGGAGACGAAGATAAACGGGACGTCCGGACTCCGTTCCTTGGCAAGTTGCAAGGCGGTCATGCCGTCGAAGACCGGCAGTGAAAAGTCGCACAGAATGATATCGACCCGGCTTTCCAGGGCAAGCAGGAAAGCCGCCTGTGTCTCGACCCGATTGAAAGACGAACGCAGCCCGGATCGTTCCAGCTCGTGATAAACAAGTTCTGCATCCTCGATGACATCTTCAACGAAGATAATGCGAAGGTTTTCTTCCGAGTACGACGGGTGCTCAGAAAGGGCCGCTTTATACATAGACTTTCTACCAGAAGGAAGAATTGCCGGGTCGAAATAATCACGGGAATATATTGTCATGCCAGACACTCAAATTTCATGTTATTCCCATGGACGGTTAAAGACAATGTATCCGCATGCGCTCCAAGCCGACATAGTTGCTAAATTGAATTGCCTGTGGAGGTCTTTACTGATAATAATGTGACTGCAGGGGACCATGTCGCGAAATAGTCGAAGAAAAAGCAACGCTGGATATTGGCAGCCAGTCTGTTACCGAGCATCTGTAAGGCCACTTCCCTATAGATCATGACTCAACAATTTGAAACTTTCGAATCGAACGTTCCCATCCCGCAGCCGATGGAGATTACGCAACGATTTGAGTATTTGATCGCGAATACGCCGGCAATCATCTATAGCAGCGTGCCGTCAGGGGATTTTAAAATGACGTTCGTTAGCGAAAATGCATCGAGGGTGCTGGGCTACGCTCCGCGCGAGATGGTTGAGGACCCTAATTTCTGGTTCGACCATATCCATCCCGACGATGCTCCGAACATCTTTTCAAGTTTGGCCTTGCTTTTTGTAGAAGGAGAGCGGGCTTATGAATATCGCTTCCTTACCAAGGACAGGCGCTATTTGTGGATGCACGACAGTCTACGTCTTATCCGGGATGAAAATAACAATCCGATTGAAGTTATTGGCTCTTTGACAAATATCACCGAACGAAAACTGATGGAAGAAGCGCTGCATCGCACCGGAGAAGAGCAGCGCAGTCTTATTGAAAAGCTAAAAGAAACCCAGGCGCAGTTGCTGCAATCGGAAAAAATGGCTTCCATCGGGCAGCTGGCTGCCGGTGTTGCGCATGAAATCAATAATCCTGTCGGATTCGTCAGTTCCAATGTGAAATCGCTTCAAACCTATGTTGACAAGCTGCTTCTGGTGATCAATCAACAAGAGGAATTGTTGCAACGGAATGAACTCAGCGACGACTTGAAAAATCAGGCAAAAAAACTCAGTACGGAGGCGGATCTCTCCTATTTGAGAGAAGATGTTGTTGATTTGATCGCGGAATCCCTGGACGGTTTGAAACGCGTCAAGGATATCGTCCAATCCTTGAAAGATTTTTCGCACGTCGGAGAGAGCGACTGGCAAATGGTGGACATCACGAAGGGGTTGGAGAGCACGATCACCATCGCGAACAATGAAGTGAAATATAAAGCCGTGATTGAAAAACACTACGGCGAACTGCCGCTTGTAAAGGGACTGGCCTCTCAGTTGAATCAGGTGTTCATGAATCTCCTGGTCAATGCCGCCCATTCCATCGTGGAGAGAGGGACCATCAGCATTTACACGGAATGCAAAGATGACTGGGTATATATAAAAGTTCAAGATACCGGCTGCGGTATTCCGCCTGAGAACCTGTCACGCATTTTTGAACCTTTTTTTACGACGAAACCGATCGGAAGCGGCACGGGTTTGGGTCTGTCGCTTTCCTATGGGATTGTCCAAAAGCATAGTGGCCGCATTGACGTGCAAAGCGAGGTCGGTGTCGGCACCAGCTTTACAGTGTGTTTGCCGGTGAGTCAGTTATCCGTCAACAATTAGACGGGTATGCGTCAATAGCATAGTACGGAACAGATTAAAGAATAGGACCTCAGACATGTCGAATACCGTTACCGCTTCGGATCCCCCCGCTGTAGAAAATGTGCTGCCGTCCTCCGTCATTTTGCTGGTCGACGATGAAGCGAGCATTCTGTCGTCGCTCAAACGCGTGCTCAGGCCAAAAGGCTATACCTTGCTTACCGCCGAGAGCGGGGCGGAAGGGTTAAGGCTGCTGGAACAGAATACCGTTGACCTGATCATCTCCGATATGCGCATGCCGGAAATGACAGGCGCCCAATTTTTGGGGAAGGCAAAAGAGCGCTACCCTGAAGTCACCCGCATTCTTCTGACAGGATATTCGGAAATCACGTCGACCGTTTCCGCCATCAACGATGGCGGCATTTATCACTATCTCCAGAAGCCGTGGGACGAGCAGGATCTTTTGCTGACGATACAGCGCGCCCTGGAGCAGCAACATCTGAAGAAAGAGGCTGCGCGACTCAATGAAGTCGTGAGAAAGCAGAATGAAGAATTGTTGACGTTCAATGCGCGACTGGAAAAGCAGGTTCAGGCGCGCACGGAAGAGATACGCCAGACCGTCATGTTTCTGGAAAACAGCCAGGCGGAAATCAAGCTGAATTTCTTGACGATGCTCAAGGTTTTTTCAAACATGATCGAGCTGCGCTCCGGCATGCTCGGCGGACAGTCCGATCGCGTGAGCGGATTGTGCCGAAGGTTGGGGAAAAAATTCAAGATCCCGGAATTTGCAATCCAGGATTTGGCGATTGCGGGTCTGTTGCATGCGATCGGGAAGATCGGATTGCCTGATGAGTTGATCCGCAAACCGCAGGAAAAGATGTCCGGCGAGGAGTCGCGTGTTTTCATGACGCATCCCGTCAAAGGGCATGTGGTTCTTACGCCTGTGGCCGCGTTCAAGGAGGTCGGCGATCTGATCTTGCATCAATACGAACGCTACGACGGGCGCGGCCTGCCCGAGGGGCTTTCCGGCGATGAAATTCCACTGGGTTCCCGCATTCTCGCCGTTGCGCGGGATTTTGAAGCATTGCGTTCCGGGGCCATCGCCACGTTGCCTCTTCCATTGGACAAGTCCATCCAGATTATCAAGTCCCAAAGCGGTCATCGCTACGATCCCGCGGTGGTGGATAGCTTTATTGCCCTTGTCAACGAGGGAGACTCCTTGCTGGCCGAACGATCGCGCGACATCAAGTCCCGGGATCTCGAAGTGGGCATGCAGCTGGCGGAAGATTTGCGCACCCACGAAGGGGTGCTGCTGATTGTCCAGGATTCCATCATTACCGCAAGCAACATCCAGCAAATCCGCAAGTTTGAACGACTGGAAGACATCGCTTTGCAGATATCGATCAAAGTCCTGGAAAAAGATGCTTAGCGGAGGAGTCGAAGATCATGTCGGAAGAAGCCATTTCTGAAAGTCCCCGACGTCGCTTGCTGCTGGTGGATGACGAGATCAACATCCTGTCGGCATTAAAGCGCCTGCTGCGCCAGGACAAGTACGACATCATGACTGCCAACAACGGGCAGGAAGCATTGGAGGTTTTAAAGAACAATCCGGTGGATGTTATCGTCACGGATCAACGCATGCCTGGCATGACAGGGGTGGAGTTTCTGCGGCTGGCGAAAGAATCCTATCCGGACACCATTCGTATCGTGCTCAGCGGTTATACGGAGTTGCAGTCCGTCACGGATGCGGTCAACGAAGGCGCCGTATATAAATTCCTCACCAAACCGTGGGACGACGTTCAACTGAGAGGGCACGTGGCGGAAGCCTTCAAACGCAAGGAAATGGGAGATGAAAATCTGCGCCTGCAACAACAACTTCTGCTCGCCAATCTGGCCCTGGAAACAACAAACCGGGAATTGGACAAACTCCTGAAAGAACAGGAAGAGCGAATCGAACACGACGAGGTGAGCTTGCAAATCACGCACGAGATATTGGAGCACGTCAGTACGCCGATACTCGGTATCGATGACGAGAAGAATATCGTCTTCATCAATGCGGCCGCGCAGGAACTTCTCGGAGGATCGCATGCATTGCTGGGGATGAAGATGACACGCAATGCCCCTCAGCTGGAACCGGCGTGGAGCCAGGCCAGCACCGAGATCGACATTCACGATGAACGATATAAAGTACTTACCCATCCCATGGGAAGAAGCTCCCGGTCCCGGGGAAAATTGATGACGCTCATCAAATTGAATGCAGGTTGAAAGACGATGGCTGCCACCGACACCACCCAAGAGATACTTCTGGATGATGCGATTCCGGGAATGACATTGGCCGAGGCAGTCTTGGACAGATCGGGCGCGCGCCTGATATCGCCTGGCGTCGAGCTTACCGAAAAATCCATCCATGCGTTAAGGCAACGCGGAGTGCTTCGCGTTCACGTCGTCGTGTCGTTGAACGAGCAAGCCCGCAGCAAACAGACCGAAAAGAGCCTGCAGAGGCTGGACGTGCTGTTCAAGAACAGTATCGATAGCAAGCCCAATCGACTGTTATTGGATAGTCTGCGTCGCTATCGCACAAGGACGACGCAATGAACCCGATAACCAGCGAGGAAATCAGCGAGGCGGTTGTCAGGCTTCCGTCGCTGCCGACCATCGTTCTAGAGCTTATCAATGCGCTCGACAACGGCGACGTGGATACCAACACGCTCGCACAAAAAATTTCGCATGACCAGGCGCTGACGGCAAAAGTACTCGGATTGGCAAACTCCTCGTTCTACGGCATGCAAAACAAAGTGGGTTCCATACCGCATGCGGTGACCGTATTGGGTTTCAATAGCGTACGTTCCTTGGTGACGGCCGCGGCAGTAGTCGGGACTTTTTCCGGCAGCAAATCCAAGGTGCTTGATTATGCGGAGTTCTGGAAGCACGCGATCGCGACGGCATTGTCCGCCAAAGCAATCGCAAGGAAACTTGGCGCCAACGAAGACCAGGCTTTCATCGGCGGTCTATTGCATAACATCGGCCGTCTGGTGCTGGCCACCTATTCGCCGTCACGCTATCAGGAAGTCCTGAACTGGCGTTCGCAACATGACGGAGACCTGATGGCGGCGGAAATCCACGTTCTCGGCATCGATCACAAAACCGTCGGAAGGGCGATGCTGACGCATTGGAAATTTCCCGCATCCATCGTCGAAACCCTGAATACTCCCGATGTCGCTCATCCGCATGAACAGTCCCGGGCCGCAGCCGTTGTGACCGTTGCCGATGCGATTGCCTATGGGCTGGATGTCAGCGGCGGGGAGCATGATCGTATTCCTGTGATCTCGCAGATCGAATGGGACATGCTGCACTTGAACGACGCGATGCTGACGGAGATTTTCAGTACAACCGAAAGACAATTCGAAGAAGCATGCATGATTTTGGGAACCAATGCAGGAGAATGATCGCAGCCCGTTTTATTTGGAGGAGGAGACCGTGTCATTTCTCAGCTCACAGAAGCCACTATCAGAGCCGCAAATCTCCGAGTTCTTTGATGGTTGTCCCGTCCCCGCTTTCGCCATCGACAGCAATCATCTCATTACGCATTGGAACAAGGCTTGTGAGCATATTCTCGGCATTCCTGCTGCGCAGATGGTCGGCACCAAGAATCAATGGAAGCCTTTTTACCTCTATGAACGCCCTGTCCTCGCCGATCTTATCGTCGCCGGCTCTTTGGAGAACGTTGTCGGGGCCTATTATCACGATGATGACAAGTTCCGCAGTTCAGTCGTCATTCCTGGCGCGGTAGAGGCAGAGAAGTTTTTTCCTCATCTGGGAGGTGAAGGGCGATGGCTGTATTTCTCCGCGGCGCCGTTACGTTCGAGGTCCGGAGAGATCGTCGGCGCCATTGAAGTCCTGCAAGATGTGACGGCACAAAAATCTGCGGAGCTGGACCTGAGAAGAATGCACCAGGATTTGGAACTGCTGGTGGTAAAACGCACGCACGAACTTGCCGCCGCCAATGAAAAGATGGAAGAGGATTTGCGCCGCCGCACGGCGGCGGAGGCCGAGCTTGTCCGACGAAATGTGGAACTCACCGAAGTCAATCGCAAACTGTCCATGGCTCAAGAGCAGCTTATGCAGTCGGAAAAACTCGCCTCCATAGGCCAGCTTGCCGCGGGAGTTGCCCATGAGATCAATAACCCGATCGGCTATATTTTTTCCAATTTCAGCACGCTGGAAACCTATATTGAATCCTTGTTGAAAATATTGAATGCCTATGAAAAACTGGATAGAAATCGCGATTCCCAGGAAGCCTGTGAAGAACTGAATGCAGCGCGAGAAGATGTCGAGATAGATTATCTAAAGGAAGATATCCCTGCATTGATGAGCGAATCCCGCGAGGGCATTACGCGCGTCAGGAAGATCGTGCAGGATCTGAAGGATTTTTCTCGCACCGATACGGCTCTGGAATGGCAATGGGCGAACCTGCATCAAGGCATCGACTCGACGCTGAACATCGTCAACAATGAAATCAAATACAAGGCCGATATCGTTAAAAATTACGGAGACTTGCCCGACGTCGAGTGTCTGCCAAGCCAGATAAATCAGGTCGTCATGAATCTGGTCGTCAATGCGGCGCATGCGATTGACGGCCGGCGAGGCAAGATATCGATCACGACCAAAGTCGTGGACAAAGACATTCAGATTGAAATAGAAGACACCGGAGGCGGCATCGCCCCCGAGAATGTCTCGCGCATATTCGATCCGTTTTTTACGACGAAACCTGTCGGTCAAGGCACGGGCCTGGGGCTGTCACTGTCCTACGGCATCATGCAGAAGCATCACGGGAGCATCAACGTCAGGAGCGTACTCGGTCAAGGCACAACCTTTACTTTGCGGCTGCCCATCAAGCACGAATCCCAAGAGGAACAATCGTAATCGCCGTTTTTCGATGACGCAATTTCGGCGATGCAAGCTTTCAGCTTGTGCTCAGGCACCGGATTTCGGCAAATGCTCCAGGGCGAATTTGATCAATTCGCTGCGGCCTTCGATATTGAGCTTGCGCTTGATGTTGAGGCAATGCGTCTCTACGGTGCGGATGCTCAAGTCCAGGGCTTTGGCGATTTTGCGGTTTGAGGCGCCGATGGCGATTTGCTCCAGCACCTGATACTCGCGCGCCGTCAGGCTCTCGTCGACCATGCGTGGACGCGCAATCATGGGGATGAGCGCCGCGCTGTAATAAATCCCGCCGGACAACACCGTTTCGATGGCGCGCACGATATCGTTGCCCGGCGCGTCCTTCAGAATATAGCCGCGTGCACCGGCGCGTATGGATTGCATGACGTACTCGGCTTTGTCATGCATGCTCAGGATTAACACCGCTATCCCCGGAAACATTGCATGAAACGCAGCAGTCAGTTCAATGCCGTTCATGCCGCGCAGATTGATATCCATGAGCACCAGATGGACGTCATGCCGGGCGGCATGGGCCAGCGCTTCATCGGCGCCGCCGGCTTCGGCCACGACCCGCAGGCTGGGCACGCTTTCGAGACGGACGCGCAATCCCTCCCGGATCATCGGATGATCATCCACGATCATGATATTGGTCACTGCAATTGCGTCAGACATGTGCCTCCACCCTGGATAGGTGCGCAACTTTAGCCTGCACCGTCGTCCCCGTTTGTGATGAAAAAATCGCAAAGCGACCACCCACCGCGGCCAGTCGCTCCGACATATTCCTGAGGCCGATGCCTCGTGTCGGATGTTGAGCGATCAGGCTGGTATCGAAGCCGACGCCGTTGTCCCGGATCGTCAGCGTGAAACACGCACCGTCGTCCAGCAGCTCCAGCGATACATGGGAAGCTTGCGCATGTCGTCGCACATTGTTCAGGGCTTCTTGCGCGATCCGGAACAGCACGGTATTGACGACCACCGACGAGGCCGTCGAGGCGCCATCGGAAATAAAGTCGATCTTCGGTCCCGAATGGGCTTCCCATTCTTCGCACAGATGTTGCAATGCGCTGGACAAGCCGAGATCGTCCAGAATCGCTGGCCGCAAGTCATGCGAGATATGCCTGATTTCCCCCAGCAGATCATGCATTTGGTTGACGGTGCGTTCGAATGACGCGCGCGCCGAGGAAAGCTGCTCCGGCGTATCGAGCTTGATGATGGCCGCTTCCGTTTGCAGTTTGATGGAGACCAGGTACTGGCTGACGCCATCGTGCAAATCGCGCGACACGCGCGCGCGTTCCTCTTCCTGGGATACCACCACGCGTTGCGCCAGCTCCCTCAATTTGGCATCCGCCACGCGGTGTTCGCTGAGATTGAGAAACAGCCCGCAACAGGCGATCGCCACCACGCTCATGATGGCGATGGCGCCGATGAGCGACATCGTATCGCGCACGTGTCCGGAGATCTGTTGGTCAATCTTGGTCAGCGCCGCATCGACGTCGTCGAGATAAATGCCGGTGCCGATAATCCAGCCCCATTTCGGCAGGGCAATGACATACGCAAGTTTAGGGGCGACGGTATTGCTCGACGGCTTTTTCCACAAGTATCGTTCGTAGCCGCCGCCGGCCCTGGCGCGCGCAATCAACAGCTGAATGGTCTTGGTGCCGTCAACGTTGGTCCAGTCCCACAGATTTTTTTCCAGCAGTTCTGGTTGGCGCGGATGCATCACGGTGTTGCCGGCAAAGTCGTAGACAAAAAAGTATCCGTCGTTGCCATAGTCAAGCTGCGCCAGGATATGCATGGCGGCGCGCTTGGTGGCGGCGTCGCTCAGGCCCGAGTCATAGAGATGGGAAACGGCGTGCTCCGCCAGATCGACGTAATGCCGCAACTCGGCATCCTTGCTGCTCTGATATGCCTGTTCTATCGATAAGCGTTGCTGCGCGCCGAGCTGTATCGTCTGATGCCTGACCACCAGTGCAATCACACAAAAAGCAATCATCAACGGTGTGACGGCAAAAAAAATAAGCTTGTGTCTGAGTTTCATTTTGGCAATTCGTCTCCCGCGGCAGCACTGGCTGCTGCTCTTGTCTTGTGTCGCCTCGTGTCGTTTTTCAGGCAGATCTACGTATTACTACGCAGACGTTCTACGTGATCGCACGCTTGTTCTATGTGACGTAAATCCGAATACTACGGCACATTCAAATACCAATAAAAATAATTTTAAATATCAGGAGACGCGCTCGCAAGCGGGTGACAAGCATGGCGGAACGGTGGGCATCCATTGTTTTTTTGTGGATCGCCTTATCGATCCGACGCCAGGCGACGCCCTCTGTTTCCGACGCTGATTGACTCAGCGCGCGAGAAATGTTTGCAGTGCCAAAGAGGAGAGCGCATGAAAAATTCAACTATGTCGACCAGGCTCAATCCGGGCTTTTTGTCGGAGCTGATCGGCAATGCCGTGTCGGCATTCAAAAATCAAGCAAACGCCTGCGCCGCCCGTGCTCTCGCTGCGCTGGAAAATACGATGCATTCATCGCCCGTCCTTCCATAAAAACCAAGGAGATCTCATGTCGTCTGACACCGAAACCCCGGTGGATAGTCCCGTCGCATCCCGTGCGGGTTATCTGCATTTGTTGCTGTTGATTCCGTTTATCGCGTTGTTGTGGCTGCCGTTCTACAACTTCAGCAAGCCTGCCTTGTTCGGCTTTCCCTTTTTTTACTGGTATCAATTCTTATGGGTCCCTCTGACTTCTTTCATCATTCTGATCGTCTACAAGGGAGATAGATAATGCCCGTCACTTTGAACATCATTGCACTCACTGTTTTCCTGGGATTTTTTGCGCTCGTCACCGTGATTGGCTTCATGGCGTCCCGCTGGAAAGCCGGCGATCTGAATGACCTGCATCAATGGGGTTTGGGAGGCCGTCAGTTTGGCACCCTGATCACCTGGTTCCTGATCGGCGGCGACTTTTATACAGCCTATACCGTCATCGCGGTGCCGGCGCTGGTGTATGCCGTGGGTGCCTACGGCTTTTTCGCACTGCCTTACACCATCATCGTTTATCCGTTTGTTTTCCTAGTCATGCCGCGTCTGTGGAAGGCCTGCCATAAAGGCAATCACATCACCGCAGCCGACTACGTCCAGGGCGAATACGGCGGTAAATGGTTTGCCGCCGCCATTGCCGTCACAGGCATCGTGGCGACGATGCCCTACATCGCGTTGCAGCTTATCGGCATGCAGGTCGTCATCAAGAGCCTGGGTATTTCCGGCGAGATTCCGTTGACGGTGGCTTTCCTGATTCTGGCTTTCTACACTTACGCCAGCGGCATCCGCGCGCCGGCGATGATTGCTTTCGTCAAGGACATCATGATCTACATCGTGGTCATCGTGGCGGTGTGCCTGATTCCAAGCAAACTCGGCGGTTATGCCTCGGTATTCGATTCTGCCGGCGCCTATTTCGCCGCCAAGGGCGGCGTCACCGGTTTGACGTTGCAACCCTCGCAAGTCTTCGCCTATGCTTCGCTGGCGCTCGGCTCTGCGCTGGCAGCCTTCATGTATCCGCATACGATGACTGCCATCCTGAGTTCGTCGAGCGAAAAAACGATCAAGAAGAATGCAATCCTGCTGCCGGTTTACTCGGTGTTGTTGGGCTTGATCGCGTTGATGGGTTACATGGCGATTGCCGCCGGCGTCAAGGTGACAAACAATACCGAGGTCGTGCCCGCCTTGTTCGCACAGCTGTTTCCGTCATGGTTCGTGGGTTTTGCGGCGGCCGCGATTGCCATCAGCGCGCTGGTTCCCGCGGCGATCATGTCGATCGGTTCGGCCAATTTGTTCACGCGCAATTTGTGGAAGCCGCTGGTCAATCCCAAGCTGACCGCCAAACAAGAAAGCCAGAATGCGAAGTTGGTATCGCTCCTCGTCAAACTGGGGGCCTTGGGTTTTATCGTTTTCTTGCCCACCAAATTTGCGATTGATCTTCAATTGCTGGGCGGCGTCTGGATCCTGCAGACCTTGCCTGCCATCGTGCTGACGCTATATACCAAGCGGCTCAGACTGCCGGCGCTGTTTGTCGGATGGTTGGCGGGGATTGCGTTGGGCACCAGCCTGGTCTATATCCAGGGACTCAAACCGATCTTTGCACTTCAGATCGCCGGCAATACCTATCCGGTCTATATCGGTCTCATCGCATTGGCCTTGAATCTGGTGCTGACTGCCGCCATCTCCGTGCTGTTGCCGGCAAAAGCGATACCTGCTGTTTCAGGAAAAATGGCGAATACCGCGTAACCGACGATTGGCCCGCATTGCGTTGTAAAGCAATGCGGGCCAATTGATTGCGGCCATCGAGAAAGCAGATTCTGTGATGCGAGACAAAGTTGTCAATGCCCTGCATGAAATTCAATGCAACGGCATCACGGGACCTATTTCCTTTGATGCAAGCGGGCGCCATTCGGGGCGGACGTGCGACGTAAAACCGGAGCGGTTGGATTGTTTTTGGTTATAGTTCGGGCTATCGTCGTGCTCTTAGCCTACAGAAGCAGAAAATGGACAACACAACCCGGTCGGAACGAACTCGCAATACCGTGATTCAGGCGGCATTAACCATTATCGTGCGCGATGGTCCCAAGCGGCTGACGCTTGACGCGATCGCGCGCGAAGGCGGCATGAGCAAAGGGGGACTGATGCATCAGTTTCCGACCAAGGCTGCAGTCCTGAAGGCGTTGCTGGAGCATCAGGTCAGTTATTTTGAAAATTTCTCGAAAGCCTATCAGGCAGAACATGGCGCCAGTTTGGTCGAGCCTGAGCTTGCCGCGCAGATTGCCGTCGCGCGTGAGGCCGTCTCTCAGCAGCAATCCGTGGTGTTTGCCATCCTCGGCGTCATCGGGGAAGACCCCGGACTTTTATCCATGTTTCGTGAACTCGATGCCAAGCGGCTTGAAGCGATCCGGGCTGAAGCCGCGGATCCTGAACTGGCGACGCTGCGCTGGATGGCCACTCGAGGGATGATTCTGACGGCCATTTTCGGTTTTTGCCCTTTGTCGCCGGACGAGCGCGAACGCTTGTTTGAGCGCTTGCTCGACAGCCGGCAATGGCAGGCTTTCTCCAAGCCATAAAAACAATCCTCCTGCCTGCGCGATGAACGCCATGTCGGCGTCCACCGCGCGGGCCATGCCAGTCTCCCTTTCTTCGGCAATAGCTTGCATCTGCTGCGGCAATCCTGACGTTCGCCAGTCGCTTCCTGCCTGATTCCTCTCTTCGGCCGCATTCTTTGTTTCAGTTTCTGAGGCTGGTATGCATTAATTCAAATAAAAACCGACTAGACGGTTTGTAAATGTCGAATTTAGTGCTATATTTCTCGCCAGAGTCGGCGCAGCAAGGGCCGAAGGCCAGGCAAGGCGCATCAATCCGCAGCAACAATCCGCATTCATCCGAAGGAATCGACATGTTCACATCCATCAGATCCGGCCGAGTGGTCACTATCGCAGCATTTTGCGTGGCGCTTTCAGCCTGCAGCACCACCAAACCTGTCCCTTATGCCAATCTCAGCTCCGCCGCTCAATTGCAACCGAGTTCGCAAGAGGACGCCGACAAGACGCCTTTCGTCTATTCCTCCGCCGCGAATTGGAGTGGCTATTCAGCCATCGTCATGGAGCCCGTCGTTGTCTATCGCGGCCCTGATCATCAGTTTGGCGATTTGTCGGACGCCGACAAGCAGGAACTTGCCCGCTATATGGGCGCCACATTCAGAAAAGCGCTGGGCCAGCGATTCCGGCTGGTCTCCGGCGCCGGGCCCAACACCCTCAAGCTCAGATTGACGTTGGCCGGAGCAGACACCAACACTGCCGTGGCGTCGACGGTAACCCGTTTCGATCTGGCCGGAATGCCATATAACGTGGTCCAGTCGATACGAGGCAAGGAGGGAGTGCTCATGGGATCGGTCAGTTATTCGGTCGAAATCTATGACGCCACGAACAATCAGCTATTGAAGGCGTTCGTGACAAAGCAGTATCCCAATGCGATGAATGTTGGCGCTACCTTCGGTTCGCTCAGCGCTGCCAAAACAGGCATCGACAAAGGGGCGGAGGCCTTGGTTGCACAGCTGAAATAATCATCTGGCCGGACAGGCAGGATTCATTCATCGGAGGCTTCGATGCATGTCGCGCGCAACCTTATCGAGAGAGAAGTGCCGGCCAGGACGGATCCTTCGCATCGGATCGTGGAAATCGTCGGTCGCCGGTCCATGCCCGATATCTTCGTCGGCGCCATGGTGGTGCTGACGATGCCGGCTTCGCAGTGCTTGGATCTTCGTCTGCCATGGACCATTCTCGATCAAACCGATGAGCGAACCTGACTCCACGCCTGCGCCGGTCTCCCCGGACATTCGCCAACCTGTGCGCTGGTTGCCATCGCTGGTTTGGCTGATACCTCTCATCGCCGCTGTCGTCGGTCTGTCGCTATTGATTCATACGCTGCTGCAGAACGGGCCGGAGATCAGCGTCACCTTTCGTACCGCGGAAGGGCTGACGCCGGGGAAGACGGTCGTACGTTATAAATCCGTCGACATCGGTCGCGTGAAATCAGTACATCTGGCGCAAGATCGTTCGCATGTGATCGCGGTCATCGCGTTGTCCAACGATGCTGAAAGCTTCCTGGCCAGAGATACGCGTTTCTGGGTGGTGCGTCCTCGTCTTGCCGTCTCCGGCGTCTCGGGACTGGAGACCCTGCTGTCCGGCGCCTATATCGGTGTGGACGCGGGGAAATCGGCGATACGCGTCAAGAAATTCAACGGACTGGAAGTGCCGCCGGCCATTACGACGGATGTATCGGGCAAGCAATTTACATTGCGCGCTGCCGACCTGGGTTCATTGGATATCGGTTCGCCGGTCTATTACCGGCGCATGCAGGTCGGCCAGGTCGTGGCATACCGGTTGAATCCGGACGCCCGGGGAATCTCTTTGCGCGTATTCGTCAACCGGCCCTACGACAAGCTTGTCACGACGGACACCCGCTTCTGGCACGCAAGCGGGGTCGACCTCAAGCTCGACGCCGGCGGCATCAAGCTCAATACACAGGCACTGGCCACCGTACTGCTTGGCGGCGTGGCTTTTCAGGAACCGGATCATCCGATAAACGCGGCGCTTGCCAACGAAAACGCGGAGTTCATGCTGGCCGCCGACCAGGCGGAGGCAATGAAGCCGCGCGACGAGCTCGCGCCTGAACTTGCCGTGCTCAACTTCGATCAATCCGTACGGGGTTTGTCGCCGGGATCGCCGGTGGATTTTCGCGGGATCGTGATCGGCCAGGTCCGCTCCATCGGCATCGACTATGTACGCGAGAAAAAAATGTTCCGCTTTCCGGTAGTGATCGAACTCTATCCGTCACGCATCGGCCTTGACGTCGGCGAGCTGAGAAACAAACGATACGCGCGCGATATTGCAGAAACCATGAACAAGCGAGGCATGCGCGCACAGCTTCGCACCGGCAATATGCTGACCGGCCAGCTATATGTGGCCTTCGATTTCTTTCCCAATGCGCCTGCGGCCAAAGTAAATATCGACGGGCCGATGCCGGAACTGGCGACGATGCCCGGCGGACTCGATGAGCTGCAAACCAAGCTGGGAAATATCGTCGCCAGGATCGACAAGATTCCCTTCGATGATATCGCTCGGGAATTGCGTGTTTCCATGGCGTCGCTGGACAAGACGCTCAACAATGCAGACAAGCTGCTGGTGCAACTCAACGGCAATGTTGTACCGGAGTTCGCGGCGGCGATGCAGGATGCGCGCAAGATGCTGCAAACCGCCAACAGCACGCTTTCTTCAGATGCGCCGTTGCAGCAGGACACGCGCAGGACGCTGCAGGAACTGACGCGCGCAGCGGCATCGTTGCGGACCTTGACCGACTATCTGGAACGCCATCCGGAGGCGCTGATACGCGGCAAGGTCAGGGAGGAGGCGCCATGACCGCCGGCATCCGTCTGCGGTTTTCCTTCCCGGCTTTCGTTGTCATGACAGTTGTACTCTCCGCTTGTGCATCGCCGGATCCTCGCTACTACACGCTGTTGCCGGACGTCGTAGCGGACTCGCGGACCTTCTTGCCGACGGCACCGATGTTGATTGAAGTCGCTCCCGTGCGCGTACCCGAACACCTGAATCGCTCCAACCTGGCGATCGGAAACGGTGACGGAAGTTTCAGGTTGCTCGAACAGGCCCGCTGGGGAGCGCCGCTTCCCGATGCATTGCGGGATGCCATTTCCGAGCGGCTGCAAACTGACCTGAGCGCCATCGACACCTACCACCAGTCGATGCGCGATGCGAAGCCGCGTTATCGTATCAATATCGACGTTCTGCAGATGTCTCTCGAATTCGACGGGCGTGTCGATGTCCGCGCCAGCTGGGTCGTGACCAGGCTGGCGGATGGAAAGGCGGCGGCAGGACGGACAGAGCGCCGGATGCGCACTCCGGGCGGGGTCGCGGAGATGGTGGCGGCCTGTCGGCAGATGATCGCCGGGACGGCGACAGACGTGGCAGAAACTTTGCGTTCTCTCAAAGACTAGCCGATGGATCGTTGCTGGTAAGGGAGGGATCGCCGTGCAGCGTTTTTGGACATTTCCCATACCTGCTCCCGGCTGCTGATTCAACCGGTGATGCAACAGATTGATGGAAGCATTCCGCTGGTATTTATTGGCGTCAAGCAAATAGCGAATAATCCTTATCAAATTTGCATTGTTGGTATTTGGCGTCATTGATAAAGTTGTTGACAATTATTAGCGCGCTAAGTATATTGTCACTCAGGCGCTCGGAAACAGGCGATTGGCGTCAAATATATTGCTTACAATTTAATTGCCTACTATTTTTATCGTGTCTTTACATTGATTCTTCATCTCATCTTATAAAGGAAATCATCATGAACTCATTAGTACTTTCTATCGTTTTGGTGCACGGCGGTTTTGTCGACGGATCCGGCTGGGAAGGTGTCCACAACATCCTGAAGCAGGACGGCTACAATGTCAGCATCGTCCAGAATCCGACCACCAGCCTGGCGGACGATGTTGCGTATACCAAGCGTGTCATCAATGCCCAGCAAGGCCCCGTTCTGCTGGTCGGTCATTCCTACGGCGGCGCGGTCATCACGGAAGCCGGCAATGCTCCCAAGGTCAAGGGACTGGTGTATGTGGCTGCATTTGCTCCGGACAAGGGCGAATCGGTTGAAACCCTGATCAAGAACCCCGCTCCGGACGCGCCGGTGCCGCCGATCCTGCCTCCGGTTGATGGCTTCCTGCTGCTGGATCAGGCCAAGTTCGCAGCGTCGTTTGCAGCGGATGTCGATCCCAAAAAAGCCAGCTTCATGGCCAACTCGCAAGTGCCTTGGGGCCTGGGAGCGCTGACCGGCACCGTGACCGAGGCTTCATGGAAGGTCAAGCCCAGCTACTATCTGCTCACCAAGGACGACAAGATGATCCCGCCGGCAGTCCAGCGGTTCATGGCGAAGCGCATCAAGGCCGAAACTGTTGAAGTTCCCGGCAGCCATGCGGTGTACGTATCGCATCCCGAGGTCGTGGCGGCGCTGATCGAAAAGGCCGCGAAAGCAATCGCGGAAAGCAAATAATTACGCCCCGCGGGGCGCGGACATGGTCATGCTTTCCATCCGCGCCCCACATCATTTAATTTATTAGCGCGCAAATTAATTTTGATACAATAGGATATCTACCAATCGGAATTGCACCCTGCAGAGGGAGGAAAATGAAGCCGGAAAGTCCGCCAACACTGAGTGAGCATCTCTGCTTTAAACTTTATTCAACTTCGTTGAAGATGACCCAGCTATACAAACCGTTACTGGCACCACTCAATTTGACCTACCCGCAGTATCTGGTGATGGTGGTCTTGTGGGAGGAGGAGGGGATTGGGATGAAAGACTTGGCCGAACGTCTTCATCTGGATGCCGGATCCGTGACTCCGCTTGTCAAGCGGCTGGAAGTCAACGGTTATGTTATTCGAAGCAGGAACCCGCACGACGAGCGCAATCGTATTTTGACGCTGACAAAGGCCGGAAAAGCGCTTCGAACGAGCGGAATGGAGGTCAGCCGGCAGATCGTCTCACTGTGCGGCATCAGCATGCCAAAGGCAGACATCCTGATGAACAATCTTGATGTGTTGAACCGTAATATCGGCGAAGTCCTGACCGACGCGTAAGCCGGCAGTCGCTTCGCGAGAAAGCGGAATAGAAAAAGGAAAAGGCCCCTGGATGAGGGGCCTTTGCATTTCCGGCTAACGATAGAGTCGCTTGCTGCCAGGCGCTGCGCAGCGCGAGCGGCGGTAGCGCAACCTGTGCCGCACGGAGTCGATTCCCGGCCAGCCGTCTCTAATAATCGAACGCGGCTTGCAGCTCGTTCTTGCTTGTCTTTCCCTGATGCAGCAACAATATGAGGAGCAAACGCGCTTTCTGCGGGCTCAGGTCTCCTGCCATCACGGCGCCGGCGTCGAATGTCGTCTTGCCGCCTCCGGGAAAACCGTAAACCGGCATGGTGCGGCCGTTATAGACGCGGGTCGAGATCACCACGGGCACGTTCTTGGACAAAGCATATTTCACCGCCTCGAACATGGAAACATTCATGTTTCCCATGCCTGTCGCCTGCACGACGATTCCCTTGGCGCCTTGGTCCACCGCGTAGCGCAGCAATGCTCCGTCGGCACCGCCGAACATGGAGAGAATTTCCACGCGCGGCATCTCGCCTGTACCGATATCGATATGCTGGCGGCGCAACGCCGTCCGTGAAAACACCACCTTGTCATCCCACACTTCGCCAAGGAAACCGAAATCGCCGGATTTGAAGGTTTCCACATCGCCGGTGTGCGTTTTGGTCACGCTGCGGGCGGCGTTGATCTGATTGTTCATCGCCACCATCACGCCCTTGCCCTTGGCGTCTGCGCTCGTGGCGATACGAATGGCGTTGAGCAGGTTGCGCGGCCCGTCAAAGTCGGATTCCGATGCGTTGCGTTGCGCACCGATGAGCACCACGGGCTTGTCGGACTTGACGGTCAGATCAAGCCAGTAAGCAGTCTCTTCCATGGTGTCTGTGCCTTGCGAAACGACTACCCCCGCCACTTCCGGCCTGGCAAGCGCATCATCGACCGCCTTGGTCAAACGCGACCACCATTTCGGCTCTACATAGTTGGCCGACATGTTGGAGAAATTATTCACTTCAATCGTGGCAAATTTCGCGGCATCCGGCACCGTCTTCATCAGGTCATCGCCGGAAATCGCCGGAACCACTCCCTTGGTCACGGGATCGATTTTCATGGCAATGGTGCCGCCGGTGGCGATGAACTGCACGACAGGCTTGCCCTGTGCCAGCGCTGCACCCGACACCAGGCAACACGCGACAAAGGCAATAACGGGACGCTTCGGCATCGGGATGCGGCGGAGTCTGGCTATAAAGATTTCCGGCCGGTACATTTCAGGAAAATTCATGATGTCTCCTCATTTTCTATTTATAAAAATGCGCAGCAAATATGCATGCGGTTCAGGCTCGCGTCTGCATTGCAGATTCCATTCAGGAACCGGCAATCAAGCGACATTGACGGTTCTCGGTATGAATGCCGTCTTCCAGATTTGGCCTGGGAAAGGTACTGCAAGTATCGAGCCAGTCGAAGGAGTTCACATCGAAAATTCCAACATATTGATTTCATTGCTTCTTTCATTTCGTCACTATCAATCAATTGCGGAATTTCGGAATTTCTTGTTCGGGGTGTGCGAATTGCCGCAAAGGTGCAGCCAAATGATGTTATGAACGTCCGTTACTGGCCCAGGGTGTTTCAAAAGACAGATCCATGCACGTGAATATCATCACGGTTCCTGACATGGTCCAGCTCGACATTACCGGCCCCTACGAGGTGCTGGCGCGAACGCCGGGATGGACAGTCAACCTGGTCGCCGCTACGCCGGAGGCGGTACGCACTGATCGTGGATTGCGATTGTTGCCCAACGTCACGCGAGCGACCGCCAAACCGTCGAACATTTTGGTCATACCAGGTGGGACTGGTATCGATACCGCGATGCTGGATCCGGAATGGGTAGAGTACGTGCGCAAGGAAAGTGCCAAATGCGACTATGTATTTGGCGTCTGTACCGGCTCCTTACTGCTGGGTGCTGCGGGAGTTTTAAAAGGAAAGCGCGCCGGCGGTCACTGGCAAGCGCGCGACATGTTGACGCAGTTTGGCGCCACCGTCTCCAATGACCGGATGACTCGGGACGGGAATATCTATACTTCCGGCGGCGTGACGTCCGGCATCGATATGGCTCTTCGTGTCGTGGCCGATATTGCCGGCCTTGAAACGGCGCAAAAAATCCAGTTGGCGATGGAATACGATCCGGCACCGCCGTTTGCCGGTGGCACCCCTTATACGTCGCCACCTGACATTGTCGCGGCCGTCCTCAAGGACTCAAGCAAGCGCCGCGCACTGCGAGAATCGATGGTTGCCGAGGCTGCACAGAGGCTCAATCGTTCGGGTGGATAACGGAAGTTATTACTGTCACGAACCGTACCGCGACCGCTTGGGCAAGTCGCGGTTTTTTAGTTTGTTGTCAAACATCGTCATCTTCATGCCTCGGGACATTCGGTGTTGGCCGGTTGCGGACTTTAACTCTTATCGCAGAAGCGTTGCTTGTTCTCAATTGTAGGCGTCTACAAGAAGTCAAGAACTATAAGCTTGGATTCGCGGTTAATAAATCAACTTTGAGGCGCTTCAACAAGAGCACACTCGCTAAGGCACAAACCGAACCAGATTCCGTTACCACGCAATCCAAAACCATAACTGCACAGAAGGAAAGCAACGGTGACGAGAGCGAATAAAGTTGAGCGCAAATCGAAGGCGTAAGCATCTGATTTTGATAGAACACAGGAAGCGTCCAAAGTTGGTCGGAGCTATTTCTTCCTTCGACGTTCATTACACCTGCCCCATCAGTTTTTTAACCGCAGAGCCTCCAACACAAGCATAAATGCCGGAGACGCATTTCGCCTGCTCGGATAATACAAATGATAGCCAGGATAAGTTGGCCGCCAGTCGTCGAGCACTTGGACCAAATCGCCAGTTGCGATGTATCGGTCGGCGACGTCCTGAGGTACGTAAGCCAAGCCATATCCTTCAAGCGCAGCTGTCAGTATCTCTGACGATGTGTTGAGAATGAGTTGTCCTTGCACATGCACGCTCAATTCCTGACCTGCCTTTTCGAATTCCCATGCGTAAAGTCCACCATGTGTAGGCAGGCGCAAGTTGATGCAATTGTGTTTAGTCAGGAGGTCTTGAGGGACTATCGGTGCCGACCGTGCTGAGAAATAGGAAGGCGAGCCGACAACCGTCATATGGAAGTCTGGGCTGATGCGGACCGCGATCATGTCTTTTGCCACTTGGTCGCCAACGCGCACCCCTGCGTCGAATCGTTCGGCAACGATGTCGATAAGGCCGTAGTGGATTGAGAATTCCACCTTTAAATCAGGATAGGTGGGCAGCAGCGCGGACAACTTCGGCCATAAGATCGTACGGACTGCATGGTCGTGTGAACTGATCCTGATCGTGCCGGCCGGTTTGTCACGCTCTTCGCTTAGCGACGCCAATCCGGCCTCGATGCCTTCACAGTACGGGCCGACTGTTGCCAGTAGGCGCTCCCCAGCGTCAGTGGGCGACACGCCGCGCGTCGTCCGCGTCAGCAGCCGTATTCCCAGCTTTGCTTCGAGCGCGCTAATTGTGTGGCTCAAGGACGACTGTGACAGGCCGAGCTGTGCCGCGGCCCGAGTAAAGCTCCGCTCCCGAGCAACCACGACAAAAGCTGCCACATTATTAAGATTTATACGTTCCATTTATCGAAATTCTGCATATGGGTATTCGGAGTATATGCCTTCACGTACGAACTGTCCGCGCCTATAGTGAGTCAACAGGTTCTGCCGGCTACTTCACACATCCTTGGCCGGCCCTTTTTAGGAGCGCGACATGCAACAACGTAAATTGGGAAACAGTGGTTTAGAAGTATCAGCAATCGGACTCGGTTGCATGGGTTTAACGTTTGGCTACGGTCCGGCAACCGATAAGAGTAGTGCTGTTGCCTTGATCCGTGCCGCTTTTGAGCGTGGGGTGACATTGTTTGACTCCGCCGAAGCATATGGCCAAGCAAATGAAGAAATGGTAGGAGAAGCTGTTGCGCCGTTCCGTGACAAGGTCGTCATCGCCACAAAGTTCGGCTTCAAAGATGGCGATCCTAAAGCGGGCTTGGACAGCCGCCCTGAGCGTATCCGCCAGGTCGCGGAACAGTCGCTCAAGCGCCTTAAAACGGATCGCATCGACCTGTTCTACCAGCACCGTGTCGATCCGAACGTGCCGATGGAAGACGTTGCCGGCGCCGTGCGCGACCTGATCGCGGAAGGCAAGGTCAAATACTTCGGTATGTGCGAAGCCGGCGTGGACGCCATCAGCCGCGCTCACGCCGTGCAGCCTCTGTCGGCCCTGCAAAGCGAATATTCGATGTTCACCCGTGAGCCGGAGCACGAAATCCTGCCGCTGCTGGAAAAGCTGCGTATCGGTTTCATTCCGTTCAGCCCGCTCGGCAAAGGCTTCCTGACCGGCAAGATCGACGGTGGCACGACCTTCGCAGCAGGTGACGTGCGTAACAACCTGCCGCGTTTTGCCGACGAAGCTCGTGAAGCCAATCACAACCTGGTGACCCTGATCGGCGAAGTTGCCGCCCGCAAGAGTGCCACGCCGGCACAGGTGGCCCTGGCGTGGCTGCTGGCCCAGAAGCCGTGGATTGCGCCGATTCCTGGTACGACCAAGCTGCACCGCTTGGAAGAGAACGTCGGCGGCGCCGAGGTTCTCCTGACGTCGGAAGATATCAAGGCGCTGGCAGACGTGCTGGCAAGGGTGCAGGTACAAGGCGAGCGCTACAACGCACAGATGATGAAGACCATTAACCGCTAAACCATCTTGCTATCGCGCGTCTTTCCAGGAGAAGTCTCCAACGGATGCACGCGCGCCCACTTCAACGCAGGAACACAACATGACTTCACATACTCTCAACGGGCGCATCGCACTCGTCACCGGCGGCACGACCGGCATTGGCTTCGGCGCGGCCCAGTGCCTGATCAAAGCAGGCGCAACAGTCTACATCACTGGCCGTCGCCGCGAAGTGCTTGATAACGCGGTGGAAAAATTGGGTAAGGGCGCCATCGGCGTCCAGGCCGACGCGTCCGTCAAGGCAGACATGCAGCGCGTGGCTGACACCATTAAGCAGGCTCATGGCCAGCTCGACATCCTGTTCGCCAATGCTGGTGGCGGCCACGCCACGCCGCTGGCGGAATTGACTGAAGAGCAGATCGACAGTGAACTGTCGATCAACGTTAAAGGCGTCGTGCTGACGATGCAGACCGCATTGTCGGTGTTACGCGACGGTGCGTCCGTTATCCTGAACGCTTCCATCACCGCCGACATGGGCCTGAAAGGCTTTGGCGTCTACGCGGCCACCAAGGCAGCGGTGCGCTCGCTTGCGCGCAGCTGGACCACTGACTTGCGCGATCGCGATATCCGCGTCAACACAGTCAGCCCGGGTGTCGTGCCCACCGAAGGCTACGGCAAGGAACAAAAAATGAGCGACCAGGATGTGGCCGATTATGTGGCCCGCGTCGCCACCGAGATTCCGGCGGGACGCGTCGGCACCACGCGCGACATCGGCAATGCCGTCGTGTTCCTGGCGTCCGATGCGAGCAACTATATTCGCGGCATCGACCTGATCGTCGACGGCGGCATGACGCGCGTCTACGCGGGGAAGAACTGAGAATAGCGCCATGAACAACGCCAAGTCGAACGAACGTCACATCATTTGCGAACTACGCTGCGAATCAAAGGACCGCGAGCGCGTGCGCGAACTGATCCTGCGATTCGTGCAGCCGGCACGCGCGGAACCGGGCTGCTTGTATTACGACCTGTACCAGCAAGTCGATGCGCCCGACATTTTTTTCATCATCGACGGTTGGGTCGATGATGCCGCCGTCAACAGCCATGCCGCGCATCCCCATGTGGCCGAAGTGATGAAAGAGCTCGGACCGCTCCTGACATTCGGACCATCCATCACATTGACCACGCGCGCCAGCGACTAATATTGAAAGGATTTCCATGACCGATCTGAATCAACAATCGCTCGCCGCAGCGCCGGAAGCGCGGCAAGCCATGAAGAGGATTGCGCCCGCACTTGGCAGCTATACCGATAGCGTTCTATTTGGAACGCTTTGGCAACGGCCGGACCTGTCGAAGCGTGATCGCAGCATCGTCACGCTGTCGGCCATTATCGCCCGCAACCATACTGCAGAGCTCGATTTCTACCTGGAGTTCGCGCTGGATAACGGCGTGAGTACAGCGGAGATTTCTGAAATCATTACGCATCTGGCTTTCTATTCCGGGTGGGGCGCAGCCATGTCAGCGATTGAAGTTGCGCAACCGCTCTTTACGCGCCGCTCCGTGGAGCCAGCGTCGTTGCTTGGCGCAGCGGTTGCATTCCTTAAGATCGACGAGACTACAGAGTCGCAGCGCGCTGCGATGGCCGAGCAGAGCGCCGGCAAGGTCGCGCCCGGTCTGGTGCAGTTCACCACCGACGTTCTTTTTAAGGACCTTTGGCTACGCTCGGGGTTGGCGCCGCGTGACCGCAGTCTGGTCACCGTCAGCGCTCTGGTTGCCGCAGGCCATTTTCCGCAAATCACTTACCACCTAAATCGCGCGATGGATAATGGCTTGACAGAGGCCCAAGCGTCAGAAGTTATTACGCATTTGGCATTCTACGCCGGCTGGCCGAATGCGTTTTCGTCGGTTCCCGTCATGAAAGATGTGTTCGAGAAACGCGCGAAATATTAGTACATAGGGTCGATGCTGCCCATTTGGAGATTGCAAAGCCTGTCCGGCTCACACATTTATCTAACTCTCAGCTCGACCAACTTTCATCAGCTTTAGTCAAACGTTAGCTCGACCAATCTTATTCGGACCCGACCAACTTTATTAGCTCTAGTCAACGATGCGCCCCAACCTTATTCGACCGTCACCGACTTCGCCAGGTTACGCGGCTTGTCGACGTCAGTGCCGCGCGCCAGTGCCGTGTGATACGCCAGCAACTGCAGCGGCACCACGTGCAGGATCGGCGACAGCAGGCCGTAGTGTTCCGGCAGGCGGATGACGTGCAGGCCTTCGCTGGAAACGATGCTGGAGCCGGCGTCGGCGAAGACGTAGAGCTGGCCGCCGCGGGCGCGGACTTCCTGCATGTTGGATTTCAGTTTTTCGATCAGCGCGTCGTTCGGTGCGATGGTGACGACTGGCATTTCTTCCGTGACCAGCGCCAGCGGACCGTGCTTGAGTTCGCCTGCGGCGTAGGCTTCGGCGTGGATGTAGGTGATTTCCTTGAGCTTCAGCGCGCCTTCGAGTGCGATCGGATAGTGCAGGCCGCGGCCGAGGAAGAGGGCGTTTTCCTTGCGTGCGAAGGCTTCGGCCCAGGCGACGATGCTCGGTTCCAGCGCCAGTACGCTTTGCAGTGCCGCCGGCAGGTGGCGCATCGCCTTGAGGTGCGCGGCTTCCTGTTCGTCGCTGAGCAGGCCGCGGGTTTGCGCCAGCGCCAGCGTCAACAGGAACAGTGCCGCCAGCTGTGTGGTGAACGCCTTGGTGGAGGCGACGCCGACCTCGACGCCGGCGCGCGTGATGTAGGCCAGTTCGGACTCGCGCACCATGGCGCTGGTGGCGACGTTGCAGATGGTCAGCGTGTGGCCCATGCCTTGCGCGCGCGCGTGTTTGAGCGCCGCCAGCGTGTCGGCAGTTTCGCCGCTTTGCGAGATGGTGACGACCAGCGTTTTCGGATTGGCGACGCTGTCGCGGTAGCGGTATTCGCTGGCGATTTCGACGTTGACCGGGATCCTGGCGATCGACTCGATCCAGTATCTGGCGGTCAGGCCGGAGTAATAACTGGTGCCGCAGGCGAGGATGAGGACGGAGTCGATGTCCTTGAAGATCTTGTGGGCGCCGTCGCCGAACAGCTCGGGCATGATGCCGTCGACGCCTTCGAGCGTGTCGGCGATGGCGCGCGGCTGTTCGAAGATTTCCTTTTGCATGAAGTGCTGATAGGGGCCGAGCTCGACCGCGCTGGTGAAGGCGTGCACGGTTTTGACTTCGCGCTCGGCCGGCTTGCCGTTGACGTCGACGATCCAGTAGCGTTGCAGTTGCAGGTCGACGACGTCGCCTTCTTCCAGGTAGACGATCTGGTCGGTGGTGCCGGCCAGCGCCATGGCGTCGGAAGCGACGAAGTTCTGTCCTTCGCCGACGCCGAGGATCAGCGGCGAACCCTGGCGCGCAGCGACCACGCGGTGCGGTTCGTCGACGCAGAAGACGGCGATGGCGTAGGCGCCGGTGAGGCGGCGCACGGCTTGTTGCACGGTGTCGAACAGGTCACCGGTGTACATATGGTCGACCAGGTGGGCGATGACTTCGGTGTCGGTCTGGCTTTCGAAGACGTAGCCCGCGCCTTGCAGTTCCGTGCGCAGCTCTTCGTAGTTTTCGATGATGCCGTTGTGGACCAGCGCAATGCGGTCGCGCGAAAAGTGCGGATGGGCGTTGTGGGTTGCCGGCGCGCCGTGCGTGGCCCAGCGGGTGTGGGCGATGCCGGTGAAGCCGGCGAGATGGGTTTCGGCGACTTGCTTTTGCAGTTCGGCAACACGCGAGGTGCTGCGCGAGCGTTGCAGCTTGCCGTCCATGTGCACGGCCACGCCGCAGGAGTCATAGCCGCGGTATTCGAGGCGTTTCAATCCTTCCAACAGAATTGGAGTGACATCCTTTTGCGCCACGGCGCCGACGATTCCGCACATATGCTGCCTTTCGTGATTGAGTGAATGGGCTCATCTTATGGCAGGTGATATGAAATAAGATTTCTAATTTATCCAATATTTGGATTATTATTCTAATGGCTATTCGTGTTGAATTAATATTTCAAATATTGAATAAAAATGGAAAAAATAGATATCGATGATCTCGATCGCCGTATCCTGAACGCCCTGCAGGACGACGCCTCGCAAACCAACCATCAGTTGGCCGGGCGCGTGCATGCGTCGGCGCCGACTTGCCTGCGCCGGGTCAAACGTCTGGTGGATGCGGGGGTGATCGCGCGCCAGGTGGCCCTGCTGGCGCCGGAGAAACTCGGTCCCGCGCTGACGGCCATCGTCGAGATCACGCTGGATCGGCAGGGCGACGAGCGGCAGGTGGAGTTTGAGGAGCTGGTGGCGGGCGAGGCGGCGGTGCTGCAGTGCTACCGCGTCTCACCGGGACCGGATTTCGTGTTGATGGTGCAGGTGGCGGACATGCCGGCCTACCATGCGCTGGCGCACCGCCTGTTCGCCACCCACAAGAACGTGCGCAACGTGCGCAGCTATTTTTCCATCCACCGCAGCAAGTTCGAAACGCGGATCGCCGTCTGAGGCGAGTGCCGCGCTTTATTTCTTGATCTTGACCGGCCGGGTCCAGCCGGGCAGCGACATTTGCTTGGCGCGCGAGAGCGTCAGCTGATCCGCCGGCGCATCCTTGGTCAAGGTGGTGCCTGCACCGATGGTGGCGCCCTTGCCGATGCGCACCGGGGCGACCAGTTGGCTGTCGCTGCCGACGAAGACGTCGTCTTCGATGATGGTCTCGAACTTGTTGACGCCGTCGTAGTTGCAGGTGATGACGCCGGCGCCGATGTTGACGCCCGAGCCGATGGTGGCGTCGCCGATGTAGGCAAGGTGATTGGCCTTGCTGCGGGCGGCGATCTTGCTCTTCTTGACTTCCACGAAGTTGCCGATATGCACGTCTTCGCCCAGTTCGGCGCCCGGGCGCAGGCGCGCATAGGGGCCGACTTGCGCCGCCGCGCCGACGACGGCGTCGTCGATGTGGGTGAACGGCTTGATCTGCGCGCCTTTGCCGATGCGGGCGTTTTTGATGATGCAGTTGGCGCCGATGACGACGCCGTCTTCGATCTCGACCTTGCCTTCGAAGATGCAGTTGACGTCGATGCTGACGTCGCGGCCGCAGGTCAGCGCGCCGCGCACATCCAGGCGCGCGGGGTCGAGCAGCGTGACGCCTTGTTCCAGCAGCGTGTCGGCGATACGACGCTGGTAGACGCGTTCCAGTTGCGCCAGTTGCGCCTTGCTGTTGACGCCGAGCGTCTCGGCGATATCGGCAGGCTGGGCCGACACGACTTCGACGCCGTCGGCGACCGCCGC